>NZ_FCOJ02000065.1 GCF_001545035.1 Caballeronia glebae
CAGCGATGACCCTGCGCGCCGACGATCATCAGGTGATCCAGCCCCTTTACGTGATCGAAATGGACAAGGCGGGAACGAAGGGCGTCGCTTTCGACAACGAAGGTTCGGGTTACGGTTTCCGTACGCTTCTGCACGTCCCGGCCGAAAAGACCGCGCAACCCACGACCTGCCGGATGTCGCGCCCGACGCGCTAGGTCCCCGGTTCGTGCCACGCGGAAGTCCTTCGGCGAGACATTGCGCCGTGATATACTCTGCGCTTCGTTTTTGGCGCATTGCCGGAACCGATTCTTTTTGTAAATCCACGGCACGGCCTTTCTTCCGTGACCGCCTGTCTGTATCAAAGGAAAAGCAAATGTCCGTAGCAGAAGTCAAGAAGTCCGACATCGTCGCTGAACACGCACGCGGCGCAAACGACACCGGTTCTCCTGAAGTGCAAGTCGCACTGCTCACGAGCCGCATCAACGAACTGACTGTTCACTTCAAGGCGCACGCGAAGGATCACCACAGCCGCCGCGGTCTGCTGCGCATGGTGAGCCGTCGCCGTAAGCTGCTCGATTACCTGAAGGGCAAGGACGCAGATCGTTATCGCTCGCTGATCGAAAAGCTGGGTCTGCGCAAGTAATTGGCGCCAAGCATGGCTTTGCGGCCAACGTTCTAATGAAGTGCCTGTGTCAGTCCGCTGATACAGGCACTTTGTTTTTGTGCGTTTCGGTCGTGAAGTGGTGCCCGATCGCGTTTTCGGCAATCGGTGCCGCTTGGTTGCCTCGTAGCCGGAAGTTTCAGCAGTACACAGGCTTAACGCCGGATGAATCCATCCGGCCCGACACTCGGTCCAGCCTCGCAGCGGAGCTTTGTGTCATTCCAGCGCGACGACGTTCATCGAAACGCATCGCGCTGGAATGGCATAACACACCTCTCAAGCGCGGCTCCGGACCTTCCCGCACGCGCCAGTCGACCGGCGCGGCGCAAACGTAGAAGGAGTCGAAATGTTCAATAAAATCGTCAAAGAATTCAAGTGGGGGCAGCACAACGTCCGCCTCGAAACGGGTGAAGTCGCGCGTCAGGCAAGCGGCGCGGTGATCGTCGACATCGAAGATACCGTCGTGCTCGCAACCGTCGTCGGCGCGAAGACCGCCAAGCCGGGTCAGGACTTCTTCCCGCTGACTGTCGACTACCTCGAAAAGACCTACGCCGCCGGCAAGATTCCGGGCGGCTTCTTCCGCCGCGAAGGCCGTCCGTCGGAAGGCGAAACGCTCATCTCGCGCCTGATCGACCGTCCGCTGCGCCCGCTTTTCCCGGAAGGCTACTATAACGAAGTGCAGGTCGTGATCCACGTCCTGTCGCTGAATCCGGACGTCCCGGCCGACATTCCGGCGCTGATCGGCGCATCCGCCGCGCTCGCCGTGTCGGGTCTGCCGTTCAACGGTCCGGTCGGCGCCGCGCGCGTCGCCTACATCAACAACGAGTACGTCCTGAACCCGACGCGCCCGCAGATGAAGGAATCGGCGCTCGATCTCGTCGTCGCGGGCACGGAGCGCGCAGTGCTGATGGTGGAATCGGAAGCGAAGCAGCTTTCCGAAGAAGTGATGCTCGGCGCAGTCGTGTTCGGCCACGAGCAGATGCAAGTCGCCATCGACGCGATCCATGAACTCGTGCGCGACGGCGGCAAGCCCGAGTGGGACTGGAAGCCGGCGCCGAAGAACGAGGCGCTCATCGCGCGCGTCGCGGAAATCGCCAAGCCGGAACTCGAAGCGGCTTATCAGTTGCGCAACAAGCAGGCGCGTTCGGCCAAGCTAAAGGAAGTCTACGCGGCGACGTCGGCGAAGCTGGCGGAAGAAGCCGCGGCGGGCGGCACGGTAGCGGCCGATGCGGCTACGGTCGGCAACGTCCTGTTCGACATCGAAGCGAAGATCGTCCGCACGCAGATCCTGAACGGCGAGCCGCGCATCGACGGTCGCGACACGCGCACGGTTCGTCCGATCGAAATCCGCACGGGCGTGTTGCCGCGTACGCACGGTTCGGCGCTGTTCACGCGTGGCGAGACGCAGGCGCTGGTCGTCGCAACGCTCGGCACGAAGGGCGATGAGCAGAACATCGACGCGCTCGAAGGCGAATACCGCGAGCGTTTCATGCTCCACTACAACATGCCGCCGTTCGCGACGGGCGAGACGGGCCGCGTCGGTTCGCCGAAGCGTCGTGAAATCGGTCACGGCCGTCTGGCCAAGCGCGCGCTGGTCGCGTGTCTGCCGAGCGCCGACGAATTCGGCTACTCGATCCGCGTTGTGTCGGAAATCACGGAATCGAACGGTTCGTCGTCGATGGCTTCGGTCTGCGGCGGCTGCCTCGCGCTGATGGACGCCGGCGTGCCGATGAAAGCGCACGTCGCGGGCATCGCGATGGGCCTGATTCTCGAAGACAACAAGTTCGCGGTTCTGACCGACATCCTGGGCGACGAAGATCACCTCGGCGACATGGACTTCAAGGTGGCCGGCACGTCGCAAGGCGTCACGGCGCTGCAGATGGACATCAAGATCCAGGGCATCACGAAGGAAATCATGCAGGTCGCGCTCGCGCAGGCGAAGGAAGGCCGCATGCACATCCTCGGCAAGATGACCGCCGCGGTTCCGCACACGAACACGGAACTGTCGGACTACGCGCCGCGCATGATCACCATCAAGATCAATCCGGAAAAAATCCGCGACGTGATCGGCAAGGGCGGTTCGGTGATCCGCGCGCTGACGGAAGAAACCGGCACGACCATCGACATTTCGGACGACGGCGTCGTGACGATCGCGAGCACGAGCTCGGAAGGCATGGCCGACGCGAAGAAGCGCATCGAGAACATCACGGCGGAAGTGGAAGTCGGTCAGATCTACGAAGGCCCGGTGCTCAAGCTGCTCGACTTCGGCGCGATCGTGAACATCCTGCCGGGCAAGGACGGTCTGCTGCACATCTCGGAGATCGTCAACGAGCGCGTGAAGGACATCAACGACTACCTGAAGGAAGGCCAGATCGTGAAGGTCAAGGTCATTCAGACGGACGAAAAGGGTCGCGTGCGTCTCTCGGCGAAGGCGCTTCTGAACGAAGGCGCGCAGCAAGCAGAACCCACGCATCCGCAGCAGTAATGCGTTAATGTGTAGACGGCCGGCCGCTTTAGCGAGCCGGCCGTTTTCATGTATGACGCGTCGGACGCTATGCATTGTCCGACGCGTTTTCGGACTCGATGGCAGTGTGTGGAGCGCGGATTGCTTAACGCGCGCGCAGTGCCATCCGGTTCGGATCCACAGTAACTCTGGTCGGCACAGGGAGAGGATATGAAGGCCATCGAAATCACTGAGTTTGGCGCACCCGAAGTCCTGAAACTCGGCGAGCGTCCGACGCCTGCGCCGGGTAAGTGCGAGGTGTTGATCAAAGTGGCCGCTTCCGGCGTGAACCGGCCGGACGTGTTCCAGCGCAAGGGCGCTTATGCGCCGCCGCCGGGCGCGTCGGATCTGCCGGGGCTGGAGGTCGCCGGTGAAATCGTCGATGGCGATTTCGATCCCAGGCACAACCCGTTCGGTCTGAAAAAAGGCGATCGCGTGTGCGCGCTGCTCGCCGGAGGCGGGTACGCCGAATATGCGGTGGCGCCGCTCGAACAGTGTTTGCCGGTGCCGAAGGGCCTGTCGGACATCGAGGCCGCTTCTTTGCCCGAGACGTTCTTCACGGTGTGGAGCAATGTGTTCGAGCGCGGTCAGTTGGGCGCGGGCGAGAACGGCGAGGAAGAGACGCTACTCGTGCAGGGCGGATCGAGCGGCATCGGCGTGACGGCGATTCAAATCGCCAAGGCGCTTGGCTTTCGCGTGTTCGCCACGGCCGGCACCGATGAAAAGTGCCGCGCGTGCGAAGCGCTCGGCGCGGAACGGGCGATCAACTACAAGACGGAGGATTTCGTCGAAGTGGTCAAGTCGCTGACGAACGACCGCGGCGTCGACGTCATTCTGGACATGGTCGCCGGCGATTATCTTCAGCGCGAGCTCAAGGCGCTGGCCGACGGCGGCCGCATCTGCGTGATCGCGCTGCTCGGCGGCGCGAAGGCGGAGATCAATCTGAACGACGTGCTGCGGCGGCGTCTCGTTATCACAGGCTCGACGCTGCGTCCGCGTCCTGTCGCGTTCAAGGCGAAGCTCGCGGCAAAGCTGAAGGAGCGCGTTTGGCCGGAAATTGAGGCCGGACGCATCAAGCCGGTGATCCATCAGGTCTTCCCGGCGCACGATGCGGCCGCCGCGCACGCGCTGATGGAAAGCAGCACGCATGTCGGCAAGATCGTGCTCGACTGGCGCGACGACGTGTGAATTTTCATTGCGGGCGCGTGCTGCATGTTGCGTCCCGCTTTTGACGGTTTGACCGGTTTCGTCGGAACACAGTAAAATCGCCTGTTTTGCAAGCAGTTTGCGGTTCGTAGCGGTTCATTTTTATAACAGGGCGGCTCTTGCAAGCCGTCGCCGACTGACGAGACATATGTCCAGAGAACGAGCGAAACTGGTGGTGGGCAACTGGAAGATGCACGGCCGCATCGGGGACAATGCGACCTTGCTGACCGAAGTCGCCGCAGGTGCATCGGCTTTGCAAAAGGGCGTGAGCGTCGGCGTGTGCGTGCCCTGTCCTTATCTCGCGCAATCGCAGGCGCTCCTGAGCGGCTCGGTGGTGCGTTGGGGCATTCAGGATGTGTCGGCGCATACGGGCGGGGCCTTCACCGGCGAAGTCGCGGCCCAGATGGCGGCGGATTTCGGCGTCACATACGCGATCGTCGGGCATTCGGAGCGACGCGCGTATCATCTCGAAAGTCCGGAACTCGTTGCCTCGAAAGCGCAGCGCGCAATCGAAGCGGGGCTTACGCCGATTCTCTGCGTCGGCGAAACGCTGGAAGAGCGTGAGGCGGGCACGACCGAGCAGGTCATCGGCACTCAGCTTGAGGCCGTGCTGTCGACTCTGACCGAAGAGCAGGCGGCGGGCATCGTGGTCGCGTACGAACCGGTCTGGGCGATCGGCACGGGCAAGACCGCACGGCCGGGGCAGGCGCAGGATGTCCATGCGTTCCTGCGTCGCAAGCTGCTGGAGAAGGGTGCGACGGTTGCGAACGTGCCGCTCTTGTATGGCGGCAGCGTGAAGCCGGAAAACGCGGAGGAGCTGTTCGGGCAAAAGGACATCGACGGCGGGCTGATTGGCGGCGCGTCGCTGCAGTCGAAGGAATTTTTGGCGATCTGCCGGGCGGCGCAAACCGTTACGCATTGAGCGTCTAACGGCGGGCGGGCAGGGCAGGCGAAAGAGCATCGTGCGACACGAACGTGTCACGGAACATCAGGAATCGGGTGAGTTGAAATGCTGTATTTGAAGACATTGATTATCGTCGTTCAGTTGTTGTCGGCGTTGGGTGTTATCGGCCTCGTGCTGCTTCAGCACGGCAAGGGCGCGGACATGGGCGCGGCCTTCGGTAGCGGCGCATCGGGCAGTCTGTTCGGTGCAACGGGTTCGGCCAACTTTCTGTCGCGTACCACCGCGGTTCTCGCCGCGGTCTTTTTCGTGACGACGCTGACGCTGACTTACCTCGGCAGCTACAAGCCGCAGACGTCCGCGGGCGTGCTGGGCGGCGCGGCTCCCGTGCCGGCATCTGTGTCCGCGGGGGCCTCTGCGCCTGCTTCGGCACCGGTCGCTTCGTCCGCGCCGGGCGCTGACGTTCCCAAATAACGCCAGAACAGATTTTTCGCGAAATTTGCATTTTGTGCGTTGAACAATTCGTAGGGCCCAGTTATAATTCAAGTCTTGAAGCGATTCGCGGCAATTAAGAAGTAGTTTTCCCGGATTGCAGTACAGTGCCGACGTGGTGAAATTGGTAGACACGCTATCTTGAGGGGGTAGTGGCGAAAGCTGTGCGAGTTCGAGTCTCGCCGTCGGCACCAAAGTTATCCAATGCCAGCCGCATGCATCGCTTCGGCTGGCATTGTCACTTCTGGAGTACGCTTACGTTTTCATGTCGGCATCGACAACCATCAAAGCGGTTGTCACAGTGTGCTGATATCGTGAGCGGTCCCAAGTGATATCTCCCGCCGGGTGGTCCGTCCCGGCTGAAGCGCTCCAATCAATACAGGCCACATCTACCGATCTGAGGATAGCCTTGAACCTCGCACCCTATTACCCCGTCTTCTTGTTTATTGTGGTAGGCCTTGGTTTGGGTATAGCGTTGGTCAGTATCGGCAAGATCCTTGGTCCCAACAGGCCCGACACCGAGAAAAATGCGCCGTACGAATGCGGCTTCGAAGCCTTCGAAGACGCGCGTATGAAGTTCGATGTGCGCTACTATCTCGTCGCGATTCTTTTCATCATATTCGATCTTGAGACGGCGTTCCTGTTCCCGTGGGGCGTGTCCCTGCGCGACATCGGCTGGCCTGGTTTCCTGGCGATGATGATTTTTCTGCTCGAATTTTTGCTTGGTTTCGCCTACATCTGGAGAAAGGGCGGACTCGACTGGGAATGACAGTTAGATTACCGGATTCATGGGCGGCTTTGGCTGGCGGCTCATCTGGAGTGGAAAACAAATGAGTATCGAAGGGGTCTTGAAGGAAGGCTTTGTCACCACCACGGCTGACAAGCTCATCAACTGGACGCGCACCGGCTCCTTATGGCCGATGACGTTCGGTCTCGCATGCTGCGCGGTCGAAATGATGCACGCGGGCGCCGCCCGTTACGATCTGGATCGTTTCGGCGTGGTGTTTCGTCCGAGTCCGCGCCAGTCCGACGTGATGATCGTTGCCGGCACGCTGTGCAACAAGATGGCGCCCGCGCTTCGTAAGGTGTACGACCAGATGGCCGAGCCGCGCTGGGTCATCTCCATGGGTTCGTGCGCAAACGGCGGCGGCTACTATCACTATTCGTATTCGGTCGTGCGTGGCTGCGACCGGATCGTGCCGGTCGATGTGTACGTTCCCGGTTGTCCTCCGACCGCCGAAGCCCTGGTCTACGGCGTGATCCAGTTGCAGGCGAAGATTCGCCGCACCAACACCATTGCCCGTCAGTAAGGGCTGAGTCTCCCCAAACTATGGCAAGCAAACTCGAGACCCTCAAAGCGAACCTCGAGACGGCGTTTGGCGACCGTCTCCAGAGCATTACCGAGTCGCTGGGTCAGGTGACGGTCGTCGTCAAGGCGGCCAACTATCTGGACGTCTGCAAGCAGCTGCGCGACGACTCGTCGCTGCGCTTCGAGCAGCTCATGGACCTCTCCGGCGTCGATTATTCGACCTACGGCGACGGCGTCTACGACGGTCCGCGTTTCGCGGCCGTGAGCCATCTTCTCTCGATCACGAACAACTGGCGCGTGCGTGTGCGCGTGTTCGCTCCGGACGACGAAGTGCCCATCGTGCCTTCGGTGGTCGACATCTGGTCGTCGGCGAACTGGTACGAGCGTGAGGCGTTCGACCTCTACGGCATCGTGTTCGAAGGCCATCCCGACCTGCGCCGCATTCTCACGGACTACGGCTTCATCGGCCATCCGTTCCGCAAGGACTTTCCGGTCTCCGGTTACGTCGAAATGCGCTACGACCCGGAGGAGAGGCGCGTGGTCTACCAGCCCGTGACGATCGAACCGCGCGAAATCACGCCGCGCGTGATCCGCGAAGATCGCTATGGCGGTCTGAAACATTAAGAGAACGCCATGGCAGAGATCAAGAATTACACGCTGAACTTTGGCCCGCAGCACCCGGCAGCGCACGGCGTGCTGCGCCTCGTGCTGGAACTCGACGGCGAAGTGATTCAGCGCGCCGACCCGCACATCGGTCTGCTGCATCGCGCGACCGAGAAGCTCGCCGAGACCAAGACCTTTCTGCAGTCCGTGCCGTATATGGACCGTCTCGACTATGTGTCGATGATGGTCAACGAGCACGGCTATGTGCTGGCTATCGAAAAGCTGCTCGGCATCGACGTGCCGATCCGCGCGAAGTACATCCGCGTGCTGTTCGACGAAATCACGCGTGTGCTGAATCACCTGATGTGGATCGGCTCGCACGCGCTGGACGTCGGCGCAATGGCGGTGTTCCTCTACGCGTTTCGCGAGCGCGAAGACCTGATGGACGTCTACGAGGCGGTGTCGGGCGCGCGCATGCACGCGGCCTACTATCGTCCGGGCGGTGTCTATCGCGATCTGCCGGACGCGATGCCGCAATACAAGGCGTCGAAGATCCGCAACGCGAAGGCGCTCGACAGGATGAACGAGACCCGCCAAGGCTCGTTGCTCGACTTCATCGAAGACTTTTTCAATCGCTTTCCGGGTTGTGTCGACGAGTACGAAACGCTGCTCACCGACAACCGCATCTGGAAGCAGCGTCTCGTGGGCATCGGCGTGGTGAGTCCGGAGCGCGCGTTGCAGATGGGTCTTTCGGGCGCGATGTTGCGCGGCTCGGGCATCGAGTGGGACTTGCGCAAGAAGCAGCCCTACGAAGTGTACGATCAGCTCGACTTCGATATCCCCGTCGGCGTGAATGGCGATTGCTACGACCGCTATCTGGTGCGCGTGGAAGAAATGCGTCAGTCGGTCCGCATCGCCCAACAGTGCATTGCGTGGCTGCGCAAGAATCCCGGCCCTGTGATGGTCGATAATCACAAGGTTGCGCCGCCGTCGCGCGTCGGCATGAAGAGCAACATGGAAGAGCTGATTCACCATTTCAAGCTCTTCACCGAAGGCTTCCACGTGCCGGAAGGCGAAACGTACGCGGCCGTGGAGCACCCGAAGGGCGAGTTCGGCATCTACCTGATTTCGGATGGCGCGAACAAGCCGTATCGCCTGAAGATTCGCGCGCCGGGCTATGCGCATCTCGCATCGCTCGATGAAATGGCGCGAGGCCACATGATCGCCGACGCTGTGACGATCATCGGTACGCAAGACATCGTGTTCGGCGAGATCGATCGCTGATTCACTGCCGCCTGCGCGGTGTGCTCGTCGAGCCGCCGTGCATGAAAACGCGAAAGCAATAACAGGAATCCGCAGGAACGCCAGGTCTGCCGCAATACGAAGGGCGCGGCAGGTTTTCGTTCGGTAGGAATTGAAAGAGTCGTGTCTGAAAATGATCTCAGCTGAAGGCCTGAAAGAAATCGATCGCGCGGTCGCGAAGTATCCCGCCGAGCAAAAGCAATCGGCGGTGATGGCGGCGCTTGCTGTCGCTCAGGAAGAGCATGGTTGGCTCTCGCCCGAAGTCATGCAGTTCGTGGCCGATTACCTGAGCATGCCGCCCGTGGCGGTGCAGGAAGTCGCCACGTTCTACACGATGTACGAGCTGAAGCCGGTCGGTAAGCACAAGATCACGCTCTGCACGAATCTGCCTTGCCAGCTCGGTCCGGACGGCGGTTCGGACAGCGCCGCCGAATATCTCAAGCAGAAGCTTGGAATCGATTTCGGCGAGACCACGGCCGATGGCAAATTCACGCTCAAGGAAGGCGAGTGCTTCGGCGCCTGCGGCGACGCGCCCGTGCTGCTCGTGAACAACCATCGCATGTGCAGCTTCATGAGCCGCGAGAAGATCGACCAGTTGATCGAGGAACTTTCGAAATGACGTCACTCCACGATCGTCACATCAAGCCGCTGATCCTCGCTGGACTTACCGGTGAGAACTGGCATCTCGAAGATTACGTCGCGCGCGGTGGCTACAAGCAGCTGCGCCGCATTCTCGAAGAGAAGATTTCGCCCGAGCAGGTGATCGCCGACGTCAAGGCGTCGGGTCTGCGCGGCCGCGGCGGTGCGGGCTTCCCGACCGGCCTCAAATGGAGCTTCATGCCGCGTCAGTTTCCGGGGCAGAAGTATCTCGTCTGCAATTCGGACGAAGGCGAGCCTGGCACGTTCAAGGATCGCGACATCCTGCGCTGGAACCCGCACGCGTTGATCGAAGGCATGGCCATCGGCGCGTATGCGATGGGCATCACCATCGGCTACAACTATATCCACGGCGAGATTTTCGAAGTCTATCGCGTGTTCGAGGCGGCGCTCGAAGAAGCGCGCCAGGCCGGCTATCTCGGCGCGAACATCCTGGGCTCCGGGTTCTCGTTCGAGTTGTATGCGCACCACGGTTACGGCGCGTACATTTGCGGCGAAGAAACCGCGCTGCTCGAATCGCTCGAAGGCAAGAAAGGCCAGCCGCGCTTCAAGCCGCCGTTCCCGGCGAGCTTCGGCGTGTACGGCAAGCCGACCACGATCAACAACACCGAAACGTTCGCGGCCGTGCCGTTCCTGCTGGAAGTCGGCCCGCAGAACTACCTCGAACTCGGCAAGCCGAACAACGGTGGCACGAAGATTTTCTCGGTGTCGGGCGACGTCAATCGTCCGGGCAACTACGAAGTCCCTCTCGGCACGCCGTTCTCGACCCTGATGGAACTGGCGGGCGGTGTGCGCGGCAAGTCGGTCAAGGCCGTGATTCCGGGTGGCTCGTCCGCGCCGGTCGTGCCAGGCGACATGATGCTCGCGACCGACATGGACTACGATTCGATCGCGAAGGCCGGCTCGATGCTGGGCTCGGGCGCGGTCATCGTGATGAACGAAACGCGCTGCATGGTGCGCTCGTTGTTGCGCCTGTCGTACTTCTACTATGAAGAGTCGTGCGGTCAGTGCACGCCGTGCCGTGAGGGCACGGGCTGGCTGTATCGCGTGGTGCATCGCATCGAGCACGGTCTCGGCCGCAAGGAAGATCTGGATCTGCTGAATTCAGTCGCCGAGAACATCATGGGTCGCACGATCTGCGCGCTGGGCGATGCTGCGGCAATGCCCGTGCGCGGCATGCTCAAGCACTTCTGGGACGAATTCGAATATCACGTCGAGCACAAGCATTGTCTCGTCGGCGGGCACGCGCATCATGCGCCGTCCGAAGCGCTTACCGCGTAATCAGGCGCGCAGTCAGATGCGCGGACATGGGTTGAGGATCTTTATCCATCATGGTTGAACTAGAAATTGACGGCAAGACGGTCGAGGTGCCTGAAGGCAGCATGGTGATCCAGGCTGCGCACAAGGTCGATACGTACATTCCTCACTTCTGCTATCACAAGAAGCTCTCGATCGCGGCGAACTGCCGGATGTGCCTCGTCGAAGTCGAGAAGATGCCGAAGGCTGTTCCCGCCTGCGCTACGCCGGTGTCGAACGGGATGATCGTGCGCACCACGTCCGACAAGGCCGTGAAGGCTCAGCAGTCGGTGATGGAATTCCTGCTGATCAACCACCCGCTCGATTGCCCGATCTGCGATCAGGGCGGCGAGTGCCAGTTGCAGGATCTGGCCGTCGGTTACGGCAAGTCGCAGTCGCGCTACAGCGAAGAAAAGCGCGTGGTGTTCCACAAGAACGTCGGCCCGCTCATCTCGATGGAAGAGATGTCGCGCTGCATCCACTGCACGCGCTGCGTTCGCTTCGGCCAGGAAGTCGCCGGCGTGATGGAGCTCGGCATGCTGGGTCGCGGCGAGCATTCGGAAATCACGTCGTTCGTCGGCAAGACCGTGGATTCGGAACTGTCGGGCAACATGATCGACCTGTGCCCGGTCGGTGCGTTGACGAGCAAGCCGTTCCGCTACAGCGCGCGTACGTGGGAACTGTCGCGCCGCAAGTCGGTGAGCCCGCACGATTCGGTCGGCGCGAACCTCGTGGTGCAAGTGAAGAACAACCGTGTGATGCGCGTTCTGCCGATGGAAAACGAAACCATCAACGAATGCTGGATCTCGGACAAGGACCGGTTCTCGTACGAAGGGCTGAACGGCGACGAGCGTCTCACCACGCCGATGTTGAAGCAGGGCGGCAACTGGATCGAAACCGACTGGCAGACCGCGCTCGAATACGTCGCGAAGGGTTTGAAGGGCATCAAGGCGGATCATGGCGCGAACGCCATCGCCGCATTGGCCACGCCGCACAGCACGGTCGAAGAACTGCATCTGCTGAAGCAACTGGCTGAAGGCGTCGGCACGCCGAACGTCGACTTCCGTCTGCGCCAGAACGATTTCTCGGCGCCGGTGAGCGTCGGCGCGCCGTGGCTCGGTACGAAAATCGCGGATTTGTCGACCATCGACACCGCATTCGTGATCGGCTCGTTCCTGCGTCGCGATCATCCGCTGTTCGCCGCGCGTCTGCGTCAGGCAGCGAAGAATGGCGCGAAGATCACTTTCCTCAACGCCAGCAACGACGACTCGCTTATTCCGACCGCGCATCGCCTGGTCGCGGCGCCGTCGGCGTGGCTGGATCAGTTGGCCGGCATCGCTGCCGCGGTTGCGGAAGCGCGCGGCGTCGCGCTGCCGGACGCGTTCGCAGCACGCGAAGTGTCGGCGGCGGCGAAAGACGTCGCGGCATCGCTGTCGGCGGGCGAAGTGCGCGTCGTGCTACTCGGCAACCTCGCGGTTCAGCATCCGGATTTTGCGCAAATTCAGGCGGCGGCCCAGTGGATCGCCGACAATACCGGCGCGACGCTCGGCTTCCTTACGGAAGGCGCGAACTCGGTCGGCGCGCATCTCGTCGATGCATTGCCGGGCGAGGGCGGTCTCAACGCACGCGAAGTGTTCGAGCAGCCGCGCAAGGGCTACGTGCTGCTGAACGCCGAGCCGGAATTCGACACGGCCAGTCCGGCGCAGGCCATCGCCGCGCTGAAGGCCGCGGAAATGGTCGTCGTGATGTCGCCGTTCAAGCACGGCATGGACTACGCGGACGTGCTGCTGCCGATCGCGCCGTTCACGGAAACGTCGGGCACGTTCGTCAACGCGCAAGGCACGGCGCAGTCGTTCAACGGCGTCGTGCGCGCGCTGGGCGAAACGCGTCCGGGCTGGAAGGTGTTGCGCGTGTTGGGCACGATCCTCGGTCTGCCGGGCTTCGAGTTCGACACGGCTGAAGAAGTGCGTATCGCGGCGTTGGGCACGGGCGATCTGAGCGCGCGGCTTTCGAACAAGACGACGGTGCAGGCGCGGCGCGCGGCATCGAACATCGCGTTGAACGGCAGCGGCCTGCAGCGTCTCGCCGATGTGCCGATCTATCACGCCGATGCGCTCGTGCGCCGCGCGCCGTCGCTGCATCTGACGGCGGCCGCACGCGATGCGAACGTGGCGGGCCTCCCGACCGCGCTGTTCGACAAGCTCGGCCTGAAGGACGGCGAAGCAGTGCGTATCCGCCAAGGTAATCTGTCGGTGACATTGCCCGCGGTCCGCGATGCGAACCTCGCGGAATCGGTGGTCCGCGTGTCGGCGGGCACGACGGCTGGCGCCGCGCTCGGCGGCCTGTTCGGTGAACTGGTAGTGGAGAAGGCGTAAAAATGGGCTTGTTCGATACGATCAACGCAGGCGGCTCGCAGCTTCTGGGCTTCGCATGGCCGACGGTGTGGGCGGTGGTCCGCATCCTGGTGGTTTCGGTGGTCATCCTGCTGTGCGTGGCGTACCTGATTCTCTGGGAACGCAAGCTCATCGGCTGGATGCACGTGCGTCTTGGCCCGAACCGCGTCGGTCCGGCTGGTTTGCTGCAGCCGATCGCAGACGTGCTGAAGCTTCTGCTCAAGGAAGTCATTCAGCCGACGGCGGCCAGCAAGTGGATCTACATGATCGCGCCGATCATGACCGTGGTGCCGGCCTTCGCGGTCTGGGCGGTCATTCCGTTCCAGGCAAAGGCGGTGCTCGGCGACATCAACGCTGGGCTGCTGTACGCCATGGCCATTTCGTCGATTGGCGTGTACGGCGTGATTCTCGCCGGCTGGGCGTCGAACTCGAAGTACGCGTTCCTCGGCGCGATGCGCGCCGCGGCGCAGATGGTGTCCTACGAAATCTCGATGGGCTTCGCGCTCGTCGTGGTACTGATGGTCGCGGGTTCGCTGAACATGTCGGAAATCGTGCACTCGCAGCAACGCGGCATTTTCGCGGGCTTCGGGGTCAACTTCCTGTCGTGGAACTGGCTGCCGCTCCTGCCGATGTTCGTCGTGTACTTCATCTCGGGCATCGCCGAAACGAACCGTCACCCGTTCGACGTGGTGGAAGGCGAATCGGAAATCGTCGCGGGCCACATGATCGATTACTCGGGCATGGCGTTCGCGCTGTTCTTCCTCGCCGAGTACATCAACATGATCGTGATCTCGGCGATCGCGACGACGCTGTTCCTCGGCGGCTGGGATGCACCGTTTGGCTTCCTGACGTTCATTCCGGGCGTATTCTGGTTTGTTTTCAAGGTTTTCCTGCTGCTGTCGGTCTTCATCTGGGCGCGTGCGACTTTCCCGCGTTACCGCTACGACCAGATCATGCGCCTCGGCTGGAAGGTCTTCCTGCCGGTGTCGGTGGTCTGGGTGGTCGTGGTCGGTTTCTGGATCATGTCGCCGCTCAACATCTGGAAGTAGTCGGACGAACCCAGGACAAGAGCGGACCAAATCATCATGAACGCAATTCAGAACTTCTTCAAAACCTTCTTCCTGACCGAGCTGCTGAAGGGTCTCGCGCTGACGGGTCGTTACACGTTCCAGCGCAAGATCACGGTGCAGTTCCCGGAAGAAAAGACCCCGATCTCGCCGCGTTTTCGCGGCCTGCACGCGCTGCGCCGTTACGAAAACGGCGAGGAGCGCTGCATCGCCTGCAAGCTGTGCGAAGCAGTGTGCCCGGCGATGGCGATCACGATCGAATCGGAAACGCGCGCGGACAACACCCGTCGCACGACGCGTTACGACATCGACCTGACCAAATGCATCTTCTGCGGTTTCTGCGAAGAAAGCTGCCCGGTCGACTCGATCGTCGAGACGCATATTCTCGAATATCACGGCGAAAAGCGCGGCGACCTGTATTTCACAAAAGACATGCTGCTTGCGGTGGGCGATCGCTACGAGACGGAAATCGCCGCGTCGAAGGCGGCTGACGCGCCTTATCGTTGATATGAGTGCGATGCCCGGAACCTGATGTTCCGGGCATCGCGCCAGAGCGACTTTGTTGTTGCTGTTTGGCACACTGCGGCGCGCGCCGAGGTCGTGTTCTGTCCGTTCAAAGGAAGAACAGCCACGAGCGCCGACACACCATGCCTGATGATGGCCTAACGATGAACCGGTAATCATGGAATTCACAACCGTACTGTTCTATATCTTCGCGCTGCTGCTGGTCGTTTCCGCGCTGAAGGTGATCACTTCGCGCAACCCGGTGTCATCCGCGCTCTTCCTCGTGCTCTCGTTCTTCAACGCGGCCGCGATCTGGATGCTGCTGCAAGCCGAATTCCTCGCGATTCTGCTGGTTCTCGTGTACGTCGGCGCCGTGATGGTGCTGTTCCTGTTCGTGGTCATGATGCTCGACATCAACATCGACGTGCTGCGGCGGGATTTCAAGCGCTTCGTGCCGCTCGCGAGCATCGTCGGCGCGATCATCGTGATCGAAACGGCGCTGATCCTGTGGCACGGCTACGGCGGCACGGTCACGCCCGAAACCTCGGCGGCGGTGACTGGCGCAGCGGTGATGCCGAACACGCAACTGATCGGCAAGGTCATCTACACCGATTACATCTTCGCGTTCGAAATCGCTGGCCTCGTGCTGCTGGTCGCGATCATCGCGGCGATCTCGCTCACGGTCCGCGACAAGAAGGACAAGAAGACGCAAACGGTCAGCCAGCAAGTCAAGGTGCGCGCTCAAGACCGCGTGCGAATCGTGAAGATGAAGTCCGAGACGGAGGCGCCGGACGCCTCCACCGAACCTGCCGTGACCGGCAACATCGGCGCGGGCACGGTCGACAACAAGGGCTGAGCGCGAAGGAGATATCGAATATGTTGAGTCTTGCCCATTACCTCGTGCTCGGTGCGATCCTCTTTGCGATCAGCATCGTCGGCATCTTCCTGAACCGCCGCAATGTCATCATCATCCTGATGGCCATCGAATTGATGCTGCTCGCGGTGAACACCAATTTCGTCGCGTTCTCACACTATCTGGGCGATGTGCACGGCCAGATTTTCGTGTTCTTCGTGCTGACCGTCGCCGCTGCTGAAGCCGCGATCGGCCTCGCGATTCTCGTGACCCTGTTCCGTAGCCTCGACACGATTAACGTCGAGGACCTCGATCAGCTCAAAGGTTAATTTCAGGCTAGGCAGTTATGTCCACGACACTTAATGAAAACCTCCTGCTCGCGGTCCCGCTGGCGCCGCTTGCGGGCTCGCTGATCGCAGGGCTGTTCGCGAAATGGGTAGGGCGCAAGGGCGCGCACCGCGTGACGATCCTCGGCGTCTTCATCTCGTTCATCCTTTCGTTGTTCGTCTTCAACGACGTGATGCACGGCGCGAGCTTCAACGCGACCATCTACGAATGGATGAACGTCGGCGCGCTCAAGATGGAAGTCGGCTTCCTGGTCGACTCGCTGACCGCCATGATGATGGTCATCGTGACCTTCGTCTCGCTGATGGTGCACATCTACACGATCGGCTACATGGCGGACGAGAAAGTCGGCTACGAGCGCTTCTTCTCGTACATCTCGCTTTTCACGTTCTCGATGCTGATGCTCGTCATGAGCAACAACTTCCTGCAGCTGTTCTTCGGCTGGGAAGCGGTGGGCCTCGTGTCGTACCTGCTGATCGGCTTCTACTTCACGCGTGAGAGCGCGATCTACGCCAACATGAAGGCGTTCATCGTGAACCGCGTGGGTGACTTCGGCTTCCTGCTCGGCATCGGCCTGTTGCTCGCATTCGGCGGTTCGCTGAACTACGCCGACGTGTTCGCGCAAGGCGACAAGCTCGCGGCCATGACTTTCCCGGGCACGCAATGGGGTCTCCTGACGGTCGCGTGCATTTGCCTCTTCATCGGCGCGATGGGCAAGTCGGCGCAATTCCCGCTGCACGTCTGGCTGCCGGACTCGATGGAAGGCCCGACGCCGATCTCCGCGCTGATCCACGCGGCGACCATGGTGACGGCCGGCATCTTCATGGTGACGCGCATGTCGCCGCTCTTCGAGCATTCCGACGCGGCGCTCTCGTTCGTCACGGTCATCGGCGCGATCACGGCCTTGTTTATGGGTTTTCTCGGCGTCGTGCAGAACGACATCAAGCGCGTGGTCGCGTACTCGACGCTCTCGCAGCTCGGCTACATGACGGTCGCGCTCGGCGTTTCGGCCTACCCGGTCGCTGTGTTCCACCTCGGCACGCACGCGTTCTTCAAGGCGCTGCTGTTCCTCGGCGCGGGCTCGGTCATCATCGGCATGCACCACGATCAGGACATGCGCAACATGGGCGGCCTGCGCAAGTACATGCCGATCACGTGGATCACGTCGCTCGTCGGTTCGCTCGCGCTGATCGGCACGCCGTTCTTCTCGGGCTTCTACTCGAAGGACTCGATCATCGAGGCCGTGAAGTACTCGCATCTGGCAGGCTCGGGCTTCGCGTATTTCGCGGTGGTCGCGAGCGTGTTCGTCACGGCGCTGTACTCGTTCCGCATGTATTTCATGGTGTTCCACGGCAAAGAGCGCTTCCGCGGTCCGAAGCATCCCGATTCGCCGATGGGCCAGGCCGAAGCGCACGGTCACGGTCATGACGATGGGCACGGTCACGACGATCACGGCCACGCTCACGTGCCGCATGAAACGCCCTGGGTGGTGACGCTGCCGCTCGTGCTGCTCGCGATTCCGTCGATCATCATCGGCGCGATCATGATCGGCCCGATGATCTACGGTGACTTCTTCGCGCACGGCGTGGCGTTCGACAAGGTGATCTTCATCGGTGAGAACCACGAAGGTCTGAAGGAAATGGCTGAAGAATTCCACGGCTGGGGCGCAATGGCGCTGCACGGCATCGTCACGCCGGGTCCGGTTTGGCTCGCGGCGTTCGGCGTGATCGTCGCGTGGTTCTTCTATATGAAGCGCCCGGACCTGCCCGCGGTCGTGGCGCGCACGTTCCGCCCGATCTACGTGCTGCTCGAAAACAAGTACTACTGCGACAAGATCAACGAGGTCGTGTTCGCGAAGGGCGCGGTCGCCATCGGCCGCGGTCTGTGGAAAGAGGGCGATGTGGTCGTCATCGACGGCATCGTCAACGGCAGTGCGCGGTTCATGGGCTGGTTCGCCGGTGTGATCCGCTTCCTTCAATCCGGTTACATCTACCACTACGCGTTCGCCATGATTCTCGGCATGTTGGGGCTCTTGACCCTGTTTGTGACGCTCGGCGGCAAATAAGGCGAGGGACCTATGCATTCTTTTCCGATTCTCAGTGTCGCGATCTGGCTGCCGATCATCTTCGGTCTGCTGGTGCTCGCAGTTGGTAACGATCGCAACCCGGCGCCCGCGCGCTGGGTCGCGCTGATCGGCTCGGTGCTCGGGCTGATCGTCACGATTCCGCTCATAACCGGCTTCGATACGTCGACGGCCGCGCTTCAGTTCGTGGAGCAAACGAGCTGGATCGAGCGCTTCAACATCACGTATCACCTCGGTGTGGACGGCATCTCGATGTGGTTCGTCGTGCTGACCGCGCTCATCACGGTGATCGTCGTGATCGCCGGCTGGGAAGTGATCACCGAACGCGTGGCGCAGTACATGGCCGCCTTCCTGATCCTCTCGGGCATCATGATCGGCGTGTTCTCGACGGCGGACGGCCTGCTGTTTTACGTGTTCTTCGAAGCCACACTCATTCCGATGTACATCATCATCGGTGTGTGGGGCGGCCCGAATCGCGTGTATGCGGCGTTCAAGTTCTTCCTGTACACGCTGGCCGGCTCGCTCCTGATGCTGGTCGCGCTGCTGTACCTCTACACGCAGACGGGCACGTTCGACCTCGCCACGTGGCAGGCCGCGAAGCTCGACATGACGCCGCAGGTGCTGCTATTCATAGCGTTCTTCCTGGCTTTCGCCGTGAAGGTGCCGATGTTCCCGGTGCACACGTGGTTGCCTGACGCGCACGTGGAAGCGCCGACGGGCGGCTCGGTCGTGCTGGCGGCGATCATGCTGAAGCTCGGTGCGTACGGTTTCCTGCGCTTCTCTTTGCCTATCACGCCGGATGCGAGCCATTTCCTCGCGCCGGTGGTCATCACGCTGTCGCTGATCGCGGTGATCTACATCGGCCTCGTCGCGCTGGTGCAGGCCGATATGAAGAAGCTCGTCGCATATTCGTCGATCGCGCACATGGGCTTCGTCACGCTCGGCTTTTTCATGTTCGGGCCGTCGAGCCAGCTCGCCGTCGAAGGCGGGCTCATCCAGATGATCTCGCACGGCTTCATCTCGGGCGCGATGTTCCTTTCGATCGGCGTGCTCTATGATCGCGTTCATTCGCGCCAGATCGCGGATTACGGCGGCGTCGTGAACACGATGCCCAAGTTCGCGGCATTCGTGATGCTCTTCGCAATGGCCAACTGCGGCCTGCCGGGCACCTCGGGATTCGTCGGCGAATTCATGGTGATTCTTGCGGCGGTGAAGTACAACTTCTGGATCGCATTCCTCGCCACCTTCACGCTGATCCTGGGCGCGGCCTACACGCTGTGGATGTACAAGCGCGTGTACTTCGGCGCGGTCGCGAACGATCACGTCGCGAAGCTCAAGGACATCAACAAGCGCGAATTCTTGATGCTCGCCATCCTTGCAGTGTTCACGTTGTACATGGGCCTGCATCCAAAGCCCTTTACCGACGTGATGCACGAATCCGTGGCAAACCTGCTCTCCCACGTCGCGCAGTCCAAGCTGCCGCTGGCTCAGTAACGTCGTGCGGAGGAACTAAAAGATCATGCAAAACGCCTCTATGAGTATCCTTTGGCCTGACGCGGTGCTAATGGCGTCGGTCGTTCTGGCCTGGCTGAACGACACGGTGTTCGGCGCGAAGAGCCGCGGCACGACCTACCTGATCGCGCTCGTCTCGACGATCGTGGTCGGCGTGTGGTTCGCCTTCACGGCGCTCGACCCGACGCCGCACTATTTCTTCACGCGCATGTACATCGTCGATCCGTTCGCGAGCGCGATGAAGGCGGTGGTGTGTCTCGGCTACGCGGTATCGATAATCTATTCGAAGAAGTATCTGGAAGACCGCGATCTGTTCCGCGGCGACTTCTTCCTGCTCGGCCTGTTCTCGCTGCTCGGCCAGTGCGTGATGATTTCGGGCAACAACTTCCTCACGCTGTATCTCGGCCTCGAACTGATGTCGCTTTCGCTGTACGCGGTCATCGCGCTGCGCAAGGACGTGCCGCAGTCGAACGAATCGGCGATGAAGTACTACGTGCTCGGCGCGCTCGCATCCGGCTTCCTGCTGTACGGCATCTCGATGATCTACGGCGCGACCGGTTCGCTCGATCTTAACGAAGTGCTGAAGGCCGTCGCTTCGGGCCGCATCAACGACGCCGTGCTGCTGTTCGGCGCGATCTTCATCGTGGCGGGTGTCGCGTTCAAGATGGGCGCGGTGCCGTTCCACATGTGGGTGCCCGACGTCTATCAAGGCGCGCCGACCGCGATGACGCTGCTCACCGGCGGCGGACCGAAGGTCGCGGCATTCGCATGGGGTCTGCGCTTCCTGGTAATGGGCCTGCTGCCGCTCGCGGTCGACTGGCAGGAAATGCTCGTGATCCTCGCGGCGCTCTCGCTGATCGTCGGCAATATCACGGGTATCGTGCAGAAGAACATCAAGCGGATGCTGGCTTACTCGGCCATCGCCAACATGGGCTTCGTGCTGCTGGGTCTGCTGTCCGGCGTGGTCGACGGCAAGGTGACGGGCGCGGCGGGCGCATACAGCTCGGCGATGTTCTACAGCATCGTTTATCTCGTGACGACGCTCGGCAGCTTCGGCGTGGTCATGTTGCTCGCGCGCCGCGACTTCGAAGCTGAAATGCTCGATGACTTCAAGGGTCTGAACCAGCGTAGCCCGGTGTTCGCTTTCGTCATGATGATCATGATGTTCTCGCTCGCCGGCATCCCGCCGATGGTCGGCTTCTACGCGAAGCTCGCCGTGCTCGAAGCGACGATGAACGCCGGCCTCACGTGGCTCGCCGTCCTCGCCGTGATGACCTCGCTCGTGGGCGCGTTCTACTACCTGCGCGTCGTCAAGCTGATGTACTTCGATGCGCCGCAAGACACATCGCCGATCCTCGCCGGCGGCCTGAACCGTTCGCTGCTCGCGTTCAACGGCCTCGCCGTGCTGGTCCTCGGCCTGGTGCCGGGTCCGTTGATGAGCGCGTGCCTCACGGCGATCACGCATACCTTGCCGCTGTAATGTCGGCGGCAGGCTGGTTCATCGTGCTGTTGGCGCTGGTTTTCGCCAACGTGCCGTTCCTGAATCAGCGCCTCTTCGCCTTTGTCCCGTTGCCGCTTCCGGCGCCGACGGGACACCGGGCGGCGAAGAAGAGCGCGTGGATTCGCATCGGCGAGCTAATCGTTCTTTACTTCGTGGTCGGCGCGCTCGGCTTCATGCTCGAAGCGCGCGCCGGCAACCGATTCGATCAGGAATGGCAGTTCTACGCCATCACCTTCAGTCTCTTCGTCGTGTTCGCCTTTCCGGGCTTCACGTATCAATATCTCGTCAAACGCCGCTGACGGCTTCGCGCCGTTAGCGGCTTGTTTGCTTCAAAAAGCACAGGGCTCAAGATGGCAGATCATTCCTCGATTCCCGGCAACGACGACGGCCTCATCGAAAAGAAGGTCGAGAGCGTCACCCTGCATGAGGGCAAATTCCTCACGTTGAAACGCGATACCGTCGAACTACCCGACGGCAAGCACGCGACGCGGGAGTTCGTCGAGCATCCCGGCGCGGTGATGATCCTGCCCGTTTTCGACGACGGCCGCGTGCTGCTCGAACGCCAGTTTCGTTATCCGGTGGGCCGCGTGCTGCTCGAATTCCCGGCCGGCAAGCTCGATCCCAACGAGGACGAACTGACTTGTGCGAAACGCGAGTTGCAGGAAGAAACGGGCTACACGGCGCGGGAATGGACGTTTCTCACGCGCATCCATCCGGTGATTTCGTATTCGACCGAGTTCATCGACATTTATCTTGCGCGCGGCCTGAATGCGGGCGACGCGAAACTCGACGACGGCGAGTTCCTCGAAACCTTCATCGCCGATGAAGCTCAACTTATGGCCTGGGTGAAGGACGGCAGCATCAGCGACGTGAAGACGATCATCGGCGTGTTCTGGCTTGAGAAGATCCGCTCGGGTGAGTGGAAGCTGAGTCAGACGATCGTGGATTGAACGTCCGTCACCCGGATGCGTGCAAAAGCGGCCGCGATGGCCGCTTTTGTCGTTTTTGCGTCATCAAAGGCATCGCATGGGCCGAGCGGCTAGAATGAATGTTTCGCCGTCCGACGCGCCCGTACATTCGTCGCGTTTTACGAACGATCGTTCATAAAACGCGATTTTGAGATACACTTCAACCCAGTCCCATCAGCATGAAGGTCCTCGATTTAAAGTGCTCGCACGAACACCGGTTCGAAGGCTGGTTCGCCTCGACCGAGGAGTTCGAGTCGCAGTTGTCGCGCAAGCTGGTCGCATGTCCGGTTTGCTCGGCGACCGACGTGAGCCGTATGCCGTCGGCGCCGCGCCTGAATCTGTCGTCCGCGCGAGGTGAGGCGGCGCCACAGGCTGCGCAGACTGACGCCGCGCCCGAAGCGGCGGCATTGCAGGCGCGCGCGCTGCATTTCATGCGCGAGCTAATCGAGAAGACCGAAAACGTGGGCGACCGGTTTGCCGAGGAGGCGCGGCGCATTCACTACAACGAGGCGCCGGCGCGCAACATTCGCGGCGTCACGACGCGCGAAGAGACGCACGCCTTGCTCGAAGAAGGGATCGACGTGATGCCGTTGCCTGTTCCGGACGCACTGAAAGAGCCGCTGCAGTAACGCTTGCGCGCGGCCTCTTTTCTGGCTCGGGAATGGGCCATGAAGGAGACACCGCGCATGGACCTCAGTTATTTCCCCGCCGACGACGCCTTTCGCGCCGACGTCCGTATCTGGCTCGAAGCCAGTCTTCCGCGCGCGCTGCGCGACAAGGTTCTCCATCACAAGCGTCTGAACCGCGATGACTACGCGAGCTGGCATAAGCTGCTCGCGGCGCGCGGCTGGTCGGCGGTCGCCTGGCCGAAGGAGTACGGCGGCCCCGGCTGGGACGTGACGCAGCGTCATATCTGGGACGAAGAGTGCGCTCGGGCGGGCGCGCCGATGGTGCTGCCGTTCGGTGTATCGATGGTCGCGCCCGTGCTCATGAAGTTCGGCAACGCCGAGCAGAAGTCCCGCTATCTGCCACGCATTCTCGACGGCACCGACTGGTGGTGTCAGGGCTACTCGGAACCCGGCTCGGGCTCCGATCTGGCGTCGTTGCGCACGCGCGCCGAGCGCAGCGGCGCACTACATCGTGAACGGGCAAAAGACCTGGACGACGCTCGGCCAGCACGCCGACATGATGTTCTGCCTCGTGCGCACCGATCCCGAAGCGAAGAAACAGGAGGGCATCTCGTTCCTCCTGATCGACATGAATACGCCCGGCATCACCGTGCGGCCGCTCATCACGCTCGACGAGGACCACGAAGTCAACGAGGTCTTCTTCGAGGACGTCGTGGTGCCGGTGGCGAATCTCGTCGGCGACGAGAATCGCGGCTGGACGTATGCGAAGTATCTGCTCGGACACGAGCGCACGGGCATCGCGCGCGTCGGGCAATCGAAGCGCGAGCTTCTTTTCCTGAAGCGTCTCGCGCTCGATCGCAACAAAGGCGGCAAGCCGCTCCTGCACGATCCGCTTTTCGCCGCGAAAGTCGCCGCGCTCGAAATCGAATTGATGGCGCTCGAAGTGACGGTTCAGCGTGTGATCGCGAGCGAAGCGGGCGGCAAGGGCCCGGGACCTGAAGCGTCGATGCTCAAGATCAAAGGCACCGAAGTCCAACAGGCGCTGACCGAACTCATGGTCGAGGCAATCGGCCCGCAAGCAGCCGCCTTCGATCCCGCGTTCCTCGATGGCGTTCGCGCGCACAGCATCACAGGCGACGACGATGCCGCGCCGCTCGCCGCGTACTACTTCAACTTTCGCAAGACATCGATCTACGGCGGCTCGAACGAGATTCAAAAGAACATCATCGCGCAGATGATTCTGGGACTCTGAGGAGCGGCGCATGGACTTCACATTCAGCGATGAACAGCGGCAGTTTCGCGATGCGCTCGCCCGTTATCTCGACAAGGCGTACACGTTCGATGCGCGGCAGAAGATCGTCGCGTCGGAGGCGGGCGTCGACGAGCAGCACTGGCGCGCGTTCGCCGAGCTCGGTTTGCTCGCGCTGCCGGTTCCCGAAGCGCAGGGCGGCTTCGACGGCGGTCCGGTCGACATGCTCGTCGTGATGCAGGAGTTGGGCCGCGCGCTCGTCGTCGAGCCGTATTGGGCGACGGCCGTGGGCATCGAAGCGCTGCGGCTTTGCGCGGATGCCGGCGATCTGCTCGAACGCGCCGGGCGCGGCGAGATTCGTCTCGCTGTCGCGTTCAACGAGCCGCACGCACGCCACGATCTTTTCGATCTCCGCACAACCGCGACGGCAGACGGCGACCGCTTCACGCTGGAAGGCACGAAGTCGATGGTTCAGCATGGCGCGCAGGCCGACTACTGGATCGTGCCGGCGCGTTTGAATGGCGAGGTGGCGCTTTTCGTCGCCGGGAAAGATGCGGGGAATGTACGTGTCACCGAGTACCGCACGATCGACGGTCAGCGCGCCGCGACACTCGCGTTCGACAGAACGCCGGTCACGCGTCTCGGCGGACACGACAAAGGCGCCGCGACCTTCGAGCGCATCGCCGACTACGCGACCTTTCTGCTGTGCGCGGAAGCGCTCGGCGCGCTCGACGCGCTCAATCGCGCAACCGTCGCGTATGCGAAGGAACGTCAGCAATTTGGCATGCCGATCGCGCGCTTTCAGGCGCTGCAGCATCGCATGGTCGACATGCTGATTCACACGGAACAGGCGCGCTCGATCACGTATCTCGCCACCACGCGCTATCGCGACGACGATCCCGCCACGCGCGCGCAAGCCGTCTCGGCCGCGAAAGCGCGCGTCGGGCAGGCCGCGCGCTTCGTCGGACAACAGGCGGTGCAACTGCACGGCGGCATGGGCATGACAAACGAATTGCCCGCGGCGCACTGGTTCAAGCGCTTGTCGATCATCGAGACGACGCTCGGCGACGTCGATCATCATCTCGCGCGCTTCGCCGCGCTGCCCGCATTTTCAGTGACCGAAAATTGACGTTCATCGAGGAGCCACGCATGAAGTACGCCTATGAGGATTTCGAAATCGGCAGCGCCGTTCAGTTGAGCGCGCACACGTTCACGAGAGAGGAGATCGTCGAATTCGCCGGGCGCTACGATCCGCAGCCTTTTCATCTGTCGGAGGCGGCGGGCGAGGCGTCGCATTTCGGCGGGCTCGTCGCGAGCGGCTGGAACACGTGCTCCGCGATGATGGGCATCCTCGTGCGCGACATGGTCGGCGATTCGACCTCGATGGGCTCGCCCGGTCTCGACAACATTCGCTGGATCAAGCCGGTGCGCGTCGGCGACACGGTGCGTCTCACCGTGCGCGTGCTCGACAAGCGCGTGTCGAAGAGCAAGCCGGATCGCGGCATTGTGCAGACGCGCTGGGAAGCGCACAACCAGGATGGCGACCTGGTGTTGACCGTCGATTCGGCCGCGCTCTTCGGCCTGCGCGATCCGGCCAGTCCGGGCGCGCAGGCATAAGCGTCGCGGCGTCGTCGCTTATTCGGCGTACTTGCCTAGCTCCAGCTTCGCGATCGCATTGCGATGCACTTCGTCGGGGCCGTCGGCGAGGCGCAGCGTGCGCGCCGATGCGTACGCATACGCAAGCGGAAAGTCGTCGCAGACGCCGCCCGCGCCGTGCGCCTGGATCGCCCAGTCGATGACCTGACACGCGACGTTCGGCGCGACGACCTTGATCATCGCGATCTCGCCGCGCGCGCCCTTGTTGCCGACGGTGTCCATCATGTAGGCGGCCTTGAGCGTCAGAAGCCGCGCCTGCTCGATCATGATGCGCGCCTCGGCGATGCGCTCCTGCGTCACGCCATGCAGCGCGATCGGCTTGCCGAACGCGACGCGCGCGAGCGTGCGCTTCGTCATCAGTTCGAGCGCGCGTTCCGCGAGTCCGATCAGGCGCATGCAATGATGAATGCGCCCCGGCCCGAGCCGGCCCTGCGCGATCTCGAAGCCGCGTCCGACGCCGAGCAGCATGTTCGCCGCCGGCACGCGCACGTTATCGAGCGTGATGTCCATGTGACCGTGCGGCGCGTCGTCGTAGCCGAAGACGTTCAATGGCCGATGCACCGTAATGCCGCTCGCGTCGGCGGGCACGAGAATCATCGATTGCTGTGCGTGTTTCGGTGCGTCGACGTCGCTCTTGCCCATCACGATATACACCTTGCAGCGCGGATCGCCCGCGCCCGACGACCACCATTTGTGGCCGTCGATCACGTAACTGTCGCCCTCGCGCGTGATGCTGCAGCGGATGTTGGTCGCATCCGACGACGCGACTTCCGGCTCCGTCATCAGAAACGCCGAACGGATTTCGCCGCGCAACAGCGGTTCGAGCCACTCCGATTTTTGCGCATCGGTGCCGTAGCGCTCGATGGTTTCCATGTTGCCGGTATCGGGCGCGCTGCAATTAAAGACTTCGGGCGCCCACGGCACGCAGCCCATGATTTCGCACAGCGGCGCGTATTCGAGATTCGTCAGGCCGGCGCCACGCGCCGATGCGGGGAGAAAGAGATTCCATAGTCCTTCGGCGCGCGCTCGTTCCTTCAGGCCTTCGATCAGGCGCGTCGGAATCCACGCGTTGCCCGCCGCGCGATTCGCCGCGATTTCGTCGGCGTAAGCGCGCTCGTTCGGATAAATGTGGAGATCGAAGAAAGCGAGCAGCTTCTCGCGCAACGCCTGCACCTTGGGCGTGTAGTCGAAGTTCATGCGGTCGTCTCCTTTTATGCGCCGGCTTTTTGCGCGTATTGCCACGCGAGTTCGGCCATCGGTCGCGCGCGCTTGCCCGCATCGATGGCTTGCGCGCTCGCAGCGGTGCCATCGACGACGCGCTTCATGATGCCCTGCAGAATCGCGGCGATGCGAAACATGTTGTAGGCGAGATAGAAGTTCCAGTCGCCTTCGATCGCAAAGCCCGTGCGTGCGCAATAGCGCTTCACGTATTCGGCTTCGTCGGGAATGCCGAGCGCGCTCCAGTCGAGTCCGGCGATGCCGCGAAACTGCGACGGATCGACATGCCACGCCATGCAGTGATACGCGAAATCGGCGAGCGGATCGCCGAGCGTCGACAATTCCCAGTCGAGCACGGCGAGCACGCGCGGCTCGCTCGGATGGAAGATGAGATTGTCGAGCCGGAAGTCGCCATGCACGACGCTCACGCGCGTGTTCTGCGTTTGCGGAATGTGTCGCGGCAGCCAGTCGATCAGGCGACGCATCGCGTCGATCTTCTCGGTTTCGGAGGCGACATACTGCTTGCTCCAGCGCCCGATCTGCCGCTCGAAGTAGTTGCCCGGCTTGCCGTAACCCGACAGGCCGGCGGCGTCGACATCGACCGTATGCAGCGCGGCGATCACGCGATTCGTTTCGTCGTAGATCGCGGCGCGTTCGGCGGGCGTCATGCCCGGCAGCGATTGATCCCACAGCACGCGGCCCTGCACGAATTCCATGACATAGAACGCGCGGCCGATCACGCTCTCGTCCTCGCAGAGCGCGAGCATGCGCGCGACGGGAACATCGGTGGCGGCGAGCGCGTCCATCACGCGATATTCGCGCTCGATCGCATGCGCGGACGGCAAGAGCTTCGCCGCCGGGCCGGGCTTCGCGCGCATCACATAACTGCGCGCGGGCGTGACGAGCTTGAACGTCGGATTCGACTGGCCGCCCGCGAATTGTTCGATCGTCAGCGGACCGTCGAAGCCATCGACGTTCGCCGCGAGCCACGACACGAGCGCATCGGTATCGAAACGCTGCGTGTCCTGCACGGGTCGCGTTCCTTCGAACGCGGTGAAATCGGACTGCTTTTGAGTCTCGTTGTTCTGCATCGTCTCCTCCAGACTGCTGCTTCAGTTCATGTCGCCGGCCTTGTAGCGGACGAATTGCGCGTAGAGCAGTTCCATCGTCGTGTTGCGCACGTCGGCGTGCAGCGGCGAGGGCGGCGAATGATTGATCGCATGCACGACCCAATCGGCCGGTTTGTCGCCGACATCGAGCGCGTTGATGCAGCCCGTCGCCTGCGACAGATGCCCGAAGAACGCGCGCCCGCCTGCGGTGATCGCATGCGAAAGCAGCGCCCGATTGACGCCGCCGTGCAGCACGAGCAGCACCGTGTCCCACGAGCGGTCCTCGCGCAGGCGCGCAACCGCCGGCAGCGCGCGATCGAGCAATTCGCCGATCGTTTCGCCGCCGAGAAAGCGCGTTTCTTCCGGCACGACGCCATCGAACACCGAGAGAAACGCGCGCTCGATGTCCGACACGGTGAGGTCCTTGAGTTTGCCGCCGCGAATTTCCTGCCACTCGGGCCACACTTCGACGTCGATGCTCTGGCTCGTCGCTTCGAGCACGCGTTGCGCCGTTTCGAGCGTGCGCGGAAGCCCGCTCGCGATCACGCGATCGAAGCGGACATTCCCCGCGGCGAACTCGCGGCCCGCCGCGCTCGCTTCTTCGCGTCCGCGCGCGTTGAGCGGCACGCTTTCGGGATCGATCGCGCGCCCGCTGTCGTCGAAATAGGTGACGTCGCCATGACGCATCAGAAAGATGCGCCGGCGCTTCGGCAGTTGGTACTGAGCCATGAGCTTAACGATAGTTCGGCTGGCGCTTTTCGAGGAACGCGGTGATGCCTTCGAGCGCGTCGCCGTGATGGAGCGCATCGACGAAGCTGTCGCGTTCCATGTCGAGATGTGCGGCGAGCGGTTGCAACTCGGCGGCGTTGATGAGCGACTTGATGCGCGCCATCGCTTTCGGCGAGACGCTGCCGAGATCGTCGGCCCACGCGATCGCCGCATCGAGCGCGATGCCTTTCTTCGTCAGCCGGTTCACGACGCCGACTTCATGCAGTCGCGCCGCGCCGATCGGCTTCGCTTCGAGCAGCACTTCGCTCGCGAGCGTGCGCGGCAACGTGCGCGACAGAAACCACGATGCGCCGCCATCAGGCGTCAGGCCGACGCGCGCATAGGACATGACGAATCGGGCGTCGTCGGCGGCGACGATCAGATCGCACGCGAGCGCGAGCGAAAAGCCCGCGCCGGCCGCCGCGCCTTCGACGGCCGCGATAATCGGCTTCGTCGATGCGCGCAACGCGCTGATCCATTCGGCCAGGAGATCGATGCTGTCACCTTGCACCGACGGGTCCTTCGCGCGGTTTTCCAGCAGGCGATTCAGGTTGCCGCCCGCGCAAAAGAAGTTGTCCGCGCCGGTCAGCACGATCGCGCGCACGCTGTTGTCGCGCTCCGCCGTGTTCAACGCTTCGATGCCGGCCGCGTACATGTCCGGATGCAGCGCGTTGCGCGCGCCGGGATTGGACAACTTGAGCACGAGCGTGGTGTCGCTGCCCGCGGGACGGGCTGTCAGAAGTTCGGCGCTCATCTGAGCTCCTCCGTATGGGTAAGCGAAAGTCCGAGCTGCGCGCGCCGCGCGAGCCAGGGCGTTGGCCGGTAGCGCGGATCGCCGAGCACGGTGTAGATGTTGCGAAGAATCGTGAGGATGGTCGTGGCGCCGAGCGTGTCCCCGAGCGCGAGCGGGCCGTGCGGATAGCCGAGGCCGAGCGTCACGGCGAGATCGATGTCCTCGGGCGTCGCGATGCCTTGCTGCGCGATGTCGCAGCCGATATTCACGATCGTCGCGACGACGCGTTGCGCGACGAAGCCGGTCGAATCGCGGATCACGGAGACGGGCACGCTGTCGAAAGCGAAGAGGGCGTGCGCGGCGTCGCGCATCGCGGGCGAGGTCGCGGGCGTCGTCATGATCGTGCGGCGCGCGACGGTGTCGAGCGGGAAGAGCGTATCGACGGCGACGACGCGCGTCGCATCGAGGTGCTCGCTGACCGCGGCCGTGGTCGCATCGAAGCCGAGCGGCGTCACGATGATCAGCGAATCCGGCTCGGGCGTGTGGCCCGCGTCGATGTGCACCGAGCAATCGCATTGGGCGATCAGCTTCAGAACTTGCTCGCGTCCTTCGTGCGAGGCGCGGCTGATCCAGACGCGCGCCGGCAGTTGCGTCGGCGCGGCGGGCTCCGGCGGTACGTCCTGCTTGCCATCGACATACCGGTAAAAGCCGACGCCCGCCTTCCGCCCGATGAGCCCGCCCGCGAGCCGCGTGCCCGTGATCGGCGACGGCTTGAAGCGCGGCTCTTCATAAAACTGGTGATAGATCGATTCCATCACCGGATGCGATACGTCGAGCGCGGTGAGGTCGAGCAACTCGAACGGCCCGAGCCGAAAGCCCGCCTGCTCGCGCATGATGCGGTCGATATCCGCGAAGCTCGCGACGCCTTCGCTCGCCACGCGCAGACCTTCGGTGTTCATGCCGCGCCCCGCGTGATTGACGACGAAGCCCGGCATGTCCTTCGCGCGCACCGGCGTGTGACCCATGCGGCGCGCGAGGTCCGTCAGTGCGTCGCCCGCGCGCGGGTCGCCGCGCAGTCCGTCGATGACTTCGACGACGCGCATCAACGGCACGGGATTGAAGAAGTGAAAGCCCGCGACGCGCTCGGGACGCGCGCAGCCGGCGGCGATCGCGGTGATCGACAGCGACGATGTGTTCGACGCCAGAATGCAGTGCTCGCCGACCACGGCTTCGAGCTCGCGAAACAGTTCGCGCTTGAGGTCGAGATTCTCGACGATCGCCTCCACGATCGCGTCGCAATCGGAGAGCTCGCCGGTGTCGCCCGCATCGCGGATGCGCGCGAGCGCCGCATGCGCGTCGGCTTCCTTGAGCTTGCCCTTCGCGGTGAGCTTCGCGAGCGTGTCCGTCAAATACTCGCGCGCCGCGGCGAGCGCTTTCGGGTTCATATCGTAGATGTGCACGTTCAGCCCGCCGAGCGCCGCGATCTGCGCGATGCCGCGCCCCATTGCCCCGCTGCCGACGATACCGAGCGTTTGAATCGTGTATTCGTGCTGACTCATGATGCGACCCTGCTCCTCAAAAATGGGAACGCGCGCGGCGTCGGGTTTGATGCGGCTGGCGGGCGCGCCGTCGCTCAGAGTCGGGCGAGGCGTTCGAGCGCGAGCGCGAGCGTTTCTTCCTTCTTCGCGAAGCAAAAGCGCACGACGCCCGATTCATGGCTCTCGTGATAGAACGCCGACACCGGAATCGCCGCGACGCCGATTTCCCCGGTAAGCCATTGCGAGAAATCGGCTTCGGACATGTCGCTGATCTTCGAATAGTCGACGCACTGGAAATACGTGCCTTCGGACGGCAACAGCGAGAAGCGTGTCTTCGCGAGGCCTTCGCGGAAGAAATCGCGCTTCTTCTGATAGAACGCGGGCAGTTCCAGATACGGCTTCGGGTCTTCGAGATAATGCGCGAGGCCGATCTGCATCGGCGTGTTCACGGTGAACACGTTGAACTGATGCACCTTGCGGAATTCGGCCGTCAACGCGGCGGGCGCGGCCACGTAGCCGACTTTCCAGCCCGTCACATGAAACGTCTTGCCGAAGCTCGACACGACGAAGCTGCGTTTCGCGAGTTCCGGATAACGCGAGACGCTTTCGTGCGGCGCGCCGTCGTAGACCATGTGTTCGTAGACTTCGTCGGAGAGGATCAGCACGTTGGTGTCGCGCACGACCTCTTCGAGCTTCTTCATGTCCTCCGCGCGCCACACGCGCCCGGTCGGGTTGTGCGGCGTGTTGATCATGAGAAGGCGCGTCTTCGGCGTGATCGCGGCGGCGATCTTGTCGAAGGGCAGCGCGTAGTCGGGCGCTTCGAGCGACACGAACACCGGCGTGCCGCCCGCGAGTTCGATCGACGGCACGTAGCTGTCGTACATCGGCTCGATGACGATGACCTCGTCGCCCGGATGCACGCAGCACAAAATCGCCGTGAGCAGCGCCTGCGTCGCGCCGGCGGTCACGGTGATTTCGGTGTCGGGGTTGTACGCGCGGCCGTAGAGCGTGTCGATCTTGCGCGCGATCGCCTGGCGCAAAGGCGCGGCCCCGGCCATCGGCGGATATTGATTGTGGCCTTCGCGCATGGCCGCCGCGACCGCATCGACGATGCGCGCGTCGCAATCGAAATCGGGGAAGCCCTGGCCGAGATTCACCGCGCCCTTTTGCGCCGCGAGCGCGCTCATCACGGTGAAGATGGTCGTGCCCACGTTGGGCAGACGCGACGGGAAGGAAAGCTCGGGCGGTGTCGGCGGCAATTCGTGCGTGGTATTCATGGTCGGATGGGCGTTGAATTTGGCTCGCGACTATTTTAAGACACCGTCAGCCGATGGCCGCCTGCGTCTCGAATTCGATAACGAACGGTTTCGGCTCGGCGATGCGAAACGCAAAGTCGCGGGCGATGCGGCGCGCGAGTTTCAACACCGCGCGGTCCTTCGAGACGAGCCACGCGGCGCCCGAGGCGTGCGCGAGTTCCAGAAACTTCTGATCGTCGCGGTCCTTGCATTTGGGCAGCGGTCGCGCGTTTTCGTCGATGGTCGCGGCGACGAGCGTCGTCAAGCGCGCGATGCACGCGAGCGCGGCCGTTTTGTCGACCTCCATGCGCACGAACTGCGGATAGTCGAGCACGTGCGTGAGTTCCCTGAGGCAGCGCTCGTCGATGAGCGCTTCGAGCGTGCGCGCTTCGAGAGCGGCGTGAATCGGACGCGTGGCGGGGTCGTCGAACACGAGGATGTCGATCCACACGTTCGAATCGAGCACCACGCGCATCGGCGAGAGCAGCGGCGCGGCGGAGTTATCCATTCGATACAATCAGGGGTTTATGCCAATTATCGTCGGCGGCGTGCCGGCGAGCCTCCATGATAATCGTTCTCTCGCCCGCCAAATCGCTCGACTACGAGACGCCCGCCCATATCGAGAAACACACGCTGCCGCAATTCGTCGACGACGCCGCCGAATTGATCCACGGGCTGCGCGAACTTTCACCGCAGCAGATCGGCGGCATGATGGGCATTTCGGACCCGCTCGCGGCGCTGAACTTTCAGCGTTACGCGGACTGGTCGAAGACCTTCGACGCGCAAAATTCCAAGCAGGCGGTGCTCGCGTTCAACGGCGACGTGTACGAAGGTTTCGCGGCGAAGTCGCTGTCCGCCCGCGATCTCGATTTCGCGCAGAATCACGTGCGCGTGCTGTCGGGGCTGTACGGTTTGTTGCGGCCGCTCGATTTGCTGCAGCCGTATCGGCTCGAAATGGGCACGAAATTTCCGAATGCGCGCGGCAAGGACCTGTACGCGTTCTGGGGCGAGCGCATCACCGCGTCGCTCAACGAGCAGTTGCAGAAGCAGCGGGGCGCGCGCGTGCTGGTGAACTGCGCGTCGCAGGAATATTTCAAGTCGGTCAAGCCGAAGTTGCTCGCGGCTCCGGTCATCTCGCCCGTGTTCGAGGACTGGAAGGGCGGGCGCTACAAGATCATCAGCTTTCATGCGAAGCGCGCGCGAGGGATGATGGCGCGTTATGCGGTGGAGAATCGCATCGACGAGCCCGAGGCGCTCAAGGGCTTCGACAGCGAAGGCTACGCGTTCGATGCGAAGGCGTCGAACGACACGACATACGTATTTCGTCGCCGCGTCGCGGAATGAGACCCGCGCGGCGAGCACACAAGGAAACGCAGATGACTCTCTCCATTTCAAGCAACTTCGACGCGGGCGCGATCGAAGTCCTCAACGCCGACGAACCCGCCGACATTCGCCTGCGCATTCGTCCCGATTCGCACGCGGACTTCGCGCAATGGTTCTATTTCCGCGTGACGGGCGCACGCGGCGAACGTCTCGTGATGACCTTCGAAAACGCGGCGCAGTGCGCGTTTCCCGAAGGCTGGCGCGACTATGAGGCGGTCGCGAGTTACGACCGCGTGAACTGGTTCCGCGTGTCGACGGAGTACGACGGGCAGGTGATGAAGATCGACCACACGCCCGACTTCGATCGCATTTATTACGCGTATTTCGAGCCGTACAGCGAGGAACGTCACTCGGAGTTTCTCGGTGCGGTTCAGCAGATGCCGCTCGCGACACTGACCGAACTCGGCAGCACGGTCCAGGGCCGGCCGATGTCGGTGCTTTCGCTCGGCATCCCGGATTTCGACGACGCCGAGCCGAAGAAGAAGATCTGGATCATCGCGCGCCAGCATCCGGGCGAGACGATGGCCGAATGGTTCGTCGAAGGACTCGTGAAGCGTCTTGCGGGCTTCGGCGACTGGGTGGGCGATCCGGTGGCGCGCGCGCTCTTCGAACGGGCCATTTTCCATATCGTGCCGAACATGAATCCGGACGGCAGCGCGCTTGGCAACCTGCGCACCAACGCGGCGGGCGCCAACCTGAACCGCGAATGGATGGAGCCGAGCGCACAGCGCAGCCCGGAAGTGCTCGCCGTGCGCGAGGCGATCGAGGAGACCGGCTGCGACCTGTTCTTCGACATCCACGGCGACGAAGCCATTCCCTATGTGTTCGTCGCGGGCTCGGAGATGCTGCCGGGCTTCACCGAGCAACAGGCGAAGGAACAGAAGGCGTTCGTCGATTTCTTCAAGCAGGCGAGCCCGGATTTTCAAGACGTTCACGGCTACGAGTCGAGCAAGTATCAGACAGATGCGCTCAAGCTCGCGTCGAAGTACATCGGCAACGAGTACAAATGCCTGTCGCTCACGCTGGAAATGCCGTTCAAGGACAATGCGAATCTGCCGGACGAGAGCGTCGGCGGGAACGGCGCGCGTAGCGCGGCGCTCGGCGCATCGATGCTTCAGGCCATCCTGTGGCATCTGCAGGCGTTCGGCGCCTGAGAACGGGTAGTCGCCGCTGACGTAAAAAGGGCGTGGCCGCTTCATGTGGCCACGCCCTTTTTGATCGTGCTTTACCGCGAGACGAGCCGGCTAGTGCTTCTTGGTCGTCTTCTTCGTCGACTGGGTCGAGGGTTTGGTCGAGGACTTTGTCTTGCCCGATGTCGCCTTCGTCTTCGCGCCGTGTTTGCTCTTGGTGGCGCGCGTCGAGTGTGGTTCGGCGCGAGCGCGCAACGGCGGGACGGGATCGTTCCAGCCGAAGGCGAGCATCTGGCTGCCGACATAGCCGCAGCGGAACTTGAGCGGAGTGGAGTCTCGGTCGCTATCCTTGGGCAGGCCTTGACCTTCGACGGTCACGACGTTGTCCACTTTGATTCGCTGCTTTTTCTCGTCGAACGAATCGTTCCATGGCTCGATCGCGGAATGCGAGGCATCGAACGAGGCGGGTGGAAACTCGACTCGATCGAAAGCCGCCGACGTGCTGGCGATGAAGTTGCCGTGCGCAGCGCAATCCGCGACAAGCGGGTTGGCGTTGAAATCGGTGACGAAGTGATGAATCAGTTCGTTGCGCTCGTCGAGCGAATCGGCAAAAGCGGATACGGCGCATGCCAACGATGCGCATACCGCCAACCGGCCGACGAGCCGCAGGAGCCGGCGCGGTGCGTAGTTACTTTCCATCAAGTCTGGCGCTAAGAAGACACGGCCAAGTAAGATGCGCCGTATAGGGAGGTAGTTCAATCTTATCGTACTTTGCGCGCGCACCGACCGCCTTGAATCCGATATTCGACGACGCTGATAGCAACGAGCGGATGCGTTTCGAGAGAATTAGACGCGCGGCCCGCGGTCGAGGCGATAGCGGCGCACGTCATACGTGGTGATCCACGCGGGTTTGTACACCGTGATCAGAATGGTGAGCAGGCCGGTGAAGAGCGCCTCGCCAGCGCCCAGCAGCAGCGAGCCTCGCGTGAAGGCCGGGGGCACGATGACCGGGCCGCCGGCGAGCGCCATTTCGAGCGCGATGGTTGCGCCGCAGGCGGCCGCCACCGCAATCGCCGACGTGATGAACCCATGTCCGGCGATGAAGGTGAAAAGATTGCGCGGCAACCACGCGTTGCTCAGCCGCTGGAGCAAGGTCGACACCGCGACGGGCAATGCGCCGAAGAGGAGATAGGTGGTCGCGACCGATAGCCACGAAGCATCGAGCACGACAGCGGCGAGACCCGTGGTCGCAGCCGTACCGATGAGCGCGAGCCGCCAGTCGAACAGCGTGACCATGAGCGTCGCGCCCAATAGATGGATGACGGGTCCGTCGTCGAACCATGCGTTGCACGCCCACAGCACCGAGATCGCAACGATGACGCCCAGCCACACGTTCTGCAGCGTGGCGTCCTGCAGCCGAGCGAACGGACGCTGCAGCAGGGCGAGCGCGAGCATGCCCGCGGCGACGATCCAGCTGCCGACGGTTAGCCAAAGCGGTAGCGGTGTGTAGAAGAACCCCATGCCTTGCATATTACTCGTTGCGCCGAAAACGTGTGCGCAAAGGACGGACCCGTTTGTCTCGATTGTTGCTAGAACGTTGATTCAGGCTCGGCGGCCATCGGAAGCGCGGCCGCGTCGTTGTCGAGAAGCGACGGATAGCGCGTCCGTGGCCGGCGCAGTGGAATCACGCCGGGCTGACCCGATACGGCGCCCGCCGATTTCTCGCGTCCGCAGCGCAGAATTTCGAGATATGTGTTCTGCACACCGTTGTAGATCGCGACGGCGGCGGCGCGATTCGTCGCGCCCAGTTGCTGGAAGATACTTGCAAGGTGGATTTTCACCGTCCCTTCGCTGATGCCGAGCGTCTTGGCGATCATCTTGTTCGTGCTGCCCATGTGCACGCATCGCATGATCTGCTGCTGTCGCGGCGACAGCGTCGGACGATGGCGGATCTTGTGCGGCAGCCTGACGCTATCTCGAATACGGCGCGTGGTCAGTTCGAGCGTCAGTTCCGGGTCGACGACATCTGGCGGAATATAGTGACCACCGACGAGCACCATCTCCAGCGCGCGAAGTATCAGGATGGGATCGAGGGCGCGCGGAATCACGCCCATTACACCGACGCTCATCAGCGCGTAGAAGCGCGGCGCCGCACCGGTCGACCATGATGGCGGCCGGGACGTCGGGCGCGTCGTCGAGCAGGATCTGCAAGTCGCCGGTGCGCAGCTCGGGCGCCCAGTCGATCACGATCATGTCGGGGGAGGAGCGTTTCAAGGTGGAACGGGCTTGTCTCCAATCCTTCGCCTCGATGAATTGTGCCTGGCGCGCAACGCGGCGCAGCAATGTTTTTAGGCCCGCCCGGCGCTCCGCGTCGGAACCAATGATGTTGATTATCATGCTTCACCTCTTGTTGATACACCCGTTGCCCGGTGGCTCCGGGACTCGGCGCCGGAGTACATCGGCGTCAGTGGGTATATTTACAAATTTGAGGTGATTCGGCCCCCTATCCGAATGGCATAGGCATAAATACACAAAACCCCGCACGCGGCGGGGTTCTTTTCGAGCCAATTGACTGCTGCTAGGCAGCGTTAATGGAAATGTGGCTGCGCGGGCTCAGCATCTTCAGGCATTTCGGCATGAACGATCTCGCCGAGCGGATCGGCATAGAGCGGCACGCCGCAGTCATCGCAAAACTCCGGTTCGAAGCGTCCCGCATGGCGGCGCACGTCCGAGACGCCTGTTTTCTTCAGCAACTCGACGATTTCTTCCACCGGGCCATTGGCACCCTCGAGATCGACCGGATCTTCGTCCATCTCCAGTTCCCCGTTTTCGCGTCCGTAGAGTGGCCACACGACTCCGTAGATCACATCGTTGCTGCCGCGACGCGTGAAGCCGATGCGATATTCATCGACACGTTGTTCGCCAAAGCCGGCGATGACCGCGCGCAAATCCTGGGGCGCGGTGCCGAGCGTGTCGAACAGATATCGGACGGCCGTGCGCACGGTGTGCGGACGAACTTGTTCATCTGCATCGCGGCAGGCGGAGTAGTAGGCGTCGGGGAGCAGGCACTCGAACTCGCAGCCCGGCAGGATGGCGGCGAAGCTCGGTCCGCCTTGCGCGGCCCACTGTTCGAGGCATTGACCTCGCTCCACGCGGCTGCCGTTTTCGTCTTCCTGCCAACGAAAGAACGCCGCTCCGGCCGGCACGACGACGAGCGCCAATAGAAATCGCGGATCCGCGAGAATTGGCGAGGTTTCCGGGAGATCGGACAGATTCAAACGTGCGACGCTGCCGTTCGTCACCGTTTGCAGCAACTGTTGCGCGAGGCGCGACGTATCCACATGGTGCCGTGGCAATTGGTCGATGCTGTACAGATAAGGCGCGACGGCCACGCGTGCGTCGGCTGCCAGCACGTGCGCTTGCATCTGCGTGCGCAGCGCGTCGACCGCGTCGCCTTTGAGCGCGCCCGACGGGATCGCGTAGCGCGTCCACGCGAGCACCGGCGCGGCAATGAGCAATGCTTCGTGCGGTGCGCCGTCGATGTCGACTCTGAACGACTCGCTGTGCGTCTCGGCCATATCGGCGAGCGCGCCGTAAGCGTCCGGATGATTCTGCTGCAGGTGGTCGAGCGCGGCGTCGAGCGTCGTCTGGTTGCCGTTGCGCACGAGTTTGGCGATGAGCGTGTCGAGGCGAGCTTCCCAGAAGCGATCCTCGATACGGCTACCGGACGCGAAAAGCGCGAGGGAGAGGCTGACGAGCTTGTCGGCATCCGGGGGAAGACGTTTTGCGATTCGCGAGCGCATATCGATATTAGAGTGAATTGGTGCGGTGAACCTTTAATTGTAGTCGCTTGGCGGGCTGCTTCATCCTGCGGCGTTGCAACACGTCGATCGGCAGGATGCGATCGTGCGCCGGATGGCCTAAGAATTTCGCATCTCCCCTTGCGGAACCGGGATTCACTAACTAGAATTCCGTTCCTTCGCGATTCGATGAACGCGAAGGAGGCGGGAGCAGGTGGCATGGGTGGTGTGCTTGGAGTAGGTTGTAGAAGGCTCTGAGCGGTCAGTGAGAAAAAGAAGCTTCGAATTCTTGTTGACACGAACCGAAATGTTCTTCATAATCTCGTTTCTCTGCTGCTGATGCAGCGACGCAAGACGGAAGTTGATGTAGCTCTTGCGATGTGCTCTTTAAAAACTAACAGCCGATAAGTGTGGGCGCTTGATGACGGGTGCGGTTTCAGTCTTTCGG
>NZ_FCOJ02000072.1 GCF_001545035.1 Caballeronia glebae
GCACGCGATGATGGCGTCGCGATGCAATATCTGATTCCGAACTGGAAGTTCGATAACAAGAAGCCGTGCCTCGTGCGTTAAAGGCTAGCCTTTCAAACGCTCGATGAGCGCGATTCCCGCCGCGGGATTGCGCTCCTTGAATCCGCTGATGACGTAGAGAAATACATCGCGCGATGCGGCTTTCGGCGCGGGCTTGCCGAAGCTCTGCAAGTCGTCCGGCGAGCCGCCCGCTGCCCACGTCTTCGCGCGCTCGGCCCAGCGATCGAGCGCCGCCTTCGCATAACCCTTCGCCTGCTTGTCCGTCGTGCCCATGATGCGCGCGTAGACGAACGGCGCGGTCACGTCCGCGATCTGCGGATACTTCGAATCTCCAGCGATCACTACCGCGACGCGATACTTTCGCGCGAGCGCGACGAACGCCGCGTCGCAAAAGCTCTCGTGCCGCACTTCGACCGCGTGACGAATCGCGCGTCCTTCGACTTTCGCGGGCAGCAGTTCGAGAAAGCGCTCGAAGTCTTCGGGATCGAACTTCTTGGTCGGCGCGAACTGCCAGTTGATCGGACCGAGCTTGTCCTTCAGTTCGAGCACGCCGCTGCCGAAGAAACGTTCGATGGTATCGCCCGCTTCGGCGAGCACCCGACGATTCGTCGCGTAGCGCGGCGCCTTCAGCGAGAACACGAAATCATCCGGCGTTTCGTCGCGCCACTTGATGAACGTCGCGGGCTTCTGCGAACCGTAGAACGTGCCGTTCACTTCGATGGAAGTCAGCGCGCGGCTCGCGTATTCGAGTTCGCGCTTTTGCGCGAGACCTTCGGGATAGAACGTGCCGCGCCACGGCTCGAACGTCCATCCGCCGATGCCGACGCGAATGCTCGCGGTCTTGCCTTTGGAGGCGGCCATCGACGCGACTACTTCCGGCCGACGAGATAGCTCACGCCGTGCGGCCCATACCGCTCCGAATGGTCGACGTTCGTCGTGAGATGGAAGATATCGCCGGCGCGATAGGTGTTCGCGTCGTCGCCGATGCGGATCGTGAGATCGCCTTCGAGGATGAGCGCCTTGGCATCGAACGGATGCGCGTGAATATCGAGCGAAGCGCTCGCCTCGCGCGTCACGGTGACGGCTTCGTTGAAACCTTCGCTGGAAAGCAGTGCGAGAAATTCGTCGCGGTGCATGCTGGCCGTTCCATGGAAAAGGGAAGGCGCGTCCGCTTTCGTGGAACGGACGCGCAGTGTCATGCACCCATGCTAATGCAGTCGAACCGGCTGCGCTGCCCGCTCAATTGCCGAAGAAAATGTTGCATTGCGGCCCGCGCGTGCAGGGCTTGGAGGCTGCGCTGTCCATCGTGCCCATCGTGGTTGCGCCGGCCGCGCCGGTCGTCATCGGCGAGCCGCCGTAGGACGTGTCGGTCGACTGGCTTTGCATGGCGCTTTGGGCAGGCGCGCTTGGGTCGGTCCAGGTATCGGCGGTGGCCTGTCCCGGAACCTGCGCGGTGCGATAGTAGGACTGCTGAGCCGATGCGAGGCCCGCAGTGACGAGTAACGAGGCGGCGAGCGCCGCCATGGCGATACGTGACTTCATGTTGACTCCTTGATCGGAAGGCGCGCTCGCGTGAACTCCGCGTAACGCTGTTCGCTAATTCGAATCGTCGATCCGCACGGAACGTGCCACGTGTGCCGTATGTGCCATGCATGGCGCGCCGGTCGGACGGACGTCGGCGCCGGTTCCCGATGCGGTTGCGTGTGCCGCGGCGGGTTGCCGAACTTGTTCGAATGCGATTCTCGCATGGCATCTCGCCGATGCGATGCAGACGGAGCGCCGGTGCGCTTGCCGGCGAAAGGGACCCGCGGGTCCGCAGAAGACGCATGCCGCGCTGCACACTTCGTTATAGGCCGCGTATGCGCGAATGAACAGCACAAATAAACGCACGCAGCGCTTCCAGTCGCATGCGTGGCGCGCGGCTGTCGATCGCGTCATCGTGGCTTCGGCTCTAGAATGCGAGGCGTGCTATTTCGCTTACTCACGAACGCAGGGACATCGCCGCCATGACCGTCACCATCTACCACAACCCGAAGTGCGGAACTTCGCGCAACACGCTCGCACTGATCCGCAACGCGGGCATCGAGCCGGCCGTGATCGAGTATCTGACGCATCCGCCGAGCCGCGAGACGCTCGTCGCGCTGATCGCGCGCGCCGGACTTTCGGTGCGCGAGTCGCTGCGCGAAAAGGGTACGCCCTACGCCGAACTCGGCCTCGACGATCCAAGCCTCGCCGACGATCAACTCATTGACGCGATGCTCGCGCATCCGATTCTCATCAACCGTCCGTTCGTCGATACGCCCAAGGGCGCGCGGCTCTGCCGGCCATCGGAGCTGGTGCTCGATATCCTGCCCGAAGCGCAGCAAGGGCCGTTCACGAAAGAAGACGGCGAAGTCGTCATCGATTCTTCCGGCAAGCGCGTGCGCTAACGCACCTTCGCTTTTGCTGACCGTTACCTGACGTTACCTTTCTGGCAAACCCGTTGCACCTGTATCCGGCCTCGCTTCTTAGACTGCATCTGACTTACAGAGCACTCGGTGCAAGGAGAAAGCGACATGAAGAAGAAACTTCTTGGTACGGCTATCGGGCTGGCGGGGATCGCGGCACTCGCGATATCGGCGTCGGCGAATGCGCACGTCGACGTGGCGGTGGGCTTCGGCGTGCCGGTGTATGCGCAGCCAGCGGTGCCGGTCGGCTATTACGGTTACGGCGATCGCGACGAGCGCTGGCGCGAGCGCGAATGGCGCCGCCACGAATGGCGCGAGCGCCGCTGGCATCATGAGATGCGCCGCGAGCAGCGTTGGCGCGAGCGTCACGACTGGTAAGTCGCGGGGAAAACGCGTTCGAACGCGGCGGGCCAAAGGCTGCGCCGCGTTTTTACATGCGGAATGCGACGCCGTGTCGCACAGTGGCCCATTCAAGGCGCGCCGATTTTGGCCGTAAACACGCGAGTGAGGTCGGATAATCCCTTTCAGCGAATCATCTCGCCGCACCGCGCGCAGTTCGAACGTGTCGGGCATCCGGCGTCGTCTTCCTCAAAGCACGAGCGATATCCCGTCCACTTTCAGCGATGTTCAGTCCCGTCAGCATTCTCGTCGTCACCGCGCTATCGAGCATTCTCTCGATACTGGTGCTGATTTCGCTGCTCTCGCACGCGATCGCCGGCGTCCCGCGCTGGCTTTGGGCCAACGTGCTCGCAATCGTTTCGCTCGTGCTTTTCTCCGTGCAGAACGTGGCGCCCGCGTGGCTCGGCATCGTCGCGGCGAATCAGTTGCTCGCGGCCACGATCCTGCTCATCTACGAAGGCTGCAACGATTTCTTCGACGTGCGGGTGCGTCCCGCGCAACGCTGGACGGGCTGGATCATGTGGTTCGGCGTGATGGCGGGCATCGCGTACTTCACCTACGTCGCGCCCGATGTGAACGTGCGCGTGGTGATCGTGTCGGCGTTTCATGCCGCGTGCGATCTCGCGATAGCCGGGCGCGTGCTGATCGAGCGTCCGAAGGAACGGCCGCGCTACAACTACTTGTTCGTCGCCGGCGCGGCGGCGCTCGGCGCACTCGGCCACACGGTGCGCGGCGCGATCTATGTCGCGAAGCCACCCGCGCACGCCGCGCTTCTCGAACCCGGCGCGATGCAGATCATGTTTCTCGCGCTCGGCATTCTCGTGCTGCCGTCGCTGTGCATCGGCCTCGTGATGATGGCGCACGACCGGCTTGCGCAGCGGCTCGAACGGCTCGCGCGTTTCGACGATCTCACCGGCGCGCTTTCGCGCAAGGCATTGCTGGCCGCCGCGGCCGAGCGTCTCGCGCGGGCGCGGCAAGACGGCGAGCGCGAGTTCGTCGCGGTCGTCGATATCGATCATTTCAAAAGCGTGAACGACCGCTACGGCCATGCGGCGGGCGACGAAGTGCTGCGCCATTTCGCGTCGATCGTGCGTGCGCGGATTCGCGAGAACGATGCGTTCGGGCGGATCGGCGGCGAGGAGTTTTGTCTCTTCTGCACGGCGGAGCGCGCCGAAGACATCACCGCACTCGTCGAGCGGCTGCGCAAGACCGTCGAGGCGACACCGTGCGCCGTGCCCGGCGGCGTGCTGCATTACACCTTCAGCGCGGGTATCGCGGCGTGGGACCGGCGCGAGCCGCTCACGGCGCTGATGGCGCGCGCCGACGGCCTGCTCTATGCCGCGAAGGTCGCGGGCCGCAATCGTGTGAAGGCGCCCGCCGCCGACGCGCTCGTCTAGGCCTCTTCGACGTCGGCGTATTGCTGACGTTCGTCTTCCGGCTTGTTCATCCAGCGCCGTAACAGACGCTTCTCGACGGCGCGCCCGATCGTGAGCAACGCGATCATCAGGATCATCGCGATGAACGCGACGCTCCACACACCCAGTCCGCAAACGATGCCGACGGCCGCCGTCACCCAGATCGACGCCGCCGTGGTCAGCCCGCGCACGCGATTCTCGCGCGGATTTTGCAGGATCACGCCCGCGCCGAGAAAGCCGATGCCCGTCACGATGCCCTGCACGGCGCGCGATACGTCGGCGTCGTGCGCGAGCGACATCGAGAAGCCTTGCGCACACATCGTCGCGAGGCACGCACCGAGCGAAACGAGCCCGAGCGTCTTCATGCCGGTCGGCTTGCCGTGCAGATCGCGATCGATGCCGATGATGCAGCCGATCAGCATCGCGGACAGCATGCGCAACACGGCGTCGACGAGAATGGGATAGGGAAGCATCGCGTATCAAAAGGTAATCGTAAGCCGGGCCATCTCCGCACGAGGCGCCCACGCACGCGCAATTTTGGCGCGCTAACGTGCGGTTCCGATCCATGCCGACACACAACGAGGAGACAAATTGAGTCAATTGCCCAAATTCACGATGGTCGATGCGGCGCCCGCGCCCGTCGGCCCTTTCTCGCACGCGGCCGAAGCCGACGGCTGGGTGTTTCTGACCGGCCAGATGCCGACCGATCCGGACGACGACGGCGCGCCGCTGCCCGAAGGCGTCGCCGCGCAGACGCGCCGCGTGATGGACAACCTGATTCTCGTGCTGAACGGCGTGGGCCTCGCGCTCGACAACGTGGTCAGCGTGCGTATTTTCCTGACCGAGTTCAAGCGCGACTACGACGCGATGAACGCGGTGTACCGCGCGTACTTCCTGCCCAAGCCGTTGCCGGCGCGCACGTGCATCGGCGTGACTGGCCTTGCGCGCGATGCGCTCGTGGAAATCGATCTCGTCGCCAAACGTCCGTGAGCGCGATCATTCGAGTTTCGACGCATCGACCCAGCGGAACGTGAGATTGATGCGCTCGCCGCGCGCACCCGGTTGCTTCGGCACGCGATGCACCCATTCGCGCTGCGTGAGCCCGCGCATCACGAGCAGGCTGCCGTGCGTGAGCGCGAGCGTGTGGGTCGCGTGCGTGCGCGCGTGACGGAATTCGAACGTGCGCGTGGCGCCGAGACTCACCGATGCGATCACCGGCTCCGGCCCGAGCTCGCGTTCCTTGTCGGCATGCCAGCCCATGCTGTCCAGCCCGCTGCGGTAGCGGTTCAGCAGCACGCTGTTGAAGCGCGCATCGCAGGCGGCTTCGGCGCGCTCGCGAAGTTGCGCGACGGCGGGCGTCCACGGCTGCGGCACGTTGCGGATGCCCGAATAGACATAGACGGCGTCCGGCTCGCCTTGCCACGCGGTCAGGCGCGGCAGCGGCACGCGGCCGCCGGGCGTTGTCATCGTGTCCTGCTGCCAGGCCACTTCCGCGATCAGCGCGCCCATCAGATCGGAGGCTGCGTCGGCGTCGATCCAGTCCGGATGCCACGCGACGTCGGGCTTGGGAATGTCGTCGAAGAGATCGAACATGACTGTGTTGCGCAACGGCGGCGGAAGAAGCATTCACGATAGCAGAGCCGCCGCGCGCCGTAATTGCCGGTTCATTGCCTTGTACGCGAAGCCGCTGTGCTACATTCCCCGGATCATCTCAATAAAGTCGTGCGAGGGTCCGAACATCCGCTTCGTCCCTTTCCGCGCGACGGCGACTCACGGGGAATGGCATGAATATCACCGCCGAAGCGAGCGGCGGCGCGGCGCAGTGCCGCCGCATCCTGCTCGTCGACGACAGCGCCGATGCGGCGCTTGCCATGTCGATGCTGCTCGAAGCGCTCGGCCATGAAGTGCGCACCGAGCATGACGGTCCACGCGCGCTCGCATCGATCGATGATTTCAAGCCGGATGTCGTCGTGCTCGATATCGGATTGCCGGGCATGAACGGCTTCGATGTCGCGCGCGAGATGAGAAAGCGCGACGCGACCCGAAGCGCGCTGCTGCTCGCATTGACCGGCTGGGGCAGCGACGCCGATCGGCAGAGCGCGTTCGACGCGGGCTTCGATCATCATCTGACGAAGCCCGTCACCATCGGCGATCTGGAAGCGCTGCTCGCGAGACCCTAGGCGCTTTACTCCACGCGCAGCCGCGCCATGTACGGCAGGTGATCGGACAGCCACGCGGTGTCCTGCGTCGGCACGAGCCATTCGACCGGTTTCAGGCCGCGCACGAACATCTTGTCGAGCGCGAGCGCCGGTGAGAACGCCGGGAACGTGCGGCCCGATTCGCCTAGCATCGTCGCGACTTCGCTCATGCCCAGTTCGGCGAAGAGCGGCACGGAGTCGTTGCGCCAGTCGTTGAAATCGCCCGCGAGCATGAGCGGGCCGTCCGGCGCTTCCTTCGCGATCCAGTGCGCGATCCAGTTCATCTGACGCAGCCGCGCCTGACGCGTCAACGCGAGATGCGCGCACAGCAACGTGATGCCCTGCCCGGCGAAGGTCGCGCGCGCGACCAGCAAGCCGCGTTTTTCGAAGCGATGCGCCGAGATGTCCCAGCGCCCGGAGAGATCGAGCGGATGCGGCGAGAGAATCGCGTTGCCGTGCCGCCACGACGGCTTGAGCACGTTCGGCCCGAGCGCGATCTGCAATTCGAGCGTCGTGGCGATCTCGGTTGCCTGACAATGCCAGACATCGTCGAGCGGCGCGCCGAGCGGCTTGCCGAAACCGCTCGCGAGCACGGGCTGCGGCATGCGCCGCGCCATCGCTTCCTGGAGAAAATAGACGTCGGCGTTGGTGGTCTGAACCCACCGCTGCATCGCGTTCCAGGCGCGCAGGCCGAGGGGCGAACGGCCCTTGTGAAGATTCCAGCTGACCGCCGTGAAGTCCGGCGTGGCCGAATGCGCGGACGGGGCCGGTGGAAGATGTTCTGGGTTTCGCATGCGTTCTTTGTCTTGAGCGGCGGCCTTTTGAGGCTATGTCGCCGCGATTGTCATTGCGCCGCCGTCGACGAGCCGAGGCTCGCGCGTACGCGGTATGCAAGCGACGGGTTGCTGTCGATGATCTGCCACTGTCCCCATTCACCCGGCTTGAGCACGAGGCCCGGATGCGAGCCGCTCACCTGGCGCGGCACCGGCGGCACCTTGCAGCCGGACGTCGACGTGCGCGAGTTGTCCTCCTGCAAGGTTTCCTGCGCGTCGATGGCGAGCGTGATGTCGTCGGCGCTCGCGTGGGTGGGCGAGATGGTGATCGTGCGTTGCAGATCGATGTCGCCCGCGGGCTGATCCGCGCAGCCGACGCGGTTTTGCACCTTGTTGTGATGCGTGTCCGTGCGCGCCTGCCCGACGTTCGTCGTGCCGGAGAAGGAGTCCACCTGTTGCCCGTCGCGCACGACCTGCAACTCCCACGTGACTGGCTGCGTCGGCGTGCCTTGCGCGTGCGCGCCGAACGCGGCGAGGCCGGCGCCCGTCATGAGCGCGACATTCAGAAAGGCGGTGCGTATCGTTTTATGCATTGAAGGCGACTCCTGCGCGCGGACTGTTCGGATGGCGGCGCGTCTTGCGCGACCGCGGGATCGGCGTTCCTCGGCGACTTCGTTGTGACACGGCGGCGCGGCTGCGGTTCAGCCAGCCAGCGAAACACAATTGTTGACGAACGAAACGAAGCTCAACCTGAGCCTGAAACGGAGCAGGTTTCGAACCCGCTCGCCGCGTCGGTCCCGACGATGATACTAGCGCGCGCGCATCACGACCTCATCGATGAAAACTAACGTGCGGTTAGCAGCACACGCGTTCGACTGCTCGCTTGCACGCGGTTTTGGCGTCGATACACTGGATTCGTCGACCATAAAAATTGACGGGGTGTGACATGACGACGGCCGTGGTCAAACAGGAACTCGCGGTGGCATCGTTCAGCAAGGTCTACAGTCTCGACGACGTGGAGTCCGCGCTCAACGATCTCTCCGAAGGCGCGAACGACGCCTTGCGCGCCACTTACGAAAAAATGCTCAAGGTAGGCAATCTGCGTTTCTGCGTGAAGCCGAACCGCATGCCGTCGGTTGACGATCTCGCCGCCGATCTGCCGAACTTCGAGGAGCCGCTCGCCGATATCCGCAAGCAGATCGCGCTGTGCCTCGAAACCGACGATCGCCTCGAACTCATGCCGATGCTGCTGCTGGGCGAGCCGGGCATCGGCAAGACGCATTTCGCGAAGCAGCTCGCGCGGCTGCTCGGCACGTCCAGCCACTATGTCGCGATGAGTTCGCTCACGGCGGGCTGGGTTCTGTCGGGCGCGTCGTCGCAATGGCGCAATTCGAAACCCGGCAAGGTGTTCGACGCGCTCGTGAACGGCAGCTACGCGAATCCCGTCATGACCGTCGATGAAATCGACAAGGCCACCGGCGACGCGCAATACGATCCGCTCGGCGCGCTCTACGCGCTGCTGGAGCACGACACGGCGCAGACTTTCGTCGACGAATTCGCCGAAGTGCCGATCAACGCGGGCAACGTCGTGTGGATCGCGACGGCCAACGACGCGCGCGCGATTCCCGAGCCGCTGATGAACCGCATGAACGTCTACGAAATTCCGTCGCCCGACCGCGACGGCGCGCGGCGCATCGCGCAGTCGATTTACGCCGAAATCCGCAATGCCCACACTTGGGGCGCGCGCTTTCCGGAAACGCTCGGCGACGCGCCGCTCGACGCGCTCACGCAAGCGTCGCCGCGCGGCATGCGGCGCGCGATGTTGAACGCGTTCGGTAACGCGCGCATCGACGCAAGGCATCACGTCGAGGCGCGCGACATCCAGATCGATCGAAATGCACGCAAAAAAGCGATCGGTTTCTGAAGAGCGCTATTTGCGAAATTGTCAAAAAGGCCGTCAAAACCTGTCATTTTTGACATCTGGCGGCCAGATTCTTGCCTTTTTCTGAATTGCACCGGAAAACGAAGCAATCCATGTACGTTTGTTGTGTATCGCGCAATAGTCTCGAACGTAGAATAGTTGGGACAAATCTGCCGCGGACAAAGACATGGATCGGATCGAGTGCGTAGTAATCGGAGCGGGCGTCGTCGGACTGGCGATCGCCCGCGCCCTGGCCAAGCGCGGACGCGAAGTCATCGTGCTGGAATCGGGCGAGGGCATCGGCATCGGCACGAGTTCGCGCAACAGCGAGGTGATTCACGCAGGCATCTACTATCCGCGCGGATCGCTGAAGGCGGAACTCTGCGTGCGCGGGCGCGACATGCTCTACGCGTTCTGTCAGGAACACGGCGTCCCGCACCGGCAATGCGGCAAGCTGCTCGTTGCCACGGCGCGCAATCAGGTACCGCAACTCGCGGCGCTGGAGCAGAAGGGCATCGAGAATCGAGTGAAGGGGCTCGCGCGCATCAGCGGCGCGCAGGCTGCGGAGATGGAGCCGCAACTGCAGTGCGTCGAGGCGGTGTGGTCGCCGCTGACGGGCATCGTGGACAGTCATCAATACATGCTCGCGCTGCAGGGCGAGGCGGAGAATCACGGCGCGAACATCGTTTTCCATACGCCGGTCACGTCCATCGATGCGCGCGAGGGCTGCTTCATCGTCGAGACGGGCGGCGCGTCGCCCGCGCGTTTGCGCGCCTCGTTTCTCATCAACAGCGCGGGCCTGCATGCGAACGAGATTGCGCGGGGCATTCGCGGGCTCGACGATCGTCACGTGCCGCCGCTTTACTTCGCGAAGGGCAATTACTTCAGCGTGAGCGGACGCGCGCCGTTCGAGCGGCTCATTTATCCGATGCCGAACGAAGCCGGGCTCGGCGTGCATCTGACGATCGATCTCGGCGGCCAGGCGAAATTCGGCCCGGACGTCGAATGGGTGCCGGCGCTCAATTACGACGTCGATCCGCGCCGCGCCGATTCCTTCTACGCCGCGATCCGCGCATATTGGCCGGGCCTGCCCGACGACGCATTGCAACCCGCCTACGCGGGCATCCGGCCGAAGCTGTCCGGTCCCGGTCAGGCGGCGGCGGATTTCGTGATCCAGGGCAAGTCGGCGCACGGCGTGCCCGGGCTCGTGAACCTGTTCGGCATCGAATCGCCGGGATTGACCGCATCGCTCGCGATCGCCGAACGCGTCGCCGACATGGCGCGCTGACCAAGATGCTACTTTTCGCGGTCCCTTATCTCTAACATTTGGCGTCGTCGACGCGCTTCCAGATTGCTATGCTCGGGTGTCGCCGTCGCCAAGAACGGCGCTTGGTCCCCCAATACAACATGGAGCGAGTCACCATGAAGACATCACGTCGCACGTTTCTCATCACCAGCGTGGGCGTCGCCTCGACGTTCGCGCTCGGATCGAAGGCAGCCTTCGCCGCCGACGCCGCCAAAGTCGCGGAAAGCGATCCCACCGCGCAGGCACTCGGCTACAAGGAAGACGCGAGCAAGGTCGACAAGGCCAAATTTGCGAAGTACGCCGCCGGGCAGGATTGCGGCAACTGTCAGTTCTATCAGGGCAAGCCGACGGACGCCTACGCGCCGTGCCCGATGTTCAGCAACAAGCAGGTCGCATCGAAGGGCTGGTGCAGCGCGTATGTGAAGAAGGCATAACCGCGATCGATGTCTTTTCGGGAAGCGCGCCCGGTCGAAAGGCCCGGCGCGCTTTTCTTCGTGTTCATTTAGCTTGATCGGGAGAAAAAGCGTCTTTACACTCGCGAAGGCAAAAAGAGCCGCGCGTGCGCATCTTTTAGAACAAAGCGCGGACACCCAAGCCAATGACCTTAGGGGATCGCATGCCAGGAAGAGCATTGAACGCGCGCGCCGTGACGGCGGCGGTCATCGGCAACGCGCTGGAGTGGTACGACTTCACCGTGTTCGGCTTCATGACGGTCGTCATCGCCCGTTTGTTCTTTCCGAGCGACAGCGATTATTCGTCGATTCTTCTGACCACCGCGACCTTCGGCGTCGCGTTCGTGATGCGGCCGGTCGGCGGCATCGTTCTCGGGCTCTATGCGGATCGCGAGGGGCGCAAGGCGGCGCTGACGCTCGTCATCGGACTGATGACGCTCGGCATTCTCCTGCTGGCGATAGCGCCGCCGTATTCCGCGATCGGCGTCGGCGCGCCGCTCGTTATCGTGTTCGCGCGGTTGCTGCAGGGATTTTCCGCCGGCGGCGAGTTCGGCAGTTCGACCGCGCTTTTGATCGAAGCGGCGCCGTTTTCGAAGCGCGGCTTCTACGGCAGTTTCCAGATGGCGAGCCAGGCGGCTTCGCTCTTGCTCGGCGCGATCGTCGGCGCGGCGATTTCGCGCGGACTGTCGCCCGAAGCGCTCGATTCCTGGGGATGGCGCGTGCCGTTCATCCTGGGTCTCGTGATCGGGCCAATCGGACTGTATATCCGCCGCAACATGGCCGATACCGAAGCGTTCCTGCACGCGAAGAAGACGGCGCGCCGCGCGACGCTCGGCGAGGTGTTCAGCACGCATAGCCGCGAAGTGCTGTGCGGGCTCGGCTCGGTGATCGCGTTGACCGTGACCGTGTACGTGCTGATCGCCTATCTGCCCACTTTCGCCGTCAAGCAACTGAAGTTGCCGTATGGCCAGTCGTTCACGGCGTTGATCGTCGGCAATCTTCTGCTGACGGTGCTTTCGCCGATCGCGGGCGCGTGGTCGGATCGCATCGGGCGCAAGGGCCTGTCGCTGTGGTCGCTCGCGATCACGCTCGTCATCATCTATCCGCTCTTCGCGTGGCTCGCGGCGGAACCGAGCGTGATGCGGCTCATCGTCGTGCAGGCGCTGCTGTCGATCGCGTTGTCGGGCTACTATGGGCCGTTCGGCGCGCTCATCGCCGAGTTGTTTCCGGCGCACGTGCGCTCGACGGGACTTTCCCTTGCGTACAACATCGCGGTGATGATCTTCGGCGGCTTCGGGCAGTTCATTGTCACGTGGCTCATTCGCGTGACGGAATCGCAGCTCGCGCCCACTTTCTATGTGATGGGCGGGCTCGTGCTCTCGCTGATCGCGGTGGCGTGCATTCCGGCGACGCGCCATGCGGACGTCGACGAAGCGCGTGACTTCACACGCTAGGCGGAATTCGAATGAAAGTGATCGAAAGCGGCAAATTCACGGCGGAGCGCGCGTGGGGCGCGCTCGATATCTGCGTGATGAACGGCACGTCGTGCCGTCTGCACTGGACCGACAAGCCGTACAAATGGCATGTGAACGACGGCGAGGAAGTGTTTGCCGTGATGCAGGGCGAAGTGCGAATGCACGTGCGCGACGGCGAAGGCGAGCGCACGTTGACGCTGCGCGCGGGCGACATTTTTCATGCGCAAGCCGGCGACGAGCATTTCGCGGAGCCTGTCGGCGAAGCGCGGATTCTGGTGATCGAGAAGGAAGGGAGCGTTTGACGGACGCCCGTGATCATTTGCCCATCGTTGTGCGGTTCAGCACGACGGCGGGAAATGGTCAGGATTGTTGAATTAATCCGATGCGGTCGCGCCGGATCCACGAAGGAGCTTCTTATCGTTCGCTGCCGCGGCCACTACGCCGACAAACGGCAGCGTGGCCGGGCATCGAATTACCGCTCCAGCCCAGCCTTCACCAGCAATTCCGCCAGCGCTTCCGTCAACCCGCCTTCATGCGCTTCGGCGCGTTCCTTCAACTGCTTCACGAGCTTTTCATCGAGCTTGCACGCGAACGGCACGAGTCCCTTCGCCTGATCGAGCTTGCGCTGCTCGCGCCGATCGGTTTTCTGCGCGTCCGCGGCGCCTACGCGTCCAGGGCCGCCTTTCTTGAGGTCGTTGGCAAGTTTGAATGCCTTGGTCTGTTCCAATTGGAATTTGTTCACGTGATGCTCCAGTGCGACGATTGATTGCAAAGATTGCAAACCCCGTATTGTATGTGAACAGACTTTAGCGGTCCGCCTCCGCCAGCGCATCGATGCGCTCCCGCATGCGCCGCCAGTGCGATCCTTCCCAGAACACGCGATGACACACGTCGCAGGTCACGAAACGCGCATGCCGCTCGCGCACGCCTTCGGGCACGCGGCCGTCGATCTCGCCGGGCACGGCGGCACGCAATGGCGCGTTGCACATCAGGCAGAGCCGGAACGCGCGCACATGCGGCGCGAGATCGAAGCGCTCCGAAACCTCGCGGAACTGGTCGTCGGCTTGCAGCGTGCGCACATAACATCCGCGCAAAACGGTGCGGCGCTTGAGCAATTCGCGATCGCGCGTGAGCACGATGCACGATTCGTCCTGCGCGAGCTGCTCGATTTCGTCGTCGGGGAAGTTGTTGTCGTAGCGCGTGTCGAAGCCCGCGAGACGCAGCAGTTGCGCGAGTCCGCCGAGATGCGCATCGGCGATGAAACGCAGATCGGCGGGGTCGAGCGGCGGGCGCAGCAATAGCGCGCCGTTCTCCATGCCGGCGGGCGCGTGACCCGCGGGATAAACCTCGATGAGATCGTCCGGCTCGATCTGCGCGTCGAAGCCGACTGCGCGGCCGGTCTTCACGATCAGATCGACTTCCGTATGCGGCACGCCGAGCGCCTCGATCATGTGCTTGGTCGAAGAAGACTTCGCGCACGCGCACGCGAACGTGTGCCCGCGCAGGGATCGAGCGAGGAATTCGTTCAGTTCGCGATGGAAGTGAAAGCGCGCCTTGACCATGTCGCAGTATCGCATTGCACGCTTCTGCGCGCTTTCCGACGATGTGCTCTACTGGCGCTCGGTCCGCGCGCCTTTACGCGCGCGCGGCGAGCGGACAAGGCAAAGGGGCACACGAGCATGGACATCGGATTCATCGGACTGGGCGAAATGGGCGGCGCGATGGCGGAGCGCGCGCTCAAGGCGGGACACACGGTGCGCGTCTGGAATCGCTCGCGCGACAAGACGCGCGCGCTCGCGGATCAGGGCGCTTCAGTGGTCGATACGCCCGAGCAGGCGTTCGCCGGCGACACCGCGTTCTCCATGCTTGCGGACGACAACGCGCTGCGCTCCGTGCTTGTCGATGGCGGCCTGCTCAAGCACGCGCCGAAGGGCCTCGTGCACGTGAACATGGCGACGATCTCGGCGGCGCTCGCCAGCGAACTCGCCGAACTGCATGCGCAGCACGGCGTCGCGTATGTCGCCGCGCCGGTGCTCGGGCGGCCGGACGTCGCGGCGGCGGGCAAGCTCAACATTCTGGCGGCGGGCGCGAGCGACGCGATCGACCGCGTTCAGCCCGTCCTCGACGCGCTCGGTCAGAAAACCTGGCGCGTCGGCAGCGAACCGCAGCACGCGAACGTGCTCAAGCTCGCGGCGAATTTCATGCTGGCATCGGCGATCGAGAGCTTTGGCGAGGCGGCGGCGCTCGTGAACGGCCACGGCATCGAATCGCAGACGCTGCTCGACGTCATCACGAATTCGCTGTTTCCGGGGCCGGTGTATCAGGGCTACGGGAAGATGATCGCCGAGCGACGCTACGAGCCCGCGCTCTTCAAGGCGCGTCTCGGACTGAAGGACGTGCGTCTTGCGATCGCCGCCGGGGATGCCGTCAACGTGCCGCTGCCGGTGGCGAGCGTCGTGCGCGACAATCTCGTCGACGCGCTCGCTCACGGCGACGGCGAGAAGGATTTCGCCGTGCTCGGTCAGGTGGCGGCGCGCCGCGCCGGGCGCTGATTCCATTCTCGCGGTGTGGCGAAGGCGCCGTTCTGCCCGATTCGGCCCGGGCGGACGGCATAATGCGAATCCCGTTTCTTCTTCGCCACGCCGCAATGAGCCTGCATCTCTGGTGGCTGTTCGTCGCCACTGTCTTCGTCGTATCCGCGATTCCCGGTCCTAACATGCTGCTCGTCATGACGCACGGCGCGCGGCATGGCATCAGGCGTTCGACGGCCACCATGGCCGGCTGTCTGACGGCGCTCGTCATCATGTTGTCGGTGTCGGCGGCGGGCCTGGGCGTGTTTCTCGACGCGTGGCCGCGCCTCTTCGACACGCTGCGTCTGGCCGGCGCGGCATATCTCGTCTGGCTCGGCGTGAAAAGCTGGCGCGCGAAAGCGGCCGCGGTCGACGTCCGCGACGAAACCGGCGGCGCGCATTCTTTCAAACGCTCCACGCTCTTTCGCAACGGCTTTCTCGTCGCGAGCAGCAATCCGAAGGCGATCCTTTTCGCGGCGGCGCTTCTGCCGCAGTTCATCGACGCAAGCCGGCCGGTGCTGCCGCAATTCGCGCTGCTCGTGTCGACGTTCGCAGTCATCGAGGTGAGCTGGTACGCCGTGTACGCGGGACTCGGCGCGCGCATCGGCGACAAGCTGAAAAGCGCGAGCGTCGCGCAGGCGTTCAACCGGCTGACGGGCGGCGTGTTCGTCGGCTTCGGCGCGATGATGGCGCTCGTGCGCCACTGACGCTGCCAAACGTCTGCATGAACGGGTGCGGGAGTTGCTTCTGGTTTGCAGTGCTTCATTCGCTTTCGAACATACATGCGCGGATCGCGGGCGCATAGTCGCGCCGTCACGCTCGTCCAATTCGCGGCGAAACGAGAAGAACTAGCTAAAAAAGGGAGGCGCCTCATGCATCTGACTGGCCGACGCGCCGCGCTGAGTTCGCTTCTGCCGCTTTGCTTCGCGGTGCTGGCGACGACTTGCGCACGCGCCGACGACACGCCAAACCCGTGCGATACGCTCAAGCGGATCGTGTCCCCCGCGCCGAATTTTTCATCGCTTTCGGCATTCGACGGCCGCGCGATCGCGCTGCCCTACGGCGACGACGCGAAGTGCGCCGCATCGCAGACCAACTATCGATGCACGTGGACGCCGCGCAGCGGCTCCAGCGCCGACGCGCTGCAGGGCGTCGCGGCGGATATCGCATCGTGCCTGCCCGACGCGACGCACGACCAGAATTCGCCCGCGCGCCAGCATTTCTATCTGGGCGCACGCGGCGCGCGCACCGAGATCACGGCGGCGCAGGCGGGATCGAACACGCTGAAACTCGAAATTTACGGTTCCCGGTGAGGCCATTGTGAGCAAGCGCATCCTCATAGCCGATGACGACGACGATGCGCTCGCCGGCCTCGCGAATCTGCTGACCGGCATGGGCTACGAAGTCGCGCTCGCGGGAGACGGCGCACAAGCCGTCGAAGTCGCCGTGCAGTTCGACCCGGAAGTGGTGATCCTCGATCTCGGCATGCCGCTCGTCGATGGGCTTTCGGCGGCGCGCCAATTGCGCAAGATGCCCAACGGCCACGCGCTGATGCTCGTCGCGCTGACCGGCTGGGGCCAGCCGCAGCATCGGGAAATGACGCTCGCAGCCGGTTTCGACGTGCATCTCGTCAAACCGATTTCCGCGGATCAGCTTCAGTTCATCCTGTCGATGTTGCAACCCTGATTTCCATCGACTTGTCATGTGTCAGCGTGCCGCAACCCCCAATGTTGCGACGCACCAATATTCTTGATATATTTACTCCGTCTCCTCCATGTCTCCACTGATATGGATTCAGCCCGCCAGCTTTGGCGGGCTTTTTTTCGTCCCTGCGTCGCGATATTGCGGCGCGACGACAAAAGCAAAAAGGCCGATCCGCCTCGCGGCGAATCGGCCTTTTCGAATACGGATGTAGCGCGATCAGCCGGCGAGACCCGCGTCCTCGTTCGCGCCAATCGCCAGATTCATGCACTGGATCGCCGCGCCCGATGCGCCCTTGCCCAGATTGTCGAGGCGCGCGACGGTCACGAAACGCTCGTCGTTACCGAAAACGAAAATATCGACGCGATTCGTTTCATTGCACGCCTGGACATCGAAGAAGCCGGCGTCGAGATTGCTCTCGGCGTCGAAGGGCATGACGCGTATGAACGGCTCGTTGCCGTAGTACTCGGCCAGCATGTCGCGCAGGTCCTGCGGCTTCGCCTGGCGCGTGAGCTGGTCGGGCGAGAAATACGTCGTCACGGCGAGGCCCTTCAGGAACGGGCCGACGATCGGAGTGAAGATCGGCGCGCGCTTCAGACCCGTGCGCACCGACATTTCCGGCAGATGCTTGTGCGTCAGACCGAGCGCGTAAGGGCGCGGACTCATGAGCTTTTCGTCGCCGCCCGCTTCGTACTCCGCGATCATCTTTTTGCCGCCGCCGCTGTAGCCGGTGATCGAGTAGGCGTGGGCGTTGAAATCGGCGGGCACGAGGCCGCCCGCGACGAGCGGCTGCACCGACAGGACGAACGCGGACGCGTGGCAGCCCGGCACCGCGATGCGCTTGGACGTGCGCAGGCGCTCACGCTGCGCGCGCGAAAGCTCCGGCAGACCATACGCCCAGTCGTCCTGCGTGCGGAACGCCGTGCTGGCATCGATCATCACGGTGCGTGTGTTGTCGCGGTCGACGAGCGAAACCGATTCGCGCGACGCGACATCCGGCAGACACAGGAACGTCACATCCGACGCGTTGATGAGCCGGCGGCGCTCCTCCACGTCCTTGCGCTTCGCGTCCTCGATGCGCAACACCTCGATGTCACGCCTCTGCGACAGATATTCGAAAATCTTCAGGCCGGTGGTGCCTTCCTGTCCGTCGACAAATACTTTCGTGGTCATCTCGATCTCGCTGGTTCATGCGGGCGCTTGCCGCAAAACCGACATTTTAGTGCGATTCCGAGGCGGGTTGATGTCCGTCATTTTGTACGCCGGCCCGTGCGCCGATCCAGCGCGCCGTCACGGCCGCGATGCGCGCGCCGAAAACCTTCGCCGTTTCCAGATCGCCGGCTGGCGGCGCCTCTTCCGGCGAGGCATCCGCGGGCGATTGCGTGAGCAGTCCCGTGAAGCCTCCGACGAAATTCAGGTCGTTGCGCGTGGCCGCCTTCGTGTTCGACGGCATCATGCCCGTGCCGACCCAGATCATCCCGTGCTGCATTGCCAGCGTCACGAAATACGAGATGGTCAGGAATTTGTCGCCATTCATGTGCGCCGAATTCGTGAAACCGGCCGCGATCTTGTCCTTCCATTTCTGCGCGAACCACGGCTTCGAGCTTGCGTCGGCGAACTTCTTGAAGTCGGCGGACGGCCCGCCCATGTACGTCGGCGCGCCGAAAACGATGGCATCGGCCGCTTCGAGTTCAGCCCAGGCGGATTCGTCGAGTTCGCCTACGGCGATGAGCTTCACGTTCGCGCCGGCGTCGGTTGCGCCGCCGAGCACGGCTTCCGCGACCTTCTTCGTGTGGCCGTAGCCGCTGTGATAAACGATGATGATGTTCGGCATGGTTTCCCCGAGTCGGTCCGTGCGCCGCGGCCCACGCCGAGGGCGTGCCTTGCGGACGGTTCGGGCCAGTCTAGCAAAGACTATTTTTGACCGACCGGCGCGACCGCACGGTTCTCGGCGTCAATCTAGCGGCCGTATGTGAAGGTGAGCTGGGCGCTCGCGATCGTCATCGTGCGGATCTCGTGCTCGAACATCAGCGCGGGCGTGCCTTGACGCAGCCGCAGATCGGCGCTATTGAGCGCGTATACGGTCACGACGTAGCGATGCGGTTTGCCGGGCGGCGGGCAGGGGCCGCCGTAGCCGTCGGTGTCCCAGTCGTTGCGCGCCTCGATCGCGCCCATCTTGCGCAACGCGCCCGAGGCGCTCGCATTGTTCGACAGGCGATCCGTGCCGACGGGAATGCCGGCGACCGCCCAGTGCCACCAGCCGCGCCCGGGCGCATCGGGATCGAAGACGGTCACGGCGAAGCTGCGCGCGTTCGCGGGCGCGCCGTGCCAGGAAATCTGCGGTGAGCGGTTGCCGCCCTTGCACTCGGACTGGTCGAAAAGCAGATCGCGCCCGATGGTCTTGCCGGGCGCGAGATCCGTGCTGGTCACGGTGAAGGCGGGATCGGCCGCGGCCGCGCGCGAAATGGCGAAAACCGCTGCCGCTAGGGCGATGAACAGTACTGATACGACATGGCCAGTCGAACTCACGCGTCGGGCGGTGAGGCGCATGGGCTGAACTCCTGTTCAGTATCATCGCGCGTTATAGCAGCGTTTCGCTGGCCGCAACGATGTTTTTTGTCTCAGTGATGCGCTTCCTGCCAGCTTGCAGTTTAACATTGCAACAAAGCATTAAAGCTTGGAATCCTTGAGACTTAACCGATGGCGCATTTCGTGCTGATCGGTTTTGACATAGTGTAAGCAGCGCCGTGACGGCGACACGACTCCCGACTCGATTGAACAAAGAAATGAGCAATTCGATGCAGATTCGCGCGGCAACAAAATCGACCGATATACAGGAGATGTAAATGAGCCAGCGAATACAAGTCGTTATCGCCGACGATCATCCGGTGATCCTGTTTGGCGCGACGCAAGCGCTGAACAAATTCCCGGAGGTCGACGTGGTCGGGCAGGCGCGCCAGTCCACCGAACTCGTCCAGTTGCTACAGAAATTGCCCTGCGATGTCCTCGTCACTGATCTCGCCATGCCCGGCGGCTCTTACGGCGACGGCATGCCCTTGCTCGGTTATATCGGGCGGCAGTTCCCGCGGGTGAAACTCGTCGTGCTGACAATGCTCGAAAATCCGGCCTTGCTGAAACGTTTGCGCGAAGTCGGCGTGATGGCGATCATCAACAAGGCCGACGACATGAACCACATCGGCTGGGCGATCCAGCATGTGATGCGCGGGCAGGAGTACCTCGGGCCGTCGGTGAAGGCGGCGCTCGACAGCATGGGCCTTGGCGCCAACGGGCAGCAGCGCAGCGTGATCCTGTCCAAGCGCGAACTGGAGGTGGTGCGCCTGTTTGTCTCCGGCATGACAATCACCGAGATTGCGGCTCAATTGCGGCGCAGCATCAAGACAATCAGCACGCAAAAGAACACGGCGATGCGAAAACTCGGCATCGAACGCGATTCAGAATTGTTTCAATATGCGCAAAGCAATGGATTAATGAATCTCTCGGCGTATTCGGGCGACGGCTCGCTCGACGATTCGCTACGCAATCCGAATTCGCTGTAGATTATTTCGCTTGCCGAATTAAATGTATGAGCAACCTATTTTCTGCAACCGCGAATTGTGACCACTGAAAGTAGGGCTTTGCGAAAATGTAACTGGACTCGAAATAGGCCCACCGGAAATCGGTTGCCGAATTCGAGCATAAAGCGTAAATCTGGTCGCTCGTCGCGGCGCGTTGGTGCCCAGCGCGTCGCGGGCTTGGCAGATCGCCTGGGCATCGGCGAGGTCGGTCTTGCTGCCGTCCACGAATAACTTACAAATCGCGGCGCGATCAGACGCGTTTGATGGCCGAACGAAAGACGGCCTTCCGAAAAATGAAATGGCCCGATCAGCGTAAGCCGATCGGGCCATTTCGGTCGGGCTGACCATCTCATGAAAGCCGCTGACTTCAAATCAGCGGCTTTCGCATTTATTGCGGAGCGGAGGTTGCGCCGCCGTGCGCCGCCGACCATTCCGCCGGCGCGTGCAGGAATTTCTCGACTTCATCGAGCGTCTTCGTCTCGAAATAGCCCTGTTCCTTCGCGACGCGCAGCACGTCCCACCACGTGGCGAGCGCGTGCAGATCGACGTCGATGTCCTTCAGCACCGAAACGCTCTCCTTGAAGATGTTGTAGTGGAAGAGCACGAAGCAGTGATTCACGGTCGCGCCGGCAGTGCGCAGCGCGTTGATGAAATTGATCTTGCTGCGGCTGTCGGTGGTCAGATCCTCGACCAGCAGCACGCGCTGCCCTTCGGTCAGCAAACCTTCGATCTGCGCATTGCGGCCGAAACCCTTGGGCTTCTTGCGCACGTATTGCATCGGCACCATCAGGCGATCGGCGATCCATGCCGCGAACGGGATGCCCGCGGTCTCGCCGCCGGCGACCGCGTCGATCTGCTCGTAGCCGACGTCGCGCAGAATGGTTGCTTCGGCCATCTCCATGAGGCCGCGGCGCACGCGCGGGTAGGAAATCAGCTTGCGGCAGTCGATATACACCGGGCTCGCCCAGCCGGACGTGAAGATGTACGGTTTTTCCGCGTTGAAGTGCACCGCCTGCACTTCGAGCAACATCTTGGCGGTGGTGTCGGAGATCGTCTGGCGATCGAAGCCTGTCATGGGCGAATCCTTGGACTTGATATGGCGCTTGGAAAAGCGGGGAGGCGGCCGCGAGGGCCTTGGCGCATGGTTCGACGCGGAAAGAGCCGTCTTTCGACGGGCTTTTAGACGTTTCCTGCGCGCGCAGCCCGCCATTTTACCCGACGACGCGTGTCGGGGCGAATTGTTTGCGGTTGTGAAGCCGTGGCGCTCACGCGTAAACTCGCGGCGCTGCTGCGTAACTTCACTTCGCTCGATGACATCCGTTCCCTCTACAGACAATTCCAACGTCGCGCCCACCCGCCACGCGCGGCAGGCGCTCATCGCGTCCGTTCTCGGCTACGCGATGGATGGCTTCGATCTGCTGATCCTCGGGTTCATGCTGCCCGCGATCGCCGCCGATCTGCATCTCACGCCCGCGCAATCCGGCGCGCTCGTCACCTGGACGCTCGCCGGCGCGGTCGCGGGCGGCGTCGTGTTCGGCATGCTGTCCGATTACTTCGGCCGCGTGCGCATGCTGACCTGGACGATTCTCCTGTTCGCCGTTTTCACCGGCCTGTGCGCGCTCGCGCAGGGCTATGGCGACCTGCTGATCTATCGCACCGTCGCCGGGATCGGGCTGGGCGGGGAGTTCGGCATCGGCATGGCGCTCGTCGCGGAGGCGTGGCCCGCGCGGTTGCGGGCGCGCGTGTCGTCGTATGTGGGGATCGGCTGGCAACTGGGCGTGCTCGCCGCCGCCCTCATCACGCCGATGCTTCTGCCCGTGATCGGCTGGCGCGGCATGTTCGCGGTCGGGCTGTTGCCGGCGGTGGCGTCGTTTTTCGTGCGGCGGCATGTGGAAGAGCCGGCGCTCTTCACCGAACGCCGCGCGGCCGCGAAAGCCGATGCCGCCCGCAAGCTGCCGCTCAAGCGTCTTTTCGACGATGCCCGCACCGCGCGCGCGAGCCTCGGCGTGATCATCCTGTGCTCGGTGCAGAACTTCGGCTACTACGGGTTGATGATCTGGCTGCCGAGCTACCTTTCGAAGACGTTCGGCTACTCGCTCACGAAATCGGGTCTCTGGACCGCTGCCACCGTGCTCGGGATGGCGTTCGGCATCTGGCTGTTCGGGCTCGCGGCGGACCGCTTCGGGCGCAAGCCGGCGTTTCTCGTCTATCAGATCGGCGCGGTCGCGATGGTCTTCGTCTATTCCAATCTGACGAGCCCGTCGGCGCTTCTGATCGGCGGCGCGGTGATGGGCGTGTTCGTGAACGGCATGCTCGGCGGCTACGGCGCGCTGATTTCCGAGATCTACCCGACCGAAGCGCGCGCGACCGCGCAGAACGTGCTGTTCAACATCGGGCGCGCGGTGGGCGGTCTGGGGCCGGTCGCGGTCGGCGCGCTGGCGGCGCGTTACTCGTTCGCGGTCGCGCTCGGATTCCTCGCGTCGATTTATCTGCTCGATGTCGTCGCGACGCTCTTTCTCATCCCCGAGAAACGCGGCGCGGAGCTCGACTGAACGCGGAGTCATCGGACGAGATTGCGCTGAAACGTTGCATCGCGTCATTTCAAGTGCGCGGTGTACACTGAACGTCCCAAAAAACCAAAGGCTCCGTCCGCTCGCCTCATCCGTGCGAGCGGCACGCTGCGTCTATCCGACGTACCGAGCCGTGAAAACTGGTCCATCGATTCACATTCCCGCATTCATTGCAGCACGGTCGACGGCGGTGTGAACCCTGTTCAAATAATTCCCAAACGTCTCAGGTCAATCATGGACGAACAACTCAAGCAAAGCGCCCTCGCGTATCACCAGAATCCGCGCCCCGGCAAGATTTCGGTTACTCCGACCAAGCCGCTTTCCAACCAGCTCGACCTCTCGCTCGCGTATTCGCCGGGCGTTGCGGCCGCGTGCATGGCGATCTACGACGAGCCGCTCGACGCGCAGAAGTACACGTCGCGCGCGAACCTCGTCGGCGTCGTGACGAACGGCACGGCCGTGCTGGGCCTCGGCAACATCGGCCCGCTCGCGGCCAAGCCGGTGATGGAAGGCAAAGGGTGTCTCTTCAAGAAGTTCGCGGGCATCGATGTGTTCGACATCGAGTTGGCCGAAACCGATCCGGACAAGCTCGTCGATGCAATCGCGATGCTCGAACCCACGCTCGGCGGCATCAACCTGGAAGACATCAAGGCGCCGGAATGCTTCTATATCGAGAAGAAGCTGCGCGAGCGCATGAAGATTCCCGTTTTCCATGACGATCAGCACGGTACGGCGATCATCGCTTCGGCGGCGATTCTCAACGGCCTGAAAGTGGTCGGCAAGAAGCTGGACGAAATAAAGCTCGTGTGCTCCGGCGCGGGCGCGGCGGCGATCGCGTGTCTGGATCTGCTCGTGCACCTGGGTTTGAAGAAGTCGAACACGCTCGTAGTCGACTCGAAAGGCGTGATCTACGAAGGCCGCGGCAATCTCGATGCATCGAAGGAGCGTTATCAGGCGAGCACCGACGCGCGCACGCTCGCCGATGCGATGCACGGTTCCGACGTGTTCCTCGGCTGTTCGAGCGCGGGCGTGCTGAAGGCCGAAATGGTTCAGACGATGGGCGACAAGCCGCTGATTCTTGCGCTCGCGAATCCGGAGCCGGAAATCCGCCCGGAAGAAGCGAAGCGCGTGCGTCCGGACTGTATCGTCGCGACGGGCCGTTCGGACTATCCGAACCAAGTCAACAACGTGCTGTGCTTCCCGTTCATTTTTCGCGGCGCGCTGGACGTCGGCGCGACGACCATCACCGAAGAGATGAAGCTCGCGTGCGTGCGCGCGATCGCGGAACTCGCCGAGGAAACCGATCAGGGCGATGAAGTCGCGAAGGCGTACGAAGGCCATTCGCTCGAATTCGGTCCGGAGTATCTGATTCCGAAGCCGTTCGATCCGCGTCTGATCATCAAGATCGCGCCGGCCGTCGCTCAAGCCGCGATGGACTCGGGTGTCGCGACCCGTCCGATCAAGGACATGGACGCGTATCGCGAGACGCTCGGCGCGACGGTGTATCGCACGGGCATGGTGATGCGCCCGGTGTTCGCGGCGGCGAAGGCAGCGCCCGCGCGCATCGCGTTCGCGGAAGGCGAGGACGAGCGCGTGCTGCGCGCCGCGCAGTTCGTGCTGCTGGAGAAGATCGCGAAGCCGATCATCATCGGGCGGCCGGCTGTCGTCGAGATGCGTCTCAAGAAAATGGGTTCGAAGCTGAAGCCGGGCGTCGATTTCGAGATCGTGAATCCGGAAGACGATCCGCGTTATCAGAAGAGCTGGCAGGCGTATCACGAGATCGCCGCGCGTCAGGGCGTGACGCCCGAAAGCGCGAAGGCCGCGCTGCGCAAGTTCAACACGCTCATCGGCGCGATTCTGGTTCACACGGGCGATGCGGACGGCATGATCTGCGGTCTCATCGACACGTATCAGGATCATCTGAAGTTCATCGATCAGGTGCTCGGCAAGGCCGAAGGCGCGAACAACTTCGCGGCGATGAACCTGCTGATGTTGCAGGGGCGCAATCTGTTCATCAGCGACACGTACGTCAACGAGACGCCGACGGCCGAACAACTCGCCGACATGACGATTCTCGCGGCGCGCGAGATCGAGCGGTTCGGCGTTCAGCCGAAGGTCGCGCTGCTGTCGAATTCGAACTTCGGCAGCGTGCCGAGCGCATCGGCCAATCGGATGGCGGAAGCGCGCAAACTGATCGCCCAGCGCGCGCCGGATCTCGAAATCGATGGTGAAATGCATGGCGACGCGGCTTTGTCGGAAGCGGTGCGCAAGTCGGCGTTCCCGGGCACGACGCTGCATGGCGAGGCGAATCTGCTGATCATGCCGAATGTGGAAGCGGCGAATATCACGTACAACCTGCTCAAGATGGTGAGCGGCGAGGGCGTGACGGTTGGGCCGTTCCTGCTCGGTGCTGCGAAACCCGTGCATATTCTGACGCCGGCGGCGACCGTGCGGCGGATCATCAATATGACGGCGGTCGCGAGCGCGAATGCGCGTGTGGCGAAGTAAGGTTCATTGCTGAAGGCAGAGCGGCGATCCGGGGGACTGGATCGCCGTTTTTATTTTGGCGCGGCTTCCTTGGGTTCGTCCGGCATGGCTTCGTGGAGATGACCGACTTCCTCGGCGTCGAAACTCACGCTGAGGCCACCGTCCGAAGCCGGGCAACGGGACAGCAACGCAAGCAGTTCTGCTTTCAACCCGTCACCGCGTCCGGCAACGAGCGAATGAAACGAGATTAGCGGCAGCATGGCGAGCCTCCGTCGGGCGATGAATGATTCCATCGGACGTTCAGGCTAACGTGATCGCCGAACCGGTACAGTCCGCTTCTTGCTGTTTCATCGTCACCGTGTGGCGCATGAAAAAAGGCGATCCGCCTTCGCGAATCGCCTTTCGAAGATCAAGCGTGGATGGTTTAAGCCACCTGGCGCTTTTCCCCGCCTTCGTTATTCCGCCACTGCGCGAGCAGCTTTTCCCACTTCACCTTCGCGGCCCTCACGTTGTTTTCCTTGATGTGCCCATAACCGCGCATCGAATCCGGAAGACTCGCCAGTTCGATCGCGAGCGGCAACTTCTGCGCCGTGAGCCCGCCGATCACTTCCCGCACCAGCGCCTCATACTCGTCGATCAACGCGCGCTCCATCTTCCGCTCTTCCGTGCGGCCGAACGGATCGAGCGCCGTTCCGCGCAGGAACTTGAAGCGAGCGAGAACGCGCATCGCCGACATCATCCACGGGCCGTATTGCTTCTTCACCAGACGCCCATGCGCGTCTTTCTTCGAAAGCGAAGGCGGCGCGAGATGAACCTTGATCTTCCAGTCGCCTTCGAAGCTGTTCTTCACTTTGTCGAGGAAAACCGGATCGGCATATAAGCGCGCGACTTCGTACTCGTCCTTGTAGGCCATCAGCTTGTGAAGATTCTTCGCGACGGCTTCGGTGAGCGAATAATCACTGTTTCCAAGTTCAGCTTCCTTCGCGCGCACTTCCGCGACCAGCCGCCCATACCGCGCCGAGTAAGCCGTGTTCTGGTATCTCGCGAGATAGTCGAGCCGCTTGTCGATGAGCGAATCGAGCGCCTTCGGCGTATGCAGCGCGATGATCTTGCCCGGAGCCGCATCCGGGGCGCCGTGCGCCAGCCGCGTAACCGACGAGAGATCGTGCGCCGCGCGCCGTCCCCATTCGAACGCCGCGAGATTCTTCTCGACCTGTACCGCGTTCAACTCGATCGCGCGCACCAGCGATTCATGCTGCAGCGGCACCCAGCCCTTCTGCCACGCGAACCCGAGCACGAACGGATTCGTGTAGATCGCATCGCCCATCAGCGCGACGGCGAAGCGGTTCGCATCGACGAGCGCGACATGCTCGCCCGCCGCCGCGCGGATATCCGCCTCCGCGCTCGCGCCCGGAAAGCTCCAGTTCGGGTTCTTGATGAACTCGGCGGTCGGCGTCGGCGCGCTGTTCACGACGACGCGCGTGTGATCCGGCTGCATCCGCGAGCCGCATTCGTTGCTCGCGGTGACGATCGCATCGCAGCCGATGACGAGATCCGCCTCGCCCATCGCGATGCGCGTCGCGTGGATATCGGTCGGGCGGTTCGCGATCTGCACGTGGCTCATCACGGCGCCGCCCTTTTGCGCGAGACCGGTGACGTCGAGCACGGTGACGCCTTTCTGCTCCAGATGCGCCGCCATGCCGAGCAGCGCGCCGATCGTCACGACGCCCGTTCCGCCGACGCCCGTCACCAGCACGCCATACGGCCGTCCGATCTCCGGCAGTTCCGGCGCGGGCACGGGAGACATGGCGTCGTCGGAAACGCTCGTCGCCTTCGGTTTCTTCAACTGGCCGCCTTCTACCGTGACGAAGCTCGGGCAGAAGCCGTTCAGGCACGAGTAGTCCTTGTTGCAGGTCGACTGGTTGATCTGCCGTTTCGTGCCGTACTCGGTTTCCAGCGGCTCGACCGACAGGCAATTCGACTTCACCGAGCAATCGCCGCAACCTTCGCACACCGCCTCGTTGATGACGACGCGCTTCGCCGGATCGGGAAACGCGCCGCGCTTGCGACGCCGGCGCTTTTCGGTGGCGCAGGTCTGGTCGTAGATCAGGATCGACGTGCCCGGAATTTCGCGCAACTGACGCTGAATGTCGTCGAGTTCATCGCGATGATGCACGTCGATGCCCGGCGCAAGTCCGACGCTCGGCGTGTATTTCTCCGGCTCATCCGTGACGATGACGATCTTCGCCGCGCCTTCCGCCGCGAGCTGATGCGTGATCTGCGGCACGGTCAGCACGCCGTCGACGGGCTGGCCGCCGGTCATCGCAACGGCATCGTTGTAAAGAATCTTGTAGGTGATGTTCACCTTCGCCGCGATCGCCGCGCGGATCGCGAGCAAGCCCGAGTGGAAGTACGTGCCGTCGCCGAGATTCGCGAACACGTGCTTGTCGTTCGAGAACGGCGCCTGGCCGACCCACGCGACGCCTTCGCCGCCCATCTGGCTGAACGTGCTCGTGTTGCGGTCCATCCAGACCGTCATGTAGTGGCAGCCGATGCCCGCCATCGCGCGCGAGCCTTCCGGCACGTTCGTCGACGTGTTGTGCGGACAGCCCGAGCAGAACCACGGCTTGCGCTCCGCCTCGACGCGCGGCCGCGCGAGCGACTTCTCCTTCGCGTCGATTACGGCGAGACGCGCGGCGATGCGCGCGCGCACGTCGGCCGGCAGGTCGAACTTTTCGAGGCGCGTGGCGATGGCCTTCGCGATGATCGCCGGCGACAGCTCGTAGTGCGCGGGCAAGAGCCAGTTGCCCATCGGCACGGACCATTCGCCGCCCGCGCCGTCTTTCTCGTCGAACTTGCCGTAGACGCGCGGACGTTGCGCATCCGGCCAGTTGTACAACTCTTCCTTGATCGCGTATTCGAGGATCTGACGCTTCTCTTCGACGACCAGAATCTCTTCCAGCCCGCGCGCGAATTCGTGCGCGCCTTGCGCTTCGAGCGGCCACACGCAGCCGACCTTGTAGAGACGGATGCCCATTTGCGAGCACGTCGCGTCGTCGAGGCCGAGATCGGTCAGCGCCTGACGCACGTCGAGGTACGCCTTGCCGCCGGTCATGATGCCGAAACGCGCGTGCGGCGAATCGATCTCCACGCGATCCAGCTTGTTCGCGCGCACGTAGGCGAGCGCGGCGTACCACTTGTAGTCGAGCAGACGCGCTTCCTGCACGAGCGGCGGGTCCGGCCAGCGGATGTTCAGGCCGCCCTCGGGCATCGCGAAATCGGTCGGAATCACGATTTTCGTGCGATGCGGATCGATATCCACCGAAGCCGACGACTCGACGACGTCGGTCACGCATTTCATCGCGACCCACAGGCCGGAGTAGCGCGACATCGCCCAGCCGTGCAGCCCGAAATCGAGATATTCCTGCACGTTCGACGGAAACAGCACCGGCAGGCCGCACGCCTTGAAGACGTGCTCCGACTGATGCGCGAGCGTCGATGATTTCGCGGCGTGATCGTCGCCGGCGAGCACCAGAACGCCGCCGTGCGCAGCGGACCCGGCGGAGTTGCCGTGCTTGAAGACATCGCCCGAACGATCGACGCCCGGGCCTTTGCCGTACCACATCGAGAACACGCCGTCGTATTTGGCGCTCGGGTACAGGTTGACTTGCTGCGAGCCCCACACGGCTGTGGCGGCGAGATCTTCGTTCACGCCCGGCTGAAACACGACCTGATGCCCGGCGAGATGCTTCTTCGCCTTCCAGAGAGACTGGTCGAGACCACCGAGGGGAGAACCGCGATAACCGGAGATGAATCCGGCGGTGTTGAGACCGGCGGCCTTGTCGCGCTCTTGCTGGAGCATCGGCAGGCGCACCAGAGCCTGGATGCCGCTCATGTAAGCGCGGCCGCGTTCGAGCGTGTATTTGTCGTCGAGCGTGACGGACTTCAACGCGGCTTCTAGAGAAGCTCTTTGTTCTGCGTCTAGCGGGGCGTTCATTATGTGTCTTCCTCCACCCGAGGTTTGGGATCACCAAAGCATGTTTCGGGCCGTCGCGTCTTGTGAACGGTCGAGCCGGGATTCCAGTTTGCCGGTCTCAGGGTTTTGGAGACAGTGGGGCAAACCCGTTAAAAATTCCTCACTTAGCTTCGCTTTGCGTCAAATCCTTAGCGAATTGACCGCCATCACGAAGGTTTTGTTACTGCATGTAAATCCGACCGATCTGCAGGAACCCTCGCGCTCAACGCTGTCTAAAATGGCGCTCTCGGAAATCCCGCGCCGCTTTTTTGGGCGCGTTTTTGACTTCCGGAAGTGAGTAGTACGCAAGCAGTTAGAAGGAGATAACGATGAAACAACGCCACATTCAAAATTTCTTGATGGTGTCGACAGCCTTTTTCGCCATCAGCGCGCCGGTGGGCGGCGCACGGGCGAATAATGCCTCGCCGTTCGGGGCGTCGTCGGTTGCACAGGTCGAGCAAGTGCGCGTTCAATCGGTTCAGGCTGGCGCTCAGAAGCGCCGTGAATCCGACAGCAGCGACGACGAGATGGCGGGCTGACCCGCTCATTGCGCTCCGCGTGGACAAGCGGATCGCCGGAATGAACAAAGGGACATCGACCTTCGCGGTCCATGTCCCTTTTTTAAGCGTGCTTGCTCTGACGAATCAGCCCGCGGTTGTGTCCTTCAGCACGCCGCGGCGCATCTGGTCCAGTTCGATCGATTCGAACAGCGCCTTGAAGTTGCCTTCACCGAAGCCCTGATTGCCCTTGCGCTGGATGATCTCGAAGAAGATCGGCCCGATCTGGTTCTCCGTGAAAATCTGCAACAGGACTTCATCCTTGGTGCCGTCGATCAGGATCTTGCGCTTCTTCAATTCCGCGACCGTTTCGCAATGACCCGGCACGCGACGGTCGACGAGTTCGTAATACGTCTCGATGGTGTCGAGCAGCGCGATGTTCGCGCCGCGCAGACCGTCGACCGTCTTGTAGATGTCGCCCGTGCCGAGCGCGATGTGCTGAATGCCTTCGCCGTGGTAAGCGTCGAGATATTCCTGAATCTGGCCGGCGTTCTCCGAGCCTTCCTCGTTGATCGGAATGCGGATTTTGCCGCACGGCGAGGTCATCGCTTTCGACTTCACCGCCGTCACCTTTCCTTCGATGTCGAAGTAGCGCGCCTCGCGGAAGTTGAAGAGCCGCTCGTAGAACTCCGCCCATTCGACCATGCGGCCGCGGTGGACGTTGTGCGTGAGGTGATCGATATAGGTGAGGCCGTGGCCGGCCGGATTCTGCTGCGCGCCCGGAATCGGTACGAAGTCGACGTCGTAAATGCTGATATCGCCGATGCTGCCCGGTTGCGCGCCGTTCTTGCCGCGCCAGCGGTCGACGAAATAAATCAGGGAATCGCCGATGCCCTTGATCGCCGGAATGTTCAGCTCCATCGGGCCGGTCTTGTTGTCGAAGCCCCAGGCGCCGAGGTCGAGCGCGCGCTTGTACGCTTTGGCGGCATCGGCGACGCGAAATGCGATCGCGCAAATCGACGGCCCGTGCTGACGCGCGAAGCGCTGCGCGAAGGAATCCGGCTCTGCGTTCACGATGAAGTTGATTTCGCCCTGCCGATACAGCGTCACATCTTTATGACGATGCTTCGCGATCGCGGTGAAGCCCATCTGTTCGAACAGTTTGCCGAGCGCGACTGGATCGGGCGCGGTGTACTCGATGAACTCGAAGCCGTCGGTGCCGACGGGATTTTCCCAGGTCGTTGCGGTCATGCATGTCTCCTAATTGGCGGCGGCGCGTGTGCGCGACGTGGAGACAGTTTAGTCAGATGGCGCTGGCAAAAACTTGCGAAACAAATCGCGCGTTCATAGAATTGCGCACGATGCTGCCAATCGAGCGCAATTCGGAGCTATGAAATGGCTGAGCCAGAGCTGGACACGATAGACCGCCGCATCCTCGCGATTCTTCAGGAAAATGGCCGGCTGTCGAATCAGGAGATCGCGGATCGTGTGAATCTGTCGCCGAGTCCGTGCTTGCGGCGCATTCGTCGGCTGGAGGAAACCGGCGTGATTCGCGGCTACGTCGCATTGCTCGACGCAAAAAAGCTCGGGCTCGGTCTGCTGGCTTATATCAACGTGCGTCTGGAAAAGCGCGGCGGCACGCAGGCTGCGCCGGGCACACCAAAGGCGCCGACGCACGGCGACCTCTTTCGTGAGGCGGTGCGTTCATGGCCGGAAGTCGTCGCCTGCGATGCGATGACTGGTGAGATGGACTTTCTCTTGCGCGTGCAGGTGCGCGACATGGACGACTTTTCGCGCTTTGTGCAGGACGAATTGCTGCACCATCCATCGGTGATCGATGTGCGATCGAGCTTCTCGCTGGAGCGCATCAAGGAGACGACCGTTCTGCCGCTGCACTAAAACGACGAAGGGCGGTCGATGCCGCCCTTGTTGGTCCAGCTCGCAGCGCGAACCCCGCGCTGTTCTTGAAGAAGGTTACGCGGCGTCGGCCGTCGGCATGAACGCCTGAAAAACCTGCGTCGCGCGCTGCGTCTGGCGCTTGACCGCATAGTCGAACACGGCCGCCTGCTCCTGGAACATTTCGGCCACGATGCTGGTCTGGTCCGCCGGCGCGAGGGACAGATAAGCATCCGCTTCGCCGTATGAGTACTCGATCTTCATGCCCGCCTTCTTCGCGATGTGCATCATGGTCGAGTTGCGCGACAGGCAGTGAATGTAGAGCACCGACACATGCGTGTTGCGGCTGCGCATGGCGGCGCGCTCGAACATCTTCGAGCCGATACCGCGGCCACGCGCGCTTTCGAGCACCGACACGCCGAACTCGGCGGTGCGCTTGTCGCCCTCGGCCGGCAGATAGGCCAGATGGCCGACGCCGATCAATTCCAGCGCGCTGCCGAACACACCGAACACTTTGTCGTTCGCGAAGTTGAGGTTGCGCACGTAGTTCTCGATCACGTGATCCGGCACGATTTGCCCGAACCGCAAGAGGCGGTCGTCTTCGTCGAGGGCGAGAAAGTGCGTGAGGAGACGCTCGCGATCCGCCGAAGACAGCTCGCGGACGAGAACCGGCATACGCGCGTCTTTGAGCGGCTGGTCGTGCGCGACGATCTGCTCGGCAGTGCGGTTGATAGTCGGTTCCACGGTCGTTTCTCCTTCATTCGTGATGCAGAGTTGCTGCAAAGCAAAACGAAGTTTAGCCGATCCTGGAGAAATGAGTACGGGAAAACCCTTAGAACACGTTAGGGGTCACGTTCTAAACAACTGTTGAAATCGATTATATTACTTATAAATCATGTACTTAGCGCGTTTGCGTAAACACGACGTTTCACCGACCGGAGAGTCTGTTGTGCTGCAGCATTTCTAGCGAGCGCCGTTCAGTCCGTTTTCGATCATGTCGACGACCTGCTCGGCGAATTCGCTGTAGCCGAGCTTGCCGCCCGGCTTGAGCCAGGTGAACGTCCAGTTGATCATGCCGAACACCATCATGGTGAGGGCGGTCTGATTGTCCTTGGTCGCGCGCTTCGGATACGCGCGCGCGAGTTGACGCGCGAACGCGGCAACGATGTCGCGCTGACGATCGAGGACGATTTCGCGCTGCGCGTCTTCGAGATACTTCACATCGTTCAGAAGCGCGACGTGCCGGCTATGCGACGTCTCATATTCGGCGAGAAACGCGCGCACGAGCTCGGCGAACGCCTCGCGCTCGCTCAGCCCGCGCCGCTGGCTCGCGCCTTGTACTTCCGCGATGATCAGCATCAGCCGCTTGGTGTAGCGGTCGAGCAGGTCGAAGAGGATCGCTTCCTTGCTCTCGTAATAGTGATAGAGGCGGGCTTTCGACGTGCCGCTCGCGGCGGCGAGATCCGCCATCGAGGTGCTGGGGTAGCTCGTCTGCGCGAATTTCGCGGCGGCGAGTTCGAGGATTTGTTCGCGTTGCGTCTCGTGATCGGGCGCTTTGGTACGGGCCATGTGTTCGAAGAATGCCTTCTTATAGGTATGAATTCAGCGGCGCAGCTCGGCCTGACCGATTTCGGACGGCGTGCCGCGGATTTTAAGGCGTCCCGCCGTCACGAGTTCGCGGCAGCGCCAGAATGCGATGGAGTCGGAGAGCATGAAATCGAAGCGCTGTGCCATCGCCGCGCCGGCAATCCGGGCCGCCGGTTTCCATTCGGGGCCGGCGAGGTCGAGCAGCGCTTCGTCGACGTCGATCCACGTTCCCGATATGAGCATGTTGTCGCGCAGCCGGCGCGTTTCCGCGTTGGCGTACTTCGCTTCCTGCCATTCGAGCGCGAGGCGGCTGATGCGCAGCACGGATATCGGGGCCGCGGTCGGCAGCTTCGCTAGCAGTTGCTTCGGCGAAAACATGCCGACGGCCGTCGCCCGATCGGTGCGGCCGACGCGTTGCGGATCGCTGTCGTCGGTTGCGATCGCCAAATCGTCGTGAGTGAGTTTCGCTTCGTTCAGGCGCTGCGGCGCATTGCGCAGATGAAAGGCGACGCGCCGCAAGGTGAGTTGATCAGCCGCGCTCTGACCGTGCCACACGACAATCTGACCATCGCCGCGCGCGAGGCGGTTGAACAGCGCTTGCTGCTCTTCCAGTTCGTCCTCGAAATCGATCGCACTGTTCAGCACCTGACGCCAGAACGTGGCGCGCGCGAGCACCGATTCGTCGATGTCCCTGAGCGGACCGACGGCGAGATCGTCGCGCAGCGCGATGACGCGTTCGTCGCGTTCCGCGCGCTGCAAGGCCTCGGTGAGGGACTGGGCCGCGCAATCGCCATTCGTGACGTGAATCGTGTTCATCGGTGTCGGATGCCGGAAAGACGAAAGGACCGCTCGGGTCAGCGGTCCTAGTTTACGCGAATCGAATGACAGCGGGCCGCTACTTAACGCTCGTCGAAACTCACGACCACGCGCTCGCTCACCGGATGGCACTGGCAAGTCAGTACAAAACCCTCATCGATCTCATGTTGTTCGAGCGTGTAGTTCTTCTCCATCTTCACTTCGCCTTCGAGCACTTTCGCGCGGCACGTGCAGCACACTCC
>NZ_FCOJ02000070.1 GCF_001545035.1 Caballeronia glebae
CGCGGGCGTCCGTCGAATTATCTGTACGGCAGCGCGAAGGCCGCATTGCAGGCGTTTCTCGAAGGCTTGCGAGCGCGCCTTTTCAAGGTCGGCGTGCAGGTCGTCGATATCAAGCCCGGCTTCGTCGCCACGCCGATGACCGCGGGTCTGCCGCTGCCCGGGCCGCCCGTCGCGACGCCGGAGAAGGTGGCAAAGGATATCGTGCGCGGGATCGACAGGAAGAAGGACGTGCTTTATACGCCGTGGTTCTGGTGGGGAATCATGCTGATCATCCGTAATGTGCCGCGGTTTTTGTGATTCGACGTCCACCACTCACAAAAACTTGCCTTGTGGCCAAGCACGTACGTGCCGACCCGCTAAAAAACGACGACCGGTACGCCGAAGTTCTAAGCACGATCGTGTACGAACCAGCGAACCACAGCCAGGGCGTATGGACGCGATGGGACGAACGACAAGCGAGTTGAACGCATAAGCCAGTGCGGGCGGTGGAAATGCGATCGTCTGATTCGAACAGACGTTCGAATCAGACAAAAACTACGTTAGGATTCACGGGACTCTATATTGACTAGCGTGTAGCGGAGACGCGAAAGTGCCACGGTCGGCAGCCCTCTAGCGGCAAATATACGCGCGAACGTCAGCCCGTGATTCAACTCCAAACCGCCTTTGAGATTTCGCTTCAGCATATGTACGAGAATCATCACTTCGGAAGCTCGTTGATGCATTTCACTCCCCAGCGCTTCGTCATTTCCACGCTCGAGGAAAGAATGGACCAGCAATATAGCGTCCGCAGCATTCAACTTATCACCCCGTCGCATCGCGCTAATATTCGCGGGTTGAAGACAAGACCAGTTCACACGCGAGATCAATTCTCAACTTAGGCTGCCGAGTCCCGGGTATCAGACTCATTCCAGTCCGCACTCCATCGATGCATTACATTGCCTCTATAAGAAAATCAAGATGCGCGAAATCTCCCGGATGCGTGAGTGTAGGCGTTGCAACGCTGGCGCGGAATTGCGGACAAAATCATCATCCTGCCGCCAGCTTGCACACATAGCGTGGCGAGGTGCCTGCTTCTCGGCCGACGCAAAGCAATGACAATTATCATCTGGTCCGTCACAAATTAATGCAGCAAAATGGGCAAGTCGCCCAATAAGCCCAATAAGCTCAATAAGCCCAATAAGCTCAATAAGCTCAATAAGCCCAATCTTGGATGAAACGTCGTTGCGAAGGCCGACGAGACGCCGTTTGCTCGTTTATAGCATAAGGAAGCCGACCGGCGAGCGCCCATCACGGCACATCGGACGGATCAGCGACGACAACGGCGGCAACCGACGATATGCGCCCTCTTGCCGATCGGTGACATGGGAGACGGCCGGCGGCCTTCGTATTCAGCCCGCATTCGGCGGCCGCACTCGCGAGATTGTCGACGGAAACGAGACTGCGGCGCGCGATCGCGCGCACGTTGACGCCGGGCATGCGCGCGAGCAAGGCGCGACTCACCCGCGCCGACGAGGCCGTTCGCGCCGGTAATCGCGATGCGTGCGATAACGTCGTTCGTCTCGCTTATAGCCATTCCCAGCCGAAGCCGTTGAAGAACCGGCACGCGGATGTCGAGAACAGTTTGATGTGCGTCGTTGCAGCCCCTTCACGGCACGAACAAGCCGGTGTGCGGCGAATCGCACAGGAAAGCGAGCGCGCTCGCAGGCCGTCGGCACCGCGCTCGGTGGCGCGATGATGCATTCGATATCAAGCGGCGGGCGGCGTCGGCACGTTGGCTTATCTCGCAATTCTGGCGTGCTGCGTCGAACGGTTCGGCTGGCGTCCGACGACGGGTGCGGCGGCGGGCTTCTCCGCTGCGCTGCTCATTTCCTTCGCGCTCAATTACCGGTGGACGTTCCCGTCACAGCGGCCGCGATTCGCGGGACTTTGGCGCTATGTCATCGTGTCGTTGAGCGGCCTCGGATTTGGATACGACGATGGCCCCGAACGGAGGCGGCAAAGAAAAGGAATCGGGTATGATTCTCAATCCAAGAGACGACCCGCGCGAAGACTCGGATCCAAAAATGCAATCGAGAAAGCTAGATTTCATTCAGACCCTGCGAGGAATTGCCGCACTGGCAGTTACCTTCGTGCACATTCGGCAGCACACGGAACATCCGATTCCATTCGTGTCATGGCTTATACGGCCCGCAGCATCCGGCGTTGATCTATTTTTTATTATCAGCGGATTCATCATGGTCTACACGACAAGTCGGAACGACGGGTCACTCGCGTACTGCGCGGATTTTATGAAAAAGCGCTTCACGAGGGTTTGGCCTACCTATATCGTTTTAACCGTCTTTTACGTGATTGCAATGCTCATCAGCGGATCAATCATTCATCGACAAGACATAAGTCCGACGCTGGCGAACTGGATAAAATCGATCTTTTTCGTCCCGCTCGAGCTCGATGGGAATGGTCCGTTCTGGGGTGCCGCACTTTTGCATACGGGGTGGACCTTGAATTACGAGATCTACTTTTATATCGCTTTTGCTGTGTGCTTGATGTTTGGTCGCGCAAGCATTATCGCCTTCAGCGCATGGTTAGCGATCACGCTGATCGCGATTCCATACACATACTTTGGCATATTCAGTTTTGACGCATCGCCGCCTTATAAGTGGATGGATTTCCAATATTTGAATCTGGCGACTTCGCCGATCATCTGGGAGTTCCTCGTTGGCGCACTATCAGGCTACCTTTACTTCTCACCAATCCGGATCAAATCTGAAACGACATGCTGGATCCTGCTTTCACTGGCAATCAGCTTGATGATATGGGTGCTATGGGGTCTTCCGACGAGAGGTTTTGGACTCGCTGGCTTCGGTGTCGGCTACGCGATTTTCTTTCCAGTTATCGTGCTCGTCAGCAAAACACTGCCGTTGAAGCAGCCTCGCGTTTTCGTATGGCTTGGGAATATCTCGTTTTCGCTCTACCTCGTTCACCCGATCATCGTTCACCCTGCAGCGAATTTGCTATACATGTGGGAGTGGGCTCGCCCCGGACTAGGCGACTTCCCTTTTGGCCTCGTGCTCACTGTGGTCAGCATCGCAGTATCAGCCGTCTCATACGAACTGCTTGAGAAACGCCTTTCCAGTTGGATACTTGAGAAGTTGAAGAGGAAGCGCGTCACATCCTCGCCAACTAGGTCATCGGCCTAGAGAGTTTGGACTGGTCAGCGTGAAATCGACCCGATTAACGGCGACGCGGAACTGCTTCCACTGCTTGAGAAGGGCGTTCTCCGCGTTGTTCGCCTCATCTGGATCGACGGCGTCCTGGAACGACACGATGGCATTTTTAGCCAATGCGAGAAGCGAGTCGCGCATCGCCGTGTTCTGCAACTTAATCTGATCGGGTGTCGGAAACGACATCAATGCGACCGATTCTAACGGCTTGCCGCAGCACGTGATCTCGCTCGCTGTCGAAGACGGCGATGCAACCGCCATTGCGAACGTGCGAAATCGCGGTCGTGACTACGACCACCTTCAATTCGATCAGAGATTCCGCACACTTGCCACGCTGCGCAAACCCGGAGTGGACATCCATGCTCCCGTATCGCGGTTACTTTCCGACAGCCGCCGCGCATACCACAATGCCTGACTTCCGTAGGGGTGAACTACTCTGATGGCGTCAGACCGGTTAATCAGACTCCGGTCTAAACGGCCGGCGGGCGATCATTGCGCGATATGTCGATTGAGCCATCCTCTAAGCCTGGAAAATGTCGAGTCACGCGCGTCGCTCTTCCGGACAATCGATGACCGCAAGGAGTTGTAGGCGTCCTCAGCACGAAAACCGGCGCGTCCGGTGTAGCGCACCAATACCGCCTGTAATTCATTCCAGAAGGATTCTGGTTCTTGGCGTTGAAGCGTCTGGATGATGGAAGCTGAAGACATTTCTTCGGCGACGATGCCAAAGGGCCGGTATTCCGCTCCACCCAAGTGGTCCAGCACAACCGTTGGGATGCGCATGCTCAGGGATGCGAGCGCGAGCGTACTGCCAGAAGTCACGACTGCAGAGACACTCCTCAAAACGTCGTTTACAGGCATCGCCGGATCGGAGAACGCAAATTTTGAACGCAACCCGTCATAGAGCGAAACATGCTCAGGATGTGGACGAATAATGACCTTCCTTCTTCTTGCGATTTCCAGTTCCGTGGCCATCTGATCTACGAGTTCGACCGACATATCGCGCTGCAACGCAAAGAGCGTTGCGCCCAGCGGATTGCCCTTTTCACCGACGTACGGATCAAGACTCGGAAGAGAGAGGGGTATCACGCGACTTCGAAATGGTTCGGTGAATCGATCAACAAACGCGCTCCCAAATACCCCTATCTTGTCGAAGGAGGCCGACAGTTCCTCGTAATACCACCAAGGCTGGACAAATCCATGCTGGAGTCCGATTACCTCGATTTCGGGCGACGAAGGCTTCAGCCAATTCTTCAACTTCAATTCCGGGCCGACGTGACATGTGGTCATCAACAGAGCTTCGTATCGCTGGTTCCGGACCGCGCTCCGAATGCGTTCCGCGCAGTCAGCCTCCGTACTCCGGACAAAACTGAAATCTTCTTTGATTTGCTCAGTGACGAGCGCGAAAGACTGAATGTCCTCGCGCAGTAGCGCCCGATGATCAGGGTCAGACACTCTCGGAAAGAGAAGAAAATCGCAACGGCCATTTTTCTTTCGAATCTCATCGGCCAATGGGAGCCAATTGACGAGACAGCGACCCGTAAAAGCAGAGACGAGTATTTTCAACGTTCAATCCACGAGAACTGATGCAAAACGCCGCGAACGTATCGTCGCGCTCGGTCCAGGCGCCTCTGCATGGTTGACGACCGACAAGCCAGTAATGGTACTCGCCAGTCCGATGGCAAGACATGGTATTTTCGCTGTGTCGGCACCCGCCACCCGCGCCGCGAAGACGTGTCTGACGGAACCTCAGGCCAGATTGATCTAGGATAAACGCGCATCCACGCGGAGTGCGTCATGAAGAAGAGTCGATACAGCGATGAGCAGATTGTTCGGATCTTGCGGGAAGCGGATAGTGCACCGATTCCCGAGGTAGCGAAGCGTCACGGCGTGAGCGACGCGTCGATCTACGCGTGGCGCAAGCGTTTCGGGGAGATGGTCAGCGACGATGTGAAGCGCTGAAGGGCTTGGAGGTCGAGAATAACCGGCTCAAGAGACTGGTTGCTGAGCGGGATCTCGAGATCGAGGTCATGAAGGAAATCTCGGCAAAAAAATGGTAAGCGCACAGGTACGCCGCGAGCAGGCCCGATATGCCATGTTGCGTGGGTTGAGCCAGCGACGTGCGTGTGCGCTGATTCAGGTGAGCCGGGCGAACCTCGGTTACGCGAGCAAAATGCCGGACAAGAACGCTCCGGTGGTTGAGGCAATGCGGCGGCTCTCTGGGGACTATCCCCGATTCGGCTCACGAAGGATTCGCATCATGCTCGGTCGCGAAGGTATCCTCGTTGGCAAACAACGCTGCAGCCGATTATGGGCGCAGGCGGGGCTGCAAGTGCCTCGCACGCGGCGCCGACGCCGTATCGCTGGCTCGCGGCCCCGGCCACTTGCACCGAGCATGCGCAATGCCGTGTGGAGCTACGATTTTGTCTTTGACGCGTGTGCCAACGGCCAGCAACTGAAGTGTCTGACGATTGTTGACGAGTACACGCGCGAATGTCTGGCAATCGATGTTTCCGGCTCGATCCGGTCTGCGCGGATCATCGAGGTGCTGAGCAGGTTGATCAGTGTTCACGGCGCACCGCGATACATGCGAAGTGACAATAGTCCCGAGTTCGTGAGTTCGGCGTTGCTCAAGTGGGTCGCGTCAGAGAAGATCGAGTCGGCACTGATCGATCCAGGCAAGCCATGGCAGAACGGAACGAACGGTTTCAAACGCAAATCCCGTGACGAGTGTCTCGCCATGGAGTGGTTCCGCAATCGCATCGAAGCAAAAATTGTGATTGATGACTGGCGCCGCCACTACAACGAAGTCCGGCCTCATTCGAGCCTGAACTACGACACGCCGCTGGCGTATCGCCAGCGGTTAGAGAGCAGTTCAACCAGCGCCGTTATCGCTAGAACCGAGTGGTCTTAGAAAACCGGGCAGGTCATGTCCATTCAGTCATCACCGCGAGTCTTATCTCGAGGCCGCCGCTCGACTGTCTTAACAATCCTGCGCACTCAGCGGTTGCGAGCTTTTTTAATTGCAATGCTCAGAGCGCGAAGTGGCGCTGTGAGTCGCCATGAGGTCGATCGGCGGAGTTCTTCCTCTCTCTTGTTGGCGGCGACCAGCATCTCAGCAGAGTGCTGCAGGAGACCGTCTCGCGCGCGGATATCCGATTCCAGGAGCGCGATCCTGTCAGCGGCCGCTTGCGCATCTTTTCCGGCCCAATAGTAAGCGTCGGCCAGCTTTTTCGGATGTACGAGTGATGTAGGGGTCTTGACTGGTCTCGAAACTTCGCTTAACTGACTATGAACGGTCGAACCACGTCGAGCGTACACGAACGTGTTCTGCGAATACCACCACTCGATCGATTCGTCGCGCCAGGTGTCCATCCGCACGATATCGAAGCAGTCGTAACCGAACCTTGCGAAGATCTCTGACCAGTATTCGGGCCATTGTTCGTTTATGTGATTCACACCTCCCTGCCGCGGTATTGCGGCTGAGAACAATACCGCATCGCCGTAGAAAGTGAGATTGGAAATAAATGTTTCTGCGCTGCTCGAAGGCAGGTGCTCGGCTACCTCGAGCGATATGACGAGATCGAATTTCGATAGGTCTCCCGAATCGAGTTGCCACGCGTTCTCGAGATTTCTCGAGCGAAATTCGGATTGGTCGATCATCAGGCTGGCGCGGTCGACATATTCTCCATCGACTCCGATCGACTTCGCTGCCCCTAGATCCAGGGCGGCTCTGGACCAGGGTCCAACGCCGCAGCCGACATCCAGAGTAGTGGAGACGGAAATGATGGAGAACAATCCCCTCAAAATCCCTCTTGCAGATCGAAGACTGCCGTCGCTCTGTCCTGCGTAGAATGCGTCCGTGTAGAAGGTTCCGAGCGGTGCGCCCTGAACTTGCGACTCGTGATCCAACGCATATTTTTCTGTTCCGATAGTCAAGGTTATTTCTCCGATGTCGTCGATGCGAGTACTAATCTTGGTCTCTGCAGCGCGAATCTCTTCCAGCCATTCCTTTTCATCAGCCGCAATGGCAACGTTCGCTTTTACCTGAGGCATCCCGGCATCGGCCAGGGCCTTCAAGGTCATAGGCGTGGAGCTAGCGTCTTCGGCCCCATAGTTCATGGCCAGTCCGACGATCGAGCTTTGGTCAACCGCACCGTCCGCGATGAGTCGAATCATGTGCTGGATGTGTGGAGCAACAGTAAGCTTCGATTGTGCGAGGTACGTGCTGACGACCTTTCGTGTGAATTGCGCTTCTGACCGAATCGGAAAGTGAAGAATTTCTCCGACTTCAGTGAGAGGCGGCCATTCCCCATTTTCGATCAGAAGCGAGTGGTTGCCCTGGTTGAGCTTTGCCGATCTGCCGAACGAATCGAACACCCACCTCGGAACGATAAGCTTTCGATGCGGTGATCGCGAACCAATGATCGAGTGACCAGTTATCGAGAACTCTCGTTCGAATTCGCGTGGCACAGCGTTCCGCCACAACAGCGCGCCGACGCTTCTCGTATCGGAGAGCATGGCTACATGCTTCCGCAATTGCTCGAACGAAAGCTCATGGATAAATTCGTCGGCATCGAGGACAATTACTGCGTCGGCGCCCCGCTCAAAGGCTCGATGCAGGAGTACATTGCTCACGGCAGACTGAAGATAAGCGGAACAATTGAGTTTCCCGACTTCCCAACCGCTTCGCCTTTGGGCGAACTTCCGGAGAAGCGTATCTGTGCCGTCCGTTGATCGGTGATCTACGAGGTCGCCTGTATCAAACAGAGACGCAACATGGGCCAAAAAGGAAGGAAGAATGTCTCGCTCGTTTCTAAGAAGGGAGATTAGATGAATATGCATGCCGCGCATTCTCTGATTTGAGATCGCCATCTTACATGGCCCAATTCACTCACTATCTTCGCCGAGATTTTCGACAGAACCTACGGCCAGTCGTTAGACCGTTCGCAAGCTTGTCAATCAGCGGGGTCTGCCCTATCGCTCGCTTTTTAATTCGGTGAGCCGGCGAAAGCGCGAGGAAGGAAGAACATGCCATCGCCAGATTGACCTGGAGCCGTGGAGGGGCGCGGTTGCTGCAATGCTTTGCGTCAACCTTCGCCGCGTGGAAGTCCGGGTGTTGAAACGGCGTATGGAGGTCGAAGTGCGAGGGGTCTGAGAGCGTTACTTTTACCTCCGGCGCCGCATCCTGATTGATCCAGGCTTCCGCTCGCACGGGACGCGCAATCGCAGATAGCGGACGCCGGAGACCCGCAGAAACACAAATCCATGATGACCGTCCTCCAACACGAACACGCCTCGCTTCACGTTGAACGGTCTCCGGCCCGCCCATCCACAGCAAGCGATCCCACTTCTCAGATGCGTGAAGCGGGCTTCAAAGGTCAACCTCTGCCGCGAAAGAATCGATACCGCCGCTGACGCGGCCACAAACGCCCTATCGACAGAGTGGGCCAGGGCCGGTTGTGCCGAATCCACGCGTGCGTCTAGTTTCCGACGAATCCGCCAGTCTTCCGGTGATCCTTGTGAAGACCATCTCGACGAGAACCTGGTCATGCACCTCATTCGGATCTTCGTCGTAGTCCGTCATTTCACAGTATCCAGCGGGTGCTGTTCGGGTCGCAGGCCCCGATCATGTGCCGGTATGCGACCGGACAGATTGGGCGCCGCGCCTCGACCCACCTCCCCCGCGTCGCGCCGGGCGCGGCTCATGGTCGCCTCTCCGATCGCAATGAGGAGACATGCCAGCGAAATATAGACGTTCCAGAACACATAGCGAAAATCGAAAGCGACGCCGAAGATCGCATAGGTCATGACCCAGACGATCGAACCGCCAGCCAGCAGCACACCGAACCCCGCGGTGGCGCGCCTTCCGGGCGATGCATCGGCGTGGCGCATCAGCCACGCAAGCCCGAAAAACGCCACCAAATTGCACGCGAGCCAGGTTCCCGGACGGAACACCCACCAGTTCAGGAAACTGCTCGCATAAGCGTACATCCCATCGATCAGAGTCCGATTCTCGAGGGGCCAGCCGCTTTCTGTGTTCGACGGGCTGTTCGTAAGTACGGGCGTCGAATTCTGCGCGTGAAGGAACGTCGCGAAAAATTTGATGCGAGCTTTCGCGTACGCGACCGGATGATGCACGACTGTCGTGAGCCACGCCTTGGCCAGCACGTGCGTGTCCATCAGGTGCTGTGCGGAAAGTGTCTTCAAGACGAAGCCGCAGCGTCCCCATGCGAAGACGTCCCAGCCATTATCGGGCGCGCGCGCATCAAGCGAGTCGGGCACGCAGTTGTGTTCGATCTGGTCGGCTTGCGCGGATGACCAGTCGCCGGGATACACATTGCGCCGCAGCTCGGCGGACATCGCACCGAGATCGTGAATCAGGATCGAGTTGACCGCATGCGAGCTGACGGTCTGCGTGATCTTTGCGAAGCCGGTCCAGATCAGCGGCATCGCCACGAAAGCCGCCGCCACGATGAAGAGCCGGGTCCGCAGCCTCATCGTCGCGGGCAATGCCGCCAGCACCAGCAGCGCGGCCGCGAACCAACCGTTCTGCCGAACCAACACGCCACCGACGACGAGCGCGATTGCCGCCACGCACGTGGGTGTCGACACCTTGCGGCCCGCCGCCACATCGCGAAACACGAGCGCGGCCGCGAACGCCCACAGCGCCACGTGTAACGAGACATCCCAGATGAACCCGGGCATGTAGATGATCGCTGGACAAAGCGGAATGAAGCAGAACAGCACACCGAGACAGCCGTAACGCTTGCCGGCCGCGTCAGCCAGCAGGAAAGTAGCGGCCCACAGGATCAGGTTGTTGAGCAGGAGCATGCCGACCGGCCCCAGACGTGACGGATACAACAGGCTCAGGATGAAGGTGTAGAACGGCGCGTGCCAGTCGCTCCACTGCCCCGTTACCGCCTGATGGATCACATCGGTCGTGTCGGGCGTCATGATGCCGGGAAAACTCGAAGCGACCGTCAGCGCGAAGCCGCAGAGGCAAAGCACGGCATTGCATGCGGCGATCAGGCGTGTTCCGGAAGTCGTGTTGCTATTCATAGTCGATCGATTCATTGAGACCGGGCAAGCAGACTTTTTCGTCGAGAACGGCTGCATTCCGTTCCCGCGTCATCTGACGAGCTGCCACATCGCCCGGGCGACGCGCCGGCCCGCGTTCAACGCCCAGGGCGCGCGCGCCTGCAAGAAGTGCGCGACACGCAGCGACGCGAAGACGACTTCGCTGCGCCGGTAGGCGTCGAGTTCCGCCTCCAGTCTCGCCACGCGCTCCGAGTCGACCTCCGCGGCGCCGGGCAGGACAGCGCCCATTACTGCGACATAGCCGGGAATCTCAATCGCGCCGATCTTCAGCGAACGCATGCGCAGTACGTCGTGCCACAGGAGTTTCTCCTGCAAGGCCTTCTGCGGATTGTGGTTCATCGAGTCCGGACGATGCCGGTAGTAAAAGTTGATGTCGTTCGTGACGAGGAAGCGTTTGCCCTGAATGACCGCACGCTGATAGAGATCCCAATCCTCATACGCGGTCAGCTCTTCGTTGTACTTCAGATCGACGAGCACCGCGCGTCGTGTGAGCATAGTCGCGGTCGAGAAGCGGTTTTTCAACAGACCCGACGCGCGCGCGTCGCCGACGAACACAATCGAATCCCGGCAGCCCTCGACCATCAGCCGCGTAATGTCGGCATCGACGAAATAGCCCGCCGTGGGAACGACGAAGTCATATTTGGCATGACGCTCGAGCGCCCTCACCGCGACGCTGATGAACGACGGATGGATGAGGTCGTCGGCATCGAGCGGGATGACGTACTGACCTTTCGCGACCTTCGCGGCGAGATTACGCGCAGCCGACAAACCCGCATTATGCGACCGTCTCACGACCGTGAGACCGTCCGCTTTCGCGCGATCGAGGCTTTCGATCACCGCGAGGCTCACGTCTTCGGTCGATGCATCGTCGACAACGACGATTTCGAGATTCGGATAGTCCGATGCAACCACGCTGTCGAGCGTCTCGCGCAGATAACGTCCGAGATTGCAATGCGTGACGAGCACGCTGACGAGTGGATATTCGGGCGCGGCGGCGGTCGCAGCAGCCGTAGCCGTGGGCGACTGCGCCGCTGGCAGCTCGTAGGGGCGCCTGGCCTCGGGAATCGCCACGACATCATACGCGCGAGGCGCGGCGAAGATCTTGCCGAGGACGTTGGCGAGGTCGTCGGTGAATCCATCGAATTTGCAACAGTTCTCGCCATCCTTCCAGGGCGTGCCCTCGCCGAACGCGGGGTTTCCGGCGTTGAGTACGCAAACCGCGCCGCTCAACGAAGCTTCGTAGGCGGCGAGACAGAACGCCTCGAACACAGTGGGAAACACACACACCGACCGCTGGATGATCTGATGCCGCTCCAGTTGTGATGCGTCGCTCACATAGGTGAAGCGATACTTCAGGTCTTCGGGAATCAGGGCTCGCATGCGTTCGGCATAGTCGCTGCTGAACGCATGCGCCAGAAAGATGACGCGGCCCGTGTAGCCGGGATTCGCGCGCAGGAAACCGCACACGCCGCGCACGAAGACGTCGGGCCGCTTGCAATGCTGGATCTTCGACGAAAACACGATCGGCGTGTCGAGCTGCGGCGTGATGCTGCGCGCCGGCGACGGCCCGTGATCGAGCAGCACCGGCGGTGCATGCACATGAAGCTTCTCCGCCCAGGGCTGCGGATCGATGTCGAAGAACTCGCGCATCACTTCGGCCACCGGCGCCAGTTGCGCCACGATCCGGTCGCAATCCATCAGCGCCTTGCGCTCCAGGTCGTACAGCGCGATCGACGAAGCATCGATCACCCGGAGCTCGTAGCGCGACAGCAGACTGTCGGCGGTATGCAAGCGAACGGCGATGACCGCGTCGGCGAACGCCACGCCGAGCTTCTTTTCCTGGCAGGTCGCGAACGCGGCGCCGCCCCAGTCCGGAAATTCGATGTACTCGATCGGCCCATGCTCGCGCTCCATGTGCTTGAGCGCCTGCATCGCGCGCACGGACTCCGCATGCAGCGGCGATGTGGTGTAGCACTTGACCGGCGGATAGGACGATGCGCCGTCCCGTTCCAGATAGCCGGCAGCCGGCGCGTTGAGCAGCAGCACGCCCGGATAGGTCAGCGCGAAACGCGCCGGATCGAGCGGCTCGCCAAGATAGAGGACCGCCATGCGGGACCCGTCGGCGGGAGGCTGCGTGGTGAGCATGTTGGCCACCACGCGGCCGATGCCGCCTGCAGTGAACGGGTAAATTTCTCGGGTAACAAAGACGCGCAGTCGATTCACTCTTACAGCTCCAGAAACTCGCAATAGCGGGCAATCGATACCTCGCGCAGTGCGCGATCGTAATCGCTCATCATGGCGATCATGTCCTCACGCGGGATGTCCAGCACGGCATCGATACGATTCATCACGTCCACCACACTGAGCGGATTCTGCACCTGCGTGGCGGCGACGTAAGGGTGATCATCGAGCGCGTCCATGAACAGCGGTCCGCGCAGACACGGCGTGCGCACGGCCAGCGCTTCCAGCTCGATCATCGGATGGCAGTCGACGAGACTCACGTTCATGATGAGATCCACCAGCTTCATAGTGTCGAGCATGCCGCGCAGCGAACGCGGCGCGAGGCGGCGCACCTTACCGTCGAGACCGGGCGGCAGGCGGATCTCGCCGTCGAGGGTCCATACTTGTGCGACTTTTGCCGTCTGGTTCGCAGCGATGAGGTTTGTAGGCAGATTCTTGTGCGTCACGTGCCACGACGGCGCGAAGATCACCGCGCCGGCCGCGTCGCCTCGTTCGGGAACCGGCAACAGCGCGTCGGCGCCGCCGAAGGCCTCGTTCAGCGTCGGCGGCAGATTGAAAAGCTGATGCGGGAACGCGCGCGGACCGAGCGCCGGATGCATGCCCGACCGCATGCCCGCGATGCGCGTCACTTCGCCACGCTCGAGCAGGTGCGAGACACGCGTGAACAATTCGGTCTCCTGCGTCATCGACCACATGACCGGGGCGCCATGCCACACGACGAAAACCGGGATGTCGATCGATTTCTTGAGCGCGGAGATCAACGCGGCGAGCGGCGCCGACATACCGTGCACGACCAGCCGGTCGATGCCGTTGCGGGTCATGATCTGCGCGATCTCATCGACGGCCTTCGCCGACAGATTACGCGATGCGGACAAGACCAGCTTGTGCCCCGGCAGCCCGGCGGCGGCCGCGCGGATACCAATCCACTCGACGTTCATCGCGTGGCACACCTTCGAGAAGCGCTGATCGGCATGTCCCCACTGGACGTCGCTTGGCCGGTCCCAGCCGAACTCCTCGTCCGGGCCGAGCCGTTGCTGCGCCTCGACGCTTGCATGCGGGCGCGGTTGCGGGCCTGACACGGTCGCCGGCTCCTCCTTCGGCGTCGCCACGGAACTCGCGGCATAGGCTTCGGCGAGCGCTGCCGTCACCGTGCTACGCAGCGTCTGTGCGCGATTGAGCCGCGCGATGCTTAGGGCGGCTTCATCGCTGAGGTGATCCAGACGGGCGATGAGCGCGTCGGCGTGGTCCGGGTTGTCGCTTGCTTCCGTGCTCGCCTGGCCATGCAGCCGTTCCTCGAGCCGCCTCACCGACCTGGCGAGCCCCTGCTGCATGCGCTCGCTGCGCTGCTGCGCGTAGCCGGTGAACTCGCTCTGATCGTGTGCTTCGGCCTGCAGCGCCGCGGCCTCGTTCAGCTCGTTCTCGAGCAAGGCGATCGCGAGCTTGAGCCGCTCCATTCCGAGCAGCTTGAGCTCGTCCGGCGTCGTGGGACGCTCGGGCGCGTCGCCGTTGATCAGCGTCACCGTGCGCGCCTGCGCGGCCGGCGTGCTCAGGCGATAGACGCTATGGACGTCGCTGAGACGATAGGTGACGCAGACATCGCACTGCGGCGCCGTCGTCCCCACGAAGTCGTGGACCCAGCAGCCGCCATGCCAGTTGTTCTCCTTCATCGTCAGCGGCACGAGCGCATTTTCGATCAGGCACAGGCTGCCGTGCGCCTCGACCATCTCCATCATCTGGGGGATGAGCCGCGCCGCCTGGTCGGGCGCGTTGTGAATCAGCACTGAGACCGTGAACACGACATCGAAATGCTCGCCCGGGAAAGCCTCGCCGACGGTGGGAGCAACCCGCACGCGCTCATCGAGTGGTGCGAGACCCGGCGGAGGATCGTCGAACAGCGGCTGGACCATGGTCGCGGAGAAGTCGTAGCCGTGATAACGCACCCGGTCGTGGCCTTCGAAGAGACGCGCGAAGCGACCGAAGCCGCAACCGAATTCGAGCACGCGCACGGCCCGTCCGAGCCGTTCAGCCTGCTGCGTGAAAAAGTTGTTCAGCCACGCCTCCTGCGCGCGATAGCTGTCGTTTCCGACGCTCGCTCTGCCGATCTGCTGATCGGAATAAGCTTCGCCGGCCTTCTTGAGCCAATATTCGGAATTTGCGTAATTCATATCTCGATAGCGCTCAACGATGAATGTCGGGCACGCTGCACCGCCCGGCGGCCCCAAAACCTCAGCATTTTACCGCACCACATAGGTCTCCCTATGAGCCTGCAGGCCATACGCTCAGAGATAGTACCGGTGAAGGATGAGGCCCACCAGTTCGATGAACGTCACGAACGGAAACGCCAGGACGATCAAAACGCACAGCGCGCGAACGCGGCGAACGCCACGGCCTTGCACGGACAAACCACGGTTCGCGCGCGCGCCCGGCGCGGCCAGCGCGAGCGCCAGAAGCGGCGCGAGCGCAAGGAAATAGCGCCCCTGCACGCCCTCCACGACCGCGTTGCCCACCGGTGTCCACGTCAGATACAGTGAACCGAAGATCATCGCCGCGCTCGCTGCGAATGCCGCCACGGCCGCGCCACGGTCCGCCGCGCGCGGCTCCCGCTGCGCGTCGGCCGGCAGTGCGCACGCCAGGGCGAGGGCGGCGAACATCAGCATCGCAAGCGCGTAGTAGCCGTGCCTGAAGGAGGCGTCGAGCCAGCCGAGCACGCCCACGAAGCTCGCGAAATAGAAGCCGCCGTAGGCCTTGAGCGTGGCGATGGCGAGGTGAAAGATCTGCAGCGGAGCATGTGACAGATAGCCGAGCTGGCCACCGATCGAGCGTGGCGGCGCCACCGGCGCCCAGCCCGAGCGGCTGAAGGCGAGCGTGGCGAATGCGGCCGCCGCAGCGCTCGCGCAGAACCAGACGAGCCGTCGCACGGACGCATAGCGCGCCGCCTCGATGCGCAGGCCCGGCGCGAACATCATCACCAGCAGACCGGCATACGGCGGCCGCGCCGATACCGCGACGACACAGGCGAGCGCCATCAGGACGAGCGAGCGCGGCGACACCGGCACGCTCTCGTCGATCGAACGGTCGGTGAACGCAATCAGTAGAAAACAGAGCGGTACGACGGTCGTGTCCTGGCTCACCGACGAAAACAGCATGGCGGTGCATGGCAGCGTCGCGATGGCGAAGAGCGCGAGCGCGGTCCGTCTCGCGAGCGCGATTGCCCAGGCCGTTAGCGCGACGCTCACGAGCAGGCCGGCAGCGCACGCCGCGAGATAAGTCGCGCGCACGCTCGCGTTGAGCGCGCGGCCGAGGTCGATCGCCAGCGCCTGCGGCGCATACGCGTAGGCCGGATAGATGGCGGTATTGGGAAACTCGGCCGTGCGATTCTCGCCGCTCCAGCGGATCGAGCGGCCCCGCTCGTCCATCGACGTGGTGAGCTTCACTTCCGGATGATGCGCGATCGGGTCGAAGATGGCGGCGAAAGTGCTCGCGCCCTCATCGATCGGTCCGCCCGACGTGCCGCCGAAGTTTTTCGCGAGCCAGCCGCCCTGCGCGACCTGCGTGGCCCGAAAGAAGTGATTGGCTGCGTCCGGCGTCTGAAAAGGCGGCGTCGCGACGAGCAAAAAGCAACCGGCCGGCACCGCGTAGCAGAGATAGAGCAGCGCGAGCCGCCACGTGCGCAGCCGCGCCGGGAACGAAAGAAACCGGGTCATGAGGTCAACCAGATGAGACACGGCCGGGCGTCATGCCCGCGTGCGAGGGAGCGTATTTTACAAGACCGCGCCGCGCGCCTTCCGCACCTCGCGGTCCGATATACGAGATGCAATACAATAACGCCCACAGTGGCGCACATCGCCCGCTCATTCTTTAGCCGTCCAGCCACCCTATGCTCCAACAGAACGTCTCTCCGAGAATCGCCGTAGTCGTTCCCTGCTACAACGAGGCCAGCACTATTGCGAAGGTCGTCGCCGATTTTCACGCGGTCCTGCCCGAAGCCGACATCGTCGCGTTCGACAACAACTCGAGCGACGGCACGGCCGATGCCGCCACCAGGGCCGGCGCTCGCGTGATCGCGGTGCCCTTGCAGGGCAAGGGCAATGTCGTACGCCGCATGTTCGCCGACGTCGACGCCGATGTCTATGTGATGGTCGACGGCGACGCGACCTACGACGCGTCCGCCGCGCCGATGCTGATCGAGCGGCTCCTAAAGGACGGGCTCGACATGGTGGTCGGCTCGCGGCTCTCGGACGAACAGCTCGCATACCGGCTGGGTCATCGTTTCGGCAATGTGATGCTCACGCAATGCGCGGCCACCATCTTCGGGCGCACGTTCAAAGACATGCTGTCGGGTTATCGCGTGTTCTCGCGCCGCTATGCGAAGACCTTCCCGGCCCACTCGGCGGGATTCGAGATCGAAACCGAACTGGCCGTGCACGCGCTCGGCATGCGCATGCCGGTGGCCGAGATCGAAACGCGCTACTACTCGCGCCCGGAAGGCTCGTCGAGCAAGCTCAACACCTATCGCGACGGCTTTCGCATTCTGATGACGATTCTCAAGCTCTTCAAAAGCGAGAAACCGTTGCTGTTCTTCAGTTGCGCTTTCGCGATCTGTATGGCGCTCGCGATCGGGTTTGCGATTCCAGTCTTCGAGACCTTCGTGGAAACCGGCCTCGTGCCGCGCATCCCGACGGTCATTCTCTGCAGCGGCCTCACGCTGTTCGGCGCGATCCTGCTCGTGTGCGGAATCGTGCTCGATACCGTCACACGCGGGCGCAACGAGACGAAAAGGCTCGCCTATCTGTCGATTCCGGCACCCTCCGCGGCTATGGCCACTCCGGCGCTCGCCGACGCGCTGCTGGTGCGCGACGGGCAGCGCTGACATGTCGCGCCAGTTCCTGCGTTTCGTCATCGCGGGCGTCATCGGTTTCGTGGTCGATGCCGGCGCGCTGTATCTCGCGATGAAAGCCGGCGCCGGCCCGTATGTGGGCCGCGTCATCTCGTTTCTGCTGGCCGTTTTCGCGACGTGGCAGATCAATCGCCGCTACACCTTCGATCGCCAGACGGACCGCTCCATCTGGCGCGAATGGCATGAATACCTGCTTGCGATGGCGTTCGGCGGTGTATGCAACTACGCGGCCTATGTCGTCGCCATCCATATGCTGCCGGACGCGTCGTGGACGCCGCTCGCCGCGGTCGCTGTCGGCTCGATTGCCGGAATGGGCGTCAACTTTCTCTCGGCCAAGCTGTGGGTCTTTCGCGGCGCGCGCCGCTGAACCGCTGAACGCGCCGCGCTCCGGCGCTCAACGCGCAGCTTCGATCGCGGTGGTCGCGCGCTTCCTGACGACGTCTTCGAGCAGCGCGTGCAGCTCGCGCGCCTGATCGTCGAACACACGGATTGTGGATGCGTACGGGTTCCGGTACCCGTCGAGCTTCTGCGGATCGGCGAGCAGCCGGCCGATCGCCACGGCGAGTTGCGTGCCGTCGTCGTCGAGCGGAATCACGTCGCCGTTTTCACCGTCCACGATATCTTCGATCACGCCGCCCGCATCGGTGGCGACGACCCATACATCGCGAATCAGCGCCTCGCGCACGGAAAGTCCGAAGCTTTCTTTCCATTGCGTCGGGAACAGCAGCACGTCGATCTCCTGGAAGAACGTGTCGATGGTCTGCTGCGTGTACGCCGGCACGACTTCGAGACGTCCCGGTACGGACCACACGCCCGCGTCGATGGTGCGCAAGCCGAGGTTCAGGCCGTTGTCGACGACGCGCAACTCATAGTTGTCGAATGGCAGGCTATTGAGCGCCTTGCGGATGAGATGCGAACCCTTGATCGGCGTTTCGCCGCTGACATAACCGAAACGCAGCGGCCGCTCGCGTAGCGCGGCGCGCGGCAAGCGCGGCGCTGGCGGGCGGATGCCGTTCTTGTTGACGACGACCTTCGCGGCATCGAAGCCGTTTTCGATGTAGAGATCGCGGAAGAACGCGCTGGGCGCAAGCAGCCTGTCGGCCGACGCGAGAATTTCGTGCAGCCGGAATTGGCGGTATGAGTTGAGCGTCGGATTACTTACGCAGCTCGCGCAGACGTTCAGGTCGATCTTGCGCTGATGGCAATAGCGATGCTCGCCCGTCACCATGAACTGACGGCCGCAAATCCACCACGCGTCGTGCAGCGTCACGACGAACGGAATGCCCTCCTGCTCGCAGATCTCGGCGATCTGCGCGCCGATACCTTGCAGGCTATGCAGATGCACGACGTCCGGGCGCAACGCCCGAAGCACGTCCGTGAACGGTCCGATGACGTGAGGATTCTCGAACTCGAACGCCGGATCGCGCTCTCCCGGCAGGCCGAGCGCGAACACGCCGCCTGTCGAGGATTCGTAGCGCACCAGATGGTACGGCTCGACTTCGCTGACCGGCAGCGACGTGAACATGAAATAGTCGCTCTCGCCGGCAACGCTCATGCGGCGCGCCATTTCCTCGGCGATGATGGTCGCGCCGCCAAAGCTGCGCGGCTCGTAGTAGATGTTGACGCCAAGCACGCGCAGGCCGCTGCGCTCGCGCCTGAACGGCGCCACGACGGCGGCGAGCTGGCGCGTGCCGATCGCGTGAGGCGAGTAGTCGCGCATCACCGACCGGTACGCGCGCGCCGCCATGTCCGCGCGAAGTCCCGCATCGTCGACGAGTTGCAGGAGCATGTGTTCCCAGTCGGCGTCGGTCGCGGCGAGGAGCGCCGAGGCGCCCGAGACGATCGCGCTGCGAAACGCTGCGGCCGGTGAGCACACCGAAGGAAGGCGCAACACTGACGCTTCAAGATACTTGATGTTCGACTTCGCGTCGTTGAACACGCTTTCTTCCAGCGGCGCGATGCTGATGTCGCATTCGGCGAGGCGGCCCAGATAAGTCGGGTAGTTCGACCCGGGCTGACGCTCGATCTGCGAGGCGACTTCGGCGAAATCCGCCGGCAGGTTCAACTCGCCGATCACACGCAGACGCACGTGCGGTCGGGCGCGCAGTACACGCTTTATGGCCGGCGCGGCGACGCGGAAGTCGCTGTCGTGCGTCTTCGTGCCGGAGCCATAGACGATGCGCACCGTCGCGCGTTCGCGCTGCTTCGCCTGCAGATTCAGGCCTGCGGCGACCCGCATGGTTTCCCGGTCGAGCGCGTTCTCGACGACGTCGACATGCTTCACGCCGATATCGCGCATCGCGTCGGCGAGACCGCTCGTTGATGCAATGGCACGGTCGCACGCCAGCAGCGCGGCGCGGTAGAGATCGACACCGGCGAGCAGCTCACGCTGCAGCTTCTGCGACAGCTCGTCGAGATTGGTGTTGAGCGAGTACTTCGACTTGTCGAAGATGAGGTCGTCGACTTCCCACAACGTGACGATGCCGAGCGCCTTCGCCTCCTCGATCACATCGAGGGTTTCAGGAAATCCAGGCACGCGGTAGAAGATCGCCACGGAATGCGTCGGCAGCGCGCGGCGGACCTGCGCGCGCTCTTTCCACGACAGGACCGTGCAATCGATGCCGAGCTCCGCGAACATCTGCGCCTTCTGCGTAACCCGATACTTCATGCATTGCCGGATGCTCGTTTCCGCCACGATGAGCACGCGCAATGCGAGTTGATCGAGCGCGGGCACGGCACGCGGCAGCACGAGTTTCGGCGTGCGCGCCGGCGCGAGGCCGCCATGCACGAGTCCCCGCAAACCGCGATGGCGCACCGCGAAAACGGCCTTGCGCGCGGTGACGACGGCGCCGTCGGCACGCACCGATGTTCGCACGACGGCGGACAACTGACGCGCGCGCGCTACAAGGCGTTGCAGCCCGACGGTTCTGCCCGCCGCGTGGCGAAGCGGCGTCGTGACACGCCATGAGGTCGACGCTCTCAGATCGGCGAGTTCCTTTTCCGCGTGATCGGCACGCTGGTTGGCCTCGTCGATCAGGCTGCGCTGCCAGTCGTCGGCGCCGAGCAGCAGATCGAACTGCGCCTCATGCTCCTGCACGCGCGATTCGGCCGCGCGCAGGCTTTCTCCCAAGGCCTCGGCGCGCTCACGCTCGACGTTCAGCGCCACGCTCTGCGTCTCGAGCGCCTTGCGCGCGGCCATGAGCGACTCGCTCGCCGTGATCGCGGCGCCCAGGCGCGCGTAGCGCATGCGCACGTCCCGCAGCGATGCCTCCGGCAGGTCGGTGAGCGCGCGCAGCGGCGACTGCGGACCCGCGACGACCACGCCCAGCCCGCCGGCATGAGGAAACACCAGCGACGGATAGCGCGCCGACGACACCGCATCGGCGCGCACGAGCACGACTGCGCGTGCCGACAGCTTCGGCAACCACGGGTCCAGCGGAGCGCTCCCGCCCGGCTCGGCCAGCGCAATCAGCACGTCGATTGACGCATCGGGAATCTTTTCGAAAGCGGCTTGCGCGCCGGACGCCCGGACGATGCGCGAGAACGCCGCGAAACGGCGCGCCTGGCCGGCTTCGAAATCGGCTGTCGCAGCGCTCGCGTGCGCGTTTTCGGCTGTGAACGCGACACATTGTGTATCGAGCGCAAGTTGCGTCACCGCCTGACACGTCGTCGAAAAGAGGAAGCCGTCCGTCGCGTCCGCTTCCACAATCGAAGACGGGCGCAGCGCGTCGACAAGCCAGAAGGCGAACGGCGCATGCTCGAGCCAGGGCGACGGCACGATGTGCTCGGGCCACCAGAAGGAGGCCGGCGCGAATACCTGTTCGACCGGCGCCGGCGTCAGATCGGTGGGGAGAGAGTCGTGCGATGTCATCGTCATCGTCATCGTCTGTAGGATTTGGAAACGGAAGCCCGGCAGCGACGCTCAGACGCCGAAATGCGCCTCATAAGCGGAAACGACCTCTTCAGTCGGTCCGAAGGCCCGCACGCGGCCGTGATCCATCCACAACACCTTGTTGCACACGCGCCGGATTTCGGGGTTCGAGTGCATCGCCAGCACAACGATCTCGGAGCGGCTGTGTAGGTCGGCGAGACGTTCCTGCGCCTTGTGCATGAACGAGGCATCGCCCACGCCCATCACTTCGTCGAGCAGCAGTATTTCCGCATCGACCGCGGTCGATACGGCGAATGCGAGACGCACGCGCATGCCGCTCGAGTAGGTGCGGATCGGCAAGTCCAGGTAGTCGCCCAGTTCGCAGAAATCGGCGATCTCCTGTTGCTTGGCCTTGATCTCGTCGTCGGTCATGCCGAGCAGCAGGCCGCGCAGACGGATGTTTTGCAGGCCGCTGGAGTTGTCGTCCATGCCCAAGCTGATGTCGAGCAGCGGAACGACCTTGCCTTCGCGCTCGATGCTGCCAGCGGTGGGCGCGTAGATTCCTGCCATCATGCGTAACAGCGTGGACTTGCCCGCGCCGTTGTGTCCGATCAGGCCGACGCGATCGCCGCTCTCCAGATGCACGTCTATGTTGTCGATCGCACGCACAACGACCACGCCGTCGTTGCCTTCCGCGATCTCGTTGCGGCGCCCCATGCGCATCACTTTTTTCTTCAGCGACCGTCCGGAGATGTCGTAGATCGGAAGATCGAGCGTTGCGTTCTTTAGTTTGATATAAGCCATGAGTTCGTGATCAGACCCAATATGGAATTCGCTTCAGATAGCGGCCGGTCAGCGTCAGCGCGAAGATCAGCCCGAGCACCGCCATGCCCGCCGTCACGCCCCAGGTCAAGAGGCTCGGCACGGAGCCGGTCAACGGTCCACGCACGAGCTCGACGAGATAGGCGAGCGGATTGAACTCGACGATGAACTCGTAGCGGTTCAGCGCATTCGGCCGGTACATGATCGGCGTCACATAGAAAGCGATCTGCAACAGTGCGGTGATGATTTGCGGAAGGTCGCGGAAACGCGCGGACAGCAGTCCCGCGAGCATGGCGAGCCAGAAAGCGTTGAGAATGTAGATGACCATCGCCGGGATGAACAGCCACAGCGTCGCCCAGTTGCTTACGCCGAACACAAAGAACAGCAGCAGCACGATCAGGAAGTTGTGCGCGAGCACGATCAGGTTTCGCCACACGACCATCAGGATGAAAATCATCTTGGACGTCGCGGCCTGACGGATGTAGGTCGCGCTGTTGATGTAGGCGACGCTGCCTTCCTGCACCGTTTGCGCGAAGAAATTCCACATCACGAGACTGACAGCCAGAAACGGCAGGTAATCGCGCATCGTTTGCCCGAAGAGCGTGCCGTAGACGACGCCGATTGCGCCGATGACCACGCCCATGCTGATCGTCAGCCAGAACGGGCCGACGCGGGAACGCGCGTAACGCTGGCGGATCTCCAGCCAGCCGAGCAGCATCCATAAACGCCACGAGGTAATACTTTTGGCAAAGTCGCCAAGCGCATGACTGATCATAATTACAGGTCGAAATCGTGTAACAGGGATGAGATGGAAAGTGTACTGGCGAAAATCGATATTATCGCCGCAATGGACCGAGACGCCCCTTCAGCCCATGCACGATGCCAAGAAACGCCATGTACAGGTGAGCGCGTCGCGGAGTCATGAACGCTCCGTAGATGAGCAGACGAATCGGCATCTTGACCATTTCCGTCGACTTCCAGCTGAACGGAACGTAGCGGCGCCGCATGAGCGCGACGGCGTTACGAAACAGGTAGTAATGCCGCAGCGCGCTGTGCCCGGGATAGGTACGTCCGAGGAACCGGACCGGCTCGCCGCCGAGCTGATGCGCAAGCCGCAGCGCCGGCAGCCCGAGCAGCGAGAAGCCGCGGGAACGCGCGCGCACGCACCATTCGAGATCGACAAAATCGATGAAGAGCGCGTCGTCCATGGGACCGATGGCTTCCCAACAATTCAGGTCGACACACGAACCCGACGTAATCAGGAAATCAACCTCCACCGCCTCCTCGCCCACCGGCGCGACGCGTTTCAGCGCCAGGTAGCCGAAGCGCACGAAGGGCGCCACGCCACCGAGTCGCAAGTCTTCGTAGGCCGGGCCGACGAGTGCGACGCGCCGCGATGGAGGCTGGGCCCACAGCGCGCGCGGCAGTGCGAGCAGCAGCTCCGGCGAAGGCTCGCTGTCCTGATCGAGCAGAATGGCAGCGTCGAAACCGGCGCGCCTCAGCGCCGCGACGCCGAGATTCAGCGCAGTGGCGATACCGAGGTTGGCGCCGTTCGGAAGATACTCCACGTCGTCGCGCAGCGGGGGGCGAGCGTCGCTCACGCTGCCCGGCGTGTTGTCGACCACCACGCAATGCAGCGTCTCGGTCAGCCGGTTCGCGCGCTCGATACACGCGGCGTCCGGCTCGTAGAACACGACGACCGCGCCGGCACGGAAAGCTCTTGGGGACGAGTTCAACGCGGCGACATGCACAGTTGCAGCGAATCCTTCCAGTGGGGGGCGCGCAGGCCGAACGCCGCCGCGAGCTTGTCATTCGACATGCGGGAATTCGTAGGCCGTTTCGCTGGCATCGGATAAGCCGATGCCGGAATCCGTTTTACGACCGGTTTCTGCGCGACCGACGCGTTCTCGAAGATTGCCTCGGCAAAGCCGTGCCAAGACGTCGAACCGGACGCGGTAAGGTGATAGACGCCGGATTTCTCCTTCCACCAGTCCGCATCGGCGCCTACGCCTTGCGCCACGATATGCGAGGTCAGCGCCGCGATGGTCGTGGCCCACGTCGGCGCACCGGTTTGATCCGCGACCACGCTTAGTTCGTCACGCTCCTCGCCGAGCCTGAGCATCGTCAGCAGAAAATTCGTGCCGCGCGTGCCGTACACCCAACTCGTGCGCAGGATTATGTGATCGCAACCCGCTGCGCCGATCGCCTGCTCGCCCGCCAGCTTACTCTTGCCGTACACGTTTTGCGGATTCATCGCGTCGTCCTCGACATACGCGCCTTCTTTCGTACCGTCGAAAACATAGTCGGTCGAAAAGTGAACCAGCGCCGCACCGAGGCGCTTCGCTTCTTCGGCGAGCACGCCCGGCGCCTCGCCGTTGGCGCGCATGGCGGCATCGACATCGCTTTCAGCCTTGTCGACTGCTGTATAGGCCGCGGGATTCACGATCAACGACGGTTTGACCTCACGCACGACGCGTCGAATCTGATCGAGATCACCGAGATCGAGTCCACTGCGACCGATCGCAACGATGCGGCCCAAACCCTGCAGCGTGCGCGCCAGTTCGAAACCGACCTGGCCATTCACCCCGGTCAGGAGAATGGTTCGTTCCGCCGCTGCGCTCATGCGAACACCTCGGCTGCCGACAGCCGCTTCCCCGCTGCATCCTTCGCCGCGAGCAAAGGCTCGAAATCGATCGGCCATTCAATGCCGATGTCCTTGTCATTCCAGACGAGGCTGCGCTCGAACTCGGGAAACCAGTAGTCCGTCGTCTTGTAGAGGAACTGCGCCGCATCCGACAGCACGACGAAGCCGTGCGCGAATCCCGGCGGCACCCACAATTGCCGATGATTCTCCGCTGACAGATTCACGCCCACCCACTTGCCGAAGTTCGGCGAGCGCTTGCGGATGTCGACGGCAACATCGAACACTTCGCCTTCGACCACGCGCACGAGCTTGCCCTGCGCGTGCTGGATCTGATAATGCAGCCCGCGCAGCACACCCTTCGCGGAGCGCGAATGATTGTCCTGCACGAATTCCACGCCGCTCTCGACTTGCTCGGCAAACTCGCGAGCATTGAAGCTCTCATAGAAAAACCCGCGCGCATCACCGAACACCTTCGGCTCGATGATCTTGACTTCGGGCAGCGCCGTTGCAGTTACTTGAATGGCCATGCGACTTGGTCCTTCGGAAGATTGAGCAGATATTGACCGTAGGCGTTCTTGGAGAGCGGCTTCGCCAGCTCGAGCAGTTCCTCATCGCCGATCCACTTCTTGCGATACGCGATCTCCTCGGGACATGCCACCACCAACCCCTGGCGCTTCTGCAATGTCGCGATGAACGTGGCTGCATCGATCAGAGAATCGTGCGTGCCCGTGTCGAGCCACGCATAGCCGCGCCCCATGATTTCCACGTCGAGCTGCTCCTGAGCGAGATAGCGCGAATTGACCTCGGTGATTTCGAGCTCGCCGCGCGCGGACGGCTTGATGTCCGCGGCGATGTCGCACACCTGGTTGTCGTAAAAGTAGAGGCCCGTCACCGCGTAGTTCGAACGCGGCTTCACGGGCTTCTCTTCGATCGACAGCGCTCTGAACTGCTGGTCGAACTCGACAACGCCGTAACGTTCCGGATCATTTACGTGATACGCGAACACGGTGGCGCCGTCGATACGGGAATTGGCCGCGTCCAGTTGCTTCGCGAGATCGTGCCCGTAGAAAATGTTGTCGCCAAGAATCAGCGCCGACGGATCGTTCCCGACGAACTCCCGCCCGATGATGAACGCCTGCGCGAGCCCATCCGGCGACGGCTGCACCGCGTACTGAATATTCATGCCCCACTGGTTGCCGTCGCCGAGCATCGTCTCGAAGCGCGGCGTGTCCTGCGGCGTCGAGATGATGAGCACATCACGAATGCCTGCGATCATCAACGTCGAGAGCGGGTAGTAGATCATCGGCTTGTCATACACAGGCAGCAGTTGCTTCGACACTGCATGCGTGATCGGATAAAGCCGCGTGCCGGAACCGCCGGCCAGAATGATGCCTTTGCGCGCCATGCTCAACCCCTTACGCGCGCTGCGCGTAGTTCGTCCCGACCCATTTCCGATAGTCGCCGGAAGCCACTTCGTCGGCCCACGCCTGATTGTCCAGATACCACTGAACCGTCTTCGCGAGACCCGTCTCGAACGTTTCCGCCGGCTTCCAGCTGAGTTCGCGCTCGAGCTTGCGCGCGTCGATGGCATAGCGGCGGTCGTGGCCCGGCCGGTCCTTCACGTAAGTGACCTGATTGCGATAGGAACCGCTCGACTTCGGCTTCGCCTGGTCGAGCAGATCGCACAGCGTGTGCACGACTTCGAGGTTCTTCCTCTCGTTCCAGCCGCCGACGTTGTAGGTCTCGCCGGGGACGCCGCGCGCGAGCACTTGGCGGATCGCGGCACAGTGATCGCCGACGTACAGCCAGTCGCGCACGTTCTGGCCGTCGCCGTAGATCGGCAGCGGCTTGCCGCCGAGCGCGTTGGCGATCATCAGCGGGATGAGCTTCTCCGGAAACTGGTACGGGCCATAGTTGTTCGAGCAATTGGTCGTCAGAACCGGCAGGCCGTACGTATGGTGGTACGCGCGCACGAGGTGATCGGAGCCAGCCTTGGTCGCGGAGTACGGGCTGTTCGGTGCGTAGGGCGTGGTTTCGGAGAATTGCGGATCGGTGGCGGATAGCGATCCGTACACTTCGTCGGTCGACACGTGCAGGAAACGGAATGCCTGCTTCTCGTCTTCAGGCAGCTTGCTCCAGTGCGTCCGCGCGGCTTCGAGCAGCGTAAAAGTGCCGACGACGTTCGTCTGAACAAAATCCGCCGGGCCGTGAATCGAGCGGTCGACGTGGCTTTCGGCTGCGAAGTGCAGAATAGCGCGTGGCTTGTGCCGGTCGAGCAGCGCGTCGATGGCCGCGCGATCGCAGATGTCGGCACGCGCGAAAACGTGGCGGGCGTCGTCCTTGAGCGACTTGAGTGTGCCCAGATTGCCCGCGTACGTGAGCTTGTCGACGTTCAACACGGGTTCATCTGAACCCTTGAGCCAATCCAGAACAAAATTGGCGCCGATAAAACCGGCGCCGCCCGTCACGAAAATCATACGTGGCCCTCTTTATCGCCTTCAGTTGACTTACTAAGCAGAATGAAAGCTCGAGTATGAGAAAAATTTGCAACTACGGCGGGATTTCCATGACGAATCGGAGTCTGTGACCGATTTCGTTTGACCCCGCCCCAGTCAGGTCAACCGTGGATTATAGAGCCACGCCGTACAAAAACTACGCGTATAACAACTTGATACAGCTGACGTTCATGGTTGCACGCCGTTGCAAGGCGTAACACCGTTAGCGGCAAGGCCAGACAGTATTCCGTTGCTGTTTCATAATATTCGCTCAGCCAAAATTTTCTTCTTCGAAGCCTGAGAACAAGCCTTTCAATGACCGACGCCCCGAGCGCCACCATCGACGCCACCCTCGCCCCGCTCGTCTTCGGCGATCTCCAGGGCTGCTACGACCCCTTCCAGCGTCTGCTCAGGAAAGCTGCCCGCGAACCCGGTGCGCCGCTCTGGTTCGCGGGTGATCTCATCAACCGGGGCCCGAAATCATTGGAGACGCTGCGCGAGATCATCGCGCTCGGCTCGCGCGCGACCGTCGTGCTCGGCAATCACGATCTGAACCTGCTGTCCGTCGCCGCCGGGCTGCGCAAGCCGAAAAAAGGCGACACGCTCGATGAAATCCTCGAAGCGCCCGACGCAGCCGATCTCATCGAGTGGGTGCGTCACAAGCCGGTTGCGCACTTCGAGAACAACGTGCTGATGGTTCACGCGGGCGTGCTGCCGCAATGGGACGCGACGATGACGATGGAGCTCGCGCACGAACTGGAGCAAGCGCTGCGCGCCCCGAACTGGAAGGAGACGCTCGCGACGCTCTACGGCAACGAGCCGCATCGCTGGGACGACTCGCTCAAGGGTGCGGATCGCCTGCGCGTGATCTACAACGCGTTATCGCGCATCCGTTTCTGCACGCCCGAGGGCGCGATGGAGTTCGCCAACAACGGCGGCCCCGACGCCGCGCCGCCCGGATATATGCCCTGGTTCGATGTGCCGAACCGCCGCACGCAGGACGTGACCATTGTGTTCGGTCACTGGGCCGCGCTCGGCCTCATGATCCGCGACGACGTGCTGTGCCTCGATTCGGGCTGCGTGTGGGGCAACAAGCTGTCGGCGGTGCGCATGACGGCCGATCCCGCGCAGCGCGTGGTTACGCAGGTGAGTTGCTCGATGAAGAAGTGACGCCCGGTTCGACGATGAGCGCCCCGCTCACAACCACCGGCGCCCCGCGCATGCGCTGAAGCGCCGCATCCACGGAAGCCTGCGCCTCGCTAGCAAGCAGCCTTCGGTCCGCACCCGGCGCGAGCGGATCGCACACATACAGATGCGCGGTGATCTCCCCCGCGCGCAACAGCGCATCGAGCGAATCGTTGAGCGACATATCGCCGATATAAGCGGGCGCGGTCGATTGCCTGCCGTGCGCATCTTCGTACATCAGGCAGATCGGCTGCACCGGGCACGACGCCGACACCGCCGCCTGAAACATGTTCGCGTGAAACGGCAGCAGCGACTGGCCATCCGTGGTCGTACTCTCGGGAAACACGCACATCATTTCACCGGCGAGCAGCCGATTCGCCAATTCATGCATGATGCGCTTCGCGTCGCTGCGTTTCTCGCGCTGCACGAACACGGTGTCCAATTGATGCGCGAGCCAGCCGACCACCGGCCACTTGCGAATCTCCGCCTTCGACACGAACGGCGTTGGACGCCACGCGTTGATCACGTAGATATCGATCCACGAAACATGATTGCCGACGACGAGCACGCCGCTGTCGAGCCGCGCTTCGTCGTTGTGCACGACGAGCCTCATGCCCGACAGCCGCAGCATTTCGAGCGACCACACGCGGTTCAGCTCGGCGCGCTCGGCGGCCGACGCGCGCGGAAAGCGCGTCGCGACAACCCACATGCCGTACAACAGATGGATGGCGAGCCGCAGCTTGCGCAGTGCAAAGCGCATGATCAGCGGCTCTCGTAGGCGACATGACCGCCGACGATCGTCGCACGCACGCGCGCCGGCAGTTCGTAGCCGAGGAACGGCGTGTTGCGGCCCTGGCTCTTCAGCTTCAGCGGATCGATGCGCCAGTCGCTCGCCGCATCGAACACGCACAGATCGGCGAGCGCGCCCGTCGCGATACGGCCGGCGGGCAACTTAAGCACATCGGCGGGCGCGGACGTAATGCGCGAGAGCGCCTTCGCGAGCGGCACTTTCGCTTCACGCGCCCACTTCACCGTCAGCGACAGCAGCAGTTCGAGGCCGGTCGCGCCGGGCGTCGCTTCGGCGAACGGCAAGAGCTTTTCGTCGTCGTCGAGCGGCGTGTGATCGGAGCAGATCGCATCGATGGTGCCGTCGGCGAGACCGGCGCGGATCGCATCGCGGTCGCGCTGCGAGCGCAGCGGCGGATCGAGCCGGAATTGCGAATCGAAATAGCCGATGTCGATGTCCGTCAGATGCACGTGATTGATCGTCACGTCGCACGAGACGGCAAGTCCTTCCGCCTTCGCTGCGCGCACGAGCTCGACGCCCGCCGCCGACGACAGATGCGACAGATGCGCGCGCGCGCCCGTCACTCGAATCAGTTCGAAGATGGTGTGCAGCGCGATGGTTTCCGCCGCAACCGGCACGCCCGAAAGCCCGAGCCGCGACGCCACCGCGCCGCTCGCCGCCACGCCGCCCTTCGACATGTACGCGTCTTGCGGACGCAGCCACACGGTGTAGCCGTAAGTGGTCGCGTATTGCAGCGCGCGCTGCAGCGTGCGCGTATCGACGATCGGGTTATCCGCCTGGGAAAAGCCGACGCAACCGGCCTCGGTCAGCTCGACCATCTCGGTAATGGCTTCGCCCTTGAGCCCCATGGTCAGCGCGCCGAGCGGATACACATGCGCCAGATGCAGCTTCTGCGCGCGGAACTTGAGCATTTCGACGAGGCCGGGTTCGTCGAGCGTCGGATCGGTGTCGGGCGGGCACACGAGGCTCGTCACGCCGCCGGCCATCGCGGCGGCCATTTCGGATTCGAGCGTCGCCTTGTGCTCGAAGCCCGGCTCGCGCAAACGCGCCGACAAATCGACGAAACCCGGCGCGACGTAAAACCCGGAAGCGTCGATGATCTTCGCCGCGTTGAAATCGGCGGGCGCCTCGCCCAAACCGACGATCCTGCCCGCCGCGATGAACACGTCCTTGCGCTCTTCCGTGCCGGCCGCCGGGTCGATGATCGTGCCGTTCTGAATCTGGATCTTCATGTCGTCTTCGTCAGTCAGTCTGTGTTGCCGGCCACGATGCCCATCACCGCCATGCGCACGGCGATGCCGAAAGTCACCTGATTCAGGATCACCGACTGCGGGCCGTCGGCCACTTGCGAGTCGATTTCCACGCCGCGATTCATCGGGCCCGGATGCATGACGATCGCATCGGGCGCGGCGAGCGCGAGACGCTCGGGCGTGAGGCCCCAGCTCTTGAAATACTCCTGCGCCGAAGGCAGCAGCGCGCCGCTCATGCGCTCGTTCTGCAAGCGCAGCATGATGATCACGTCGACGCCCTTCAAGCCCTCGTCGAGATTGTGATAGACGTGGACGCCCATCTGGTCGAGATTGCTCGGCAACAGCGTGCGCGGTCCGATCGCCCGCACTTCGGGCACGCCAAGCGTGGTCAACGCGTGAATGTCCGAGCGCGCGACGCGCGAATGCAGAATGTCGCCGACGATCGCCACGCGCAGCTTCGTGAAGTCGCGCTTGTAATGGCGGATCGTGTACATGTCGAGCAGGCCCTGCGTCGGATGCGCGTGACGGCCATCGCCCGCATTGATCACGTGCACGTGCGGCGCGCAATGCTCGGCGATCAGATACGGCGCGCCGCTCGACGCGTGACGCACGACGAACATGTCGGCGTGCATCGCGGAGAGATTGTTGATCGTGTCGAGCAGAGATTCGCCCTTGCTCGTCGACGAGGCGTTGATGTTCAGATTCAGCACGTCGGCCGAAAGGCGCTTCGCCGCGATCTCAAACGTGGTGCGCGTGCGCGTCGAGTTCTCGAAGAAGAGATTGAACACCGACTTGCCGCGCAAAAGCGGCACCTTCTTCACTTCGCGGTCGGTCACGCTCACGAACTGCTCGGCGGTATCGAGAATGTGCGTGACGATCGAGCGCGGCAATCCTTCGATGCTCAACAGGTGCTTCAACTCGCCGTTCTTCGTGAGTTGCGGATTGCCCTTGAGAAAGCCGTAGCGAAAGGTGTCGGGCGCGGCGGCGCCTTCGGTGGCGGTATTCATGTTGATCCCGGATGTTTCTCTGAAAGATGCCGATGCGAATGCGTCAGCCCGCGCGCACTTCCGACTTGAAGTCGAATGCGCCGTCTGCGCGGCGCGCGAGCACGAGATTCTGGTTCGCGGGCACGTCGAGCGTCGCGCCGGTGAAACGCGCGCCGATCGGCATTTCGCGCCCGCCGCGATCGGCGAGCACCGCGAGATCGATCGACGCCGGGCGGCCGTAGTCGTACAGCTCGTTGATGGCCGCGCGCACGGTGCGTCCCGTGGAGAGCACGTCGTCGATCAGGATGATGCGACGGCCGTTCACATCGAAGGGTAGCGAGGTCGGGCTCGCCTGGCTGTGCAGGCCTTTTTTCGCGTAGTCGTCGCGATGCAGCGCCACGTTCACCACGCCGAAGCGCGGCGCGTTCAGATCCTTCGCGAGCCGCTCGGCGAGCCACACGCCGCCGCTGTAGATACCCGCGAGCACGGCGCCGTCGGGCGCGGCGAGCGATTGTCCATAGGCGGCGCGAATCTGGTCGACGAGCGCGCGATACAGCGCCTCGGCGTCAATGGAACTCATGATCGTCGGCAAGTCCGTCGAGATACTGTTGAAGAATGACGCGCGCGGCTTCGGCGTCGATTTCGTCGAAGCGGCCGCGCGCATTGGTGCGCACGCCGCGCTCGCGCAACTCGGCTTTGGCGTCGACCGACGAGTAGCGTTCGTCCACCCATTGCACCGGCACATTGAAACGCCCGTTCAGCTGATTGCCGAAGCGCTTCGCGAGGGCTGTCATTTCATGCGGCGTGCCGTCGGGATGCATCGGCATGCCGACGACGACGGTGTCGGGTTTCCATTCGTCGAGCAGCTTGCCCACTTCGACGAAGCGATATTCGCGATTGCGGTTGTCCAGCGTGACAAGTGCGCGGGCGTTGCGGGTGAGCGTATTGCCAACGGCGACACCAATGCGTTTCTCGCCGTAATCGAATGCCAGCAGCGTGGCTTCGCGGCTCATGCGTGCCCTGCTTCGCCGGACAACATCGAGCGCGACACGCCGAGCAGCGAGAGCGCCGCTTCGAGGCGGTCTTCGGCGGGCACGTCGAAGATAATGCGCGGATCGGCTTCGACGTTTAGCCAGCCGTTCTTCGAGAGTTCCTCTTCGAGCTGGCCCGCGCCCCAGCCGGCATGACCGAGCGTGAGCAGGAAGCGCTCCGGGCCCTTGCCGCTCGCGACCGCTTCGAGCACGTCCTTCGACGTGGTCATGGCGAGTCCGCCCGGCACGCTCATCGACGAACTATAGGGTTCGCCCTCGCCCGCTTCGTGCAGCACGAAGCCGCGCTCGGTCTGCACCGGACCGCCGAAATACACGGGCAAATGGACGAGCGGCTCGATTTCGAGCTTGAGATCGATGCGGTTGAAGAGCGACTGGAGATCGATGTCGGTCGGCCGGTTGATGACGAGACCGAGCGCGCCCTTTTCGGTGTGATCGCAAAGGTAGACCACCGTTCCTGAAAACGTCGGATCGGCCATGTTGGGCATGGCGATCAGGAACTGATTCGTCAAATTGATGCGATCGGAAGTCTTGGACATAATTCAGAATTTTAACAAAGGCGCTGCGAGATGGCCGAGTTTGATGTGGGTCTGGTCTGGTTTCGGCGCGATCTGCGCGTGGCAGATAATGCTGCACTCTATCACGCGCTTACAAGGTGCCGTCGCGTGCTGTGCGCCTTCGTTTTCGATCGCGATATTCTCGCGCCGCTCGATAAAAAGGACCGGCGCGTGCCGTTCATCCACGCGAGCGTCGTGGAGCTGGATCGCACGCTGCGCGAGGCCGGCGGCGCGCTGATCGTGCGGCACGGGCATCCCGTGCACGATATTGCTTCGCTCGCACGCGAATGCGGCGTGAGCGCCGTGTTCGCCAATCGCGATTACGAGCCGAGCGCGAAGGCACGCGACGAGGCCGTCGCGCAAAAGCTCGCGAGTCAAAACATCGTGTTCTTCACGTTCAAGGATCAGGCCGTTTTCGATCATGACGATGTGATGACGGGCGCAGGCACGCCCTACACCGTCTTCACGCCCTACAAACGCAAATGGCTCGCGACGCTCACGCCCGATGCCCTGAAGCCGTTTGCATCCGAAGATCATCTGAGCGCGCTCGCGAAGCCGCCGTCGCACGCGCAGCATGCGGTTCCGTCGCTCGCCGCCCTCGGCTTTCCCGATACGCACGGCCCCGCCTTTCCCGCAGGCACGAGCGGCGCATACGAACTCTTCGACGATTTCCGCGACCGCATGACCGATTACGGCCGCACGCGCGATTTCCCCGCGCTGAAGGGCCCGAGCTATCTCGGGGTTCATCTTCGACACGGCACGATGTCGATCCGCGCGCTCGTCCGCGGCGCCCACGATGCGCAGCGTCACGGCGACCAAGGCGCGCAAACATGGCTCGGCGAGCTGATCTGGCGGGAGTTTTATTTCTCCGTGCTGCACCATTTTCCGCACGTCGGCGTGGCTGGAGATCATCGCGCGTTCAAGCCGGAATACGACCGCATTCGCTGGGAAACGGGCGATGCCGCCGACGCGAATTTCGCCGCGTGGCGCGCGGGCCAGACCGGTTATCCGCTCGTCGATGCGGCGATGCGGCAGATCAACGCGTCGGGGTATATGCACAATCGGCTGCGCATGGTCGTCGCGAGTTTTCTGACGAAGGACCTCGGCATCGACTGGCGACGCGGCGAGGCCTACTTCGAAGCGCTTCTGAACGACTTCGAACTCTCGAACAACAACGGCGGGTGGCAATGGGCCGCGTCGAGCGGTTGCGACGCGCAACCGTACTTCCGCATCTTCAATCCGGTCACGCAGTCGCGGAAATTCGATTCGGCCGGTAAGTTCATCCGTCATTACGTGCCGGAGATCGCGGCGCTATCCGATCGCGATATCCACGCGCCGTGGCTCGCGAAACCGGACGCGCTCCGGACGGCGATGATCTCGCTCGGCGTAGAATATCCGCCGCCGATTGTCGATCACGAAGCCGCGAGAAAAAGCACGCTCATGCGTTATGACGTCGTGCGCGGGCCGAGCGCGAAAAAGCGTCCGCCCGACGACCCGGACCGCGAAGACGGCAGCGAAGACTAACGCGTGAACTGCGCGGGCTTCTCGATCATCGCGGTCAGCGCGACGATCGACCCTCGGCCCTCCGAAGGCGCGATGCCGGCCGCCGCCTGATGAAGCATCGAACGCAGCATTTGCGCGGCGCGCTCGGGCACGGTCGCGTCGATGCCGCGGGTTGCACCTTCGGCGCCGTCGGCGTGTGTTTCACCGTGATGCGCGACGCGCCGCCACGCGAGACCGAGCGTATCCGCCAGCAGCGCGACATGCCCGAGGCCCAGCGCGCAAGCCGCCGCGCCCAGCCGATGCGATGCGTTTGCCGCGGACAGCGCCGCCGCTTCGTCGACCATGCCGGTTTCGTTCGCCTGCGTGCCGCGCTCGACCAACGCGTCGATCGACGTTTCCGCGCTCTGCAGGAAGTCCTCGTAAGCGGCCGCGTTCACGCGCAGCACGCCGAGATCGCGCGTCGCGGCATCGCGCGAGGCTTCCTCGCCCGCCTGCGCCGCGCCTTCTTCCCAAGCGGCTTCAGACTCGGGCGTCGCGGCGACGTGCCACGCAACCGTCAGGCCGTAATCGCGCAGCACGTCGACGTGATCGGTGTCTTCCGGCATCGCGCCATACAACGCGAAATCGCGCCACAGGAGCGCGAGCGTCGCGCGCACGAGCGAGCGCGGCGCGTACGACAGCGCGTGCGCCTGATCCGCCAGCACGAGGTTGAAGCGCGCGTACAGGCGCTTGGCATCGGCGATGTAGTCCAGCGCGCCGCCGTTGCGTTGCGCGCGCTCACGCAGCGAGCGGACCGTCGACGACGCCAGCCGCCAGAAATCGTAGGGATCGGGACCGCGCAGTTCGTCGAGACAGGCATCGAGGCGCGCGAAGGTGTCGGCGGCCTCTTCGACCGGTCCGCGCAGGAGTTTCAGCAGCATTTCCTCGTAGCGCGCCCG
>NZ_FCOJ02000071.1 GCF_001545035.1 Caballeronia glebae
GCGGATCGCGGCACAGGGCGCGTATCACATCGTCGTCGTGCCGCTGCTCGTCGAGTCCGGCGAATGGGCGAGCCGCGTGTCGCGCGTGCTGGTGGTGGATTGTCCCGTCGAGACGCAGATCGAGCGCGTCATGCGGCGCAACGGCTTCATGCGCGAACAGGTGCTTGCGATCATCGCGAAGCAGGCGTCCCGCGAAGCGCGGCTGGCGGCGGCCGACGACATCGTGGTCAACGACGAAGCCGCCACGCTCGATGCGCTCGCGCAGCAGGTGGACACGCTGCACGCGCGTTACCTTGCGCTTGCGTCCGCATGACGCGACGTGATCGCCTGAGTTAGCGAAATCGCCGAAAAGTTCCCGATTTGCGTTGAAACAGGCAGGTCGGCACGTGAAATTGACCCGATTTGCTAGGGTGAGGATGCGGCATTAGAATGTGCTCACTTCCGCTCATGGAAGCAACCGACCCACGCCGAGGCGAGCGCGCTTGATCCTTTACGAGTATCCCTTCAACGAGCGAATCCGGACGCTGCTGCGCCTCGAAGACCTGTTCGAGCGTTTTACGTTCTTTCTGACTCAGGAAGACGCGCGAGAACATCACGTCGCGCTCACGACGCTCTTTGAGATCGCGGAAGTCGCCGGCCGCACGGACCTCAAGGCCGACCTCATGAAGGAACTGGAACGGCAGCGACAGACGCTCGCGCCGTTTCGCGGCAACCCGGGCATCGAACAGGAAGCGCTCGAAGCCGTGCTCGGAGAAATCGAGCAGACGCTTGCCGGGCTCACCGAAATGCACGGCAAGACCGGTCAGCATCTCGCCGACAACGAGTGGCTCGCCAGCATCCGCAGCCGCACGATCATTCCCGGCGGAACGTGCAAGTTCGATCTGCCCTCGTATTACGCCTGGCAGCAGTTGCCGGCCGAAGAACGCCGCCAGGACATCGCGAAGTGGGTCATGCCGATGCTCGCATTGCGCGACGCGGCCGCCATCGTGTTGCGGCTCGCGCGCGAATCCGGTCAGGCATCGAAAGTCATGGCGATGCAAGGCAGCTACCAGCAGATGTTGTCCGGCCGCACATATCAGCTGATGCAGGTGCGCGTTTCACCGGACACGCGCGTGATTCCGGAAGCGAGCGCGAACAAATACATGCTGTGGGTGCGCTTCACCGTGCAGGACGGCGATCTGAAACCGCGCGCCGTCGATGTCGACGTGCCCTTTCATCTGACGCTTTGCAGCCTTTGAATTGGGAGCGGTTCGGCCGCATGTGGTCAAATACCGTCCATAACCCGCTCAATTCGTAATCGTCATGACCACTGTCGTCAAATGCCCGACCTGCGGCAAGGATGTCCGCTGGGTTCCCGAAAACCGCTTTCGCCCGTTCTGCTCCGAGCGCTGCAGGCAGATCGATCTCGGCGCGTGGGCGGCCGAAAAGTACAAGATCGCGGGTAATTCACAGGAAACGCCGCCGGACGAAGACAATCACGGCGGCCTCAACTGAGCGCGGTTATTCGCGCTCTTCCTCTTCGAGCCATTCGAGAATCGGAATGGCCGCCGGCAGAAGCGGCGCGACTTCCACGGGAAGCGTCTGCCAGGCGATCGCCTGACCTTCACGACCGAGCGGCGTGCCCTTCCACTCCGTCACCTTGCAGAAGAACAGGCGCACATACGCGTGCGGATAATCATGTTCGAGCGTGCGCCAAAGCTGACACGCGGTGACGTCGATGCCAAGTTCCTCGTGCAATTCGCGCCCGAGCGCCGCCTCGATACTCTCGCCCGCCTCAAGCTTGCCGCCCGGAAATTCCCAGTAACCTTCATACGGTTTGCCTGCGGGCCGCTGCGCAAGCAGATAACGCCCGTCGTGCTGCACCATCACGCCGACGGCCACTTCCGTCACCTTGCGGCCATCGGGCGCGATGTCCGGCTTCGTATCGGTCATTGCTTGCGTCCCGACCAGTCGCGCGCGAATTGCCATGCCACGCGGCCCGAGCGCGATCCGCGTTCGAGCGCCCAGACGAGCGCATCGCCGCGAGCGCTTTCGACTTCGGCGTCGTCGCAGCCGAAGTGCTTCAGCCAGTGCCCGACGATCGACAGATAGTCGTCCTGCTTGAACGGATAGAAGCTGACCCACAAGCCGAAGCGCTCGGACAGCGAGATCTTTTCCTCGACCACTTCGCCGGGGTGAATCTCGCCATCGGACGTGTGCTTGTACGTCTCGTTGTCGCTCATGTATTCGGGCAACAGATGGCGGCGGTTCGACGTCGCGTAGATCAGCACGTTGTCCGATTGCGCGGCGACCGAGCCATCGAGCGCGACTTTCAGCGCCTTGTAACCCGACTCGCCTTCCTCGAAGGAAAGATCGTCGCAGAAGACGATGAAGCGCTCGGGCCGCGTCGCGATCAGATCGACGATATCGCCGAGATCGTGCAAATCGTCCTTATCGACTTCGATGAGGCGCAAGCCGTCCTTCGAATACGCGTTCAGGCACGCCTTGATCAGCGACGACTTGCCCGTGCCGCGAGCGCCTGTAAGCAGCACGTTGTTCGCGGGCAGCATGTTCACGAACTGCTGCGTGTTCTGCTGAATCAGGGCTTTTTGACGATCGATGTTCTGAAGGTCGTCGAGCGAAATCTGCGAGATTGCCGGAACGGGCTGCAGGAAACCGCGCCCCTGACGCTTGCGCCAGCGAAACGCCACCGCGGATGCCCAGTCGATATCCGGCGCCGCGGGCGGCAACATGCCTTCGATGCGCGCCAGCACCGCCTCGGCGCGCGTGAGAAATTGTTCGAGCTTGTCCATGTTCTTGTCGATGCGCGCTGCTCTTACGAGCGATAGTCGGCGTTGATGCTCACGTACTCGTGCGAGAGGTCGCAGGTCCAGATCGTCGCTTCTGCGTTGCCGCGTCCGAGCCGCACGCGAATCGCGATCTCGCCCTTCTTCATCACGCGCTGGCCGTCTTCTTCCTTGTACTCGGGATTGCGTCCGCCGGCCTTCGCGACCAGCACGTCGTCGAGATAAAGATCGATCTTGCCGACATCGAGATCCGTCACGCCCGCATAACCGATCGCCGCGAGAATGCGGCCGAGGTTGGGATCGGACGCGTAGAACGCGGTCTTCACGAGCGGCGAGTGGCCGATCGCGTAGCCGATCTGGCGGCATTCCGCCGCGTCCTTGCCGCCTTCCACCGTGATCGTCATGAACTTGGTCGCGCCTTCGCCGTCGCGCACGATGAGCTGCGCGAGTTCCTGCGCGACTCCGGTCACCGCGTCGCGCAGTGCGGCGTAGGCGGGCGAATCGGCGGACGTGATCGCGGGCAGCGACGACTTGCCGGACGCGATCAGGATGAACGAATCGTTGGTCGACGTATCGCCGTCGATCGTGATGCAGTTGAACGAGCGATCCGCGACGTGCTTCACGAGCTGGTCCAGCACCGGTTGCGCGACGTTCACATCGAACGCGAGGAAGCCGAGCATCGTCGCCATGTTCGGCTTGATCATGCCCGCGCCCTTGCTGATGCCCGACAGCGTGACGACGTGACCGTCGATCGTCACCTGGCGCGACGCCGCCTTCGGCAACGTGTCGGTCGTCATGATGGCCTGGGCGGCGTCAAACCAGTGCGCGGCCTGTTGATTCGCGAGCGCAGCCGGCAGACCCGCCTTCAGACGATCGACCGGCAGCGGCTCCAGAATCACGCCGGTCGAGAACGGCAGGATCTGCTGCGCGTCGAGACCCGCGAGGCGCGCGAGTTCCGCGCAGGTTTCGCGGGCGTGCGCCATGCCCGGCTCGCCCGTGCCCGCGTTCGCGTTACCCGTGTTCACGACGAGCGCGCGAATGCCCTTGCCGCCCTTGCTCACCGCCGCGAGATTTTCGCGGCACACCGTGACGGGCGCGGCGCAGAAACGATTCTGCGTGAAGACGCCCGCGACGCTCGCGCCTTCGTCCACGCGAATGACGAGCACGTCCTTGCGATTGGGCTTGCGGATGTTCGCCTCGGCGTAACCGAGCGTGACGCCCGCGACGGGATGAAGCGCTGCGGGATCGATCGAGGGGAAGTTGACGGCCATGTTCGCGTCTCAGCTGTGGGTGACGAGTGTCGGCTCATCGAACCGGCACTTGATGGAAGACTGACGCCGGTCAGCGGAATCGAACCGGCGCCGTGAATGTTGGATGCTGCAAAGACAAACGACGCATCGCTGCGTCGCTTGGATCTGGTCATCGGCCGATTACGCCAGCTTGCCGTGACAGTTCTTGTACTTCTTGCCGCTGCCGCATGGGCACGGATCGTTGCGGCCGACCTTCGGCACGTCGTCCGAGGGATGCGTCGCCACGCTGATGTCGTCGCCGGCGCCCATCGCCTGGCTCACCATCTGCGCGGTGGCGCTCGCCGCCGCCGCTGCGGGCGTCGGCTCCGCGGCCGGCGCGTTGAAGTCCGCGTGCGTGAACGACACGTTCTCCAGATGGCTGCCCTTCTCTTCGTACTGCTCGGCGGCCTCTTCGAGCTGTTCCGGCGACTGGATCTGCACGTTCATGACCACGCGCGTGACTTCCTGCTTCACTGCGTCGAGCATTGCGGCGAAGAGTTCGAACGCCTCGCGCTTGTATTCCTGCTTCGGGTTCTTCTGCGCATAACCGCGCAGATGGATGCCCTGACGCAAGTGATCAAGCGCGGCGAGGTGCTCGCGCCAGCGGCTGTCGAGCGTCTGCAGCATGATCGAGCGCTCGAACGCGCTGAACGAATCGCGGCCGACCATCGCGACCTTCGCTTCGTACCCTTCGTCGGCGGCGGCCAGCACGGCTTCGCAGATTTCCTCGGCGTCGATCGAATTCGACTCGTTGATCATCTCCTGGACGGCGAGATCGAGCGACCATTCGTTGCGCAGCACTTCTTCCAGTTCCGGCGCTTCCCACTGCTCCTCGATGCTGCCCGCCGGCACGAACGTGCGCACCAGGTCGCCGATCACGCTCTGACGCATCGCGGCGATGGTTTCCTGCACGTCGTTCGCTTCGAGCAGTTCGTTGCGCTGCTGGTAGATCACCTTGCGCTGATCGTTGGAGACGTCGTCGTATTCGAGCAGTTGCTTGCGAATGTCGAAGTTGCGCGCCTCGACCTTGCGTTGCGCGCCTTCGATCGAGCGCGTGACCATGCCCGCTTCGATCGGCTCGCCTTCCGGCATCTTCAGGCGATCCATGATCGCGCGCACGCGGTCGCCCGCGAAAATGCGCAGAAGCGGATCGTCCAGCGACAAATAGAAGCGCGACGAGCCCGGATCGCCCTGACGGCCCGCACGGCCGCGCAACTGGTTGTCGATACGGCGGGACTCGTGACGCTCGGTGCCGATGATGTGCAGTCCGCCCGCCGCCTTCACGTGATCGTGCAGCGCCTGCCATTCGTCGTGCAGTTTCTGGATGCGCGCGGCTTTCTCGTGCTCCGGAATCGACAGATCGGCTTCGATGAACGACGCCTGCTTCTCGACGTTGCCGCCGAGCACGATGTCCGTTCCACGGCCGGCCATGTTCGTCGCGATCGTGACGGCGCTCGGACGGCCCGCTTCGGCGACGATTGCCGCTTCGCGCGCGTGCTGCTTCGCGTTGAGCACTTCGTGCTTCACCCTCGCTTGCCCGAGCAGGCCGGACAGCAGTTCGGAAGCTTCGATCGACGTCGTGCCGACGAGCGTCGGCTGACCGCGCTCGACGCAATCGCGGATGTCGCGAATCACAGCGTCGTAACGTTCCTTCGACGTCTTGTAGATCTGGTCCTGCTTGTCGACACGCTTCGGCGGACGGTTGGTCGGAATCACGACCGTTTCGAGGCCGTAGATTTCGTTGAATTCGTAAGCTTCGGTGTCGGCCGTGCCGGTCATGCCGGACAGCTTCGAATACATGCGGAAATAGTTCTGCAGCGTGATCGACGCGAGCGTCTGGTTCTCGGCCTGAATCTGGACGTGTTCCTTCGCTTCGACCGCCTGATGCAGACCGTCCGACCAGCGGCGGCCGGTCATCATGCGGCCCGTGAACTCGTCGACGATCACGACTTCGCCGTCTTGCACCACGTAATGCTGATCGCGCAGGAAAAGCGTATGCGCGCGCAACGCGGCATAGATGTGATGCATCAGCGTGATGTTCTGCGGCGCGTAAAGGCTTTCGCCTTCGCCGATCAGACCCCACTCGGCGAGCAGACGCTCGGCCTTCTCGTGGCCCGATTCCGTCAGGAACACCTGACGCGCTTTTTCGTCGAGCGTGTAGTCGCCCGGCTTTTCGACGCCCGTGCCGTCCGCCTTTTCCTCGCCGATCTGCTGTTCGAGCAGCGGCGGCAGCGCGTTCATGCGCACGTAGAGATCGGTGTGATCTTCCGCCTGACCGGAGATGATGAGCGGCGTACGCGCCTCGTCGATGAGGATCGAGTCCACTTCGTCGACGATCGCGAAATTGAGCGGCCGCTGCACGCGCGCGTCGGTCTCGTAGACCATGTTGTCGCGCAGATAGTCAAAGCCGAACTCGTTGTTCGTGCCGTAGGTGATGTCCGCCGCGTACGCTTCATGCTTCTGCGAGTGCTGCATCTGCGACAGATTCACGCCGCACGACAGACCGAGGAAGTTGTAGAGGCGCGCCATCCATTCGGCATCGCGCTGGGCGAGGTAATCGTTCACCGTCACGACGTGCACGCCGCGGCCCGACAGCGCGTTCAGATACGCCGCGAGCGTCGCGACGAGCGTCTTGCCCTCGCCGGTGCGCATTTCGGCGATCTTGCCGTAGTGCAGGACCATGCCGCCGATGAGCTGCACGTCGAAGTGGCGCATCTTGAGGACGCGCTTGCTCGCCTCGCGACAGACGGCGAACGCTTCGGGCAGGATCACGTCGAGCGATTCGCCGCCCGCGACACGCTGGCGGAACTCATCGGTCTTGGCGCGCAGCTGGTCGTCCGAATACTTCTCGACGGCCGGCTCAAGGGCATTGATTGCCACAACGGTCTTTTGATACTGCTTGACCAACCGCTGATTGCGGCTGCCAAAAATCTTCTGAAGGAAACCGGTCGTCATCGGATCAGTGTCTGCGTCGCGGCTTCGGACGGCCACAGCACCACGCTGCGTCCGGGCTCGGAGAACCTCGGCGACTTAAGTCCATAAGGTGAATTTCGAATCGGGAATTTTAGCACGCGAGTTTGACAGACCTTGCGTCGGCGTGCCCGCGCGTGCGTAGACGGAACGCGACAGTCAACGGGTTGAAAGCTTGCGCGAAACCCGCCTCCCAGACGGCTGTCTGCCAAAAAACAGTGACTTGCCTCGCGTACAATCGAACCGTTCCGTCGGCCATACGCGTAGGTAAAAATGAGTCGCCTTTCTACGAATTCAAGGTTGGGGTTCGATCCGCGCCGGCCGCAAGCCGTCGCCGACGTGCTCGATCGCACCGATGCGTTCCGCGCGCTGCGCGTGGGCGTCGAACAAGTGGCGGCGCTGCAACGCGACTTGGCCTCGCTTCTGCCCGATTATCTGGCGTCGAATGTGGAACCGGGATTCATCAAGGATGGCGTGCTCGCCCTCTTCGCCGCGCACAACGCGCTGGCGGCGCGGCTGCGGCATATCGAGCCGCGCCTGCTGGCGGACCTGCAACAGCGCGGCTGGGCCGTGAACGCGCTGAAAATCCGTGTCCGTCCGCAGCCCATGAAAGAATCCGCGCCGCCGAAGCAGGCGCGCATGTCGGCGGCGGGCGCATCGGCGCTGCAGGAATTGGCCGAGACGCTGGAGCCGTCCCCGCTTCAGGAAGCGCTCGCACGAATGGCGTCGCGACATCAGGCGCGCGGGCAAAAAAAATGAGCGGCGCTTTCGCTGCCGCTCATCACTAGTTTTCCGAGTTCCTGCTTTACATCAGGCGAACGCTGTCTGCGTGTCGAAACTGAAACCCCGCGGCGCCGTTTTCGTATCTTCGAACGTGACGATTTCGTAAGCGTCTTCGGTCGCGAGCAATTCGCGCAGGAGCATGTTGTTCATCGCGTGGCCGCCCTTGTACGCCTTGTAGGAAGCCAGCAGCGGATGGCCGACCACGTACAGGTCGCCGATCGCGTCGAGCATCTTGTGCTTCACGAACTCGTCGTCGTAGCGCAGGCCGTCGTTGTTGAGGATGCGGTACTCGTCGAGCACGATCGCGTTGTCCATGCTGCCGCCGCGCGCGAGGCCCAGTTCACGCATCATCTCGACTTCGTGTGCGAAGCCGAACGTGCGGGCACGCGCAATCTCGCGCACATACGACGTGGTCGCGAAATCCACTTCCAGCGCCTGACCGGTCTTGTCGACGGCCGGATGGCGGAAATCGATGGTAAAGCTCAGCTTGAAACCGAAGTACGGTTCGAGACGCGCGAACTTGTCGCCGTCGCGCACCTCGACGGGCTTCGTCACCTTGATGAACTGCTTCGGCGCGTTCTGCTCTTCGATACCCGCCGATTGAATCAGAAACACGAACGATGCCGCGCTGCCGTCCATGATGGGGATTTCCTCGGCGGTCACGTCGACATACAAATTGTCAATGCCAAGGCCCGCGCACGCCGACATCAAGTGCTCGATGGTCGAAACGCGCGCGCCGTCCTTCTGCAGAACGGACGCGAGACGCGTGTCGCCGATCGACATCGCGGACGCGGGAATATCGACCGGCTCGGGCAGGTCGATACGCGAAAAGACGATGCCCGTGCCGATGGGCGCGGGTCGCAGGGTCAAGTTCACCTTGCGACCGGAATGGAGCCCGATCCCCACGGTTTTGACGACGGTCTTGATTGTTCGCTGCTTCAACATGATGTTCTTTCCGATTTATGTTCCCCATAGAGGAAATCAATCGTGCGTTAAATTCTAATAGGGCGAATTATACTCCATTCGTCGCGCGCCGTCCTGATCCAGGTGGTATCAACTGTTTCCCTGTGTTACGTCGCGGCGGCCAATCGTGAAGTAGAACGGGCCGATGCCCGGAATGGAGGCGTTTCCGGTCATCGGCCCCAAATTGCGGCTCAGTGCGAGGGCGCGTCGAGCGTTGCGCGCGGGCAACGCGGCGCCGCTGCACTCAGCGCAACGCCGCCAGGATGCTTCGAGCGTCGCTGACTTCGAACTTGCCGGGCGCTTCGATATTCAGCGTCTTGACCACGCCGTCGTCGATCACCATCGCGTAGCGCTGGGAACGAATTCCCATGCCACGCTCGGACAAATCCTGATCCAGTCCGAGTGCCTGAGTGAAACGCGCACTGCCGTCCGCGATCATCTTCACCTTGCCCGCGGTTTGAAGATCGCGTCCCCACGCGCTCATGACGAACGCGTCGTTGACGGAAACGCACCAGACTTCGTCGATCCCGGCAGCGGACAACTCCGCCGCCGCTTCGACGTAGCCGGGCACGTGTTTAGCGGAGCACGTCGGCGTGAACGCGCCCGGCAATCCGAAGATCACCACGTGTTTGCCTGCGCACCGCTCGCGCACCGGGAACGCATTCGGTCCCACGGCGCAGCCCTCGGTCGCCTCGTCGATAAACTCGAAGAGACGCACGTCGGGCAACGTTTCACCCACTTTGATCATGCTCGGTCCTTCCCTCGTCAGTGCTCGCGGACATCCTCGCGATTGCATCGTCCCGCGATCTTGCCGTTCGTCATGCGGCAACTTCGGCTTCAATCTGCCTTCCCAGGCGTTGGGGGCAAATTCGTGGGGGTCGGCTGGCCACGGCCCGGCGTCCATTTTGCATCAGGACGCGGCCTTGGACAGTCGCCCCACGCGAAGCCTGCATCGTCCGCTTCGGACGTTCAGCGCCTGCACGCGGTGAGCTGCATCGTCATAGCTAATTCAGCAGCAAATGACGTGCGCTTCGCTCAGTCCGCCTGCTTGCGCAGGAACGCCGGAATGTCGTACGTATCGACGCCCTTTTCCTGCAGCGCCTGCACATGCGATGCCGCCGTTTCACGCGTCGAGCGCCATACTGCCGGCGTTTCGAGCTGACCGTAGTCCGTCGTCGACTGACCGTGCTGCGAACCGTACGTGTTGTGCGAAGCCTGATGACCGTGCGAGATCGGCTGGTTGTCGGTGCCCGTGCGCAGGAGCGTCATCGGCGCTTGCTGCTGCTTCTTCGCCGCGCGGCCCAGACCCGTTGCCACCACCGTCACGCGCAGTGCGTCGCCCATCGCGTCGTCGTACACCGCGCCGAAGATCACCGTTGCATCGTCAGCCGCGTAGGACTTGATCGTGTTCATGACTTCGCGCGTTTCCGACAGACGCAGCGAACGGCTCGACGTGATGTTCACCAGCACGCCACGCGCACCCGACAAATCTACGCCTTCCAGGAGCGGGCTCGCGACAGCCTGTTCCGCGGCGAGACGCGCGCGATCGACGCCGGCGACAGTCGCCGTGCCCATCATCGCCTTGCCTTGCTCGCCCATCACCGTCTTCACGTCTTCGAAGTCGACGTTCACGAGGCCATCGACATTGATTATTTCGGCGATACCTGCGACAGCGTTGTTCAGCACGTCGTCCGCGCACTGGAAGCACTTGTCCATCTCGGCGTCATCGCCCATCACCTCGAACAGCTTGTCGTTGAGCACGACGATCAGCGAGTCGACGTGATCCTCCAGTTGCTGCGAGCCGGCTTCCGCGACGCGCATGCGGCGGCCGCCTTCGAACTCGAACGGCTTGCTCACGACGCCAACGGTGAGAATGCCCATTTCCTTGGCGATCTGCGCGACCACCGGCGCCGCGCCCGTGCCCGTGCCGCCGCCCATGCCCGCGGTGATGAACACCATGTGCGCGCCGCGCAGCGCATCGGCGATACGCTCGCGCGCGTCTTCCGCCGCTTCCTTGCCCTTTTCCGGTTTCGCGCCCGCGCCGAGACCCGACATACCCAGTTGCAGCACCGCCGACGCACGCGAACGAGCGAGCGCTTGCGCGTCCGTGTTCATCACGATGAAGTCGACGCCCTGCACGCCGCGGTTGATCATGTGCTGAACCGCGTTGCCGCCAGCACCACCAACGCCCACGACCTTAATAATCGTCCCGTTGGTTTCCGTTTCCAGCATTTCGAAATCCATGTTGCCTCCGTCAAGAATGAAAATCGGCGTTATTCGGCGAGAGATCGGGCAACCCCTCGTCGCGCACCAGCCGCCGGTACCAGCGCGTATTCTTTTTGTTGCTTGTTGCTTAAAAGTTCCCGAGGAACCAGTCCTTCATCCGCGAGAACACTTGTCCCATCGAGCCGCTCTGCACCGCGACCTTGCGGCCGCGCATGCGTTGCGAGCGTCCTTCGGCGAGCAGGCCCATTGCGGTCGAGTAGCGCGGATTGCGCACGACATCGGCGAGACCGCCCGCGTATTCCGGCACGCCGATGCGCACCGGCTTCAGGAAGATGTCTTCACCGAGCTCGACCATGCCGGGCATCATCGCCGCGCCGCCGGTCAGCACGACGCCGCTCGACAGCAATTCTTCATAACCCGACTCGCGCACGACCTGCTGCACCAGCGAGAACAACTCTTCGACACGCGGCTCGACCACCGCCGCCAGCGCCTGCCGCGACAGCGTGCGCGGACCGCGTTCGCCGAGACCCGGCACTTCGATCATTTCGTCCGGATCGGCGAGCGCCTGCTTCGCGATGCCGTAGCTCACCTTGATGTCTTCCGCGTCGGGCGTCGGCGTGCGCAGCGCCATCGCGACGTCGCTCGTGATCTGATCGCCCGCGATCGGGATCACGGCCGTGTGACGGATCGCGCCTTCGCTGAAGATGGCGATGTCCGTCGTGCCGCCGCCGATATCGACAAGCACCACGCCCAGCTCCTTCTCGTCCTCGGTCAGCACCGCCAGCGACGAGGCGAGCGGTTGCAAAATGAGGTCGTTCACTTCGAGCCCGCAACGGCGCACGCACTTCACGATGTTCTGTGCCGCGCTCACCGCGCCCGTCACGATGTGCACCTTCACTTCGAGGCGGATGCCGCTCATGCCGATCGGCTCGCGCACATCTTCCTGCCCGTCGATGATGAATTCCTGCGTCAGGATGTGCAGCACCTGCTGATCGGTCGGAATGTTGATCGCCTTGGCCGTCTCGATCACGCGCGCGACGTCCGTCTGCGTGACTTCCTTGTCCTTGATCGCGACCATGCCGCTCGAATTGAAGCTGCGGATATGGCTGCCCGCAATTCCGGTGAATACGTTCGTGATCTTGCAATCCGCCATCAGTTCGGCTTCTTCGAGCGCGCGCTGGATGGATTGCACCGTGGCCTCGATATTGACCACGACGCCCTTCTTCAACCCCTTCGAGTCGCTCTGACCGAGTCCGATCACCTCGTAGTGGCCTTCGCCCTTAAGTTCGGCGACGATCGCGACCACCTTCGACGTTCCGATGTCGAGGGAAACCAGCAGGTCTTTGTAGTCTTTGCTCATAGCGTGCTCATTGCCCGTGATGTCTGCTTACTTCTTGGCCTTGTCGGTATCGTTGATGAAGCGCATGTTCGCGGCTCGTATGGCAAAGCCGTTCGGGTACCGCAAATCCGCATATTCAATGTCCTTCCCCCAACGCCCCGTGACGGACGACCACGACGCGACGAAACGCTTGCAACGGTCGTTCAGCGTGTCCTGGTTACGCTCGCGGCCGAGTTCGACTTGCGTGCCGTTCGAAAGCTTGACTGTCCACGCGAAGCGCGGCGACAGCGTGACTTCTTCGGGCTTCGCGTCGATCGGCGCGAACCACTTTTGAAAATCGTGATACCGCGCGACCACTTCCTTCGCCGTGCCCTCGGGACCATCGAACGCGGGAAGGTCATCGTCGAGCTCGCCCTGGTTCGCGGTGAAGAGATCGCCGTCGACGCTCACCAGTTGATCGTTGCCCCACGTGCCGAGCGGCTTGAATTCCTCCAGCGTCACCGCGAGCGCGTTCGGCCACACGCGCCGCACGCTCGCGTGGCGCACCCACGGCACCTGCTCGAACGCCGCGCGCGCCGCATCCAGATCGACGGTGAAGTAATTGCCCTTCAAACGACCGACCACGCTCGCCCGCACGACCGGCGAACTGACGTGCGTCGTGTCTCCATCGATCTGAATTTCGCGCAGGCGAAACTCGGGACGCTGGATCGCCCAGTACCCCGCGGCGGCCAGAAGCAGCAGCACGAGCACGACGTGCAGCGCATTGGCGGCGAGGTTGAGTTGGCGAACGTTGTTCCACATGGTTTCGCTTATTTCGTGTCCTGTGTGTGATCGACCTAATTCTTCAGCGTGAGCGACAGCACCTTCACGACGAGATCCTTGTAGCTGATGCCGACCGCGCGCGCGGCCTTCGGCGGCAGCGAGTGGTCCGTCATGCCGGGCGCCGTGTTCACTTCGAGGAAGTACGGGTTGCCGTCCGAGTCAAGCATGAAGTCGGCGCGGCCCCAGTCGGTGCAGCCGAGAATCTCGAACGAGCGCTTGGTCAACTGCTTCATGCGCGTTTCTTCGGCTTCGGTCAGGCCGCACGGAATCAGATACTGCGTGTCGTCGGCGACGTACTTCGCGTGGTAGTCGTAAAACTCGCCCGCCGGCACGATCTTGATGACCGGCAAGTCGAGATCGCCCGCGATGCAGCAGGTGAATTCGCCGCCGCCCTCGATGCTCTTCTCGACGATCACGATCTTGTCGTAATGCGCCGCTTCTTCGAGCGCGGGCACGAGCGTTTCCGCGCTCTTCACCTTGATGACGGCGACGCTCGATCCTTCGCTCGCCGGCTTCACGAAGAGCGGCAGCCCGAGCTTCGCGACGATGTCCTGCGCGCGCGCCGCGTAGTCTTCGCCGCGAAAGACGGTTTCGAACGGCGGCGTTGGAATGCCGGTTTGCTGCCACACGAGTTTCGTGCGCAGCTTGTCCATGCCGAGCGCCGAACCGAGCACGCCGCTGCCCGTGTAACGGATGCCGTAGAAGTCGAGCGCGCCTTGCAGTTGCCCGTTCTCGCCGTAACCGCCATGCAGCGCGATGAACGCGCGCACGAAGCCCTGCGCCTTCAGATCCGAAAGCGGATGTCGCGCCGGATCGAACGGATGCGCGTCGATTCCCGCGTCGCGCAGGCCTTCGAGCACGAGACGCCCGGAGTTGAGCGAAACCTCGCGTTCGGCGGAATTTCCACCGAGCAGCACCGCGACTTTGCCGAAGACCTTCGGATCGATTTGATTCACTTGATTACTCGTTACGTCTGTCATTTCAGTTCTGGCCGTTCGCCACGTTGACCAGCTTTCCGCACACGCCGCCGATGGAACCCGCGCCCATCGCGATCACCACGTCGCCGTTGCGCGCGATGGTCGTCACCGCGTCGGGCACTTCGTCGATCGTCTCGACGAACACCGGCTCGACCTTGCCCGCGACGCGAATCGCACGCGCCAGCGCGCGGCCGTCGGCGGCCACGATGGGCGCTTCGCCTGCCGCGTAGACATCGGTGAGCACGAGGGCGTCGACCGTCGACAGCACTCGCACGAAATCTTCGAAGCAATCGCGCGTGCGCGTATAGCGATGCGGCTGAAACGCAAGCACGAGACGCCGGCCGGGAAAGGCGCCGCGCGCCGCCGCAACCGTCGCGGCCATTTCGACCGGGTGATGCCCGTAGTCGTCGATCAGCGTGTACGCGCCTTCGCCGTTGCTCGTGCTCACTTCGCCGTAACGCTGGAAACGCCGGCCCACACCGTTGAATTCGGCGAGCGCACGCTGGATATCGGCATCCGCGACTTCAAGTTCAGTCGCAATCGCGATCGCGGCGAGCGCGTTCTGCACGTTGTGCGTGCCCGGCAAGTTCAGCACGATGTCGAGCGGCGGCGCGTCCTCGCGCAGCGTCGTGAAGTGCATGCGCCCGCTCCTCGGCTCGACGTTCACCGCGCGCACCTGCGCTTCCGCGCCGAGGCCATAGCGGATGATCGGCTTCGACACGAACGGCAGAATCTCGCGCACGTTCGGATCGTCGACGCACAGCACCGCGATGCCGTAGAACGGCAATCGGTGCGTGAACTCGATGAACGCCTGTTTCAGCCGCGCGAAGTCGTGGCCGTAGGTGTCCATGTGATCGGCGTCGATGTTCGTGATGACTTCGATCACCGGGAACAGGTTGAGGAACGACGCATCGGACTCGTCGGCTTCCGCGACGATGAAATCGCCCGTGCCGAGACGCGCGTTCGCGCCCGCGCTGTTGAGGCGCCCGCCGATCACGAAGGTCGGATCGAGCCCGCCCGCCGCAAGCACGCTCGCGACGAGCGAAGTCGTCGTGGTCTTGCCGTGCGTGCCGGCGATCGCGATGCCCTGCTTCAGGCGCATGAGTTCCGCGAGCATCACGGCGCGCGGCACGATCGGCACGCGACGATGGCGCGCGGCGAGCACTTCCGGATTGTTCGAACGCACGGCAGTCGAGACGACGACCGCATTCGCGCCTTCGATGTTCTGTTCGTGATGACCGATCTCGACCCGCGCGCCGAGTGCGCGCAGCCGCTCGGTGACCGCGCCGTTGGAGAGATCCGAGCCGCTCACGTGATAGCCGAGATTGAGCAGCACTTCGGCGATGCCGCTCATGCCCGCGCCGCCGATCCCGACGAAATGAATGTGCTTGACGATATGTTTCATTTAATGTGCCTCCCGAGCTTGCGCGCTCGCACGCGCGCCGGCCACGTCGGCGCATATGCTCGCGACCTTCTCGGTCGCGTCCGGTTTCGCGAGTGCGCGCGAGCGCTCGGCCATGTCCGCGAGCGACGCGCGCGACTGCGCGCGTAACCAGTCGGCGAGTTTCTGCGCCGACAAATCGCGTTGTTGTATCAATTCAGCCGCGCCGTTCTTCGCGAGGAACGCGCCGTTGGTCGTCTGGTGATCGTCGACGGCGAACGGGAACGGCACGAAAAGCGCCGCCACGCCGACCGCCGCGATCTCGGAGACCGTCATCGCGCCCGACCGGCAGATGACGAGGTCCGCCGATGCGTACGCGCTCGCCATGTCTTCGATGAACGGCACGAGTTGCAGGTCTTCTCCGCGCGTGAGACCCGCAGCCGCGTAGTTCGCTTCCAGTGCTTCGATATGCTTCGCGCCCGCCTGATGCACGATGCGCGGACGCTCGCCGGAAGCAAGCATCGCGAGCGCTTTCGGCACGGTTTCGTTGAGTGCGGCGGCACCAAGACTGCCTCCGACCACGAGCACGTTCAGGCGTCCCGAACGCGCGGCGTAGCGTTCTTTGGGTGGCAATGCGCTCGTTAGTTCCGCACGGATCGGATTGCCGGTCCATTCCGCATTCGGCAGAGCATTGGGAAACGCGACGAGCACACGCTTCGCGAGATGCGCGAGCACCTTGTTCGCGAGTCCCGCGATGGAATTCTGTTCGTGCAGCACGAGCGGGCAGCCCGCGAGCTTCGTCATGATGCCCGCCGGAAAGGTGATGTAGCCGCCCATGCCGAGCACGACGTCCGGCTTCACGCGACGCAACGCGGCGAGGCTCTGCGAACACGCGCGCAGCAGATTCACGGGCAACATCAGCTTCGTCTTGATGCCCTTGCCGCGCACGCCGCCGAAGCGCACGTATTCCATCGGAATGCCGTGCTTCGGCACGAGCGTCGCTTCCATGCCGCTTGCGTTGCCGAGCCACACCACGCGCCAGCCGTGCGCCTGCATCCAGTGCGCGACCGCGAGCCCCGGGAACACGTGGCCCCCGGTGCCGCCCGCCATCACCATCAAGGTGCGGTCGCGTTGCGCGGTCATACTTTTCCTCCGCGCATGAGAACCCGGTTCTCGTAATCCACGCGCAGCAAAACAGCCAGCGCCACGCAGTTCAGCAAGATGCCCGAGCCGCCGTAGGAAACGAGCGGCAGCGTGAGGCCTTTGGTCGGCAGAAGACCGAGATTCACGCCCATGTTGATGAACGTCTGCGCGCCGAACCAGATGCCGACGCCCTTCGCCATCAGACCGGCGAACGTGCGATCGAGCGCGAGCGCCTGACGGCCGATCTCGAACGCGCGACGCACGATCCAGTAGAACAGCAGGATCACGACGATCACGCCGATGAAACCGAGTTCCTCGCCGATCACCGCAAGAATGAAGTCGGTATGCGCTTCCGGCAGATAGTTGAGCTTCTCGACGCTGCCGCCCAGGCCCACGCCGAACCACTCGCCGCGTCCGAATGCGATCAGCGAGTGCGTCAGTTGATACGCCTTGCCCTGCGCGTAACGGTCGTCCCACGGATCGAGATAAGCGAAAATCCGCTCGCGACGCCACGGCGACAGCCACACGAGCATCGTGAACGTGCCGACCGCCGTCAGCACGAGCCCGCCGAACAGCTTGCCGTTGACGCCGCCGAGGAACAGCACGCCCATCGCGATCGCGGCGATCACCATGAACGCGCCCATGTCGGGTTCGAGCAGCAACAGCGCGCCGACCGCGCCGACCGCGACCGCCATCGGCAAAAAGCCCTTGCCGAAGCTGTGCATGAACTCCTGCTTGCGCACCGTGTAGTTCGCGGCGTAGATGGTCACCGCGAGCTTCATGATTTCCGACGGCTGCATGTTCGTGATGCCGAGCGGAATCCAGCGGCGCGCGCCGTTCACACCTTTGCCGATGTGCGGAATCAGCACGATGATCAGCAACAGGAGCGCGATGAGAAAGAACTTCGGCGCGTACTTTTCCCACGTCTTGATCGGAATCTTGAACGCGATGGTCGCGCCGACGAGCGCCGTCGCGACCGAGATCAGATGACGCACGAGGAAGTGATAATCGCGATAGCTCGCGTATTTGGGCGAATCGGGCATTGCGATCGACGCCGAGTACACCATCACGATGCCCAGGCCGAGCAGCGCGATCATCACCCACAACAGCGAATAGTCGTAGTCGAGCATGCGCGAGCGCGCGGGGCGCACGGCGTTGACTGCGCTCGAAATGCCGCTGCCACGCGGGCCGGAATCCGAGCGGCCCGCGAGCGAGTCGCCCGGCATGGCGTTGCGCTGTCCGGTGAGTTTCGATCCGAAGCGTTCCGACCAGCTCATAGCATCACTCCCCGCGCGGCGGCGATCTCTTCGACCGCGCCACGAAACACGTCCGCGCGATGTGCGTAGTTCTTGAACATGTCGAGGCTCGCGCACGCGGGCGAGAGCAGCACGGCGTCGCCGGCTTCCGCGATGCGTGCCGCAGCGTTCGTCGCGGCTTCGAGCGTCGCGTGGTCTTCGAGCGCGACGCCCGTCGCGGCCAGCGTCTCGCGAATGCGCGGCGCGTCGCGGCCGATCAGCATCACCGCGCGCGCCCAGCGTGCGACCGGCGCTTCGAGCGGCGAAAAATCCTGGCCCTTGCCGTCGCCGCCGGCGATCAGCACGATGCGCTGCGCCAGGCCGTCGAGCGCGGCGACCGTCGCGCCGACATTGGTGCCCTTGCTGTCATCGACATAATCGACGCCATCGATTTGCGCGATCACTTCGACGCGATGCGGCTCCCCGCGATACTCGCGCAAGCCGTGCAGCAGCGCCGCGAGCGGCAGATCGATCGCGCGCGCCAGAGCCAGCGCGGCGAGCGCGTTCGCCGCGTTGTGCAGACCGCGGATGCGCAACGCGTCGACGGGCATCAGACGCTTGGAAACGAGGTTCGGCTCGGTCTCGTCCTTCTTGCGGCGACGCGAAGTCACGGGCGCTTCGGAGGCGTCCTGATCGATGCCGACGACCAGCCACTGCATGCCGTTATCGCGCAACAAACCGTAATCGCCGACGAACGACGGCTCATCGAGTCCGAAGCTCACGACACGGTCCTGCGCGATGTTCTTCGCGAGCGCCATCGTGCGGGCGTCGTTGCGATTCAGCACGCGCTTCGTGCGCGGGCCGAAGATGCGGCCTTTCGCGGCGGCGTAGGCATCCAGCCCGCCGTGCCAGTCGAGATGATCCTGCGTGATGTTGAGCACCGCGGCGGCGTCCGGCGCGAACGTGTGCGCGGTTTCGAGCTGAAAACTCGACAGTTCGAGCACCCAGATATCGGGCAGCGCGGTCTGGTCGATGGCTTCGGTCAGCTTGTCGAGCATCGCCGGGCTGATGTTGCCCGCGACCGCGACCGTCTTGCCGGCGCGCTGGCACAAGAGGCCGGTGAGCGCGGTCGTCGTGGTCTTGCCGTTCGTGCCCGTGATCGCGATGACTTTCGGCGCGTAGCCGTTCACGCCGAGTCCGGCGAGCGCCTGCGCGAACAATTCGAGCTCGCCCCAGACCGGAATGCCGCGTTCCTTCGCTGCCGCGATCAGGGGCGCGAGGTCGTCCGCGAGCGGCGAAAGCCCCGGGCTGATCGCGACGAGTTCGATACCGCCATCGAGCAATGCGGGCGTGAACGCGCCGCCGACGAAATCCGCATCGATCTCGTGGATCGCGAGTTCGGAGAGATTCGGCGGCACGGCAGGCGCCACCCAGCGCGTATCGGCGATCCGCAGGCGGCAACCGTGCCTGGCGCACCAGCGCGCCATAGCCAGACCGGATTCACCCAGTCCCAGCACGAGCACCATCGGACTTTGCCGACCGACAAACTTCTCGCCGAACATCGCTTTACCTTTCCCGAAAACCTAAAAGACTGCAGAGCAGACGCACAGAATCAACGCAATTTGAGCGTCGACAAACCGAACAGGCACAGCATCAACGTGATGATCCAGAAGCGCACTACGACTTGCGTCTCGGTCCAGCCGGACAGCTCGTAGTGGTGATGCAGCGGCGCCATCTTGAAGAAGCGCCGGCCCTCGCCATAGCGGCGCTTCGTGAACTTGAACCAGAAAACCTGCAGCATCACGGAGAGCGTTTCCGCGACGAACACGCCGCCCATGATGAACAGCACCACTTCCTGACGGACGATCACCGCGATCGTGCCGAGCGCGCCGCCGAGCGCGAGCGCGCCGACATCGCCCATGAAGACCTGCGCGGGGTGCGTGTTGTACCAAAGAAAGGCGAGACCGGCGCCGCCCATCGCGGAACAGAAAATCAGGAGTTCGCCCGCGCCGGCAATGTGCGGGAACAACAGGTATTTCGAATACACCGACGAACCCATCACATAGGCGAACGCGCCGAGCGATGCGCCCACGAGCACGACGGGCATGATGACGAGACCGTCGAGGCCATCGGTGAGATTCACCGCGTTGCTCGAACCGACGATCACGAAGTACGTCATCGCGATGAAGCCCCACACGCCGAGCGGGTAAGTGATCGACTTGAGGAACGGCAGCATCAGGTCGGCGCGCGCGGGCAGGCCCATCGAGAGGCCGCTGCGCACCCACGCCATGAAGAGATCGAAGACGCGCGTGTTGCTGGCTTCGGACACGCTGAACGCGAGATAAACGGCCGCGAACAGGCCGATTACCGATTGCCAGAAATACTTCTCGCGCGAGGACATGCCGCGCGGGTCCTTATGTACGACCTTGCGATAGTCGTCCACCCAGCCGATCACGCCGAAGCCGAACGTGACGAGCATCACGATCCACACGAAGCGGTTCGTGAGATCCGCCCACAGCAACGTGGACACGGCGATGCCCATGAGGATCAGCACGCCGCCCATCGTCGGCGTGCCGGATTTGACGAGATGCGTCTGCGGGCCGTCCTTGCGCACGGCCTGACCGACCTTGAGCGCGGTCAGCTTGCGGATGACCCACGGGCCGCAGACGAGACCGATCAATAGCGCCGTCGCCGTGGCGCCCACGGCGCGGAACGTAATGTAGGTGAACACGCGCATGAAGCTGGCGTCATTCTGAAGCCATTGCGCGAGTGCGAGTAGCATACTGGTCCTTCTCTTTCAGTGAATCAATGGGCGGCGGGCGTACTGCCCGCCGCGGGTTGTTGTGGGCTCGTCAAGGCATCCACCACGCGCTCCATCTTCATGAAGCGCGAGCCTTTCGCGAGATACGTGGCCTCGATGCCATAGCCTGCGTGTTCGAGTGCTGCGAGCAGTTCGCCAACGTCGGCGAAATGCTTCGCGGATTGCTTCGATGCCGCCGCGTTGAATGCGTTCACGGAATCGACGCTCGCGGCGCCGAGCGCGAAAAGCGCATCGATGCCGCGCTCGGCCGCATACGCGCCGACTTCGCGATGAAACGCCGGACCTTCTTCTCCGACTTCGCCCATGTCGCCCATCACGAGCACGCGCGGCGTTGCCTGCGATGCGAGCACGTCGATTGCGGCGCGCATCGAATCGGGATTCGAGTTGTACGTGTCGTCAATAACGGTCGCGCCGGCGAGCGCGCCGAGCATCGCGCGCTTCACTTGCAAACGGCCTTTCACGGGCTGGAATGCTTCGAGTCCGCGCTTGATCGCATCGAGCGAAACGCCGGCGGCAAGCGCAGCCGCGGTCGCCGCCAGCGCGTTGCGCGCGTTGTGTTCGCCGAGCACGTTCAGCGCGATATCCAGCGCGCCCTGAGGCGTGCGCAGATGCACCGTCGTGCCTTCGAGCGTGCCGGTGACGGCAGCCTTCGATGCATCGCCGGTGAGCGCAAAGTCGATGATCGCGTTGTCGGTCGCGGCCGTGCGCCAGAAGACGGCGTACTGGTCGTCAGCGGGAAACACGGCGGTGCCCGCAACGCCCAGCGCATGTATGACCGAGGCGTGTTCGAGCGCAACCGCCTCGACCGTCGCCATGAATTCCTGATGCTCGCGCTGCGCGTTGTTGACGACGGCGACATCGGGCGCGGCGATCTTGCCGAGCACGGACGTTTCGCCCGGATGATTCATGCCGAGCTCGACGACCGCGAGCTTGTGCAACGCGTTCAAGCGGAACAGCGTGAGCGGCAAGCCGATGTCGTTGTTGAAGTTGCCCGCCGTCGCAAGCCGCGCTTCGACGCCCACCGCAGCCGCGAAGATCGACGCGATCATCTCCTTGACCGTCGTCTTGCCATTGCTGCCCGTGACCGCGACAAGCGGCATCGTGAAGCGCTTGCGCCAGCCGTGCGCCAACGCACCGAGCGCCGCGCGCGTGTCCTTTACCTTGATGACAGGAAGTGGCCAGGCATCGGCGTTGCTCGGCTCGCGTGACACGAGCGCCGCAGCCGCGCCGCTCTTCGCCACTTGATCGAGGAAATCATGCGCGTCGAAGCGATCGCCCTTCACCGCGACGAACAGGTCGCCGGCCTGAATACCGCGGCTGTCCGTGACGACGCGCTCGATGCCGATATCCGCATCGCCCTTCAAAACGGCGCCGGGAATGGTCGCGGCGGCTTCGCGCAGGGTGAACATCGTCATTCGCCACCTCCGCGTTGTTGCGTGGCGCGTGCGGCAAGCGCGAGGCGCGCGTGATCCTGATCGGAGAAAGCGCGCTTCTTGCCCATGATTTCCTGCGTGGCTTCGTGTCCCTTTCCGGCGAGCAGGACGACGTCCTCGCGCGCCGCGGAACGGATCGCCTGAAGGATTGCGCTCGCGCGGTCTTCGACACGGCGCGCCTTCGCGGCGTCGGTCATGCCGGCGGCGATCTGACCGATGATCGAGACGGGATCTTCGCTGCGCGGGTTGTCGCTCGTGATGACGACCTGATCCGCGAGACGTTCGGCGATTTCGCCCATCAGCGGACGCTTGGTGGCGTCGCGGTCGCCGCCGCAGCCGAACATGCAGACGAGCTCGCCGCCACGCGCCTGCGCGATCGGGCGCAGCGCGGTGAGCGTCTTGTCGAGTGCATCGGGCGTATGCGCGTAATCGATTACGACGAGCGGCTCGTCGCTCGCCACGCGTCCGCCGAGCCGCTCCATGCGGCCGTTGACCGATTCGAGTTTTTCGATGCGCGTGATGGCGGCATTGAACGGCACGCCGACTTCGAGCAGCACGCCGAGCACCGACAGCAGATTGCTCACGTTGAACGTGCCGAGCGTGCCGACTTCGACATCGGCTTCGCCCCAGTCCGACGACAAATGAAACGCGGTGCCGGTGGCCGTTGCGCGAACCTGGGTCGCGAGCAGCAGCGCGTCCACGCGCGGCGCGGCACCGGCGGGCATTTCGACGCCGTAGGCAATCGTGCGCACCTTGCCGCGCAGCGACTCGATCAGACGCTGACCGGCCGCGTCGTCGCGATTGACGATCGCCGTCTTGAGCGAAGGCCAGTCGAACAGGCGCGCTTTCGCCGCTTCATACGCGTCGAAAGTGCGGTGGTAATCGAGATGATCCTGCGTGAGATTCGTGAAGATGGCGATGTCGAAATCGACGCCATTCACGCGCCCCTGATGCAGCGCATGCGACGACACTTCCATCGCGACGCCTTCCGCGCCCTGGCGCTTGAGTTGCGCGAGACTGCGCTGCAACTGCGGCGCATCGGGCGTGGTGAAACCGCTATGCACGAGCTTGCCCGGCATGCCGATGCCGAGCGTGCCGACGATCGCGCACGGACGGCCGAGCGCGGAGAGCGCCGTTGCGATCCACTGGCTGCACGAGGTCTTGCCGTTCGTGCCCGTTACGCCGACGGTGAGCATCGACGCGGTCGGCTCGCCATACCACGCGGACGCGATCGGGCCAGCGAGTTCGTTCAACGCTTTCACGGCGAGCGCCTTCGACGCGTCCGGCTTGCCCGCGAAATTCTCCGGCTGATAGAGCGCCGCGGCCGCGCCCGCGGCGAGCGCGGCGTCGAGATACGGACGGTTGTCCGCGCCTTCGACCGCATAGGCGAGAAACACGTCGCCGCTTTTGAGCGAGCGTGTATCGGCGTGCAGTTGCGCCTCGGCCTGCGCGTGGGCGCGCAACCATTGAACGGCTTGTGATACGTCCTTTTGCATCTTGCTCTGTCGGGCTTGCGCGCTCATCGCACGACTCCCGGGTGCGTCTTGGTATTACTCGACACCGCAAATTTCTTCGCGGTATTCGCGTTGTTCGTGTTCGCCGGCTGCTGGGCGGCCGGTTGCGTGGCGGAGTTCGAATCGTCCGTCACGACCATTTGTTTCACCGGCATGTCGGGCGGCACATTGAGCGCGCGCAAGGTATCGCCGACGATGCCTGAGAACACCGGACCCGACACCTGACCGCCGAAGTGGCTGCCGACCGTCGGTTCATCCACCGACACCGCCACGACGATGCGCGGATTCGGCATCGGCGCCATGCCGACGAACGACGCACGGTACTTCGAATGGTCGTAGCCGTGGCCGCCATGCTTGTACGCCGTGCCCGACTTGCCGCCCACGCGATAGCCCGGCACCGCCGCATCCGGCGACGTGCCGCCCTTCGCCACGACCGTTTCGAGCATTGCGCGCACTTCACGCGCGGTGGTCGGCGAGAACACTTGCTGGCTGATCGGCGGTTGATCGCCGGACGTATGAAAAATGGAGACCGGCAGGATCTTGCCGTCGTTCGCAATGGCCGTGTACGCGCGCCCTAACTGGAACAGCGACACGGACAGACCATAGCCGTATGACATGGTCGCCTGCTCGATGCGCCGCCAGCTCTTCCACGGCCGCAGACGCCCGGTCACGGCCCCCGGAAAGCCGACTTTCGGCGCCTGGCCGAGCCCGATGCTCGTGTACATGTTCCACATCTCTTCCGGACGCAATTGCATCGCAATTTTGGTCGCGCCGATATTGCTCGACTTCTGAATAACGCCGCCGACGGTGAGCGTGCCGAAACCGGAATCGTCCGTGATGCGCGCGCCATCCAGGACGAACACACCGCCGCCCGTTTCCACGAGCGTGTTCGGCGTCACCCGATGCAGATCGAGCGCGAGCGAAACGGTGAACGGCTTCATGATCGAGCCCGGCTCGAATGTGTCCGTGAGAATGCGATTGCGCAACTGCTCGCCGGTCATGCGCGAACGGTCGTTCGGGTTGTACGTGGGATAGTTGACGAGCGCGAGCACTTCGCCCGTCTTCACGTCGATCACCATTGCCGCGCCGGCCTTCGCTTTCGCTTTCTCGACGGCGGCCTTCAGGTTCGTGTACGCGATGTACTGAATCTTGCTGTCGATCGAGAGTTCGACGTCCGTACCATTGTGCGGCACGACCTGCTCATCGACGTCCTCGACGATATGGCCCATGCGGTCCTTGATGACGCGACGCATGCCCGGCGTGCCGGCGAGGACGTTCTGGTCGCCGAGTTCGACGCCTTCCTGTCCCTTGTCTTCAATATTAGTAAAGCCGATCAGGTGCGCCGTGATCTCGCCTTCGGGATAAAAGCGCTTGTATTCGCCACGTGAATAAATGCCCGGAACGTCGAGCGCGGCGACCTTTTGCGCGACTTCGAGCGGCACCTGACGCTTCACGTAGACGAAGGTCTTGTCCATCGAGAGCTTCGCGCGAAGCTCTTTCTCCGGCATTCCGAGGAGTTTGGACAACTGCGCGAATTTTTCCGCGCCGAGATCGTTCGGCACGGCTTCGGGGATTGCCCAGATGGCCTTCACCGGCAGACTCGTTGCAAGCACGAGACCGTTACGGTCGTGAATCTGGCCACGCGTCGCCGGCATTTCGAGCGTGCGCTGATAGCGGCTCTCGCCCTGCTTCTTGAAGAAGGCGTTGCCCGGGCCCTGAATCCAGAACGCGCGTGCGGCGAGCGCGACGAACGCCATGAAGAGCAGAAACACGACGAACTTCGAACGCCACATCGGCAGGCGCACGGCGAGAAGCGCGTTCGGCGTGTGAGCGATGTCTTTCTGCTTCGCGGACTTTTTCATCGCCTGGCTCCGCGTGCAGGCGCCGCCGACGCCGGCAGCGGCGGCGGCATGGGCGCGTCGGCGGCCTTGCTGGTCGCCGTGTCATAGGTGAGATATTGCGTTCGGCCGGTCGTCACGGGCTGCATTTTTAGTGAGTTGGTGGCCAACTGCTCGATGCGCGATGTCTTGGACAATGCGCTCTGCTGGTACTGCAACTGCGCGTTATCCTGTTGCAGCTGGCGCTCCTGCGATTGCGCCCGTTGCAAGTCGATGAAAATCTCCCGCTGCTGATTGGTGGCGCTGACGACCGACAGCGCGCAACCGAGCACGATGATGAGCAGGAAGATATTGAGGCGATTCATGGCGCGATTCGCTCGGCGATACGCATCACCGCGGACCGGGCGCGAGGGTTGTCGGCGACTTCGGCATCACTCGGAAACACGCGGCCGACCACCCGCATCGGCGGGCTGGGAAGATCGACCGCGCGGATCGGCAAACGACGGTCCACTGCCGGCGCGCTCGCGTGCGCCTGCATGAACCGCTTGACGATCCGGTCTTCGAGTGAATGAAAGCTGATCACGACCAGCCGCCCCCCTTGCTCCAATAATGCCAATGCCGATTCGAGTACTACTTGCAGCTCCGCAAGCTCTTGATTGACGTGAATCCGTATAGCCTGAAAGGTGCGAGTTGCCGGGTCCTTGCCCTTTTCACGGGTTTTGACGACGTGACCCACGATTTCGGCAAGCTGGCGCGTGCTGTCGAGAGGCCCAAGACGGTCGGACTCTGCCCGGCGAGCAACAAGCGCCTTTGCAATCTGAAAAGCAAACCGTTCTTCCCCATAATCTCTAATGACCTCCGTGATTTCCTGCACCGTGGCGCGCGCGAGCCACTCTGCCGCCGACTCGCCGCGAGTCGGATCCATCCTCATGTCGAGCGGACCTTCTGCGCGGAAGCTGAAGCCGCGCTCCGGGTCGTCCACCTGCGGCGACGACACGCCAAGATCCAGCAACACGCCCGACGCCCGCTGCACCCCACGCTCGTTCGCTGCGTCGCGCAACGCCGCGAAGCTGTCATGCACGATCGAAAAGCGCGAGTCTTGAATCTGTTGCGCCGTGGCGATTGCGAGAGGATCCTTGTCGAAGGCGATCAGTCGCCCCGCCTCACCCAGTCGCTGTAAAATCGCCCGGCTATGACCGCCGCGCCCGAACGTGCCATCTATATAGATGCCGTCCGCGCGGGTGATCAGTCCGTCTACCGCTTCCTTCAGCAGCACCGTGCGATGCTGCAGTTCATTTCCCATCGCAGGAGCCATGTTGTTTAGCGCCGCGTCAGAAAGTGAAGTTCTTCAGCGCTTCGGGCATGCCCTGCGCCATGGCCGCGGCTTCCTTCGCCGCGTAAGTCTGCGAGTCCCACAACTCGAAGTGCGCACCCATGCCGAGCAGCGTCACCTCTTTTTCCAGCGACGCGGCAGCGCGCAGCTCGGGCGAGACCAGCACGCGCCCGTTACCGTCGAGTTCGACGTCCATTGCATTACCGAGAAAGATGCGCCGCCACCACATGGCTTCCATCGGAAGCGCGGCGACTTTGGTGCGAAAGACTTCCCACTCCGGGCGAGGAAAGAGCAACAGGCATCCATCCGGGCTCTTCGTGAGCGTCACCCGGCCTTCTGCCTGCCCTTGCAGCGCTTCCCGATAGCGCGACGGAACCGACATCCGTCCTTTCGCATCGAGGGTCAGCGCCGACGCCCCTTGGAACACTCGCCCTTCTCCCCGTTTTCGGACGTCCACCACGACGTCCGTCCCTCTCAAGTTTTGATCGAAAATGGGTGGTGAATCACACAAAACACCACTTTCTCACACTGTCTCCCACTTTAGAGGAACGCATATCCTCGGTCAAGACGCGTGCCTTTTTTTCGAGTGCTTTTTATTCGCTAGAACAAGGACTTAGCGCAGGAGCTTGAAGTAACGGGAAAAGAGAAAACCGTTATTAATTAGAGGACTAGTGCGGGATGTGAAGGTAGTACGTGAAAAGAGCACCCGAAATGAGGGAAATGTAACGGTTCTTCCGGCCGCTTTTTGGTGTGATCGTGGGTTTCCGCGCTAAATGCCGCATTCGATCCGATGCGCGACCGACCGAGGCTTCAGCGCGCTATATGTAATACGCCGTGCGAGTCATCACTCTGGAGGCTGCGCGCATCAGAGCGCGTACCGGAAACGGTACTTCGCTTCCCCCGGCGCCGATTGCGGCAGCGGCGTGCGCGCTCTCATCGAGACGCATTTGCTCGACGATGGCGCGCGATGCGTGATCGTTCGCGGGCAAGGTCTTCATGTGTCCGTCGAGGTGATGCTCGACCTGGCGCTCGGTTTCCGCCATGAAGCCAAGACTCACCCGATCGCCGAAGCGGCCCGCGACGAAGCCGATAGCGAGCGCGCCGGCGTACCACAACGGGTTCAACAAGCTCGGCCGCGATTCCAGATCTTTCAGCCGCGTCGACATCCACGCGAGGTGGTCTTCCTCTTCGCGCGCGGCTCGCTCGAAGCTCGCCTTGAGTTCGGGCGAACGGGTGGCGAGCTTCTGCGCCTGATAAAGCGCCTGTGCGCAGACTTCGCCGACATGGTTCACGCGCATCAGGCTGGCCGAATGGGCGCGCTCTTTGTCCGTGAGTTGCGCCCCCTCCGAGAGGACGTCGCCGGTCGCGTCCGAAGGCGGCATCGTCGATTCCGGAATCGGCCGCGACATGCGGCTCACGCCGGCCATGGAACGCAGGCCTCGATCGAATTCGCTGATGACTTCATCGAGCGTCATGGTGTCACCTCTTTCTTTATGGTCCGCAGCTCGCCGACGTCGAAACGACGCCCGGCAAGCGCTCGGCGGAAAACGCGAATTTTAGCGCACATCGGCTGGCGACGCGGCCGCGCGGGCTTGCCAGGACTGGCTTCGAGAGGCCGCGGAGCATGCTGGCCCTTTTTCCGAAAACGTTCGTGGAACGCCTCGCCGATGCGTCGCGGTTGTGATGCCCGAGAGGTCCGCCGCCGGCACTTTTCACCCGCCCGATCAAGCCCAAAACGCCCCTTCGGACGCACCCGTTTTGGTAATTAGGGCAAACACGGGTCGCAAAAATCCTGCTAAACCAACATTTTAGCGCCTGTTGCGTAAACGTCACATGAGTCCGGCGGAGGAGCCCCTTTTCCTTTGTCCGTTAAAGCCTCTTTGTTACATTACGTGTCACCTTCGTTTAAGAAGCAGGCAGGGACCGTCAACACACTGGCGCTAAGAACAGTGACCTTGCCAAAAGTCGCAAACACTCCTTGGAGATTCACTCAATGAAAAAGTCGCTTCTCGCTCTCGCTGCATTGGGCGTTTTCGCAGGCGCCGCACATGCGCAGAGCAGCGTGACGCTGTACGGCATCGTCGACGCAGGCTTCCTCTACAACAACAATAGCAACGGCCAAAAACTGTACGCGATGAACAGTGGCAACCTGCAAGGTAGCCGTTGGGGCCTGCGCGGCACGGAAGACCTCGGTGGCGGTCTGAAGGCCATCTTCGTGTTGGAAAACGGCTTCAACGTGTTCAACGGCACGCTCGGCCAGGGCGGCGACATGTTCGGCCGTCAGGCTTATGTCGGTCTGTCGACGGCACAATTCGGCACGGTCACCCTGGGTCGTCAGTACGACTCCGTGGTTGACTACACCGGCGCATTCGAAGTTGGGAGCCAGTGGGCGTCGGCCTTCGGCGCGCACCCGGGCGACCTGGACAACATGAACAACTCGAATCGCGTGAACAACGCGATCAAGTACACGAGCGCGAACTACGCCGGCTTCACCTTCGGCGGCTTGTACAGCCTCGGCGGCCAGGCTGGCCAATTCAACCGCAATCAGATCTGGTCGCTTGGCGTTGGCTACGCGCAAGGTCCGTTGCAATTGGGCGCAGGCTACTTGAACGTCAAGGACCCGAACTACTCGTTCTTCGGCAACAACGCGAACTCGAGGACGGCGACGACGACTCCTGGCTCGACCTCGAACTTCGGCGCCAGCCGCGTGATCAACGGCTACGCTTCGGCGAAGACGATGCAAGTGATCTCGGCGGGCGGTGCTTACACGTTTGGCGCGGCAACCGTCGGCGCAACGTATAGCAACACGCAATACAAGGATCTTGGCTCGGAGCCGGGCACCGGCCTGACGCCGACGGGCGGCTTCACGGGCGGCACGGGCAAGTTCCACAATGCCGAAATCAACTTCAAGTATCAGCTGACCCCGGCGCTGCTGCTGGGCGTAGCGTATGACTACACGAAAGGCTACGGCCTGGGCGACGCCAAGTACCATCAGGGCATGCTCGGCGTGGACTACTTCCTGTCGAAGCGCACCGACGTATACATCGATGGTATCTATCAGCACGCCAGCGGCACGGACTCGACGAACCAATCAGCGGTCGCGAACATCGCCAACCTGTCGCCGTCGTCGACGTCGAACCAGGTTGCCGCCGTTGTCGGTATCCGTCACAAGTTCTAATAAGGTCGTAACAAAGCTGTACACACTGAAAGGCGCCTTCGGGCGCCTTTTTTTCGTCTTTGCGCGGGAATCGAATCGCGCTCGCGTCGCGTGCCGCCGACAAAAAAAGCCTCCGTGTCTCGCGACACGAAGGCTTTCTCGCTTCAGACGATGCGAACGCTACGCGCGGCCGTCGCGCAATTCGCGCCGCAATATCTTGCCGACATTGCTCTTTGGCAGCTCGTTGCGGAATTCGATCATGCGCGGACGCTTGTAGCCGGTGAGCCGCTCCTTGCAGTAGGCGACGACGTCGGCTTCCGTCAGGCTCAAGTCCTTGCGCACGATGAACAGCTTCACCGCCTCGCCGGAAGCCTGATCTTTCACGCCCACGGCTGCGACTTCGAACACGCCGGGCAACATCGCGACGACGTCCTCGATTTCGTTCGGATACACGTTGAAGCCGGAGACGAGAATCATGTCTTTCTTGCGATCGACGATCTTCACATAGCCGCGCTCGTCCATCACGCCGACGTCGCCCGAGCGGAAGAAGCCGTCCCGGGTCATCACCTTCGCCGTTTCTTCGGGATGATTCCAATAGCCCGCCATCACCTGCGGACCGCGAATGCAGATCTCGCCAGGCTGGCCGAGCGGCACTTCGTTATTGTCGTCGTCGCGAATGGAGATTTCCGTCGACGGAAGCGGCAAGCCGATCGTGCCGGTGTATTCGGTCGCGGTCACCGGGTTGCAAGTCACGCACGGCGAGGTCTCGGACAGGCCGTAGCCCTCGACGATCGGCACGCCGGTCGCCGCAAACCAGCGCTTCGCAACGGCCTCCTGCACGGCCATTCCACCGCCGTTCGCCGCGATGAGCTTCGAAAAATCGAGCTTGCCGAAGTCTGGGTGGTTCAACAACGCGTTATAGAGCGTGTTGACCGCCGGGAACGTGTTGATCGGAACGCCCTTCAGCTCCTTGATCGTTCCGGCGATGTCGCGCGGATTGGGTATCAGCACGCCGAGGCCGCCAGTTCGGATCGTCAGCATGCCGCAGACAGTCAACGCGAAGATGTGATAAAGCGGCAGCGCGACCACGCAGACGAACTGGTCGATGTCCGGACGACGCTTGCGGGCCGGGTCCAGCCACACTTCGGACTGCAGTGTGTTCGCGATAACATTGCGATGCGTGAGCGTGGCGCCTTTCGCGACGCCCGTCGTGCCGCCGGTGTATTGCAGAAAAGCGACGTCGTCGGGATTTTGCGTGACCGCCCGGAGCGTGACGCGGCCGCCCTCATTGAGCGCATCGTTGAAGCGGATGCTGCCGGGCACATTCCACTCGGGCACCATCTTCTTCACGCTACGCACGACGAAATTGACCAGAAGCCCCTTCAAACCCATGAGGTCGCCCATCGCCGCGACGACCACGTGTTTGATCGCCGTGTTCTTGGCCACGGCCTGGAGCGTGACCGCGAAGTTCTCCAGAATGACGATCGCTTCCGCGCCGCAGTCTTTGAGCTGATGCTCAAGTTCGCGCGGCGTGTAGAGCGGATTGACATTGACGACGACGTAGCCCGCGCGCAATACCGCCGCGATCGCGATGGGATACTGAAGCACGTTCGGCATCATCAGCGCGACGCGCGCGCCGGGCTTCATGCCGCGCTTCTGAAACCACGCGGCCAGCTTTCTCGACTTCGCGTCGAGCTCGGCATACGTGACCGATTGGCCCATGCACACAAACGCGCGGCGATCGCGATTCGCGCGAAAACTGTCTTCGAGCAGCTCGGAAACGGATCGATACGCGGATGCATCGATGTCCGCTGGCACGCCGGCCGGGTAAGACTTCAGCCAGGGTTTCTCCATCGGCGTCTCCTTTGTATGATTTTAGAATGATCGTGCGGAAACGAGATCCTAACTTTTCGGGCGGCCTCCGACAATCGGGTTAGACGCCATCCACCACAGCCGCTCGAATCTGCTGCTCCAAAACCCATCAATGCATCGGCTCCACTTCCACGAGGCAATCGTAAAACGTCGCCGAGCCCCCGAGATCGGTCAACGCCTGACTCGTCACCTGATTGGCGTTGCAGCCATCGGGCGACAATTTCTTCCACCAGATCGATAAGCCGACGACAACGCCCTCGCGCGCCCGTTCCGTCACGCGCGCGCGCGCCTGCATCGATCCGCGATCGTTGAAAATGCGCACCAGCGCGCCATCGGCGATGGCGCGCGCCTGGGCATCGGCGGGGTGAATGTCCAGAGACGGCTCGCGCTCCGTCGCCCGGAGGCTTTCGACGTTCACGAAACTGCTGTTCAGAAAGTTGCGCGCGGGCGGAGAGATCATCGCGAGCGGATAGCGGGCAGCGAGTTCCGGCGAGCCGTCTGCGGATTCGTAAGGCGGCAGGTAATCCGGCAGCGGATCGAGACCCTCGCGTTTCAGGCGCTCGCTGTAGAACTCGCATTTTCCGGAAGGCGTGCGGAACGCTCCCTCGGCCAGCGGCGCTTCCGCGAGGTCGAGCTTCAGCCAGCCGGACTCCTTCAATGTGTCCCAGCTCTCACCTTCGAGCGTGCGGTCGTCCCAGCGGAATGCCTTCGACGCGATCTGCTCGTCGGACTCGAAAAGCGCCGGCTCGGCGAGACCCATCGCGCGCGCGAGGCCACGGAAAATTTCAGTGTTAGGGCGCGCTTCGCCGACGGGAGGAATCGCCGGCAGATTCGCCATCACGTGCGTGTGCCCGTAGGATTTGTGGACGTCGAGATGTTCGAGTTGCGTCGTCGCGGGAAAGACGAGATCCGCGTAGTCCGCCGTATCTGTCTGGAAGTGTTCGAGCACGATCGTGAACAGATCCTCGCGCGCGAAGCCGGCCTCGACTCTCGCCGAGTCAGGCGCGACCGCGACGGGATTCGAGTTGTAGACGATGAGGGCTTCGATCTTCGGTCCGAACGTTTCGTCGCCCGGATGCAGCAACGCGTCGCCGATCGCGTTCATGTTGACCGCGCGCGGAATTTGCGAAGGCCAGCCGGGCAGCAAATCGGGGCGCTCCAGTGCACTGCCGTCGACCGGCGCCCAGCCGGACGAGGATAGCAGCAGGCCTCCGGCGCGCTCGCGCCACGCGCCCGTCAACGACGGCAAACAAGCGATCGCGCGAACGGCGTTACCGCCACCGCGCACGCGCTGCATCCCATAGTTGAGGCGGATTGCCGCCTTCTTCGTCGCCCCGAAAGCACGCGCAAGTTCGACGACCACGTTCTCGTCGATGCCGCAAATCTTCGCCACGCGCGAAGGCGGATACTGCGCCGCGCGCGCCGCAAGTTCATCGAAGCCCACGGTATGCGCGCTCACATACTCCCGGTCGATGAAGTTCTCGCGGATCAGCACGTCGATCATGCCGAGCGCCAGCGCAGCATCGGTCCCCGGGCGCAGCGCGATGTGCTGATGACATTTTTCCGCCGTCAGCGATTTATAGGGATCGATCGCAATCAGCTTCGCGCCGCGGCGCTTCGCTTCCTGCGCACGGGTCCAGAAATGCAGGCTCGACGCGATCGGATTCGCGCCCCAGATCAGAATCACCTCACTTTCTTCGTAATACTCCGCATGCATGCCGAGGCTCGCGCCGTACGTGTAGCGCAGGCCGGCCGCGCCCGCGGCGGCACAAATGGTGCGCTCAAGTCGCGATGCGCCGATTACGTTGAAGAATCGGGCGGCTATGCTTTCCCCTTGTACCAGACCCATCGTGCCCGCGTAACTGTACGGAACGATGGCTTCGGGCGTGCGTCTCGCGATCGGTTCCAGGCGTTCGGCGGCGAGTCGCAACGCCTCGTCCCAGCCGATCGGCTCGAATCGGCCCTCGCCCTTCTTGCCGATTCGGCGCAACGGAGTCAGGAGACGATCTTTGTGATGCGTGCGCTCGGCATAACGCGCGACCTTCGTGCACAACACGCCTTGTGTCGGCGGATGATCGGGCTCACCGCTGATCTTCACCGCTTTGCCATCCTTGACCGTTACGCGCATCGCGCATGTATCGGGGCAATCGTGCGGGCATACGGCTCGGGCAAACTCGGCTGGAGCGTTCATCGGGAATCCGTAAATCAAGGTAAAAGGTGGCAGATTATGGAATTCTATTACGGTCACTATGCGATCGACCGTCCGATGGCGCAAATAGTGGCGGCGTAGAATGGGACGACCAAGCGCCATCAATACGCGCGATCCGAATTCAAATGTGAGAGCAGTTCAAATGAATCTGATCCCAGAAATCGAAGCGTCACACGACGAGATCAAAACGCTCCGACGAACGATCCATGCCCATCCCGAATTGCGCTATGAAGAGGTCGGCACCGCGAAACTGGTGGCCGAGAGCCTCGAAAGTTGGGGAATCCAAGTGCATCGGGGATTGGGCAAAACGGGTGTCGTCGGCGTGTTGAAGCGCGGTAGCGGCGGCGCCTCGATCGGGTTGCGCGCGGATATGGACGCGCTGCCCATTCAGGAATTGAATACGTTTGGACATCGATCGACAAACGACGGCCGCATGCATGCCTGCGGCCACGACGGTCACACGGCGATGCTGCTTGGGGCCGCGAAACATCTGGCCAAGCACGGCGAGTTCGATGGGACGGTCATCTTCATCTTCCAGCCGGCCGAAGAAGGCGGCGCGGGCGCGAAAGCCATGATCGAGGATGGTCTTTTCAGGCAGTTTCCAGTCGACGCCGTGTTCGGCATTCATAACTGGCCGGGTATTCCAGCCGGTCACTTCGGCGTGGTCGAAGGTCCGATCATGGCATCGAGCAACGAATTTCGCATCACGGTCCGCGGAACCGGTTCGCACGCGGCCTTGCCGCATAACGGACGCGATCCCGTTTTCACGGCGGTCCAGATTGCGAATGGGCTCCAGAGCATCATTACGCGTAACAAGAAGCCGATCGAGACTGCGGTGCTTTCCATTACCCAGATCCACGCCGGTCAAGCGGCTAACGTGGTACCCGATCAAGCTTGGCTAGGTGGAACGGTACGGACGTTCACAGTGGCGACGCTCGATCTGATCGAAGCGCGCATGCGCAAAATCGTCGATGCGACGGCAGCCGCCTACGATTGCGAGGTGGAGATTTACTTCCACCGAAACTATCCGCCGACAGTCAATTCGTCCGCGGAGACAAAGTTTGCGGCAGAAGTCATGGCCGAGGTGATAGGCAAAGATAAGGTCGACAGCGCCGTCGAACCGACCATGGGAGCGGAGGACTTTTCGTTCATGCTTATTGAAAAGCCCGGATGCTACGCGTTTCTAGGTAACGGCGATGGCGGGCATCGGGAGCAAGGGCATGGCGCTGGGCCCTGCATGCTGCACAACGCGAGTTACGACTTCAACGACGATTTATTGTCGATTGGATCGTCGTATTGGGTACGTCTGACGGAGAGATTTCTGGCTCGTTGATGCCCGCGGCGGCGAATGGGCGCTGCCGGTCTTCCGCTGGCTATATAACGTTTCGGATTTTTCGTTCCCAAACGCAAAAACCCCACCTTTTAGGGGTGGGGTTTTGGCTTTCAGCATGAGGAGCCTGACGATTACCTACTTTC
>NZ_FCOJ02000076.1 GCF_001545035.1 Caballeronia glebae
CGATCTGCCGCAGGCGTTGCCCGCGCCGCCGTCGATGCCGCTGCCGGCGTCCGACCTGCCGCCGATGCTCACGCCGCCGCAGTCCTTGCCGCCGATCTACCCCGTGCCCGCGTCGGGCGTGCAGAACGGGACGAGCGGGCAATAAAAAAGCGCAGCCGAAGCTGCGCTTTCCTCATCGGCCGACGCGCTCAGTGCAGCGTCGGGCCTGCGTCCTTGGGCGGTTCGTCGTCATCGTCTTCGTCTTCGTCGGCGACGAGCAGGCCGTCCGCGCCGTGCGCGTGCTGATGCTGGATTTCATCTTCCGTTGCCGTGCGCACTTCCTGCACCGACAGCGAGAAACGCAGCGCCATGCCCGCGAGCGGATGATTGCCGTCGAGCACGACTTTGTCTTCGGCGACGTCGGTCACGGTGTAGATGAGCGAGTCGATGTCGTCATCGCCGTCTTCGGGCGTGCCTTCGAACTGCATGCCGACTTCAAGCGGCTCCGGAAAGCGGCCGCGCTCCTCGACCTTCACAAGCTCGGGATCGTACTCGCCGAATGCATCCTGCGGTTCGAGCTGAATGAGCGTTTCATAGCCCGCCTCGCGACCATCGAGCGCTTCCTCGATCTTGGGGAACGTGCCATCATAGCCGCCGTGCAGATAGACCATCGGCTCTTCGCTCTCCTCGATCAGATTGCCTTGCGCATCCGATAGCTTGTAAGCGACCGAAACGACAGTGTCTTTCGCAATTTTCATTGGATCCTCCAAGATACAAGCCTCGATTATACGATGCCCAAGCGGCCCTCAGACGCAACACCATCCCCGGTTTCCGGCCTTCCCGAACACGCTCGCGCGCCTTTGCCAGACGAAGTCACACCGTTGTTGGGCAACCGCACGCCGCGACAGTTCATGCGGCGTTACTGGCAGAAGAAACCGCTTTTGATCCGGCAGGCGATCCCCGATATCGTCGCGCCGCTCGCACGCGACGAACTGTTCGAACTCGCCGATCTCGACGATGTCGAGTCCCGGCTCATCACACATTTTCGCAATGCGTGGAATCTGGAGCACGGCCCGTTCGCACCCGACGAATTGCCTCCCGTCAAAAAGCGTGAGTGGACGCTACTCGTACAGGGCGTGAATCTGCATCATGACCGCGCGCACGCGCTGATCAACCGGTTCCGCTTCATTCCGGACGCGCGCCTCGACGATCTGATGATCTCCTACGCAACCGATGGCGGCGGTGTCGGACCGCACTTCGACTCGTACGATGTGTTCCTGCTTCAGGTTCATGGCAAGCGGCGCTGGCGCTTCGGCGCACAGCGCGATCTTTCGCTAAAACCCGGACTGCCGTTGAAAGTTTTACAGCACTTCGAGGCCGAGGAAGAATGGGTGCTGGAACCGGGCGACATGCTTTATTTGCCGCCGCACATCGCGCACGACGGCATCGCCGAGGGCGAATGCATGACGGCCTCAATCGGCTTTCGCGCGCCCTCCTCGCACGAGCTCACGGCGCAGTTCCTCTATCACCTCGCGGAGCGCGCCGAAGAAGCATCCGAGGACAGCCGCGGGCACGCGCGTTATCGCGATCCCGCGCAGGAGCCCGTGGCGAGCCCGGCGGCGCTGCCCGCGCGTCTGATCGAGCGTGTTGGCGCGATCCTTGCGACTGTCAACTGGAACGAAAAGGACATCGCCGAGTTTCTGGGCACTTACCTGAGCGAGCCAAAAGCGAATGTCGTGTTCGACGCACCCGAGCGTGCGTTGAATGCGCAAAAATTTGTAGACCGAGCGAAAAAGATAGGCGTAAGGCTAGATAGAAAGACCATTTTGCTATATGACGCACGTTCATATTTTGTAAATGGTGAAGCGCAAGCGTTGTCGTCGACACTGAAAAAGTGGCTTCCGGAATTGGCCGATACGCGGTTTTTGGAGGCGAAACGCTTTGTAACACTTACAGACGAATCGTCAATGACAGCGCTGCTTCACGAGTGGTATCGTGCGGGCTGGATTCTTTTGGGCGCTTTGCCTTGACAGGCTTGCCTTTAGAGGACTTCACGGCATACAGCGGATACTAGAAATTGCTGTTCCGCAATATGAAAATATGTATGAGAAAGACAACGTATCGTCCCCTGATTTATCGACGGTCGTTGCGAAAGTGCCTATAATTTCCGGCCAAGCCGTCGGAAGTCTCACATAAAAAAGAATTGTGGGTCTCCACAGCGGCCCAAGTCGGTGTTGGAGCACACATTACCGGTACTTTGCGCTGTAGCTTACCTTTAACCATAAAAGGACGTGATCATGAAGAAATCCCTCCTCGTAGCATCCCTGTTGGCTGCTGTTGCTCTTGCTGCATGCAACAAGCCTAGCGAAACGGCTGCTCCGAGTGCTGCAAGCGATACGTCGGCTGCTTCGGCTCCGGCCGCTGCTGCTTCGGACGCAAACGCTGCAGCATCGAGCGCTTCGGCCGCTGCAAGCGATGCAGCTTCGGCTGCTGGCGCAGCTTCGGACGCCGCCGCTTCGGCTGCTGCTCCGGCATCGGGCGCAAGCCAGTAAGGCTAGGCGCTACGCCAGAGGCCGCTCAAATGCGGCCTGTGAACGAAAAAACCGGCTCTTGGGCCGGTTTTTTTGTATCTGCTTGCCGCGTCGATCTACTTTGCGGCCTTCGCGCTATTCAGAGCGTGAGCCAGTCGAAGCCTTCCGTCTGGGTCGCGACGACCACGTCCACCGCGCTCGCGCCCAGCACGGACGCAAGCGCCGCCTGCGCGAGATGCGGCAGATTGTTTTGCTGGCTCAGATGAGCGGCCACGAGGTGACGCAGCCTTGAGCGGTCGAGCGACGCGAGAATGGCCGCCGCGGCTTCATTGTTCAGATGTCCATGCGACCCGCCGATGCGCGCCTTGAGCATGGGCGGATAGCGGCTTGCGGCGAGCATCGCGACATCGTGATTTGATTCGAGCACGAGCGCGTCACAGCCGCTCAGCACGCTCGTGATGTGCGGCGTCGACACACCGACGTCCGTAAGCACACCGAGCCGGCAAGCGCCGTCGGAGAAGACGTATTGCAGCGGCTCGCGGGCATCGTGAGGGACGGTGTACGGCAGCACGCTCAGATCGCCGATAGCGACGCTCTCATCGCCCCACAGCACGTTCAATTCGACGTTGGCTTCATCGGCGCCGATGGCGCGCGCCGTGCCCCAACTCATGTAGAGCGGAATGGACCAGCGGCGCGCGAGCGTCAATGCGCTGCCGATATGATCCGTGTGCTCATGCGTGATGACGATGGCGTCGAGATCCTCGGCACGGCGGTTCAAACGCGCGAGACGGCGCTCGACCTCCTTTCCGGAGAATCCGCAATCGAGCAGCACGCGCGTCGTGGTCGCGCCGCTCGATGCCTCGACGAGCAATGCATTGCCCTCGCTGCCGCTGCCGAGACTGGCGAATCTCACAATGAACTCATTATCGACTGACCAACGGGTTAGCCTAGTTCAACTGAGCATGCAGCAACGAGACGATGCGCTGCGCATCGGACGACGTGTCCGGCTGCCCGTTTGCATCGACGACGCCGACTTGCGTGACCGAGTCGGCCTTCGGCTTCACGTTGACGAGGAACTGGCGCGTCGGCTTCGGCGTGTTGCTCGAAAAGAACTTGCCGAAGAGACCATCCTTCTTCAGTTCCGCCATGGAATCCGAAAAATGGACGTAGTAGATGCCCTTGTCGCGATCGCGATTGTCGACCGTGAAGTTGGTGCGATCGAGCGCGAGACCCACGCGCAGCCAGGCGCGATCGAACGGCTCGGCGAGATCGAGCGTGGAGCCGCCCGCGCTCGGGTCCATCGCCACTTTCGCGCCCGTCGGACGCGCCTGCGTCATCAACTGCTGCGACTGCGCTTCGGTCAGGCCGAATTTCTGCATCAGCTTCGTGAGAACCGCGGCTTCGAGTTGCGGATTGCGCGGACGCGTTTCCCAGCGCGACGAAGTCTTGTCCTGCCCCGTCAGCACTTCTTCCATTGCGCTGTGCGTGACGGAGATATCGGTCGAGCCGTCGGATGCGCGGTCCACCTGCGTGCGGAACATGTCGCGCGTGCCCGACGAGTACGCGAAGTCGAGCAGCTTGCCCACGCTGTTTCTGAACCAGTCGTTCGGAATGTTCGCGCGGTTCTCCGCCCAGTCCGTCGCCATGATGCCGGTCCGCGGCGCATCGGTCTTGAGCGTGAAGCCGTTCTCTTCCCAGAACTCCTTCAGCGGACCCCAGACCTGGTCCGGCGAGCGGCCGTCGACGACGAGCCAGCGGCGATCGCCGTCGCTTTCGATGTGCATGCCGAACGGATCCTGCGCGTTCGGCACGCCGAGCGTCACGTTGCCGGCCGGCGTGACCGAGCGCTCCGCGGCGCCGCCGAGCGAGTTGAGCTTGGGCGGCGCGGCGTAGCGCTGGCTGATGTCGGCCGTGGTGAGGTCGGATGGAACCGCCAGCGAGGGCGCGGTTTCAGCGCCCTTGTAGTTGACGCGATCCGGCGCGAGCCAGTCGTTGAGCGTGTCGCAACCCGCGAGCGCGAAGATGGCGCTGGCGCCGAGCGACAGCACGCTCAGGCGTTTGGCATGAGTAAGAAGAGCGGAACGTTTCATGAGGTCCTTCTTTGCTGCAGATGCGCATTGCCTCGCGCCGATCCCGCTCTAGCCGAGCGGTTCAGCGAGGCCAATGTCGAGGCCAATGAGCGGCGGTTGATGACTGAAGGCGAGGTCCATTTCGATCGCTTGCGGCAGCGCGGCCTTTGCTTCCTTGTACCTTGGCGCGCCGCCGCATGCGATCAGGCGAGAAGCCCGGCGTCGCGCAACGCGTCGCGCACCACGTCGTGGTAGCGCGCGTCGAGCGGCGTAAGCGGCAGACGAATGCCGCCTTCCATGCGGCCGAGCGCCTGCAGCGCCCACTTGGCCGGAATCGGATTCGATTCGCAGAAGAGTTGTTTGTGCAGCGACAGCAGCTTCAGATGGATGCGGCGCGCGGTGATCGCATCGCCCTCGATGGCGGCGCGGCAAAGCTGGCTCATTTCCTTCGGCGCGACGTTGGCCGTCACCGAGATGTTGCCGTGGCCGCCGAGAAGCATGAGCGCGATCGCCGTGGGATCGTCGCCGCTGAAAATGCTGAAATGCGCCGGCGCCTGCTTGATCAGATGCGCCGCGCGATCGATATTGCCCGTTGCTTCCTTCACGCCGATGATGCCCGGCACGTCCGCGAGGCGCAGGATCGTCTCGTTGCTCATATCGGCAACGGTGCGGCCCGGCACGTTGTAGAGGATCACAGGGAGGTCGACAGCTTCGGCGATCGCCTTGAAATGGCGATACATGCCTTCCTGCGTCGGCTTGTTGTAATACGGAACGACTTGCAGCGTGGCGTCGGCGCCGACCTTTCTCGCGTGCTTCGAAAGCTCGATGGCTTCAGCGGTCGAATTGCCGCCCGCGCCCGCGATGATCGGGAAGCGCTTGGCCGCGTGCTCGACGGCCGTCTGGATCATCAGGATGTGTTCCTCGACCGACAAAGTGGCCGATTCGCCGCTCGTGCCGACCACGACGAGACCGTTCGAGCCTTGTTCGACGTGCCAGTCGATCAGTTTTCGAAACGCCGGCAGATCAAGACTACCGTCCTCGTGCATCGGTGTGACGATGGCAGGAATGCTGCCGCGGATCTGGATGCCGCCGTGTGTTCCGTTTGTCATGAAACTCTATGAATTTAATCGTAAATTTAATCGCAAAAAGCGATATTACGCGATTGTAGCGGATTAGCCGGTCAGCGCGTAACGTGGCGGACCCGAGGGTATGTTACTAATCGTGAGCGCGTTTTCGGCCGACTTCGGTTCGCGCGCCGCGCAGATTCGCTGCACGTAGGCAGGACGCGGGTCGTCGACGAATCCGTCTTCGTAGGCGATCACGCGCAGGCGCCCTCGCACCGCGTCGAGCAGTTCGCCGGGTTCGAGGAGAAACGCCGGATTCGACGGTTTGCCGATGCTGCCGTTGCCCGCCGCGAACGTCTCGTAGATCAGCACGCCGCCGGGCGCGAGCGCGTCGATGAAGTGCCCGAACAGCGGCCGATGCAGATAGTTCGTGACGACGATGGCGTCGAACGTTCGGCCGTCCGGCAGCGGCCAGGGCGCGCCGTTTTCGAGATCCGCGGTGAGCGTTTCGATGCCTTGGATCGCCGACATCGACGCGAGAGCCTGCTCATCGCGATCGACGGCGAGCACCGCGTGAGCGCGCGCCGCGAACCAGCGCGCGTGACGACCGCTGCCCGCGGCGACGTCGAGCACCGCGCCGCCGGGCGCCACGAGATGCGCCCAGCGCGCGACCCACGGACTCGGCGCGCCGTCCATCAGTTGTAGGACAGGCCCATGGCCTCGCGCACGTCGCGCATCGTTTCCGTGGCGAACTTGCGGGCCTTGTCGCAGCCGTCCGCCACGATCGCGCGCAAGAGCGACGGATCGTCCATGTACTTCTGCGCGCGTTCGAGCATCGGCTGTTGCTCGCGCAGGATGCCTTCGATCACCGGCTGCTTGCAATCCAGACAGCCGATGCCCGCGCTGCGGCAGCCCTTCTGCACCCATTCGTGCGTCTTCTCGTCCGTGTAGACCTGATGCAGTTGCCACACCGGGCACTTGTCGGGATCGCCCGGATCGGTGCGTCGCACGCGCGCGGGATCGGTCGGCATCTTGCGGACTTTCTGCTCGATGGTCGCCGCGTCCTCGCGCAGGCCGATGGTGTTGCCATAGGACTTCGACATCTTCTGGCCGTCGAGACCCGGCATGCGCGACGCTTCGGTCAGCAGAACTTGCGGCTCGACCAGAATGATCTTGCGCGCGCCTTCGAGATAGCCGAACAGGCGCTCGCGATCGCTCATCGACAGGCTTTGCGACTCCTGCAGCATCGCGCGCGCTTGTTCGAGCGCTTCGTCGTCGCCTTCCTGCTGATACGCGACGCGCAGTTCGTGATACAGCTTCGCGCGCTTGCCGCCGAGCTTTTTCGCCGCTTCGAGCGCCTTCTCCGCGAAATCCGGCTCCTTGCCGTAGAGATAGTTGAAGCGGCGCGCGATCTCGCGCGTCATTTCGACGTGCGGCACCTGATCCTCGCCGACCGGCACGAGCGACGCGCGATACAGCAAAATGTCCGCCGCCATCAGCACCGGATAGCCGAGAAAGCCGTAGGTCGACAAATCCTTCTCTCTGAGCTTCTCGATCTGCTCTTTATAAGTCGGCACGCGTTCGAGCCAGCCGAGCGGCGTGCCCATGCCGAGCAGCAGCGAGAGCTCGGCGTGCTCGGGCACACGGCTCTGGATGAAGAGCGTCGCTTGCGCCGGATCGATGCCCGACGCCAGCCAGTCGATAAGCACCTCCCAGACGTTTTTCTCGATGACCTCGGGCGTCTCGTAGTGCGTCGTGAGCGCGTGCCAGTCGACCACCGCGAAGAAGCACGGATATTCGGACTGCAGCCGCACCCAGTTTTTCAGCACGCCGTGATAGTGGCCGAGGTGCAGCGACCCGGTGGGCCGCATGCCGGAGAAGATACGGTCAGGGAACATGATGTTATGGGAATAGTGAAGCGAGGGGATTCAGAATGGCCGACACCGCCGTATAGCCGACGTTCACGAGCGGCCCGAGCCAGAAGCGCGTCAGCACGCCGGTCACGACGAGCGCCATCACAATGAAGAAGCCGTAAGGTTCGAGCTTCGAAAACGCGATGGACGCGCGCACCGGCAGCAGCGCCATGACGACACGGCCGCCGTCGAGCGGCGGCAACGGAAAGAGATTGAGCACGCCGAGTACGAGATTCACGCCGACGCCCGCGGCCGCCATGCGCGTGAAGAACATCTCGTCGACGTGAAAAGCCGCGAGCAGCACCGCGATCACGCCCCAGACGAGCGCCTGCACGAAGTTGCTGCCGGGCCCGGCCGCGGCCACCCACAGGCTGCCCCAGCGCGGATTGCGCAGGTTGCCGAACGCCACCGGCACGGGCTTCGCGTAGCCGAACATGAACGCGCCGCTCGTCACGAAGTACAGCACGATCGGAATGACGATCGTGCCGATCGGGTCGATATGGCGCATCGGGTTCATGGAAACGCGGCCCAGCACGTAGGCCGTGTTGTCGCCGAGCAGTCGCGCGGCATAGCCATGCGCGGCCTCGTGCAGCGTGATCGCGAAAATCACGGGGAGCGCGTAGACCGCGATGGTTTGTATCAGGGAAGGATCCATAGGGCGGTATTGTATCAAGCAGGGAGGGGCGATCAGGCGCGCGCGACGGTGCCGGGCGCGCACTATTTCGCCGGCGATGTGCGATAACGCTTAATCGGGTCGTATGCTCGTGTGCGCTACTGCGCGGCGCTTACGCCGTGAGCCCGAACGGTTCGAGACTGCCTATCCCCGCGCGCACGAGCACGGGCTCCCCCGACGAGAGATCGATCACCGTGGACGGCTCCGCCGGGCAGGCGCCGGAATCGATCACGAGCTCGACCTGTTTTTGCAGCCGTTCGCGAATTTCCTCCGCGTCGTTGAGCGGCTCGGTGTCGGGCGGCAGGATCAGCGTCGAGGCGAGCAGCGGCTCGCCGAGCGCCTCCAGCAGCGCGAGCGTGATCGCGTGATCGGGCACGCGCAGCCCGATCGTCTTGCGCGATGGATGCGAGAGCCGCCGCGGCACTTCCTTGCTTGCCTGCAGCACGAAAACATAAGGCCCCGGCGTCACCGACTTGATGAGCCGATATTGCTGGTTGTCGACCATCGCGAAGTTGGAAAGCTCGGAGAGATCGCGCACGAGCAGCGAGAGCAACTGCTTGTCGTCGATGCCGCGAATACGTCGCAGCCGCTCGACCGCGTCCTTGTCGTCGAGATGGCAGCCGAGCGCGTAGCTCGAATCCGTCGGTAACGCGACGAGACCGCCGTCCCTGATGATCTGCACGGCCTGATTGATGAGCCGCGGCTGCGGATTGTCCGGATGAATGCGGAAGAATTGAGACATGGCGACGCCTTATTGTTTCGATCGTTATCACGAAGGCCGAAGCGGCGCGAATCGCACGCGTGCGCACCCTGCGCGATGCGCGCGCGGAAAATCACAGGTGATGCAAAGACCGTGCGCGCGAGACGAGAAAGACGCGCGCCACGAGAACGCTAAAGCCAGCGCTCCCAGACAGGCGTGAGATCGTCGGGCAGCGGCGGAAGCAGACCGAGATCGACGCGCCCTTCGCCCGCGCCGTGGAAGTCCGAGCCGCGCGATGCCTCGAAGCCGTAGCGGCGCGCGACATCGGCGTATTCGCGGTACTGATCGGGCGTGTGGCTGCCGGTCACGACCTCGATCGCCCGGCCGCCAAGCTGGATGAAATCGTCGAAGAGCGCGGCGAATTCGACCGGCGTGTAATCGTAGCGACCCGGATGCGCGATGATCGGCTCGCCGCCCGCGTCCTTGATCCATTTCACGGCGTCCGCGAGCTTCGCCCAGCAATGCCCGACGAAACCCGGCTTGCCGTCGCCGAGATAGCGCGCGAACACGTCCGACGTGGACCGCGCATATCCGGCTTCCACCAGATACCGCGCGAAGTGCGTGCGCGAAATCATGTCGGGATCGTCGGTGAAGCGCAGCGCGCCTTTGTAGCAATCCGGAATGCCGACCGCCGCGAGCGCCTCGCCGATCGCCACGCCGCGCGCCGCCCGCCCGTTGCGCGTGGCTTCGAGTCCCTTGAGCAGCGCATCGTCGTGCGGATCGACATTCATGCCGACGATATGCACCGTGCGCGACGCCCACGTCACCGAAATCTCGACGCCGGGCAGATAGCGCATGCCGAGCGATTCGGCGGCCTTGCGCGCTTCGTCCTGCCCGCCGAGCTGATCGTGATCCGTCAGCGACCACAGCGTGACGCCGTTCGCATGCGCGCGCGCCGCGACCTCGGCGGGCGCGAACTGGCCGTCGGACACGGTGGAGTGGCAATGCAGATCGGCGTTCATCTTCGGTTCTTGAGTTTCACTGACATTCTAACTGTATCGGCGTGACACGCCGATTATGTAGTTCCTTCGTTCCGTGCCGCGCCGTTCACGCGCAGAACGACTCGACCAGCGCCGCGACGCGCTCCGGCTGGTCGTGATGGATCATGTGACCGGCTTCGTCGACGATTTCCTCGCGCCAGTCGGGAAATGCCTGAAAGCGCGTCTTGAATTCCGCGACGGGCGTCTCGCCCGCGAAGGTTGCGAGCGTCGGCGAATCCTTCGCCTCGACGTGCAGCACCGGGGCCGTGACGCGCGCCCACGCCGCGCTCACCTCGTCCAGCCGATACAGCGTCGGCCCACGCAATTTGTGCGCCGGATCGGCGAGCAGATGAAAGCGCCCGTCCGCTTCCTCGCGGGACCAGTGCTGCGCGAGATACCGTGCGCGCGCGAGCGGCAGACGCGGATTCGTGCGGATCAGCCGATCGGCGACTTCGTCGAGGCTCGCGTAACTGCGCAGCGCGGGCGGCGCGCGCAGATCGTCGAGCCATTGTGAGATGCGCCCCGGCGACTGCGACGCGCGTGCCGCCGGCAATCCGAAGCCCTCCAGATCGACCACGCGACGCACGCGAGCCGGCCGCACGCCCGCGTACAGCAGCGCGACGTTCGCGCCCATGCTGTGGCCGACGAGATTCACCTGCGAGCCCGGCGCGTAATGGTCGAGCAGCACGTCGAGATCGGAGAGATAGTCGGGAAAGTAGTAGTGGCCACCGCCCTTTTGCGCGACCGGCCAGTCGGACAGGCCGAAGCCGCGCGCATCGGGCGCGAGCACTTGCCAGTCGCCGGCGAGCGCATCGACGACGAACTGGAACGACGCGCCGATATCCATCCAGCCGTGCAGCATGAAGAGCATCGGGGCGTCGGGCGAGCCCCAGCGGCGCACGTGCAGGCGCACGCCGCGCGCATCGACGAATTCGGAGCGCGAATCTTTCATGGTTTCGTCTCGATTGAAAAAAGATGATCGTTCGATTATAGCGACGATGATCTCGGCCTACTTCGTGTCGAGGCCGGCCAGCGCGCGCAGTTCGGCGTCGTCGAAACCGGCGTCGCGACGCGCTTCGAAATTGAACGGGCCGCGCAGCTTCGGCGCGTGATAGTGCGTGGCGAGACGTTCGTAGGTCGAATGCGGATCGAGATTCTGGCCGTCGCACAGAAACCGGAACCAGCGATTGCCGATCAGCACGTGGCCGATTTCATCGCGCAGGATGACGTCGAGAATCGCCGCCGACGCGTGATCGCCCGCCTGCGCCAAACGCTTTCTGATCGGCGGCGCCGCGTCGAGGCCACGCGCCTCCAGTGTGCGCGGCACGAGCGCCATGCGCGCGAGCACGTCGCCGCGCGTGCGCTGCGCCATATCCCACAGACCGTCGTGGGCCGGGAAATCGCCGTAAGCATGGCCGAAATCGGCGAGGCGCGCGCTCAGCAGCGAAAAGTGATGCGCCTCCTCCGCCGCCACTTTCAACCAATCGAGATAAAAATCGGGCGGCATCGCCGGAAATCGCCAGACGGCGTCGAGCGCGAGATTGATCGCGTTGAATTCGATGTGCGCGAGCGCGTGCAGCAACACGGCGCGCCCCGCATCCGACTGCATGCTGCGACGTTTCAGCGACGACGGCTCGACGAGTTCCGGTCGCTCGGGGCGACCGGGTAGATCGACCGGCTCCGCGAACGCGGCGTTCGGATCGATTCGGGACGTCTGCGCGCGCACCGCGTCGAAGAGCGCCCGGGCGCGCGCCGCTTTCGTCGCGGGGACGCGCTCGCACAGAATCGCAAGCGCGGCGCGGCGCGCACAGGCGCCGGCTTCGGGAGAAATCACAGAGTCAGGCATCGAACTATCTCGAAATCGGGCGTCGGACAGCGCGGTCCAGCGGACGCTTACAGCAAACGGCTAAAATGGTAATCCCGGTGGGCGCGGCAAAACGCGTAACAATCGGAATCGGCGCCCGCGACGTCCACGACAGGCGCGCATTGTAGCGCCGCATCGCGCCCCGCCATCACGACACCACGCCTCAGGAGACAATGTGGCCATCTACAAACTCGGCGACGACGCCCCGACCATCCACGAAAGCGTGTTCCTTGCGGACACCGCGACCATCATCGGCCGCGTGACGCTCGAAGAAAATGCGAGCATCTGGCCCGGCGCGGCGCTGCGCGGCGACAACGAGCCGATCGTCGTCGGACGCGGCAGCAACGTGCAGGAAGGCGCGGTGCTGCACGCAGACCCGGGTTTTCCGCTGACGATCGGCAACGATGTCACCGTCGGCCATCAGGCGATGCTGCACGGCTGCACGATCAAGGAAGGCTCGCTGATCGGAATCCAGGCGGTGGTCTTGAACGGCGCGGTGATCGGCCGCAACTGTCTGGTTGGCGCGGGCGCGGTCGTGACCGAAGGCAAGGTGTTTCCGGACAACACGCTGATTCTGGGCGCGCCCGCGAAGGCAGTGCGGGAAATCGGCGAGGCGGACATCGCCCGCATGCGCGTGGCCACGGCAAGTTACGCCGACCGGCGCGAATATTACAAGGCGCACCTCGTGCGCATCGGCTGAACGCAAGCGCGCAAGACGGCGCAGCAGCCTCAAACCCAAGGAAGAGTTGTGAACGACCAGTTGCAGAAATTCATGTTCAACGCGGCGCCGGTGCGCGGCGAGATCGTTTCGTTGCGTCACACGTGGCAGGAAGTACTCGCGCGCCGCTCGTATCCCGTGGCCGTGCGCAATGTGCTCGGCGAAATGATGGCGGCGTGCGCGTTGCTGTCGGCGAATCTCAAGTTCGACGGCACGCTCGTCATGCAGATCTACGGTGACGGCCCCGTGAAGATGCTGGTCGTGCAGTGCGCTTCGAACCTGTCGCTGCGCGCCACGGCCAAGCTGGCCGAAGGCGGCGAGAGCGAACTCGTCGACGAAATGTCGCTTCCCGAACTGCTGAATCGTCACGGGCGCGGCCGCTGCGTCATCACGCTCGATCCCTCCGATAAAAAGCCGGGACAGCAACCGTATCAGGGCATCGTGCCGCTGTCGGGCGAGCACGGCCCGCTCAAGTCGATGGCCGAAGTGCTCGAACACTATATGCATCATTCCGAGCAGCTCGACACGCGTCTGTGGCTCGCCGCCGATACCGATCGCGCCGTCGGCATGCTCTTGCAGAAGTTGCCGGGCGATGGCGGCATCGTTCCGCATCCGGGCGAGCACGACGCCGATACGTGGCAGCGCGTCTGCCATCTCGGCAACACGCTTTCGAACGAGGAATTGCTGAAGGAAGAGCCGGAGACGGTGTTCAAGCGCCTCTTCTGGCAGGAGAACGTGCAGCACTTCGAGCCGACGCAGGCGCGCTTCCAATGCACTTGCTCGCGCGAGAAAGTCGGCGGCATGCTGAAAATGCTTGGCCGCGAGGAAGTCGACAGCGTGCTCGAAGAACGCGGCGACGTGGAAGTGCATTGCGAGTTCTGCAATCAGCGCTATGACTTCGACTCGGTCGACGTTGCGCAACTTTTTGTCGCAAAAGAACTCTCACAAGGCATGAGCCCGGCGTCGGACCGGCGCCACTGAAAACGCCGCGCAAGCCTTGTCCAGTCGAGGTTTCGCCACGCGCGCAGGTGGCTCCGCGAAGCACGGCGCGCGGCTTGCGGTCTGCTTGCAGCCTCGCTCTTACGACCGACGCCGCAAGCTATGATGGGACTCCTGCAGAAACGTCCGACCCGCTGGAGGTCGCAAAATGAAAACCGCAACGCTCAACTGGAAATTGCTGCCGTGCCTGGCCGGGGTCGCGCTCGTCGCCGGCTGCATGATGGATCCGCCCGGCCCCGCGCCGATCTATAGCCGCCTGCCCGACGCACAGCCCGCGCCGCAAGAGACGCTCACGCCGCAGCAGCAGATGGACCGCTACAACGCCATCGACAGACAGGCGCTGAACGAATCTCAGCAGTCCGCCGCCGCAGGCAATGCGGCGAAAACGATGTCGCAGTTCTACGCGCCCATGCCGGTTTCGGTCTACGGCGGCTATTCGAGCGGTGGCTGGGGCGGCCCGTCCTGGGGCACCGGCGTCGGATTCGGCACCGGGTGGTGATCGAAGCAGCAATCCTCCGCAGAAACAAAAATGGCGTAGTCGATGACCGCGCCATTTTTTCGCCCAGATCGGGAAAGCCAGCGTCTTACCGCGCCGCGCCTTCCTGCTGCTTCTTCTTCGCTTCCGCCGCTTTTTCCTTCTGCGCCTTCTTGTCCAGATCGCGCAACTCCTGCTTCGAGCGCGACACGGGATTGGGCACCACGCGCAGCGGCGCCGCCGAAACCTGACCGCGTGTCGAGCCGTTCATGCCCGGCACGTTCGCGGAATTGACGGGCGCGTTCGAATTCGGCGAGACGAACTGCACGAACACCTCGCTGTCCTTCACCATGCCCATCTCGTAGCGCGCGCGCTCTTCCACGGCGGCCGTGCCGTTTTGCAGATCCTGCACTTCACCCTGGACGCGCTCGTTGCGCAATCTCAGGTTCGTGTTCTTCTCCGTCTGCTGCACGAGTTGCTGCTGCAAGTCATGCACGCGCAACCAGCCGCCGTGTCCCCACCAGAGCGGGTATTGGATCAGCACAAGCAACAGAAGCAGAACGACAGTTACGAGCCGCATTCAAGTAGCCGAAATAAGCGCCGCCCCGCGGCGAAAAAGCCAAGGGCGGCGGGCTTCAAAAGATGACTTAATGTCCTTATCGACTAAAGCGGCGAAAGCTTTAGCGCAAGTTGTAAAACGCCGACTTGCCCGGGTAGCTCGCGATATCGCCGAGATCTTCCTCGATGCGCAGCAACTGGTTGTACTTCGAGATGCGATCGCTGCGCGAGAGCGAGCCCGTCTTGATCTGGCCGGCATTCAGACCGACCGCGATATCCGCGATGGTCGAATCTTCCGTCTCGCCCGAACGGTGCGAGATCACCGCCGTGTAGCCCGCGCGCTTGGCCATTTCGATAGCCGCGAAAGTTTCCGTCAGCGTGCCGATCTGGTTGATCTTGATGAGGATCGAGTTCGCGATGCCCTTCTCGATGCCTTCCTTCAGGATGCGCGTGTTGGTCACGAAGAGATCGTCGCCGACCAGTTGGATCTTCTTGCCGAGCTTGTCGGTCAGCGTCTTCCAGCCTTCCCAGTCGCTTTCGTGCATGCCGTCTTCGATCGACACGATCGGGAACTTGTCGGCCAGCGTGGCGAGGTAATCCGCGAATTCGCTCGACGACAGTTGCAGACCCTCGCCCGCGAGCTGGTACTTGCCGTCGTGATAGAACTCGCTCGCCGCGCAGTCGAGCGCGAGCAGCACGTCTTCGCCCGCGCGATAGCCGGCTTTCTCGATGGCTTGCAGAATCGTCGACAGGCACTCGTCGTTGCTGCCGAAGTTCGGCGCGAAGCCGCCTTCGTCGCCGACTGCCGTGCTCATGCCGCGGTCGGCCAGGATCTTCTTCAGCGCGTGGAACACTTCCGCGCCGCAACGCAGCGCTTCGCGGAAGGTCGGCTGGCTCACCGGCACGATCATGAATTCCTGGATGTCCAGGCTGTTGTTCGCGTGCGCGCCGCCGTTGACGATGTTCATCATCGGCACCGGAAGCTGCATCGCGCCTGAACCGCCGAAGTAACGGTACAGAGGCAGGCCGGCTTCTTCGGCCGCGGCCTTCGCGACCGCCATCGACACGGCGAGCATCGCGTTCGCGCCGAGGCGCGACTTGTTGTCGGTGCCGTCGAGTTCGAGCAGGGTCTTGTCGAGGAAAGCCTGTTCCGAGGCGTCGAGGCCCATGATGGCTTCGGAAATCTCGGTGTTGATGTGTTCGACGGCCTTCAGCACGCCCTTGCCGCCGTAGCGGCCTGCTTCGCCGTCGCGCAATTCGATGGCCTCGCGCGAGCCCGTGGATGCGCCCGAAGGCACCGCCGCGCGGCCCATCGTGCCCGATTCGAGCAACACGTCGCATTCGACGGTCGGATTGCCTCGCGAATCGAGAATCTCGCGGCCGATGATATCTACGATAGCACTCATGGTTTCCTCAAGAAATGACGATGAATTCTGTCAGTCACAACGAAGCGCGCCGCCTGTTTTTACACTTCGATACACGCCGCGCGCACGCTTCACTGGCTTCGCTCAGACCGATTCGATGAACACCGGGTTCAGCTCCGGCGCAACGAGCGGTCGTTTCGGGATCGAATCGGATTCGATCCGCATCGCTTTCGTGGGGAGCGGGCGTTGGTTCCGCCGATTGCGGCCATCGCGCCGATGCGTTGCACGCTCCTCCGCTGCCCGGATCACGCCAGGCGCTCTACTTCCGCGACACGGGCGCCGATCAGGACGCCCGCGCCGTACTGCATGTGCCGCCGATGCTCAGCTGAAATCGTTCTCAAGGAACGGACCGCTCTTCACCGCGCGATCGATCGTGATGAGCGTCGACAGCAGCGCTTCCATGTGATGCAGCGGCACCGCATTCGGGCCGTCCGACTTCGCGCAGGCCGGGTCCGGATGCGTCTCCATGAAGAGACCGGCCACGCCTGTCGCGACCGCCGCGCGCGCCAGGACCGGCACGAATTCGCGCTGACCGCCCGAGCTCGTGCCCTGCCCGCCCGGCAACTGCACCGAATGGGTCGCGTCGAACACGACCGGCGCGTTGGTTTCGCGCATGATCGCGAGCGAGCGCATGTCGGACACGAGGTTGTTATAGCCAAACGACACGCCGCGCTCACACGCCATGAAGCGGTCTTCCGACAAACCTGCTTCGCGCGCGGCGTCGCGCGCCTTGTCGATCACGTTCTTCATGTCGTGCGGCGCGAGAAACTGGCCCTTCTTGATGTTGACCGGTTTGCCCGAACGCGCGCACGCGTGGATGAAGTCGGTCTGACGGCACAGGAACGCGGGCGTCTGCAGCACGTCCACGACCGATGCGACCGCTTCGATCTCGTGCTCGGCATGCACGTCCGTGAGAACCGGCACGCCGAGCTGCTTCTTCACTTCGCCGAGGATGCGCAGACCTTCGTCCATGCCGAGGCCGCGAAACGACTTGCCCGAACTGCGGTTCGCCTTGTCGTACGACGACTTGTAGATGAACGGCACGCCGAGCTTCTCGGTCATTTCCTTCAGGCGCCCGGCGACGTCGATCGTCATTTGCTCCGACTCCACGACGCACGTGCCCGCGATCAGGAAGAACGGCTTGTCGAGGCCCGCTTCGAAATGACACAGCTTCATGCTTGCGCTCCCGCGGTGGCCTTGGCCGTCGCCTTCACGCCGCCGGCTTCGGCATGCACGCGCGCCGCATCGACGAATGCCTTGAAGAGCGGATGCCCGTCGCGCGGCGTCGAGGTGAATTCGGGGTGGAACTGCACGCCGACGAACCACGGGTGCAGCGACTTCGGCAACTCCATCATCTCTGGCAGATCCTCGCTCGGGGTACGGGCGCTGATGATAAGCCCGCCCGCCTCAAGCTGGGGCACGAAACGGTTATTGACTTCATAACGGTGACGATGACGCTCGTTCACATCGCTGCCGTAAATGCGCTCGGCCATCGTGCCGGGCTTGATCGGGCACTTCTGCGAGCCGAGGCGCATGGTGCCGCCGAGATCCGACTCTTCGCTGCGCTTTTCGACACGGCCCGCGCGGTCGTACCACTCCGTGATGAGCGCGACGACCGGGTTCTTCGTGTCCTGATCGAACTCGGTGCTGTTCGCATCGGCGAGACCCGCGACATCGCGCGCGAATTCGATTACCGCGAGCTGCATGCCGAGGCAGATGCCGAGATACGGCGTCTTGGATTCGCGCGCGTAACGGATCGCCTTGATCTTGCCTTCCGTGCCGCGACGGCCGAAACCGCCCGGCACCAGCACGGCGTCGAGATGCTTGAGCGCCCCGGTGCCTTCGGCCTCGATCTGCTCCGAATCGATGTACTCGATGTTGACCTTGGTCGACGTATGAATGGCCGCGTGACGCAGCGCTTCGATAAGCGACTTGTACGACTCCGTGAGCTCGACGTATTTGCCGACCATGCCGATGGTCACTTCGTGCTTCGGATTTTCGAGCTTCTGGACGAGGTTCGACCACATCGCCAGATCGGCCGGCGGCGGCGCGAGTTTCAGCGCTTCGCAGACGATGTCGTCGAGGTGCTGGTCGTTGAGCATCTGCGGAATCTTGTAGATGCTGTCCGCGTCCCACACGGAAATGACCGCGTCTTCGGGCACGTTCGAGAACATGGAGATCTTGGCGCGCTCGTCGTCGGGAATGGGACGATCGGCGCGGCACAGCAGCACGTTCGGATAGATACCGATTTCGCGCAGCTTCTGCACGCTGTGCTGCGTGGGCTTGGTCTTCAGTTCGCCGGCGGTCGCGATGAACGGCACGAGCGTGAGGTGCACGAAGCAGGCGCTGTTGCGGCCCATGCGCAGGCTCATCTGGCGCGCGGCTTCGAGGAACGGCAGCGATTCGATGTCGCCCACGGTGCCGCCGACTTCCACGATCGCCACGTCCGGCTGGCCGCACGTCGCCGCTGCGGCGCCGCGCTCCACGAATGCCTGGATTTCGTTGGTGATGTGCGGAATGACCTGCACCGTCTTGCCGAGATACTCGCCGCGGCGTTCCTTGCGGATAACCGATTCGTAGATCTGGCCGGTGGTGAAGTTGTTGGCCTTGCGCATCTTCGTGCTGATGAAGCGCTCGTAGTGGCCGAGGTCGAGGTCGGTCTCCGCGCCGTCTTCCGTCACGAACACTTCCCCGTGCTGGAACGGGCTCATCGTGCCGGGATCGACGTTGATGTAGGGATCGAGCTTGAGGAGAGTGACTTTGAGACCGCGCGATTCGAGGATCGCGGCGAGAGAGGCGGCGGCAATACCCTTGCCAAGGGACGAAACTACGCCGCCGGTGACGAATACATATTTGGTCATCGCTAGATGCTCGCGGGAAAAACGGATTATACCGTAAAGGCCGATTCCCACGAAGCGCGCACGGCGCGGAAATTGACTACAAATACGCGCATTTCGGCGTCATTTTTGCGGAACGTGGCGTTGTGCGTTCGTCAAGTCCCGCACGCGTGTTCGTGCCTTGCTCGTGCCTGCTCGTACCCTTTTGCGCGGCTCGTCAGCACGGCGCGGGCATCGACTTGAGCAGGCGCTGCACGGCGCGCGCGGTGTCGATCGGGCGCTCCATCGGAAAGAGATGGCTGCCTTCCATCCATTCGATGCGCGCGCCCGCGATGCGCCGCGTCATAGCGAGCCCGACCTGCCGCACTTCGCGCGAATGCGTGCCCGCGACGAAGCCGACGGGCACCGGCGCGCCGTGCGCGAGCCGCGCGCCGAGCGTGTGCGGCAGCGTGCGATAGATCAGATATTCCACATGACGATCGAATGCGAGCGAACGTGCGCCGTTCGCGTGAGTCTGCGGAATGCCGAAATCGATATAGTCGGACAGCATGCGCTCGTCCCAGCGCGCGAACGCGGGCTTCGACAGAAAATGCCGCCACGCCTCGTCGCGGCTCGCCCACTGCGTGCGGCGCTTTCTGGTCGCGGCGGCGGGCGACAGGCGCTCGTCCAGCCCGGTCCATTGCGTGACGCGCAAGAGACCGCTCTTCCAGCCCGCGATCACCGGCGAATCGAGCATCACGACGCCTTTCACCCATTCCGGGCGCTTCAGCGCCGCCATCAGCGACAAATAACCGCCGAGCGAATGCCCGACGAGCCACACCTTCGGGTGATCCACGTCGGCTTCGCGCCGGTAGCGGCTCATGTCGTCGATGAGCTGATCGACGAGATACGGCCAGTCGCGCGTCACCGGAAAGCGCGCGTCATGGCCGATGCGCTCGATGCCGCGAACTTCGTATTCGTCGGAAAGCTCCGCGAAGATCGTGCGATACGTCGACGCCGGAAAACCGTTCGCGTGCGAGAAATGGATGATGTCTTTCAAGCGTGTCCCTTTTCTTTAGCGCGCCATCCAGTAGCGCGCGTGGCTTTGCCGGTAGCGCTCGAAGGTGATCTGCGAACCGATTTCGACCCGCGCCGCGCCGTCTTCGTCGCTGCGCGAAAGCACGATGTCGCGCATCTGGTAGCGCGCGAAGACGGTTGGATGCGGATGGTGAAAGCGGTTGCGATAGCCTACCTGAAATATCGCCGCAAACGGCCCGACAGAATCGAGGAAAGGCTCGGTGGACGAGGTGCGGCTGCCGTGATGCGGCACGATCAGCACGTCCGCGCGCAACACGGCGGGATCGCGCGCGATGAGCATGCGCTCGACGTCCGCTTCGATGTCGGCCGCGAACAGCGCGGAGCGCCCCGCCGCGTTCGTCACCTTGAGCACGCACGATTGTTGATTCGGCTTGCCCGATAGCGGCCCCGGCTGCGGCCACAGCATCTGAAAATCGACGCCGTCCCACGTCCAGCGCTGTCCGGCCGCGCAGCGCAGCGTGGGCGCGCCGCGTGCGTGCGCATCGGCCCACAACGCATCTTGCGCGGGCAGCGACGCGAGCAATTGCCGCACGGCGATGGCTTGCAGCACGGCCGACGCGCCGCCCGCGTGATCCGAATCGGAATGGCTGATGACGAGCGCGTCGAGCGTGCGCACGCCCGCGGCCTGCAGATACGGCACGACGATCCGCTCGCCCGCATGCGTCGATTCCGGACCGGGACCGGCGTCGAAAAGCAAGGTGTGCCGCGCCGTTTCGACGACGAGCGCCGAGCCCTGCCCGATATCGAGCGCGGTGACGCGAAACGCGCCAACGGGCGCGGGATGCATCGCGGGCGCGAGAAGCGGCAGCCACGTCAGCGGCGCGGCGAAGCGCAACGGCCAGCCGCGCGGCGCGAGCGCCCATGCGACGCCGACGCACGACGCCGCGAGCGCAAACGCGCCCGGCCGAGGCAAGAGCCAGAGCGACGTCGGCGCGGCATGCGCGAGGCGCGCGAGCAGATCGCAGAGCGTGGACAACGCGGCGTGCGCGACGTGCAGCATCGGCGCATCGAGCGGCGCGGGCAGCAGCAGACCCGCGAGCGTCGCGGGCGTCACTAAAACGCTGATCCACGGAATCGCGAACGCGTTCGCGAGCGGACCGAGCAGCGGAATCTGCGAGAACCAGTAGACGGTGAGCGGCGCGAGCGCGATCGTCACCGCGTACTGCACCCGCGCGCTCGACGCGACGTGACGCCGCACGCGCGCCGCGAACCGCGAGACGATCGCGAGCGGCCTGCGCTTCGTCACGTGCGCCGGCCGCTGCCCGACTTCGCTCGGATCGACGCGATCCCATTCATCGACGTCATCGTGATCGTCCATCTGCGCCCGCGACGCGCTGCGCCCCGTCGCCGCAATCGCGTGCAGAATCGCCGCCACCGCGCAGAACGACAGCCAGAATCCCGGCGCGCTCACCGCCCACGGATCGGCGATCAGCACGAACGTAAGCGCCCAAAGCAGCACGAGCGACGACACCGGCCGTCGTCCGCCGAGAAACGCGAGCGCGACGATCAGCAGCATCCACAGCGTGCGTTGCGCGGGCACGTTGAATCCGGCGAGCGCGGCGTAACACGCGGCGAAAACGACCGCGCCGAGCGCCGCCACTTGCGGCGCGGCCGCGATCAACGGCGCCGGCACGCCTCGCAAGCGCAGGCGTTTCCACAAGAAACCGGCGATCAACGCGGCCAGTCCGGCAACGAAACCGATATGCAAGCCCGATATCGCGACGAGATGACTCGTGCCGGTCGCGCGCATGACGGCCCAGTCGGCATCGCTGACGGCGTCCTGCGCGCCCACCGCGAGCGCGACGATGATCCCGCGATGCGGCGCATCTCCAAGCACGGCTTCGATGCGATCTCGTGCGCGCCCCCGCAGACGATCGATCGTCAGACGTGGGCCCGCCGCATCGACCTTCAGACGGCGCGGTGCACGCGCGGCCGATACATAACCGGTCGCGCGAATGCCGCGTTCGAGCAGTGTCACTTCGGCGTCGCGCAGACCGAAGTTCGCGTTGGCGTGCGCGCGCTTGAGCCGCGCGCTCAGCGTCCATCGCTCGCCTGCCCGAAGGCGCGCGGCGCCATCGCCGGACATCCAGAGTAATCGCACGAGGCACGGAAAATCATGCAATCGCGCGGCGTTCGCTTCGACTTCGAACACGAAGCGCGTGCCGTCGGCCCGTTGCTCGGGCAGCCCGCGCACGAAGCCCGTCAGTTCGATGTCGCGCTGCTCGTACTCGACGGGCAATTGCTCGCGCAGCCGAACGTCGGCGCGCATCGCCGAATATGCGAAACCCAGCGCGCAAGCCGCAACCGCGAAGCTCGCGATACGCGCGCGCGGCTGCATCGCGCCGAGCGTCGCCGCAAGGAGGAACGCCGCGCAGCAAGCGGCCCACGCGATGCCGTCCGGCAAGCGAGCCTGCTGCTGCAACCCGAACACACCCAATGCAAATCCCAGCAGAATCGCCCGCACTTCTTCCTCTTTCTTCGTCACGGCAAACGCACGCGCCCGGGACAAAGTCCGGAGCAGCCGATGCGTCGATCGAACCGATTATGAAGAGGCGAGCGCGAGCCTGGGGAGCGCCGCGTGAGCGTTAGCCGTTGTGCCTAGGCTAAGCGTGTTTTCGTCGATGCCGCGCAGTTGCGCGAGCACTTGCGCGATGCGCGCGACCTGATCCGGCGTATTGCGCGCCTTGTAGCGCCATGACGGCGCGATGTCGGGCGCGTCGGTTTCGAGCACGATCGCGTCGAGCGGAAGCCCACTCGCGAGCCGGCGAATCTGCAGCGCGCGCTCGAACGTGAGATTGCCGCCAAAGCCAAGATGCATGCCCTGCGCGATGAACGCCTCGGCCTGCTGGAAACTTCCGTTGAACGCGTGCGCGATGCCGCGATGAACGTCATGCACGCGCAAGCCCTTCAGCACCTTGTCCTGCGACTTGCGCACGTGGCAGATGACAGGCAGATCGAACTCGCGCGCGAGCTTCAGTTGTTCGTTGTAGAAGAACTGCTGGCGCGCGTCGTCGAGTGTCGGCACGAAGTAATCCAGCCCGATCTCGCCGATACCGACGAAGCGCGGATCGTCCATGCTGGCTTCGATTTCCTCGCGCAGCACGCGCAAGTCGTCATCCCGCGCGCCCGGCGTGAAAAGCGGATGAATGCCGAGCGCATACGCGCCGCCTTCGATGCGATGCGCGAGCGCGCGCACCGTTTCGAAGTTGAAGCGCCCGACACCCGGAATCACGATGCGCGCGACGCCCGCATCGAGCGCCGCATCGGCGACGGCGTCGCGGTCGGCATCGAACTCGCCGGCATCGAGATGACAATGCGTATCGATCCACATGACGCCTCCCGGACGAGGAACGCGTTATACCGGCACAACCGGCTCTTCGTGCAGCACGCCGTCGCGCAGGCGCATGATGCGGTCGCAGCGCGCGGCGAGATCGGGATCGTGCGTGACGATCACGAAGCTCGTTTCAAGAGTCTGCGACAGCTCCAGCATCAGGTTGAAGACGGTATCGGCGGTGCCGCCGTCGAGATTGCCGGTGGGCTCGTCGGCGAGCACGCACGCGGGATGCGTGACGAGCGCGCGCGCGATCGCCACACGCTGACGCTCGCCACCCGACAATTCGCCCGGCCGATGCTTCGCGCGATGTCCGATGCCCACGCGTTCGAGCATGACCTGCGCTTCCTTGCGCGCGTCGTCCTCGGGCATGCGGCGGATGCGCAGCGGCATCGCGACGTTATCGAGCGCCGTGAATTCCGGCAGCAAATGATGGAACTGATACACGAAGCCGAGCGCACGATTGCGCAACTCGTTGCGCTCCTTTTCCTTCAGCTCGGTGAACGGCTTGCCGAGCAGCGAGACCTTGCCCGCGCTCGGTTCGTCGAGGCCGCCGAGCACGTGCAGCAGCGTGCTTTTGCCCGAGCCCGATGCGCCGACGATCGCGAGCTTTTCGCCCTTCATCACGTCGAGTTGCGCGTTGTTGAGCACCTGCACGTTGAAGCCGCCCTGCACGAACGCCTTCGAAATGGCCGATGCCTGCAGCACGATGTTGTTGGCCGGAATCAGATCACTCATAGCGCAGCGCCTCCGCCGGACGAACCTTCGCGCCGCGCCAGCTCGGATAGAGCGTCGCGAGCGAAGACAACACGAATGCAATGACGCCGATCTTGGCGACATCGCCCGGCACCAGCTCCGACGGCAGTTCGCTGATGAAATACACCGAAGACGGCAGGAACTGGACGTTGAAGAGGTGCTCGATCATGGGCACGAGCCATGGAATGCTCCACGCGATTAGACAGCCGAGGGTCACGCCGAGCGCCGTGCCGATAAAGCCGATCGTCACGCCCTGCACCACGAAAATCTTCATGATCGAGCCGGGCTGCGCGCCGAGCGTGCGCAAAATGGCGATATCGGCCTGCTTGTCGGTGACGGTCATCACGAGCGACGACACGAGATTGAACGCCGCCACCGCGATGATCAGCGTGAGGATGATGAACATCATGCGCTTTTCGATCTGCACGGCGGAGAACCACGTCTTGTTCTGCTGCGTCCAGTCGCGGATATAGAGATCGCCCGAGAGCGTGCGCGCGAGCTGGCGCGCGACTTCCGGCGCGCGCTGCATGTCTTTCAGGCGCAGGCGCACGCCGGTCGGCGCGGTGAGGCGAAAGAGCGCTTCGGCGTCGCGTATCTCGATGAGCGCGAGCGTCGAATCGTATTCGTAGTGGCCCGATTCGAAGATGCCCACCACGGTGAACTGCTTCAGGCGCGGCATCATGCCCGCGGGCGTAATGGTGCCTTCGGGCGCGACGAGCGTGATCTTGTCGCCCTTCATCACGCCGAGATTGCCCGCGAGATCCTTGCCGAGCACGATGCCGAATCCGCCTGGCACGAGGTCCGTGAGCTTGCCCGCGCGCATATCGCGGCCGATGTCCGACACTTCCGGCTCAAGCGACGGCTCCACGCCGCGCAGCGCGACGCCGCTCACGGCGCCCTGACGCGTGAGCAACGCCTGCGCCTCGACATAAGGCGCGGCGCCGACCACTTCGGGATTGCGGCGCGCTTCCTGCGCGGTCAGTTGCCAGTTGGGCATGGCGCCCGCCGGCGAGAAGATTTCGACGTGCGCGAGCACCGACAGCATGCGGTCGCGCACTTCCTTCTGGAAGCCGTTCATGACCGACAGCACGACGATCAGCGCCGCGACGCCGAGCGCGATGCCTGCCATCGAAACGAGCGCGATGAAGGAGATGAAGCCGTTGCCTGTGGTGCGTTTGCTGGCGCGTGTGTAGCGCCAGCCGATCTGCCATTCGTACGGAAGTTTCAAGCGATTCCTTTCTGCTGCTGTTCCAGCGTTGTTGAGTCCGGTGACGCAAATTTGCGAAAGTTTGCCATACATGGCGCGAACGGGACGACGGCAAACGCCGAAAGCCGCGCGGTCTCCCGCTCAGCGCAAGCTCACGCGGCACCACTGATAGATATAGACGCCCTTTCCGATGCCCGAGCGGCGGCGCTCGCACGATGCCGTATCCAGCGCGAAGCCATTACGTTCGAATGCCGGCGCCGCCCGCTCGACCAGCGAACGATTTTCGGCATCAATATCGCGAACGTCGTCGGCGCGCAGATCGAGATGACAGCGTTTCGGGCCGGCGGCATCGTCGTGGTAACTCGCGCGCAGGCGCAGACGATCGACCGCCCAGCGCAGCGCGCCGCAGCCGCGCGCGCCGGAGGTCAGGCCGAGACTGTCGAGAATCGCGTTCGCGCGCGCGAGAGTGTCGATGCGCCCGTTGTAACTGCCATCGATGACGGCGAACGCGGGACCACCGCCACGAAGCGCGTGAGCAGCCGATTGCCGAAGCGATGACCCAGCCGGTAAGCCTCGCGCTCATCCGAACGGCGCGCCCCGACGACCATGTCGAGGCCGTTCGCCAGCAAGGTCTCGACGAGCGCCGGCGCGGCGCTTGCATCGTAGGTGTCGTCGCCGTCGACGAGCACGTAGACGTCCGCTTCCACGTCCGCGAACATGCGGCGAATCACATTGCCCTTGCCCTGATCGGCGACCTGACGCACCACCGCGCCCGCGCGTCTCGCCGCGCCGGCGGTATCGTCGGACGAGCGATTGTCGAAGACGTAGACCCGCGCGCCCAGGAGCGCCGCAAGAAAGCCCCGCACCACCGTTCCGATCGTAACGGCCTCGTTATAACAGCGCACCAGCACGGCGATGCGCACGTGACCGAAACGCGAAGCGCACGGCGCCGCCATGTCTCGGTGCAAAGGATCGGCCAACGTCCGCTCCATATCGTGTTCGAAGATGAACGGGAACTGCGGAATACGCGATTTTACCTATCGTCGCCACGCCGGGGGCACGCGCCGCATTTCATGCGCGCCGACGCCACCCGTCGCGCCACGCGCTTTGCCCTACAATGCCGAGCATCATGCCCGTTCGACACCTCCATCTCCTGCTGCCGTTCGCCCTGCCCTCGGCTGCGGACGCCGCCACCGCCCTGCACGGCCTGGAGAGCGCGGCGCTCGACAGGCTGCTCGCCCGCGCCACGCTCGAAGAGCGCGTCATCGGCGAGGATTTTCAGCGCACGCTGCCGCACGAACGCTGGATCGCGCGCCGCTTCGGAGCGGTGACACCCGCCGACCAGCGCTATGCCGACGATGCCCCGCTCGCGCCCTTCATGCTGCTCGCCGACGGCGGCACGCCCGGCGATGCGCGCTGGGCGTGCATCGAGCCGGTTCACGTGCGCATCGCGCACGATCATCTCGTGCTCATCGACCCCGACACGCTCGGCGTACACACCGAGGAAGCGCGCGCCCTGCTGCACACCGCGCGACCGGTGATCGAAGAGCTCGGCGTGACGCTGCAAGCGCCGACGCCGTTGCGCTGGTACGTGTCGGGCGAAGCGCTGGGCGCGCTCGCGGGCGCATCGCCGCTGCGCGCGACCGGACGCAACATCGAAATCTGGCTGCCGCACGAAGCGCGCACCGGCGAGCGCTCGCGCGCGTGGATGAAGCTGCAGAACGAAGTGCAGATGGCGTGGTTCGAGCATCCGCTGAACCTGGAACGCGAATCGCGCGGCCTGCCCGCGATCAATTCGATCTGGCTCCACGGACAAGGCGCGATGCGGCCCGTCGAAAGTCCGTTTGCACGCGTGATGTCCAACGCCGCCGCGACGCGCGGTCTCGCGCTGGCCGCCGGTGTGAAGCCGTCGATGCCGCCGGAATCGCTCGCATCGCTCGCATCGCTCTCGCAAGACGACGCGCAAGGCGCGACGCTCGTCGAACTCGACGCGTTCTCCGCGCCGTTCATCGAACAGGACTGGGCGCGCTGGAACGATTCGCTCAAGACACTGGAAAGCGCGTGGTTCGCGCCCGCGCTGCAAGCGCTCGGCGACGGGTCGCTCGGCCGCCTGAGTCTCACGCTTTGCGGCGACACCGGCTCGGTCACGCTCTCGGTCACGCGCTCCGATTTACGCAAGTTCTGGCGGCGCCGTCCGATCGCGGCGCTCTTCATCGAATAAGGCACTTTGCAATGACGCGAATCGTTACGCGCGCCTCTTCTCCCGCCGATGCCGAAGCGCTGACGCGCCACGGTCTGCACCCTGTCATCGCGCGTCTGTACGCGTCGCGCGGCGTGACTTCGCCCGATGAAGTCGAGACCGAATTCAAGCGCCTGCACGCGCCCGCCGGCCTGAAAGGTTGCGACGACGCCGCCGTCGTGCTCGCCGATGCGCTCGCCGCGGGCAAGCGCATGCTCGTCGTCGCGGACTACGACTGCGACGGCGCGACCGCCTGCGCGGTGGCCGTGCGCGGCATGCGAATGTTCGGCGCGGCCATCGATTATCTGGTGCCGAACCGCTTCGAGTACGGCTACGGGCTCACGCCGGAAATCGTCGAACTGGCGTCGCGCTCGAAATCCGGCTTGCCCGATCTGCTCGTTACGGTCGATAACGGCATCGCGAGCGTCGAAGGCGTCGCGGCGGCGAACGCGCTCGGCATCGACGTGCTCGTCACCGACCATCACCTGCCCGGCGACGAACTGCCCGCCGCGCGCGCGATCGTCAACCCGAACCAGCCGGGCTGCGCGTTTCCGAGCAAGTGCATCGCGGGCGTGGGCGTCATGTTCTACGTGCTGCTCGCGTTGCGCGCGGAATTGCGCCGGCGCGGCGCTTACGAAAACGCGCCCGAGCCGCGTTTGGACGGGCTGCTCGATCTCGTCGCGCTCGGCACCGTCGCCGATGTCGTGAAGCTCGACTGCAACAACCGCATTCTCGTCGCGCAGGGTTTGAAGCGGATTCGCTCGGGCCGCATGCAGCCAGGCATCGCCGCGCTCTTTCGCGCCGCCGGCCGCGATGCGCGCGCCGCTTCGGGCTTCGATCTCGGTTTCGCGCTCGGACCGCGCCTGAACGCGGCGGGACGGCTGTCGGACATGTCGCTCGGCATCGAATGCCTGACGACCGACGACATCGGCCGCGCGTGGGAACTCGCGCAGCAACTCGATTCGATGAACCGCGAGCGCCGCGAAATCGAGGCCGGCATGCAGCAGCAGGCGCTCGCCGAGTTGCAGACGATCGATCCGGGCGAGCGCGCGACGCTCACGCTTTACGACGCGAGCTGGCATCAGGGCGTGATCGGCATCGTCGCGGGCCGGCTGAAGGAGCGGTTTCACCGGCCGTCGTTCACGTTCGCGCACGCCGACGACAGCGGCGTGCTCTCCAAGGGCTCCGGCCGCTCGATTCCGGGCTTTCATCTGCGCGACGCCGTCGATCTGATCAGCAAGCGCGAGCCCGGCCTCATCCACAAGTTCGGCGGCCACGCGATGGCCGCGGGCCTGACCATTTCCACCGCCGACATCCCGCGCTTCACCGCCGCGTTCGAAGCGGTCGGACGCGAATGGCTGACGGCCGAAGCGCTTTCGCGCACCGTCGAAACCGACGGCGAACTGGAAGATGCGTATTTCACGCCGCAATTCGTCGAAATGCTCGATGCCGCCGTCTGGGGACAAGGCTTTCCCGCGCCGACCTTTTCCGGCGAGTTCGAAGTCGCGTCGCAGGCGCTCGTGAAAGAGAAGCATCTGAAGCTGTCGCTGCTGCGCGGGCGTCAGCGCTTCAACGCGATCTGGTTCAACCACGTCGATCCGCTGCCGCCGCGCGCGACCGTCGCGTACCGGCTCGTCAGCGATTCGTGGAACGGCGTCGCGCGGGTGCAATTGGTCGTCGAACACGCGGGCTAGGAAGGTCCGGTCCGCGAGGGGAAACCCGGTCAATCGGCTATAATTTCATCTTTTTACGAAGCCGAAGATCGACAATGGAAGCGGAACGTCTCAACGCGATCGAAAGCCTTCTGGCCGACCTGCGCCGCCGCGCGGGCGAGCTACGGGGGTATCTTTGACTACGACGCCAAGTCCGCGCGTCTAGCAGAAGTCAATAAAGTACTCGAAGACCCGAACATCTGGAACGACTCGAAGAACGCCCAGGCGCTCGGTCGTGAAAAGAAGCTGCTCGACGGCGTGGTGTCGACCATCGGCGCGCTCGACAACGATTTGCGCGACGCGAGCGATCTTTTCGAGATGGCGCGCGAGGAAAACGACGAGGACACGCTCGTCGCGTGCGAAGCCGATGCCGATGCGCTGCGCCTGCGCGTCGAGGACATGGAATTCCGCCGGATGTTCTCGAACCCGGCCGATCCGAACAACTGCTTCATCGACATTCAAGCGGGCGCCGGCGGCACCGAAGCGTGCGACTGGGCGTCCATGCTGCTACGCCAGTACCTGCGCTACTGCGAGCGCAAGGGCTTCAAGACCGAAGTGCTCGAAGAATCCGAAGGCGACGTCGCGGGCATCAAGAGCGCGACCATCAAGGTCGAAGGCGAATACGCGTATGGCTATCTGCGCACCGAAACCGGCATTCACCGCCTCGTGCGCAAGTCGCCGTTCGATTCGTCGGGCGGGCGGCACACGTCGTTCTCTTCGGTGTTCGTGTATCCGGAAATCGACGATTCGATCGAGATCGAAATCAATCCGGCCGATATCCGCACGGACACCTACCGCGCATCGGGCGCGGGCGGCCAGCACATCAACAAGACGGACTCCGCCGTGCGTCTGACGCACGCGCCCACGGGCATCGTCGTGCAGTGCCAGAACGACCGCTCGCAGCACCGCAACCGCGCGGAAGCCATGCAGATGCTCAAGGCGCGTCTCTACGAATTCGAGATGCGCAAGCGCCAGGCCGAACAGGACAAGCTCGAATCGAGCAAGACCGACGTGGGCTGGGGCCATCAGATCCGTTCCTACGTGCTCGACCAGAGCCGCGTGAAGGATCTGCGCACCAACGTCGAAATGAGCAACACGCGCGCCGTGCTCGACGGCGATCTCGACGACTTCATCGGCGCGAGCCTGAAACAAGGCGTCTGATCTTCGCCTCGCGCGGATGCCGGCATGGCATCCGCGTTTCGTTTCCATCGCGCGCGCATCACACCGTATCGAAAGCCATCAATCATGACCGAACCGACTCAACCGGGCGCCGCTCCCGAACTGGAAGAGAACCAGATCATCGCCGAGCGACGCGACAAACTGCGTTCGCTGCGCGAGCAAGGCGTCGCCTATCCGAACGATTTCCGCCCGACGCATCAGGCCGCCGCGCTCCAGAGCGACTACGCCGAAACGGATAAAGAGGCGCTCGAAGCCAATCCCCTGCCCGTCGCTATCGCCGGCCGGATGATGCTCAAGCGCGTGATGGGCAAGGCGAGCTTCGCGACGGTTCAGGACGGCAGTGGCCAGATCCAGTTCTTCGTGACGCCCGCCGACGTCGGCGAGCAAACTTACGACGCCTTCAAGAAGTGGGACCTCGGCGACATCATCGCCGCGAAGGGCGTGCTGTTTCGCACGAACAAGGGCGAGCTGTCGGTGCGCTGCACGGAATTGCGGCTGCTCTCGAAGGCGCTGCGCCCGTTGCCGGACAAGTTCCACGGCCTCGCCGATCAGGAAATGCGCTATCGCCAGCGCTACGTCGATCTGATCGTCACGCCGGAATCGCGCAAGACCTTCATGGCGCGCACCAAGGCGGTCACGTCGATCCGCAATTTCATGGCGCAGGCGAGCTTCATGGAAGTCGAAACGCCGATGCTGCACCCGATTCCGGGCGGCGCGGCGGCCAAGCCTTTCACCACGCATCACAACGCGCTCGACATGCAGATGTTCCTGCGCATCGCGCCCGAGCTGTATCTGAAGCGGCTGATCGTCGGCGGCTTCGAGCGCGTGTTCGAGATCAATCGTAACTTCCGGAACGAAGGCGTGTCGCCGCGTCACAACCCGGAATTCACGATGATGGAGTTCTACGCCGCGTACACCGATTACCGCTGGCTGATGGACTTCACCGAGCAACTGATCCGCCAGGCCGCGATCGATTCGCTCGGCACCGCGACCATCATGTATCAGGGACGCGAGCTCGATTTCTCCAAGCCGTTTCATCGTCTGACGATCAATCAGGCCATTCAGAAGTTCGCGCCGCAGTACACCGACGCGCAGTTGTCCGACGCCGCGTTCCTGCGCACGGAACTGAAGAAGTTCGGCGTGGATGCGGCGCAGCCCCAGTTCCTGAATGCGGGTGTCGGTTCGCTGCAACTCGCGCTGTTCGAAGAGACGGCGGAATCGCAGTTGTGGGAGCCGACGTATATCGTCGACTATCCGATCGAAGTGTCGCCGCTCGCGCGCGCATCGGATTCGCAGCCGGGCATCACGGAGCGTTTCGAGTTGTTCATCACCGGCCGCGAGATCGCCAACGGCTTTTCTGAGCTGAACGATCCGGAAGACCAGGCCGCGCGTTTCCAGAAGCAGGTCGATCAAAAGGATGCCGGCGACGAGGAAGCGATGTACTTCGACGCCGATTACATTCGCGCGCTCGAACACGGCAT
>NZ_FCOJ02000035.1 GCF_001545035.1 Caballeronia glebae
GGCCTCGCGATGTTTACCTGATTCAGACCATTCTGCGTTTGAATGACGTGCGCGCCCGACCCCGGAGCGGCCACGATCTGCGCAAGCGAAAGCGTCGAGGCGGTGCCCAGCATCAGCATCGCAGCCAGTGCGACGGCGCGAAGCGGAAGGATCAAACCAGACTGTTGAAAACGCGCGGCAGGAGTCCGCTGCGCGCTGCTGCCTTGGCCGCCATGCCCCGTGGCGAAATCGGCTACCGCGATCATCATGCCGCGAGTCTTATTGAAGACCAATTTGTACAGCTTATTATTCATCAGCCAGCTTCTTCTTATAGTTTGGGTTGCGACTTCCCCTCAGGAAGGGAACGCGCAAAGAACCGGCGATTATTCTCCTTTGCAACAATCGGTCATATACGAATTGTCTGAATTTTGACTATGGCGGGGTTCGCGTGCTTCCGTTCGCGAAAGCGGTTCCTCACGCGTGGTGTTGGGTTGCGGCACGGTGAGCGACCGAGCTAGCGCTGTTCTTGACCTGCGGAGTGAATTCGGCGAGCGTGCCCGCGGCTGGCGGGTGGCTGATGGACAGCACCGTCATTCCGACCGGAATCGGCAGATTGAAAAGGATCTCGGGCGCGCCTTTCAAGATCGGCGTGAGATCGAGCGTCACAATCGCATAGCTCGCGAGATTGACGATGTTGGTGCCCGCAGCGCTTAACGTGCCATCGGCGGCGACCGTGGTGCCGGAACCCGCGATGATCCCGCCGAGCGTCGTCGTGGTCGCAACAGGCAACGAATCAGGCCGGCGCGTGACCAGCACATCGTATTCGCCGTTCACCCGCGACAGGCACAGCGCGAACTTGCCGGGTTGAAGAACGACGCTCGGCGCAGCGACAGGTCCGCCCGTCCAGAGGAAATCACTGCCTTGCGTCAACAGATTGAGCACGCCCGCGCCGAACGCGAGCGCACGGCACGCTCACGGGCGGCGTGCCGGCACCCTCATCCGCGCGCGATGCGGTGGATGCCGGCTGACGCCGCTATCGCAGGAAAAGACGCATCGGCATTTCGCTCGGCACCGCGGTGAACGTGCAGACTTCGTGAATATTGGCTGGGTCGGTGGCGAGTTGCGCGGTGAAATTCGCCGTCAGCATCGACACGACGAGCCGCATCTCCACCGCCGCCAGATGCCGCCCCGGACAAACGCGCGGTCCCGCGCCGAACTGCAGATAGGCGCGCGATTCATGCGCGCCACGCGGCGACAAAGATGCCGGCGCATCGCTCTCATGCCGACGCTCATGCAGCCATCGATCGGGATCGTAGCGCGCGGGAACGGCGTAGTTTTTCGGGTCCATCATCGCCGGCCGATGCAGCATGAACATCTTCGTGCCGGCGGGCAGGCGCACGCCGCGCAGCCGCACTTCCTCAAGCGGTTCGAGCGACAGATACGGCGCGATCGGATGCAAACGGCTCGCTTCCGTGCACACGGCCTCGCACAGGTCGAGTTCGCGCATCGCGCCGTAACCCGGGCATACGGCCGATTCGCCGAGGACGCGCCGCGCGCTGGCGGCGACGCGGGCCTGCAATGCGTCGTCGGTGCCGAGAAAGAGCAGCGCCCACGCAATCGACGTCGCGGTCGTCTCCTCGCCCGCGACGAGCATCGTCAGCACGTTAGCGGCGACTTCGTCGTCGGTGATGCCGGAGCCGGGCGCGTCGCGCAACGCGAGCATCGCTTCGAGCAGATTGCGCGGCGCAGGGGCCGTCTCGGCGAGCGGCGTTGCGCACGCTTCGATGGCCGCTTCCTCGCGCATGCGGGCGCGCGTCCGTGCCATCAATTCGCGGATATGCCGATGCACGTCGATCATCGCCGCGTCGAACTTGCGGTCGCGCGGAAACCTGACGTAACGCCAGTACGCGAACGGCGCGTTCACGCGCGTCATCAGCATCGGCAGGAGCATCGCCAGTTGTTCCTGGATCAGCACGTGCTCGTTTTCCAGCGTGTTCGGATCTTCGCCGAACGCGAGCGCGCTCGTCACGTCGACGGTGAAGCGACGCAGATCCTCGATCATGTCGACGACGCCCCCGGCGCGCGCCGCCGCGTCCCAGCGCCGCCGCAGCCGTTCGGTGATCGCGGCGAGCGTCGGATAAAACGCCTTGATGTGCGGAATCGAAAGCGCCTGCATCACGAGACGGCGCTGCGGCTCCCAGGCCGCGCCTTCGATCGAGAAGAGACCATTGCAGCCGAATTCCTTCAGGATGTTCTCGATGGGCGCATAACGGCGATAACGATGCGGCCGCTCGCGCATGACGGCATGCGATAACTCGATGTCGTTCCAGACCGTGACGGGAGTCGTGCCGAAGCGGAACACGTAGGGCGTGCCGAGTTCGGCGGCCCAGCGCTCTAGCGTCAGATGGTGCGTGGCGGGTGGCAACTGATGCAGATTGCCGAGCAGAGGAAGGCCGCGCGGCGACGGTAAATCATCGACTTCGCGCGGGGACACGCTGACGGACGCTGCGTTCATGATCGGCCTCGCGAGGGCTTGATCTGTGCAGGATAGTGCAGGAGCGCAACGCCGGCGTGGAAAGTGTGAAGCGGCGCTTCACACTCATTTGCGCATGGCAAACATCCTTGAAAACGACAGTCTCGGCCACTCCGCGCAACGTCAAACGCTGCTCGCTTTCTTCGCTTTCGTCTTCGCCGCAGGTGCCGCGGCCGCGTCTTGCGCCTGCACCGCCGGCCGCTTGAAATAAGGCGAACTCAGGGTCGCCGCGCCCATGTCCGTCGCCGCTTCGAGCAGCGCCGGCGCGAGCTCCTTCAGGCGCGCATCGGGCAAACGGCTCGTCGGCCCGGCAAGACTCACGACGCCCACGACGACACCCGTCACCGGATGATGGATCGGCGCGGCCATCGACGTCATGCCGGCCTCGTAAGTCTCGCTCGCGACGCCGTAGCCGCGCTTGCGCGCCGCCTGCAGATCAGCGAGAAACTGCTGGATCGTCTTGGGCGCTTTCGGCCCGCCCGAGCCCGGCTTGCCGAGACCGCCCTGTTTCGATACGAGTTCGAGCGCCTCCTCATCGGAAAGCGACGACAGCCACGCCTGCCCGCTCGCCGTGCAATGCAAGGGCGGCTGGCTGCCCATGTCCGGGTCGTAGCGCAAGCCGGACTTCGCGCCCTGCGCCTTGCCGACGAACGTGATGTGATCGTCCTCGACGACGCCAAGCCGCGCCAGCTCGCCCGACTGCGAAGCGAGCCGGTCGAGCACCGGCTGCGACACATCGAGCACGCCGCCCGTCGACAGATAAATGAGCGCGAGCGACACGAGCTTCAGCGCGAGCATGTATTCGCCGTGATCCTCGTCCTGCCGCACATAGCCTTCGTCGATCAGCATCGCGAGCAGGCGATGCGTGCCGCTGCGCGGAATATCGAGCGTATCGGCGATGGCGGCGAGTTGCATCCGCCCGCCGTTTTTCGCCAGAAGCTCGATGATCGACAACGCCCGTTCAAGATTTCCCGCCATTTCTCGATCTCTCGAAGTTCCGAATCCCAAATGAGAACATGATTCCACCTCGGAATTCAACTGGCAGGCATCAGTGGCCGGCGTATGTTTCCTCCAGCACCGCAAGCGTCGCGTCGCGCAGGCGCTTCGCCCGCGTAAGCGCGCTCGCCGTTTTCGCCCATTCGTTCATCGGCACTTCGATCGAGAGCGGGAGATCGTCCGGCAACGCGCGCAGGATGCCCGCGAGATCGATGCCGCCCTCGCCCGGAATTATGCGTTCGGCGCGCGCCTGATACAGCAGCGTGTCGAGATCGGACGGGCGCTCGGCGGGCGCGTCGCAGAACTGCACGTAGCCGAACCATTCGCGCGGCAAATCGCTCAGCATCTGGGTCGACGATCCGGCGCGGTCGAAGTGGATCGGATCGACGATCAGGCCCGTATTCGCGCGCCGCGCCGCCTTCACGATGCGCGCGCCCTGCACGATATCTTTCGCGTCGGTCCAGGGCATCGGTTCGAGCGACGGCGACAATCTGTACGGTTTCGCGAGATCGCACAACGCGGCGAGCCGTTCGGCCGTGCGCGCCTCGTCGGGATCGTTGCCCGCCACGAGCACGTAGCGCGCGCCCAGTTCGGCGGCGGTTTCGAGCATCGGTTCGTAATCCACGACGTTCGTGTCGGGCTTCAAGCGCAGGATTTCCGCATCGAGTACGCCGATGCCGGTGTCTTTCAGCGCCGCGAGCGTTTCGCGCTTCAACGGCGTCGCGCCGACGATCGCGTGGCGCGCTTCCGTATCGGTCGCGGGCACGAGCCGCAGGCCCACGAAATCGTAACCGGCCTGCGCCGCGCACTCGACCATCTGCGGCGGCGTCAGTTCGAGGATCGTCAGCGCGGACAAAGATAGCTTGCGTCGTGACATCGGAAAGTCTCCGGTTAGCGCAGCGGCGAGAACGGCGCGGGCACGTAAATGGTCGATTCCATCGTCGTCAGATGCGCCGGTCCGCCCTTAGGCGGCCAGATGCCGTCCTTCACCGCTTCCGCGCGAATCCGCGAGCGCTCGTCCACGCTCTTGTACGGCCAGATGTTGAGAAAGCGCGGCACGGTGCCGTCGAGCGCATACATTGCGCCGATGAGCGGCGAGCGCTGCGTGCGCTCCGGCACGGCGTTGCGCCATGCATCGATCGTGTGTTGCAGGCTCGCGAGCCTGGTGCCGTAGACGCGCATCTCGTAGATGCCGCCGTGCACGGCCGGTTCGATCGGCGGCAGAAATGGAAACAGCGCGTAGCTATTCACTTCGATATCGGTGATGAACTCGCCGCAGCCGAACGGATTGCCTTCGAGCAGCAGACGCCGCCGTTCCTCAATCAATGCCGCTTCCGATTCGAAGCCGCGCAACACCATGATCTTGCCGAGCGCGCCGATATCCGAATACCAGCAGCCGAGCAGCTTCGAGCCGGGCGTGTCGCCGCTCGTCTTGATGTTCTCGAAAACCTGCGCATTCGCGCCGATCTTCACCGTCAACGTGACTGTGTCGTAAAGAGTCATTGCAGAGTCCTTGCCTGTTTGATGTTGGAGTTGGAGAGATTCGTGATGCCTTCGTCGCGCGGCGCTTCGGCGAGTTCGAGGCCCGCGAGATAGCCGAAAGTCATCGCCGGGCCGAGCGTGATGCCGCCCGCGGGATAGTGTCCGCCCATCATGCTGGCGGCGTCGTTGCCGACCGCGTAGAGACCGGGAATCGGCGCGCGCGCTTCGTCGAGCGCCCGCGAACGCGCATCCGTCGACAAGCCCGCGAAGGTGCCGAGGCTGCCCGGCACGATTTTCACCGCGTGAAACGGGCCGACGACGATCGGTGCGAGACACGGATTGGGCTTCATCGATGCATCGCCCTGCACGCGGTTGTACGGTGTCGAGCCTTTGTGGAACTGCGGATCGAAGCCGTCTTTCGCGTAGCCGTTGTAGGTGGCGACGGTATCGGCGAGGCCGCGCGCGTCGATGCCGCATTGCTGCGCCAGCGCTTCGAGCGTCGGCGCGGATTTCAGATACCCCGAGCGCTCGTAAGATCCGAGCGGAAACGGAAATGGCTTTGCGAAACCGAGACCGTATCTACGCTGAAAGCGGTGATCGCAGACAAGCCACGCGCACGCTTCTTCGCCCGCCTGCGTCGTGCCGATGAGCGCGCAGATGAAGTCGTAATAGGACGACGCCTCGTTCGTGAAGCGTCTGCCCGCGCGCGTCACCGCAATCACGCCCGGCTTCGCGCGCTCGATCAGGTGCGGAAACGCGGCGTCTCGTCCTTCGGACTTCGGCACGAGCGACACGGGCGCCCACGCGGCGGGCGTTTCAAGCGACGCGTCGAAATGCGCGCCCGCCCGTTCGCCCAGGCGAATGCCATCGCCGGTATTGCTCGGCGGCGCGGCCGACCAGTGCGGCATGACCGGAAATGTCTCTGCCTGCCGCTTCGCGTCGTGCGGATAACCGCCGCACGCGAGCACGACGCCGCGCCGCGCGCGCACGTCGTGCATCACGCCATCGATCTCGACGCGCGCGCCGGTCACGCGGTTCGCTTCGCGCGTCAGCGACACAGCCTTCGCCCGCGTGCGCAGATCGACGCCGCGATCCGCCGCCGACTTCAACAAACGCGCGACGAGCGCATTGCCGTTCACGAGATGCATCGAACGCCGATGACGCAGCATGTGCCACGCGAACGTGGCGAAACGCTTCGTGACGTGCCACGCCGACTTCGCGCTGCGCGTCGCGTTCAGAAAATGCGCGAGGTCCTGTCCCGACGCGATCGCCATGCCTTTGATCGTCACCTCGGCCAATGGCGGACGAAGCTTGTCGATGAGCGGTCCCAGCTCGCGTCCGTCGAACGGCATCGCGCAGACCGAGCGGCCGCCCGTCGCCGCGCCGTGCGTCGTGTGGAAATCGGGAATACGGTTGCCATCGATGAAACGCATCGACGTATTGCGCTCGAAGAACTCGATCATGCGCGGGCCATGTTCGATGAGCGCATCGGCTTTCGCGGCATCGAAATGCGCGCCAAGCTCGCTCTTCAGATACGTGCGCGGCGCGCTTTCGTCTTCGACGATGCCCGCGCGCGTCGCCAGCGGATTGCGCGGGATCCACATCCAGCCGCCCGACCACGCGGTCGTGCCGCCGAACACGTCTTCCTTTTCGCAGACGAGCACGGACAGACCGCGCGTCGCCGCGGTGACGGCCGTCGACAGACCGCCCGCGCCGGAACCCAGCACGAGGACGTCGCATTCAAGAATCGGTTGGAGCTTCATTTGGCGTGGGCGTGCGTGGGGAGATCGATTGGCAGGGCAAGCGTGGGCGCCGCGCTCGCCGGTTGCCTTGCGCGCATCGTCGCGTGTCGCGCCGCGAGATAGCCGAACGCGAGACCGGGTCCGAGCGTGATGCCGGGGCCGGGATACACGCCGCCCATCACCGATTGCGCATCGTTGCCGCATGCGTAGAGACCGTCGATCGGCCGGTCGGCGCGATCGAGCACGCGCGCGTCGGTGTCGATGACGAGGCCCGTCGCCGCGCCGATATCGCCCGGATAGAGCCGCACCGCATAGAACGGCGCCGCACCGATCGGACCGAGACACTTGTTCGGGCCGCTCCAGTTGACGTCGCCGTTGGCGTTCTGATAATCCGTCGTGCCGCGCTGAAAATCCGCGTCGACGCCGGTTTGCGCGTAGCGATTCATGCGCGCGACGCTATCGGCGAGTCCGGCCGCGTCGATATCGAGTTTCGTCGCCAGTTCGTCGAGCGTCTTGCCCGCCACGAGATAGCCATCGGCGAGAAACGGCGCGAGTCCCTTGCCGCCCGGACGCACCATGCCGAGACCGTACTTGCGCAATCCTTCGGAGTCCGTGACGAGATACGCGGGCACCGAAGGCGTCGACTTGTTCGCTTCCTGCATCGCGACGCCGAAGAGGTGATACGACGTGTTCTCGTTGAGAAACCGCCTGCCCGACTTGTCGACGGTGATCATGCCCGGCTTGCCGCGATCCATGATGAAGTGCGGGAACACGGCGGTCGTGCCGTCGGCGCGCCGGCGCACGGAAACCGGCGCCCAGAACGCGTTCGACAGCGCGCCTTCGCCGAAGCGCGCGCCGGCCGCGAGCGCGAGATCCTGCGCGCCGCCGCTGTGGCCGGGCGCGCCGGGACACCACGCCGGATCGGCGCCCGGCAGCATCTCGCCGCGACGCTTCGGATGACGGTTGAAGCCGCCGCTCGCGAGAACCACGCCGCCTCGCACGACGACACGCCGCCGCTCGTTGACGTGGCTCAGCGTCACGGCTTCGACGCCGTTCGCGCCCGTATGCAAGGCTTCGATCTTCGTGTTCGTCAGCACGGTCACGCCGCGCTGAAGCAGCGAATACAACAGCCGCCCGATCAGCGCGTTGCCCATCACGAGACGCGTGCCGCGCGGCGAACTCATGCGGTCGCGCGCATGACGCGCGAGCAGTTTCGCCGCATGCCTGAACGAGGCGAACGACTTCGTCATGTTCAAAAGATGCCCGACGTCGTCGCGGTCCACCATCATTGCGCCGAGCACGGTGAATTCCGGAATCGGCGGGCGGATGAGCGAGAACGCGCGACCGAGTTTGCGGCCGTCGAATGGAAGCGGCTCCAGCGCGCGGCCGCGCAAGGTCGAGCCTTCGATTTCCGACAGATAATCCGGATGAAACGGCCGCGCCCGGTATTTCACGTCCGAGTTCGCCTCGATGTGCGCGACCGCCTTCGGGCCGGCATCGAGAAACGCGCGGCGCATCGCGGCGCTGCTGCGCCCGCCGACCGCGCGATTCAGAAAAGCTTCGGCGTTCGCGGACGAATCGTCGGGATTGACGCTCGCCGCATGCATCGACGCGGGAATCCACGTCGTGCCCGCCGAATACGCGGTCGTGCCGCCGACGTATTCCGTGCCTTCGACAAGCAGCACGCGCGCCCCGTCGATAGCCGCGACGAGCGCCGCCGACATGCCCGCGCCGCCCGCGCCGACCACGATTACATCGAACGTTTCGTTCTGTTTCAGACTCTCCAGTGTCTCCGCCATTCGTCCGCTCCGTTGCGTTTCGTCCCGCCTTTTCTCCGACGATTCGAAACGCGTGTTTGCCGTAGAACTCTCTTTGATATTGGAATAGTATTCCAGAATAGCGACGTGAGCCAAGCTCTTTTTTGAGACGAAGGGAGAAACGATATGCGAGTGCTAGTAACAGGCGGAAGCGGTTTTCTGGCAGCCTGGGTGATGCGGCGGCTGCTTATGCGCGGCATGAACGTGCGCGCGTTCGACGTCCGCGAGGATGCGCGCCTTCTGCGTGCGCTCGCCCCCGAACGCGCCGATGAAGTCCAATGGCGCATCGGCGATATCGGCGAAGCGCTCGACGTTGCGCGCGCGCTCGACGGCTGCGATGCCGTCGTCCATCTCGCAGGCGTGCTTACGCCCGCCTGCGCGGCCGATCCGGTGCGCGGCGCGCGCATCAACCTGATCGGCTCGCTCAACGTGTTCGATGCGGCCGTCGCCAACGGCTTGCGCTCGGTGCTGTATGCGAGCAGCGCGGGCGTGTTCGGCCCCGACGATGGCGCGACGCCCTTTCCCCAGACTCACTACGGCGCGTTCAAGCTCGCGTGCGAAGGCTCGGCGCGCGCGTACTGGCACGATCATGGCGTGGCGAGCATCGGCTTGCGGCCGCTCGTCGTGTACGGCGCGGGGCGCGAGACGGGTTCGAGCGCGGGTCCGAGCCTCGCGTGCCGTGCCGCCGCGCGCGGCGAGCCGTACACGATTCCGTTCACCGGCGCGACCGGCCTCGTCTATGCCGACGACGTCGCCGCCGCGTATGAACTCGCCCTCGTACACGCGTTCGACGGGGCGTACGCGTTCACGCTCGCGGGCGACATCACGCCGATATCAAGCGTGATCGCGACGCTCAAGGAGATCGCGCCCGGCGCGCGCATCGACGCGCAAGGCGCGCCATTGCCCATCGCGACGTCCTTTCCCGACGATCCCGCGCTCGCCCGAGTGCTGCCCGGTCTCGCGAAAACGCCGCTCATCGAAGGACTGCGGCAAACCGTGGCGTTCTACCGGTAGACAAACCGACGCTTGGCACCGGCTGTTCCTTGGGGCACGATTCGCTTCTTCAGGAACACGGGGCCACGATGCAAGACACAACCAGAACGCCCGCGGCGCGCAAGACGCTGCTCAAAGGCATCCTTCCCATCAACCGCGCCGGCGCATTGCGCGATGCGCTCGCCGGCATCTCGCTTGCGTCGATGGACATTCCGCAAGTGCTCGGCTATGCGCGCATCGCCGGCATGCCCGCGGTGACGGGCCTTTACACGGCATTCCTGCCGCTCGTCGCGTTCGCGCTCTTCGGCGCGTCGCGGCATCTCGTGGTCGCGGCCGATTCGGCGACCGCGACGATCTTCGCGAGCAAGGTTTCGTCGATGGCCGCGATGGGCAGTCCGGAATACGTCGCGCTCGCGGGCATGGTTGCGCTGCAGACGGCCACGCTGCTTCTGCTCGCGCGGCTCTTCAAGCTCGGCTTTCTCGCCGATTTCCTGTCGCGCACCGTGCTGACGGGTTTTCTCGCGGGCGTCGGCATACAGGTGTCGATCGCGATGTTCGGCGATCTCTTCGGCATGACGGTGCCGTATCCGTCCTCGCGCAGTCTCGCCCAACTCGCCTACGTGATCGGCCATCTCATGCACGCGCATGGACCGACGCTCGTGCTCGCGCTCGCCGTGAGCGTCGCGATTCTCGGCTGCAAGCGCTTCGCGCCGCGCCTGCCGATGCCGCTCATCGCGGTGATCGGCAGCATCGCCGCGAGCAAGGCATTCGATTTCGCCGCGCACGGCATCTCGGTGCTCGGTCCGGTCGAGGGCGGCCTGCCCTCGATCCGCTTTCCCCACGTCACCTGGCAGCAATCGCTCGACCTCGTGCCCGTCGCGGCGTCGTGCTTCGTGATGATCATCGCGCAGAGCGCCGCCGCGTCGCGCGTCTTCGCGCAGCAATATCGCGAGGACGTCGATACCAACGGCGACATCCTCGGTCTCGCCGCGGCGAACGCGGCGGCGGCCATGACCGGCACCTTCGTCGTCAACGGCAGCCCGACGCAAACCGCGATGGCGGAGCGCGCCGGCACGCGCAGCCAGTTCGGACAACTCGTCTTCGCGGCCGTCGTCGCCGTCGTGCTGCTGTTTCTGAGCGGCTATCTGCGCTATCTGCCGCATTGCGTGCTGGCGGCCATCGTGTTCACGATCGCGATCGGCCTGATCAACGTGCAAAGCCTGCGGGACATTCGCGCGGAAAGCCCCGGCGAGTTCGCGCTCGCGCTCATCACGGCGGCAGCGGTGGTGATGGTGGGCGTCGAGCACGGCATTCTGCTCGCGGTGGCGCTGTCGCTGCTGCGGCACGTGCGCCACAGCTATCATCCGCACACGATGGTGCTCACGCCCGTCGCGCCCGGCAAACCCTGGCAGTACATGCCGACGGAGGCCGCCGCGATGACCACGCCGGACCTGATCGTGTATCGCTTCGGCGCGGATCTGTTCTACGCGAACGATCACTTTTTCGCGTCGGAAGTGACGAAACTCGTGGACACGGCTCCCGACGAATTACGTCATTTCGTCATCGATGCCGGCGCGATCACCGATCTCGATTATTCGGCTGCCCGCACGATCGGCGAGTTGGTCGAAACGCTGCGCACACGCGGCGTCGTTGTGATCTTCGGGCGCGTGAGCCGCTTCTTGCGCAACGACATGGACCGGCACGGACTGACGCACGTGCTCGGCGTATCGAACATGTACGACACGTTGCATGAGGCGCTGGCGGCGGTTGGTGTGAGCCCGGGCGCGCATGAGCCGAACGAGCTGTGACAGGCACCTTGGCCGCTGTTTGTGGCGGCCAGGTCGTGGAAAGACCGTTAGTTGCCTCCAATAAACTGAGCACAATTTGTTGAACGCTATTCCATTTTCAACTAGCATTCAGACTATGCGTTCACGAATTTTTTCAATCGGCGTTCAAGGAGGCAATCGAGGCATGGCGCAGGACACTTCTTTTTCCGCATCGCTCGATGCGGGCTTGAGCGGCGCGACGCGCGTCTATTTCATCGTCGGCGATCCGATCGCGCAGGTGCGCTCGCCTTCCGGCGTCACGGCGGCGTTGCGCGCGGCAGGCCGCGACGCGATCGTGATTCCGGCGCACGTCGCGCCCGAGGATCTCGGCGCGTTCTTCGCGGGCATCGCGCCGCTGCGCAATTGCGACGGCGTGATCATCACCGTGCCGCACAAGTTCAGCGCGACCGGACACTGCGGCTCGCTGACCGATGAAGGCGCGTTTCTCGGCGCGGTGAATATGCTCAGGCGCAATGCCGATGGCACGTGGCACGGCGGCGCGTCGGACGGCATCGGCATGGTGGCGGCGTTGAGGGACGCGGGTTGCGAGCCGAAGGGCAAGCGCGCGCTCTTGATCGGCGCGGGCGGCGCGGGGTCGGCGATCGGCCACGCGCTCGTCGATGCGGGCGTGGCGTCGCTCGCGATTCGCGATTTCGATGCCGCGCGCACGGGCGCCCTCGCCGCGCGCCTCGCTGCATTGGGGCGCGGCACGGTGAGCGTCGACGACGATTCCGCCGCCGAAACTTATGATCTCATCGTGAACGCGTCGCCGGCGGGCATGCGGCCGGGCGATCCACTGCCGATCGACGTCTCCCGCCTGTCGCCGACGACTTTCGTCGGCGACGTCGTGACCAAGCCGCCGCTCACGCCTTTCATCGAAGCGGCCCGCGCGCGCGGCTGCACGACCGTCACGGGCACGCAGATGTTCGGCCGCGTGTGCGATGCGATCGTCGCGTATTTATTGAAGGGCTGAATACGCGAAGGAGTACACGCGAGCGATGGCGCATGAGCCGCACCGACGCGGTTCTTTGGCATGTCGAACTAACGGCGATTGCTTTCGAAACGGCGATTTGTGGGCGGCGCTGCGCTTTGCCGCCCTGCCTCGTCGATCGTTCTCGCCGCGTCTCCAGGCGGCTTTCTCTACACGCGGCCTATTACCTTTGGCGTAATTGTGCCGCTCACTTTCTCCTGCGACGATGCAGTCACACCGTTCATCGACGAGGAGAATCACATGTCCGAGAAGCACCGACGAACCCACGCCGAAATCGCCCGCCCGGGTTTCATTGCGACCACTGACGGCGTCGAATTGTTTTACCGCGACTGGCAGCCGCTGGGCGGGCCGGGCAACGGAAGGACGATCCTCTTCGTTCCCAGCTATTCACTGCCGAGCGACATGTGGGCGTATCAGATGTTGCCGCTCGCGCGGCAAGGCTTTCGCTGCGTCGCCTACGACCGGCGCGGCCACGGCCGCTCAAGCGATCCGGGCGGCGGCTACGACTACGACACGCTCGCGGACGATCTCGCCGCCGTCATCGATGCGCTCGATCTGTCGGACATTACGCTCGTCGGCTATTCCATGGGCGGCGCGGAAGCAGTGCGCTATCTGACGCGTCACGGCAGCACGCGCGTCGCGCGCCTCGCGTTGATCGCATCGACCTTGCCGATGCTCGCGAAGACGCACGACAATCCCGATGGCATCGACCGCGCCTATGTCGATGCTTTCCAGCAAGACCTGCTGACCGATTATCCGCAGTGGCTCGCCAGCAACGCCCGTCCGTTCGCGGGGCCGGACGCATCGGAGTCCATGATCGACTGGGTTGGGGAAATGGCGTTGCGCACGTCGCATCAGGCGCTCTTCGCGTGCAACGAAACGGTGAGTCACGGCGATTTTCGCAACGAGTTGCGCGACATCGACGTGCCGACGCTGATCGTGCAAGGCGATCGCGATGTGTCGAATCCGCTCGAACTGACTTCGCAGCGCACCGCGCGCCTGATTCCGCATGCGCGGCTCGTCGTCTACGAAGGCGCGCCGCATGGCGTCTTTCTGAGCGATGCGGCGCGGCTGACGGCGGATATCGGCGCGTTTGCGTCGGCGTCGTGATTCGCTCTGTGCGGTAGCGGCTTAATTAAGTTCAGGCTCGGCGTTTGTCGGATAAGCGCTGAGTCCTGACGCGTTTGAAAACACTCATAACAATAGACTCTGGAAGAATCGCGAACACACCGTAGCACTGCGAATCGACACCCCAGCGCGCGACATGAAAGCATCGCCGCGCACGCCCTCCCACGTTCACCGGAGTCCATCGCGATGATCTTCCACGCATCCATTCCCGCCAACGATCCGAAACACGTCGCGCAGGTGCTCGCCGAACTGTGGGACGGCTTCGCCGCGCCGTTTTCGCCCTTTCCCGACGCCTGGATGGCGGTCGCCGGCGACGATCGCGGCAGCATCATCGAGGTGTATCCGAGCGACCAGGTCATCACGCCGGGCGGCGGCCACGAGGAAAGCGTCAGCTACGGCGCGGACACGATGAAGCGCCCGCAGTACAGCGCGTTCCACATGGCCATCGCGACGAAGCTGAGCACCGATGAAGTCATCGCGATCGGCGAGCGCGAAGGCTGGCGCGCGGTGCGCTGCACGCGCGGCGACAACTTCTTCCACGTGATCGAATTCTGGATCGAGAACTCGACCATGCTCGAATTCCTCACACCCGAAATGCAGGCTGAATATCTCGCCTTCGCGACGCCCGAAAACTTCAAGGCGCTCGCAGCCGCCGCCATGCCTCAATGATCGCCCGCCTTTGAAGCCGCATCGCCGCCGCGCAGCCCGAACATCAGCGCGGCGCCGCTCGCGAACAGCAGCAGCGAAAGCAGGAGCACGGCGAGATCCATGCTGCCCGTCGCGGTGCGGATCTGGCCGATCACCCACGGACTCACGATCCCGCTCGTGATGCCGATACTGCTGATGAACGCAATGCCCGCCGCCGCGCTTTTGCCCGGAAGCTCGCTCGCGGGCACGGCCCAGAAAATCGGCAGCGCGGCGAAAATCAGCGTCGCGGCGAGCGAGAGAATCGCGAGCATCAGCGCAAAACTCGGGAAATGCAGCGTGAGAGCCGCGAGCGCGATGCCGCCGCCGATCGTGCAGCACGCGAAGTGCTTGCGCCGCTCGGCGACGCGGTCCGAATGCCGCGCGATCAGAATCAGCCCCACCGCGCCGATCGCGTTGGGCACGACGGTATAAAGGCTGACGGACATGACATCGGTGATGCCGAAGTCGCGAATCATCAGCGGCATCCAGAAACTCAGCGTGAGCGACGCACAGGTCAGCGAGAAATAGATGAACGCGAAGAGATAGACGCGCGGGTTACGCAGCGCGTCGAGCATGCCGCGGCGGTCGTGCGCGTCGGCGCGGGCGTTCGTTTCGGCGCACAGCGCAGCGAGGCGCTCCTTGTCCGGCGGCGCGAGCCAGTGCGCGTCGCGCGGCGTATCGACGAGCAGACGCAGCGCGATCAGCCCGAGAACGAGCGCGGGCGCGCCTTCGATCGCGAACATCCACTGCCAGCCGTAGAGGCCCATCACGCCCGCCATGTCGCGCATGATCCAGCCCGACACGAGCCCGCCGAACACGCCCGCCACCGCCACGCCCGCGAAGAATACCGACATTACGCCCGCGCGCCGTTTGGCGGGAAACCAGTACGTCAGATAAAGCACGATGCCCGGAAAGAATCCCGCTTCGAACACGCCGAGCAGAAAGCGCAGCAGATAGAAATGGCCGGGCGTCGACACGAACATCATCCCGACCGACGCCGCGCCCCACAGCAGCATGATCCGCGTGAACGTGCGGCGCGCGCCGAACTTCGCGAGCAAGAGGTTGCTCGGCACCTCGAAGAGCACATAGCCGACGTAGAACACGGCGGCGCCGAGGCCGTACATCGCATCGGAGAAGCCCAGATCGTGCTTCATCTGCAACTGCGCGAAGCCGATATTGATGCGGTCCAGAAACGACACCACGTAGCACAGAAACAGAAACGGAATGATGCGCCACGCGATTTTGCTGAACAGCGCATCGTCCGACAGGGCGTGCTGCTCCGCGGCGGCGCTCGGGCTGAGCGCCGCCGTGCTGATCGACTTCGACATGTCTCGCTCCAGATGGGCGTGAAGAGGCCGGCGTCTTGATCGCGCCTGTTGAGCCTTTTGAGAGAAATGCGGCGCGCTCTCGCTAAAACGCGCCGCAAGGGATGAACGTCAGTCCTGCAATGCGGCCCACATGTCCTTATCGCGCTGGGCCGTCCAGATGCGCGGATGCTTGATGCCGCTCGCTTCGTCATAGGCGCGCGACACATCGAACGGCAGACAGTGCTCGTAGATGAAGACGTGACCGAACTTCGGGTCCATCGCGCGGCGGGTGAGCGCCATCGAGCCCTTCAGATCGAGCTTCTCGGCGACCGCGTCGCGGCCCGCCTGCAACAGCGTCGTGACGAAATCCTTCGTGTAATCGATGCCCTTGTCGACGTCCGCCGGCGACAGCAGCGCGGGGCCACGGCCCGGCACGAGCTTGTCGGCTTTCAGCGCGCGCAGCGCTTCGAGGGTCGTGGGCCACGCTTCGAGTTGCGCATCGCCGCAATAACAGGCGGCGTCGTACTCAACGAGATCGCCCGAAAACAGCACTTTCTGCGACGGCAACCAGACGACGGTGTCGCCCTTCGTATGGCCCGAACCGAGATGGGCGATCTTCACTTCGAGCTTGCCGAGGAACAGCGTGATTTCCTTTTCGAAGACGAGCGTCGGCCACGTGAGACCCGGCACCGTCTCGACGCCCGCGAAAAGACGCGGAAAGCGCTCGATCTCCGATTTCATGTCCTGCTCGCCGCGCTCGACGATCATTTCGTATGTGCCGCGGCTCGCGATGACCTGCTGCGCGCCTTCCGCGAAATACGCCGACGCGCCGAGCACGCGCACCGCGTGATAGTGCGACAGCACGACGTACTTGATCGGCTTGTCGGTGACGCTGCGGATTTTGGCGATGAGGTCCTGCGCCATCGCGGGCGTGGCGGTCGTATCGACGATGAGCACGCCGTCGTCCCCGATGATCACGCCCGAGTTCGGATCGCCCTCCGCCGTGTAGGCGTACGCGTTCTCGGAGAGTTGGGTGAAGGTGATCTTCTTCTCTTCCAGGTCGGCCTGCGATGCGAATGCTTTTGCCATGGTCGTGTCTCGCTTCCATTCTCGTGGGGATGGGTGGATGATCGGCGTGTCACCGATTTTTGTCAACAGCAAGCGAACTTGCTATTTGCAAATTACGGGTAAATACCGAATCGCTTCATCGGATGATTCCGGCTCGGCTAACATTTGCGGTTCGTTCATCCTTTATAGATCGCGGAGTGCTTTTGGCTCGTTCCGAAAACGGCGAAGAAAAGAAACAGCGCGGCATCCAGAGCGTCGAAGTGGGCGCGCGTCTGCTCGATGCGCTCGCCGCGCGGCGCGAGCCGCTCGCGCTCAGCGCGCTGGCCGAAGCGTCCGAGCTTTCGAGCGCGCAGGCGCACACCTATCTCGTGAGCCTCACGCGGCTCGGGCTCGTCAAGCGCGATGCGCTCACCGGCAATTACGAGCCGGGACCGCTCTCGCTCAGGCTCGGTTTGTTGAATCTGGAGCATCAGCCAGCGTATCGCGCGGCCGCGCCGCGTGTGTCGGCGCTCGCGCTCGCGACCGGCATGAGCGTCGCGGTCAGCGTCGCCGGGCCGCAAGGGCCAACGGTCGTGCGCTATGAGCGCGGCGGATATCCGCTGCACGTGAATCTGCACGTCGGCACGGTGATGTCGCTCTCGGCAACCTCCACCGGCCGCGTGTTCCGCGCTTTCGACGACGACGCCCGCGTCGCCGCGATGCTCGCGCATCAGGCCGAAGCCGATGCGCCGGAGATGGCGGCGCGCATCGGCGAGATCCGCACGCGCGGCATCGAACGCAGCGTCGATGCGCCGAGTCCGGGCGTAAGCAGCATGAGCGTGCCGGTATTCGACAGCGCGCGGCGCATGCAGCTCGCGCTGACCGCGATCGGGCCGACCGGTCTCGCCGACGTCGACTGGGACGGCCCGCTCGCGCACGCGCTGAAGGACGCCGCGCGCGACATCACCGGACTGCTTTCATGACCGCGTTCGACGAAGACACGAAGCCGCAGCGCGGCATCAACGCGCTCGACGCGACCGGCGATCTGCTGCGCGCACTCGTCGCGGCGGGCCAGCCGCTCACATTGCGCGACCTCGCGGCGGCGGCCGGCATGCCGCCCGCGAAGGCGTTCGCGCATCTGGTGAGTCTCGTGAAGGTCGGCCTGCTCGCGCGCGACGACGCCGGGCTCTTTCACGCGGGTCATTTGAGCCGCGAGCTGGGACTGATCGCGTTGCAGCGCCTTTCGCCGATCCGCGACGCGGAAAGCGAGATCGTCGCGCTCGCCGCGAGCACGTCGATGACGGTCGCCGCCGCCGCGCTCGGACCGCTCGGCCCGACAGTGATCCGGCTGGAGGAATCGGCGCGGCCGCAGCACGTGAGCCTGCGCGTCGGCACGGTGATGTCGCTCGTCAATACGGCGATCGGGCGCGTGTACGCCGCGCATCTTCCCGCCGATATGCTCACGAGCCTGATGGCGCAAGACGCGATCCGCCTCGCGGGCGCGCAACCGGATGCGGGACTCGATGCCGCCTATCGCGCACGGCTCGATGAGATTCGCAAACGCGGCCTCGACACCGCGCTCGGCACGCCGGTGCCCGGCATTCATACGCTGGCCGCGCCAGTGTTCGATCACACGGGCAGCGTGTGTCTCGTGATTGCGTTGATCGGTTCGTCGGGCGGCTTCGACAGCGCCCCGGACGGCCCGCTCGCCCGTGCGCTGCTAGCCGCGACGCGGCGTCTGTCGTGGCGTTTCGGGCTGATGGAGGCGAGTTAGCCGCCCTTGATCGTCCCCGTTCCGGTCACGCGGATCGCGGGGAAACGGTCGGTCGGCTTCGCGATTTCGTCCTGCGACGCGACGATCTCCAGCTCGTAGCGCCCCGCATCGTAAGTCGCCCTGACGACGGCGTTGACCGCCGCGAGCGTGTGCTCCAGCGCGGTGCGCAGCGAATCGCCTTGCAACGTGCGCGCGACGAAAACCGCGCTCGTCAGATCGCCGACGCCCACCGGCTGACGCGCGAACGGATAGAGCGGGCGCTGCGCGAACCACGCTTCGGTGGGCGTCACGGCGAGCATGTTGAAGGTGTCGGCGCGACTGTTGCGATCGAGCAGATGCTTGACCAGCACGATACGCGGCCCCCGCGCGATCAATTCGCGACATGCGTCGACGGCTTCCTCCACCGTCTCGATCGCGCGCCCGGCGAGCTTTTCCAGTTCGACGTGATTCGGCATGATCGCGTCGGCGATCTCGGGCATTGTCGTGACGAGGAAATCCTCGATGCCGGCCGCGACCGTGCAGCCGCCCGTCTGACCCATGACCGGATCGCAGAAATAGAGCGCGCGCGGATTCACCGCCTTCACCATCTTCACGATTTCGACGACCGCGCGGCCCTGATCCGGCGCGCCGAGAAAGCCCGAGAGCACCGCGTTGCAGCGCCCGAGCACGCCGATCGCGCCGATGCCCTCGATCACGTTCTGGAGTTCCTCGGCATCGAACGCGCTGCCGGTCCAGCGGCCGTACTGCGTGTGATTGGAGAACTGCACGGTGTTGAGCGGCCAGACGTTCACGCCGAGCCGCCGCATCGGGAAAACCGCCGCGCTGTTGCCCGCATGGCCGAACACCACATGCGATTGAATGCTCAGGACGTTATTCATGTTCTGCTTTCCCGATTGATCGTGTCCGGTCAGGTGAAACGTTTGTCGCGCCAGGGCCGTGCAGCGCAGCGCGGCGATGGCTTCGGAAAGCCCGCCCGTGGGCGTCGTGGGCGGACAGCGCAACTTTCGTATTGTGCCGTGCCTCGACGCACTGCGGCATGGCGTGCTCGTTTTAAATTGCGAGGGCGCATTTTATCGAGCGATGCGAACGATCGGAAGCTCAAAAAGGTCGCGCCGCCGCAACAAGTACACGGCCCGTGCGACGTTCGGCACGCCACTTGCTCGATCGAGCGGCTGCACCGGCGTTTCGCGCATCGCAAAAAAACGGGCGACTGCAGCACACGAATTCGAATGCGCGCCGGATAATGCTCCATCGGCGCATACGTCGAAAGCATACGAGGACGAACACACGGCAAGACATCAATAGTCGCAGGTCAAATCAGGAGGCTGACATGGAGACGCTGTCGAAGAATCGCACCGATTTGCAGAAGTCGACCCTCGCAATCGTTCTCGCCGGCGGGCGTGGCACCCGGCTCGGTCCGCTTACCGACAAACGCGTGAAGCCGGCCGTCCACTTCGGCGGCAAGTACCGAATCGTGGACTTCGCGCTGTCCAACTGCCTCAATTCCGGCATCCGGCGCATCGCTGTCGTCACGCAATACAAGGCGCATTCGCTCATCCGCCATCTGCAGCGCGGCTGGGGGTTCCTGCGCGGCGAGTTCAACGAGTTCATCGATATCTGGCCGGCGCAACAACGCGTCGATTCGAGCTGGTATCGCGGCACGGCCGACGCGGTGTATCAGAACCTCGATATCGTCCGCTCGATCGGGCCGGAGTTCGTGATCGTGCTGGCGGGCGATCACATCTACAAGATGGATTACACGCGCATGGTTCTCGACCATGTGGAAAGCGGCGCGGACTGCACGGTCGGCTGTATCGAGGTGCCGCGCATGGATGCGGTCGCGTTCGGCGTGATGCACGTCGACGAGAACCGCCGCGTCACCGCCTTCCTCGAAAAGCCCGCCGATCCGCCCGCGATGCCCGGCAAGCCCGACATCGCGCTCGCGAGTATGGGCATCTACGTGTTCAGCGCGAAGTATCTCTACGACATGCTGCAGGAGAACATCGAAACGTCGAACACGGATCACGACTTCGGTAAGGACATCATTCCGCGCGTCGTGACGACCGGCAAGGCGATCGCACATCCGTTCGGCATGTCGTGCGTGACGTCGAGCAGCGACCCGGAGGCGCCCGCGTACTGGCGCGACGTCGGCACCGTCGACGCGTACTGGTCCGCGAACCTCGATCTCGCGTCGACGATTCCGGAACTCGACTTGTACGACCGTAAATGGCCGATCTGGACGAATCAGGAGCAACTGCCGCCCGGCAAGTTCGTGCGCGACCTGAACGGCCAGCAAGGCGCGATCACCAATCTGCTGGTGTGCGGCGGCTGCGTGATCTCGGGATCGCAGGTGTCGAAGTCGGTGTTTTCGTCGGCGGTGCGGGTGCACTCGTTCTGTAACATCAATGAGGCAGTCTTGTTGCCGCAAGTGACCATCGGGCCGAGTTGCAGATTGCAGCGCGTCGTGATCGACCGCGGTTGCACGGTACCCGAAGGGCTCGTGGTCGGCGAGGACCCGGACGACGACGCCGCGCGTTTCTTCCGCACGGAGTCCGGCATCACGCTCATCACGCGCGAGGCGCTGGCGCGGCTGCCGCAAAGTTAGCCGGCGGCGCGCCGGACGACCACGACAACACGAATCCATCCGACGGGAGCGCCGATGACCGTATGCGTGCTGCATGCCGCAGCAGAAATGTTTCCGCTGTTGAAAACCGGCGGTCTCGCCGACGTGGTCGGCGCGCTGCCGCCCGCGCAATCGCAACTGGGCACGCACGCGCGCGTCGTGTTGCCGGGCTTTCCCGCCGTGCTGGCGGGGCTCGACGACCTTCAGAGCGTCGCCGATCTGGGCGGCGCGTTCGGCGCGGGCAATATCCGGCTTGAGCGCGGCGTGCTGCAACCGCACGGCGTGGTCGTGTACGTGGTGCGCGCCGATCAGTTCTACGACCGTCCGGGCAATCCGTATCTGGATGCAGGACATCGCCCATACGCGGATAACGATCGCCGCTTCGCGCTGCTCGGCTGGGCGGCGGCGCGCATCGCGACGGGCGCCGATCCGGCGTGGAAGCCGCATATCGTCCACGCGCACGACTGGCACGCCGGGCTCGCGCCCGCGTATCTGCGCGCGTTTGAGCGTGGCGGCGCGGCCCGGGTCGGCAGCGTGATGACGGTGCACAACCTGGCGTATCAGGGCACGTTCCCGGCGTCGGAGTTCGGCGCGCTCCAGTTGCCCGGCGACTTTTACGCGGTGGAAGGCGTCGAGTTCTATGGCCACGTCTCGTTTCTCAAAGCGGGCCTCTATTACGCCGATCGCATCACGACCGTCAGCCCGACCTATGCGCGCGAAATCCAGACGCAGGCCCAAGGCGCTGGTCTGCACGGGCTGTTGCAGACGCGCACGCACGACATCACCGGCATTCTGAACGGCGTCGATTATTCGATCTGGAGCCCGAGCTCCGATGAATCCATCGCGTCGAAATACACGCAGTCGAAATTCGGCGGCAAGTCGAAGTGCAAAACGGCGCTGCAGGAACGCATGGGTCTCGCGCGCGACGACGACGCCCTGCTCTTCGGCGTCGTCAGTCGGCTGACCGAGCAGAAGGGACTCGATCTGCTGCTCTCGGCCGTGCCCGACATCGTGCAGCGCGGCGGCCAGCTTGCCGTGCTCGGCACCGGCGACCCGGCGCTCGAAACCGGCATGAAGAACGCGGCGGCGGCGCATCCGGGCGCGGTCGCGGTCGAGCTGGGTTTCGACGAGACGCTGTCGCATTCGATCATCGCCGGCAGCGATGTGGTGATGGTGCCTTCGCGCTTCGAGCCGTGCGGCCTCACGCAGCTCTACGCGCTCGCCTACGGCTCGCTGCCGCTCGTGCATCGCGTAGGCGGGCTGGCCGATACCGTCGTCGACAGTTCGCTCGAAAATCTCGCGGAGGACCTCGCGACCGGCTTCGTGTTCGACACCTTCGATCGCGCGGGCATCGTCGGCGCGATCCGGCGCGCGTTCGCGCTCAAGGCGCGGCGCTCGGAGTGGAAAGCCGTCGTCAAGCGCACCATGGGCCAGAGCTTCGGCTGGGAAGACGCGGCGCTCAAGTACGCGGAGGTTTATCGGGGTCTGGTCGACGCCTGAGGTTCATCGGGCGCGCAATTTGCGTCGCGCACGGGGAAACCTCACACGAGAACGCACATGCACAAACCCCTCGCAGGCCAGATCGCGCTCGTGACAGGCGCGAGTTCCGGCATCGGCACGGGCGTAGCGACCGCGCTCGCCGATGCGGGCGCGCACGTCGCCATCAACTATCACTCGCACGCGGAACCCGCTGAAAAGCTCGCCGCCGCCATCGCGGCAAAAGGCGGCGAAGCGTTCGCGGTCGGCGCGGACGTGACCGACGAAACCCAGATCGACGCGATGTTCGATGCCGTCGTGAAACGCTACGGCACGGTCGATATCGTCATCGCGAATTCGGGCTTGCAGAAGGATGCGAAGTTCACCGCGCTCACGCTCGCCGACTGGAATACGGTCATCGAAACGAATCTCACCGGCCAGTTCCTCACCGCGCAGCGCGCCGTGCGCGAATTCGAGCGGCGCGGCATGCGCGACGTGTCGAAGGCGCTCGGGAAAATCATCTGCATGAGTTCCGTGCACGAGGTCATTCCGTGGGCCGGGCACGTGAACTACGCGGCGTCCAAAGGCGGCATCCAGATGATGATGAAAACGATCGCGCAGGAAGTTGCGCCGCAGCGTATCCGCGTGAACGGCATCGCGCCCGGCGCGATTCGCACGCCGATCAACAAGGACGCGTGGGACACGCAGGAACAGCTCGATCGCCTGCTGAAGCTGATTCCGTACGGGCGCGTCGGCGAGGTCGAGGATATCGGGCGCGCGGCGGTCTGGCTTGCGTCGGACGAAAGCGATTACGTCGTCGGCACAACGCTTTTCGTCGATGGCGGCATGACGCTTTACCCGGGATTCGCGGATAACGGCTGATACCGCATCGACATGAAAACAACGGAAAACGGATGAACGAAATCGAGGTGGAGGTCGCCGTGATCGGCGCCGGCACGGCGGGCATGGCCGCGTTTCGCGCGGCGCGGCTCGCGGGCGTGAGCGCGGTGCTGATCGAAGGCGGCGAACTGGGCACGACCTGCGCGCGCGTCGGCTGCATGCCGTCGAAGCTCTTGCTCGCGGCGGCGAACGGTCTGCACGATGCGCATTCGCTGGCCGCGCGCGGCATCGAAGGCACGCACGCGCTCGAAGCCGACTACGCGCACGTGCACGACTACGTGCGGCGCGAGCGCGATCACTTCGTCAAAGGCGTGCTCGACGAAATAGAAGCGCTGCCCGACGGCATGCTGCTGCGCGGCAAGGCGCGCTTCGAAGCGCCGACGCGATTGCTGGTCGGCGACGACACGCGCGTAAAAGCCCAACGCGTCGTGATCGCGACGGGCGCGGCGCCGCGCGTGCCAGACGAGCTGAAGGTGTTCGGCGACAAACTCATCACGAGCGACGATCTCTTCGAGTTGCGCACGCTGCCCGGGCGCATCGCCGTGTTCGGCGGCGGGCCGATCGCGCTGGAACTCGGGCAGGCGCTCGCGCGGCTGGGCATCGAAATCTTCATGTTCGGCAAAGGCGGCGGCGTTGGGGCGCTCACGGACAAACCGGTGCGCGACGCACTGGCCAGTGCGCTCGCCGACGAGTTCTATTTCGATCCCGACGCGAAGTTCGACGTGATGTCGCTCGAAGACGGCCAGCCGACGCTGCGCTTCACTTCGCCGGACGGCGAGGCGCATGTCGAACGGTTCGACCTCGTGCTCGCCGCGACCGGCCGCGCGCCGAATCTGAAGCCGCTCGCGCTCGAAAACGCGGGCATCGAACTGAACGAAAAGGGCGTGCCGCTGTTCGATGAAACCACGATGCAATGCGGCAAAAGCGCTATTTTCATCGCGGGCGATTGCGACGGCACGCGCCCGTGGCTTCACGACGCCGCCGACGAAGGCAAGCTCGCGGGCGACAACGCCGCGCGCTTTCCCGACGTGCAGCGGATCAAACGCAAGGTGCCGTTCTCGATCGTCTTCTGCGAGCCGCAGGTGGCGATCGTCGGCGCATCGTATGACGATCTCGACAAGCAGATGACGGTGACTGGCGAAGTTTCGTTCGAGAATCAGGGCCGGAGCCGCGTGATGCGGCAGAATCGCGGCCTGCTGCACGTCTACGCCGACGCGAAAACCGGCAAGCTGCGCGGCGCCCAGGGTTGCGGCCCGGCAATGGAGCATCTCGGGCATCTGCTCGCGTGGGCGCTGCAACTGGAACTGACGCTCGATGAAGCGCTCAATCTGCCCTTCTATCACCCGACCGTGGAAGAAGGCTTGCGCAGCGCGCTGAAAGATGCGGACAAAAAGTGCTACGAGGAAAGGTCGGAAACGCCGCCGGCCCTGGCAAGCGCGGCGGGTTGCTAGGAGAAAAGAAAATGCCGGTTGCGAGCAACCGGCATCTTTACTTTCGGATCAGGCGCGCGAACCGTTATCGATCAGCTACCGCTCAAACCGTATTGCAGCGCCAGATCGAAACCCAGCACCACCATCGAGCAGAAAAGCCCCAGCGCCAGATTCGCCAGCCTATGGCCGACGTCCTTGTGCTTCGTCAGAACGGCGCCCGCGAGGAACGCGATTTCCACGATTATCTGCATGCAGAACACGGCAATCATCAACGCGAACTCATAACCCATCGAGCTGTAGTTCATGAAGTTGAAGCCGTTCACCGCGACCCAGGACCCCACTCGCCAAACTTCGTATGCCAATAGCAGCAACGGGAAGAAATAGCTGGCGACATAAGTCGGCACCGTGGCGTGCCGCAATTCCATATTTAAGTGACGTGTTACTTGCATCGCGCGCTCCCTCATCTGATTGCCCGAAAACGACGGGCGTTCTACCTGCACTGTGGCGCAACCGGAGCGTTCTGAGCGAACGGCTGACGGGCGTCGTGCTTTCAGAATAGGACAATTTTCGGGAAAGCGAATCATCGTATTCCCGATGATCACGTCCAATAAGGAAGCGCGCGAAGCTTTGTGCAGTGCAACTGAATAAAGCAGTTATTTCCCGGCCCTTAATTCGGCACGCGCGTGCGTGCCGATTTCCTAAAGTATTTGAGTTTTATCGAGCGCGTCAGTTCTTCGCGTATAGCTTGATAATGCCGGAAAAGTCGAGCGCGCCGAGTCCTTGCTGGCTCATCGACTGATACAACTGTTGTGCCAGCGCGCCCATGAAAACCGGCTGCTTCGCGCCGCGCGCCGCATCCACGGCGAGGCCGAGATCCTTCAACATCAGATCCGCGCCGAATCCGCCCGAATAACCGCGCGAAGCCGGCGCCGTTTCGACGATACCCGGATAGGGATTACACGTATCCGAACTCCAGCAACGCCCTGTCGAAGTATTCAGGATGCTCGCCAGCTTCGCCGGATCGATGCCGAGCGTTTCGCCGAGTTTCATCGCTTCGGCGACTCCGATCATGGAAATCCCTAGCAGCAGGTTATTGCAAATCTTCGCGATCTGGCCGGTGCCGGTTTCGCCGCAGCGCACCATATTTTTTCCCATACCGGACAACACGGGACGCAAAGTTTCGAATAGCGCTTCGTCCGCGCCGACCATGAAGGTCAGCGTGCCCGCCTGCGCACCGACGACGCCGCCGGAAACGGGCGCATCCGCGAACGGATTGCCCTGCTTCGAAGCCGCTTCGCCGATGAACCTCGCGGTAGACGGATCGATCGTGCTGCTATCGACGAGCGGCACGCCCGCGGCGACCCCGGCGAGCACGCCGTCATCGCCCAGATAGACCGTCTTCACATGCTGCGCCGCGGGCAGCATGGTGATGACGACCTGCGCGCCTTCGACCGCCGCGCGCGGCGATGCGGCGAGCGTCGCGCCCGCCGCCTTCGCTGCGTCGAGCGCGGCGGGCACGAGATCGAACGCCGTCACCGCGTGACCCGCTTTCAGGAGATTGGCGGCCATCGGACCGCCCATGTGACCCAAGCCAATGAAGCCGATTTGCATGAGAAATCTCCTCAACGAAGCGCGATGGTCGTGTTGACGCCGTCGTTCACCGTGGCGTCGTCGAACCAGCGCGCCGTGACCGTCTTCGTCTGCGTGTAGAACTGCACGACCTGTTTGCCGTACGGGCCGAGGTCGCCGAGCTTCGAGCCGCGCGAGCCGGTAAAGCTGAACGCGGGCACAGGCACCGGAATCGGAATGTTTATGCCGACCTGGCCGATATCGATCTCGCTCTGGAACTTGCGCGCCGCCGCGCCGCTTTGCGTGAAGAGACCGACGCCGTTGCCCATCGGATTGCGGTTGACGAGCGCGATGGCGTCGTCGAGCGTGTCGGCTTCCACCACGCAAAGCACCGGGCCGAAGATCTCCGTCTTGTAGATCGACATGTTGGTGTCGACGTTCGTGAAAATCGTCGGGCCGATGAAATTGCCGCTCTCGTAGCCCTTCACGTCGATATTGCGGCCATCGAGCGCGAGCGTCGCGCCCTCTTCCACGCCCTGGCCGATCAGCCCGAGAACGCGCTCCTTCGCCGCCTTCGACACGACCGGGCCGACATCCGTATTCGGCTCGGTGCCGCCATTGACCTTGAGGGTTTTCGCTTTCTCGACGAGTTCGGGCACCCAGTCCTTCGACGCCCCGACGAACACGGCCACCGACGTCGCCATGCAGCGCTGACCCGCCGCGCCGAAGCCCGCGCCCGCGAGCGCATTGAGCGTCTGCTCCTTGTTCGCGTCGGGCAGCACGACGGCGTGATTCTTCGCGCCCATCATCGATTGCACGCGTTTGCCGTGCTGGCTCGCGAGGTTGTAGACGTGCGTGCCGACGGCCGTCGAGCCGACGAACGAGATCGCCTTGATATCGGGATGCGTGCAGATCGCATCGACGACCTCCTTGCCGCCATGCACGACGTTCAGCACGCCGGCCGGCACGCCCGCTTCGAGTGCGAGTTCCACGAGTTCCATGGTCGAAAGCGGGTCCTGTTCCGACGGCTTCAGCACGAAGGTGTTGCCGCAGACGATGGCCATCGGGAACATCCATAGCGGGATCATCGCGGGAAAATTGAACGGCGTGATGCCCGCGCACACGCCGATGGGCTGGCGCAGCGTGTACGTGTCGACGCCGCCCGCGACGTTTTCCGAGAACTCGCCTTGCTGCAAGGTGCTGATCGAGCACGCATGCTCGACGACTTCAAGACCGCGGAAGATGTCGCCTTCGGCATCGGCGAGCGTCTTGCCCTGCTCGGCCGTCAAGGTCTGCGCGATGCGCTTCTGGTTCTGGCGCACGAGATCCTGGAACTTGAGCATCAGGCGCATGCGCGCGCCGAGCGGCGTCGTGCGCCACGTCTGAAACGCCTTGTGCGCCGCGGCGACGGCGGCGTTCACTTCGTCCATCGTCGCAAACGGCACGCGGCCGACGACTTCCTGCGTCGCCGGATTGACGATGTCGCGCCACTCCGTCGTCTTCGAATCGACGAACTGACCGTCGATGAGCAGCTTGGCCGTGCGGACGGACGCACTTTGCGCCGGATGTTCAGCAGCGATATTCACGAGTCACTCCTTGATTGGAAAGTTGCCGATGCGGCGGATGGGATGGGAAGCGAAGACGCGCGGCCGAAGCGCCGGTGCGGCGCCGTAGAGAAAGGCATGTCGTCTCCGTCTATAAGAATCGGCGTGCCGTGCCGCACGCTCGTTTCCTTGAGTATAGTTATGCAAAAGTCCATCATGGCACTATAAAAATACCCGATCGATATGCAAAAACACGCCATGCAAACCGGCAAGCTCGACCTGACCCGACTCAACTGGGACGATCTGCGATTCTTCCTCGAAGTTGCCCGCACCCAGCGCGCGAGCGGCGCGGCGAAGCGGCTGGGCGTCGATTACACGACCGTCGCACGGCGCGTGCGCGCGCTGGAAGACGCGCTCGGCACACTTCTGTTCGACAAGTCGCGCAGCGGCGGATTCATTCTGACCGCCGAGGGCCAGCGGCTGCTCGGTTATGTCGATTCGATCGAGACGACGGTGCAATCCGCGACCGAACAGATCGCCAATACGGGACACGCGCTGTCCGGACACGTGCGGGTCGGATCGACGGAAGGCTTCGGCTGCTTCTTTCTCGCGCCGCAGCTCGCGCGCTTTCAGGACGCACATCCGAACATTTCCATCGATCTTTTGCCGGTGCCGCATTTCGTGAGCTTGTCGAAGCGCGAGGCGGATATCGCGGTGACGCTAGAGCGCCCCGAGCAAGGCCAGTATGTCTACACGAAGCTGTGCGAATACCGGCTCAAGCTCTACGCGACCGCCGAATATCTCGACGCGCACGGACCGATTCGCACGAGCGACGATCTGCGCCATCATCGCTTTGCAAGCTATATCGACGATCTCGCGTTCAGCTACGAATTGCTGTATCTCGAACGCGCGGTGCCGGGCGCGGTGTCGCGCTGGCGCAGCACGAGTGCGATCGCGCAATACTTCGCCGCGCTGCAGGGCCGCGCGCTCGCGATCCTGCCGTGCTTCATGACCTCGGCCGATCCGCGCTTCGTGCCCGTATTGCCCGACGAAATCGTCGTGACGCGCGCCTTCTATCTGTCCTGCCGCGAGGACTTGCGCAAGTTGAAGCGCATCACGGCCGTGTGGGACTATCTGCGCGCGGCGGCCGAAGCGAATCGCGCCTTCCTGATGGGCGACGGCTCGCAAATGGCCTGGGTCGATATCAAGTCATCCTGATTGCGCGGACGTCACAATTCTTGACTCGCCAGATCGTGGAATTTTGCTTCGATATCCTGCTGAAACGTCACTCGCATGTGGACGTGCGCAAGCTCGCACCATGTCTGCGTCACCGGCGATGTCACCGTCTCATTTCGTCGAACTCGAGTCCACCGCGCGTGCTGGGCAACTTGCACGCTCGCCACTCGCTGGCAACCCGGCGCATGTCCAGCTAAGATTCGGTGGATGAAGGCCACGCGCTCGCGCCCTTAGCGAATCACGCGACTTCGAGCGCCCATCGACGCGTGGCCGGTGACATCGAAATAACTATAAAGGGCGCCCCATGCTGGTCAATTGCGCGGCTTATCAAAATGGCCGAAAGCTCGCGGATGTCGAGATCGACGATATCAACGCCTACCGCGATCTGCCCGACTCTTTCATTTGGGTTGCACTGAAGGAACCCGGTCCCGGCGAACTCGCGCACATGACGCAGCAGTTCGGCCTGCATGAACTGGCGGTCGAAGACGCACAACACGGTCATCAGCGGCCGAAGATCGAGGAATACGGCGATTCGCTGTTCGCGGTCTTTCATACGGTCGAGTTCGATGAAGAAGGCGAAGTCCTCGTCGGCGAGATGAACGTGTTCGTCGGCACGAACTACGTGCTTTCGGTGCGCAACCGCACGACGCAGGGCTTTCAGGAAGTGCGCAAGCGCTGCGAGCGCGAGCCGCATCTGCTCAAGCACGGTCCGGCGTTCGTGATGTACGCGCTGCTCGATGCGGTCGTCGATCGATACTTTCCCGTGCTCGAAACGCTCGGCGCGGAAGTCGACGAGGTGGAAGAACGCATCTTCGAGCAGAAAGGTTCGGTGGAATCGCGCGAGATCATCGAGGATCTATACTCGCTCAAGCGCCGCATGACGATCCTGCAACACCACACCGCGCCGCTGCTCGAAGCCGTCAGCAAACTGTATGGTGGGCGCTCGCCCGGCGTATGCTCCGGCATGCAGGAATATTTCCGCGACGTGTACGATCATTTGCTGCGCATCGTGAAGACCATCGAAGGACGGCGCGAAATGATCGTCACGGCGATCCAGGTGAATCTCGGCCTGATCGCGCTCGCGGAGAGCGAAGTGACCAAGCGCCTCGGCTCGTTCGCCGCGCTCTTCGCCGTGCCGACCATGATCGCCGGCATCTACGGGATGAATTTCAAGTCGATTCCGGAGCTGGACTGGGTCTACGGCTATCCGACCTGTCTCGCGGTCATGCTGATCGTCGACGTCGCGCTCTACTGGCGCTTCAAGAAAGCCGGCTGGCTGTAGTGCAACAGTTCCTTGCAAGAACCTGAAGGCGAAATTCATTGTCTAATCAAGCGATTTGCGAGAGAATATCGTCCGGCCTTGCAAAATCGGCTTATCGACCGCACATGACGTAAGCGCACCGCAGAAGCGCTCACTTCCGCAGCACACGTTGCTTTTCCGTTTCACCCGCACGTCGGCTCCGCTGTCCGCCGATGTCGCCGTCCCGGTCATGCCGGCCGCGGCGCGCCGCCTCCGCGGTTCGCCCTTTTGTCCGGCCTATGCCGTCAAGCTCACGACGAGCCTGAATTTGAGACGCGGCGCGCTCCGATTGCACGTTCGATCGTGCATGGAGGTGCCAGGCCACGCTTTGCATCGCCTCTTACGATTCGTAGCGACGACGCTTTCCGGCAGCGGCGCTTAACGGATCATTGGCGCAAATGCGCGTTTTTCGGACGATGCGCGGCAGCACCCACTACAACTCATCACAGGAGCCGCATATGGCGAAAGAAGAACTACTCGAACTCGACGGTATCGTTGACGAAGTGCTTCCCGACAGCCGCTATCGCGTCACGCTGGACAACGGCGTCGTCGTGGGCGCTTACGCCTCGGGCCGCATGCGCAAGAATCACATCCGTATTCTGGCCGGCGACCGCGTAACGCTGGAACTGTCGGTGTACGACCTGACCAAGGGCCGCATCAACTTCCGTCACAAAGACGAGCGTGCCGGCACCGGCGGCCCGCGCGCGCCGATGCGCCGTCGTTGATTTTCGGCCGTTTCATCTGAATCATCCGCAACGAGCGTGAGCCTGATCCGCAGCGCACGCTTTTGACCAACGCGCGGATCGCCCCCTGCTTCGACGCGGCCGCATGCCTGTTTGCACCGGCCGCGCCACGCGTCGACGCCTCTTCCCCTTTCAGCCTCCCGCCGCACCGCGCGCCGCAAGCAGCGCGTCGATGCCGATCGCGAAGCCGTCCTCGTCGTTGCTCTTCGAGACCAGGCTCGCGTGACGCTGCACGGTGTCGGATGCCTGCCCCATCGCGATCGAAACGCCCGCGATCTCGAACATCGCCACATCGTTGCCCATGTCGCCGAGCACAGCCACGCGCTCAAGCGGTACGCCCGCGAGTTGCGCGAGCTCGCGCACCGCGGTGCCCTTGTTGGCTTCGAGGCTCGTGATATCGAGATAATAGGTTTGCGAGCGCGCCGCGTGTCCACGGCCTTCCAGTTGCTTCTGCACGCTGCTTTCAACACGCGCGAGCAGCGCCGTATCTGCGGTCGAACCGACAATCTTGTCGACCGCGTCGAGATCGAGGTCGTCGAAACGCGTGACGCACACGCCTTCGTAGCCGACCGTGCGCGTCTCTAGCGCCACGTAGGCGCCTTCGGGATGGGTCAGATACCACGCGTCGTCGATGAACACCCACGCGTCGACCTTCGCGGCGGCGAGCGCTTCGAGCGACGTCTGCACGACGTCGCGCGGCAGTTTGTGCGACGACAGCACTTCCCACGTGCCAGGCTTAACCAGACTGCCGCCGTTGTACGACGCGTAAGGCATGTCGACGCCCAGCGCCTCGACGATATGCCGCATGCCCTTGCCCGGCCGGCTGCTCGCCACGGTAAAACGCACGCCGGCCTCCTTCAGACGGCGCACGGCGTCGACCGCTGGCTCGCCCAGAGCCTTGTCGGTATAGAGCAGCGTGCCGTCGCAATCGGTGACGACGAGTTCCACTTTCGCGAGCGCTTCGTAGGCGGCGTCGTCGTCATCGCCGTCGCTCGCGCCGTGAAGACCGAATCTGCCGATGCCGTTCATCAGTGCGCTCCTTCACGCTGATTGAAGTGCGGCAACTGGCGCGTCTCGCGCACCGAGCGCGGATGCCACAGTTGCGCGCCGCCTTCAATGCCCGCCGCGTTCGACACGATCGCGACGTTATCCGGCAGCTTGAACTTGATGTTCGCCGCATTGCCGCCGCCGATCCAGAGCTTGTCGTAATTCACGAGCGTCGCCAGGATGCCGATGATCTTCTCCACGCGCCGGTTCCAGCGCTTCTTGCCCGCCTTCTCAAACGCCGCGTTGCCGATGTACTCGTCGTAAGTCTTGTCCTTCGCGACCGGATGATGCGCGAGCTCCAGATGCGGCATCAGCTCGCCATCGCGAAAGAGCGCGGTGCCCGCGCCCGTGCCGAGCGTCAGCACCAGCTCGATACCGCGCCCTTCGATTGCCGCGAGCCCTTGCATCTCGGCGTCGTTGATCATGCGCGCGGGCACGTTGCCGAGCCGCTCGGAAATCAGCTGGGCGAGCGGCACGCCGCGCCAGGCGGGCGTGCCGAGATTCGGTGCGGTCAGCACGATGTTGTCGCGCACGACGCCGGGAAAGCCGATGGAAATGTGCGTCGGCGGTTCGGCGACGATCGGCGCAATCAGTTTGATGATCGCCTCGACGACCACGTCGGGCTTCGACGGATGCGGCGTCGCCACGCGCACGCGATCGCTCTTCATCTCTCCGTCCTCCGAGATGATGGCCGCCTTCAATCCGGTCCCGCCGATATCGATCGCGAGAATGCGGTCCGCCTTGATCGCGAGTTTGTCCGCCGAGACATGGGTCTTCTGTTTGGCTCTTGATTCTGTGCTCACGCTCGTTGTCCTTTTGGTTGGCATTGTGGTTGGCGTTGCGGTTGGCGTTGCGGTTGCATGGGTTCAGTCCTTCTTGTGCGCGTCGGTCAGCGGGCGCCACGCGCGGCCGTCCTCCGCAAGCAGCCGGTCCGCTTCCGCCGGTCCCGCGCTGCCCGCCGCATAGCCGCGCACGGGCAGCGGGCTGTCCGGATGCAGCACGCGATCCACCGCCGCCCACGCCGTCTCGATGCTGTCCGCGCGCTGGAAAAGCGTGGCGTCGCCGAGCATGCAGTCGTAAAGCAGCGTCTCATAGCCGACGTTCGCGCGCTCCGCGAAGAAATCGGCGTAATTGAACGCCGAGCGCACCTTGCCGATCTGCATCAGCGGACCCGGCACCTTCACGTTGAAGTCGAAGGACGTGCCGTGCGCCGGATCGATGCGCAGCGTGAACACGTTCGGCGTGAGCGCATCGACGGGCGTATCGCGGAACATCAGAAACGGCACCGCTTTCAATTGCACCGTGATCTCCGTGCGCCGCTCGGAAAGACGCTTGCCCGTGCGCAGATAGAACGGCACGCCCGCCCAGCGCCAGTTATCCACATACACGCGCGCCGCCGCGTAGGTTTCGGTGCGGCTGTCCTTCGCGACGCCCGGCTCTTCCTTGTAGCCCTGCCCGGCGGGACCGGCTTCGTACTGGCCGAGCACGACATCGTCCGCCGTGAGCGGGCGGATCGCATCGAAGACTTCGGCTTTTCTGTCGCGCACGGCTTCGGCATCGAAGGAATTGGGCGGCTCCATCGCGACCATGCCGAGCAACTGGAACAGATGGTTCGGCAGCATGTCGCGAAACGCGCCCGTCTGCTCGTAAAACGCGCCGCGCGCTTCCACGCCGATCGTCTCCGCCGCCGTGATCTGCACGTTGTCGATATATTCGCGCCGCCAGATGGGCTCGAACATCGCGTTGGCGAAGCGCACGGCCAGAATGCTCTGCACGGTATCCTTGCCGAGAAAATGGTCGATGCGATAGACCTGCGACTCGCCCGCGTACTTCTGGATGCAGCGGTTGAGTGCCTGTGCCGACGCCAGATCGCTGCCAAACGGCTTCTCGATGACGAGCCGTCTGAAATTGCCGTCCTTCTCTTCGAGCATTCCGGCCGCGCCGAGATGCTCAATGATCGGCTGGAAAAAGCGCGCGCCGACCGCGAGATAGAACATGACATTGCCCGACTTCGCCTTCGCGAGCCGCGCCTTGAGCCGCGCGAAGGTTTCGTCTTCCTCGAACTCGCCGGGGAAATATTCGAGCCGTCCGACGACCCAGTTCCACGCGTCCTCGTTCAACTGCGACGTATGGAACGTCGCGGCCTTGTCGGCGGCGAACGTGCGCAGCGACTGCGTAAGTTCGTCGCGCCATTCGGACGTCTCGCGCTCGCCGTGATTCACGCCGATGATTTCCATGCCGTCGTCGAGCAGCTTGTCGGCGGACAGGTTATAGAGCGACGGCATCAACAACCGCTTGGTGAGATCGCCGCCCGCTCCGAAAATCACGAGCGTGCATGGCGGCGCGGGATGCTTGCCGGCGCATGTCGCGCTCACCGGGTTCGCGGGATTTGCTTTGTTCGATTCTTGCGGCATGGCTTATCGCCCCTTGTCATTTGCACTTGAACATAGAAAGACCTTAATCGATGCGGCACAGTTCATTCGGACAGTACCGTGCCAGCTTGCGCGACGATTAACGTATGCAGTTTGTAATTTTTAACCTTTCGTGTCGTAAAATATGCGCGCCTGGCGACAGCGCTCGCGGACATTGCGAAATCGAAGCTTTACGAAGCCTGAACTCCACATGAACGCACACGACAGTTCCATCGACCTTTCCGCTTACTTCGAGCGCATCGGATTTTCCGGACCGGCGCGACCCGCGCCGACGCTCGACACGTTGCGCGCGCTGCATCTGCTGCATCCTCAGGCCATTCCGTTCGAAAATCTAGACGTACTGATCGGTCGGCAGGTCAGTCTTGATCTGGACTTGATCCAGCGCAAGCTCGTGACCGAGCGGCGCGGCGGCTACTGCTTCGAACAAAACCGGCTTTTTCGCAGCGTATTGCAGACGCTGGGTTTTCGCGTGCGCAGCTTCGCGGGCCGCGTCCTGTGGGGACGTGAAGCGCAGGACATGCCGCCGCGCACGCACATGCTGCTGCTCGTCGATCTCGACGAAGGCACGTATCTCGCCGATGTTGGCTTCGGCGGCATGACGCTGTCCGCGCCGCTCGCGCTCCAGACGAACCTCGAACAAATCACGCCGCACGGCGCGTTTCGTCTCGACGACACCGATGGCGATGCGCCCGGCTATATCCTGCGGGCGCTCGTAAATGGCGCATGGACGAACGTCTATCGCTTCGACCTCGGCCCGCAGTATGACGCCGACTACGAGACGGCCAACCATTTCGTGTCGACGCATCCGCAGTCGATCTTCCTGCACAACCTGCTTGCCGCGCGTCTCGCGCCGGGCAAGCGCCTCGGCCTGTTCAACCGCCGCTTCTCGGTTCACGACGAACGCGAAGGCAGCGATCAGCGCGAACTCGACGGCGTGGCCGACCTGCGCCGCGTGCTCGAAAGCGAACTGGGCATTCGTCTGCCGGATAGCCCCGATCTCGACGCCGCGCTCGCCCGTTTGCCCTGAATGCGCGGACATCCCGACCGGCACAACCAAGCTTAATCACAAGGCCACGATGTTCAAGAAGAAGACGCGCGGCGCCAGCGATTTCCACACGCATCACCGCAACACGGTGCTCGCGAACCGGCTGCCGGCATGGCGCTCGCGGCTCGTCGTGATCGGCGTGACGGCGGCGTTTCTCGCGCTCGCCGGGCGCGCGCTATGGGTGCAGGTCATCGACCACGAGTTTTATCTCGGCGAAGGACAGAAGCGCTATCAGCGCACGCTGGCGCTCTCGGCGACGCGCGGGCGCATCGTCGATCGCAATGGCGCGATGCTCGCCGTGAGCCTCGCCACTTACGAAGTCTGGGCGACGCCCAAGCTCTTCGACGGCGACCACGGCGAGGAGATCGGGCGTCTGCTCGACATGCCGCCGAAGGATCTGCAACGGCGCATGGACGGGAATCGCGCGTTCGTGCTGCTCAAACGTCAGGTCGAAGCGGAAACCGCCGAACGTATCGCGACGATTGGACGCGCGGGCATCACGCTCGTGCCGGACACGAAGCGCTTCTATCCGGAAGGCGAATCGGCGGCGCACGTGGTCGGCTTCACGAATAACGAGGATCACGGGCAGGAAGGCGTCGAACTTGCCGCCGATGCGCGTCTGACGGGCGCGGCCGGCCAGCGCGAAGTGATCCGCGACCGGCTCGGGCGCGTCGTCCTGGAGATCGGCGAAACGGCCATGCCGCAGAACGGCGAGACCATTCAACTGACGATCGACCGGCGCATTCAGCAGCTCGCGCACTCGCAACTCAAGGCCGCGATCGCGAAGCACAAGGCGCGCGCGGGCAGCGTCGTCGTGCTCGATGCGAAGACCGGCGAAGTGCTCGCGCTCGCCAATTATCCGAGCTTCGATCCGAACGACCGCTCGCGCCTCAATGGCGAGCAGTTGCGCAACCGCGCGCTCACGGACACCTTCGAGCCCGGTTCGACCATCAAGCCGCTCGTCGCCGCGTTGTCGATCGATCTCGGCCGCGTGCGGCCCGAAACGCGCATCGACACCACGCCCGGCACGTTCAAGCTCGGCCCGAACGTGATTCACGACACGTCGAATCACGGGATCATCACCGTGGCCGAGGCGGTGCAGATGTCGAGCAACGTCGCGCTCACGAAGCTCGCGCTGCAGATTCCCGCGCAGACGATCTGGGACAAGTACCGCGAATACGGCATCGGCCGCGCGCCCGAGCTAACGTTTCCGGGCGCCGCGACCGGCCGCCTGCGCTCGCCCGAGCGCTGGAAGCCGATCGAACAGGCGACGATGGCTTACGGCTACGGCATGTCGCTCTCGCTCGTGCAGATCGCGCAGATCTATACCGCTTACGCCGGCGACGGACGCTTTCACCCCGCCACGCTGATTCAGGGCGAAACGCGCCGTGACGCTCTGCAAGTGACGAAGCCCGCGACCGCGAAGGCCGTGCGCAACATGCTCGAAAATGCGACCGGCGACCACGGCACCGGGCGCGCGGCGGCGGTCGAAGGCTATCGCGTCGGCGGCAAGACGGGCACCGCGCGTAAGCAGGTCGGACGCTCGTATGCGGCGAACAAGTACCGGGCGTCTTTCGTCGGCATCGCGCCGATGAGCGATCCGCGCGTGATCGTGGCCGTCATGATCGACGAGCCCACGGGCGGCACCTACTACGGCGGCACGGTGGCCGGGCCGGTGTTCTCGGGCATCGTCGGCGCGACGCTGCCGCTGCTCGACGTGCCGCCCGACGCGTGAAGCGCGGCGCATGCGGGCGCGGGCCTTGCTGCGTCGATCGGGTGCATCCCGCCAACCTGACCGGACTGTAAAGGGCTTGTGCTCTAATGTCGCGTTCGGCACCAAGAGATCAACGGGGAATACCATGAAAAAACTCGCCGCGGCGCTCGCGTTGCCTGTGCTTTTCGCCGCCTGCGCCCAGTTTCATAACGAAGATGCGGGACAACCCGAAGTCGAGAAGTCGTCGACGGAGAACAAGGTGAACGGCATCGTGCAATGCATCGCCGGCGAAGCGAAAAAGCACGACGCCCAATATAAACAGACGTCCATCCCGCAAGGCGTGATGCTCGAATTCGGCGATTCGAACGTGATCAAGGTCCGCTACGACAACGGCGAGACCACATATCGCTACTATCCGGGCCAGCGTCATCCGTCGAACTTGTGGATCGAAGGCGCGGGCAAGAAATGCGCGCCGGCGGATTCGACCGCCCACGACGAACCCCAGAAATAAGCAGGCACGAACATGCGCTCGACCAAAGCCATCGGCGCCGTGGAACGGCTCAAGACGCGCAGCGGCAACGCCAATTACGCGGCCATCTCGATGCCGGGCGGCTACTTCTATCTCGTTGAGCGTTCGCCCGAAGGCTTGAAAAAAATCTCCGAGCCGATGCCCATGGACGACTTCGTCGCGTTCGTCAACGCGCGCGATCCGGCCAAGCCGCGCAAGGTCAGCAAGTTCGATCGCGCGCTGGAAGAGCAGATCGGCCGCAGCGGCAAACGCACGGAGAAAGCGCCCGCCGGCGACGACGAATAAGCATCGCCGCACGTCTATTCCAATCGGTCCGCGTCGCCCTTGCGCGACGCAACATCGAAATCCCCGCGTTGCTCACGCATGAATGTGCGATGACAGACGGAGCCTGTAGGCCCGCATTGCGTACATTTTTGCTAACGATCGAACTCGCTGAGACGGGAAAAGATCGGTCATCCGAAGAAAAGAGCAAGGGCCACCCGCCGACGTACAAAAAAATGCGCGGGTGAACGGGGTGCCTCAACGACGCGCGTGTCCGATGCCGGGACTATGCGTCGTATGGCCGAGAGGAAGACCAGAAAATGAAGAAGAAAAGCGAGACCAAGGGCAGTCTTTTGCCCTCGGCGTTGGCGGACGTCGAGCTTCAACACATCGAGCGCGCAGTCGCGCAACTCCGCACGATGCATAAGCAATCTTCCGGCACGCTCAACGTCGAATACTGGCGCGAGCGGCTTACCGCCGTGCTCAAAGGCTATGCGCTCGTGCCGGCGCAAAAGCAGCGCATCGAGGCGCTGCGCGTCGCGCTCGACACGGTCGACAGCGGTCCGCGCGACGGCTCCGGCAGCCGTAAAAGGTCGACCAACAGGCTTTGGGCGAAAGCGGCCTGATCGCCGCTTTCGCCGCTCGCGCTGCGGCGCGAAACCCTCGTTCGCGCCCGCGTCTCGCGACGAGCCGGGCGCGCACCGCCGTTGGAAGTTCCGACGATTCGCGGCACGCGCATCTCGAACGCGCCGCTGTGCCGATGTGCTGCGTCAGGCACCGTTCATGCTCCAAAGCTAGTCTTTCGATCATGCCGGGAACTGTTATGTCCACTCTTCTTCACGACCGCACGCGCGCGCCGCGCCTGCTCGCCAACACGATCCTCGCTAGCCTCATCGCGACGTTCAGCACGTATGGCGTCGCGCAGATCCCGAACGGCGGCGGCTCGGAGCGTCAGGAAAGCCGTCAGTCGGATTCGAGCTCGCGCGACAATCCATCGGGCTCGCCGCTGGTCGAATCGCAGAAACCGCAATCGAAGGATGCCGCGCAAGGCCGCGCCGCGACCGCGGACAAGAATCACAAACCCGAAGGCAGCAGTGGCTTCGGCAACGGCTTGTACGGCACGGGCGCGGGCAACAACAAATGATGCGCACGTTCAGTCGCGATGTTCGTGCGGCCCGCCCTCGATTTCCGGCGCGATCGCCGCATGATTGACGATCGCGACAAGCGACACGCCGCCGATCACATTGCCGATGAACGTCGGCACGAGGAACACGAAGAAGTAATCGGAGACGCCGGCCGCGCCGATCATCACGGCATACGCCGCTTCGACCGATCCCGCGATCACATGCGTGAGCTTGCTCACGGCGACGGTGTAGGTCACGAGCAGGATCGTCAAGAGACGCCCCGAGCGCGCGCTCGGCAAGAGCCACACCATCAGCGCGATGAGCCAGCCGGAAAACACGCCGCGCACGACCGTCACGCCGAAGTCGGCGGAAAGCGGCGTCATCGCGATTCTGGCGAGCGCCTCGCTCACTTCCGGCGAAAAGACGCCGCGAATCTGCAGGATCGCGGCGAAGATCGTCGTGCCGATCAGGTTGAAGAAGAGCACGATCGCCCAGAGACGCAGCGCCTTGAACAAGGTCGCGAGATCGCGCCGCGTGAGCACGGGCAGCACGGCCGTTAGCGTGCTCTCGGTGAAGAGTTGCTGACGCGCGAGGATCACGAAGACGAAGCCGATCGTGTAGCCGAAACTCGAAACGAGCCCGCTCCAGTCCGACTTCGGTAGCGCGCTTTCGAGAATCGACTGGACGAGAAACGAAAAGCCCATCGAGAGACCGGCGGCGAGCGCCGACCACATCAGCGCGGAGAAGGTGCGCTCCATCGCGACTTCGCCTTCCTCGCGCACGATCTCGTGGATGACGAGCGGATGCGGCGCGGAATGCTCGGCCGCCTGCTCCTGCTCGGCGCTATCGAGGTGCGGCGAGTCGGCCCCGGCTTGCGGGTCGTTCATATTCGTTCTCCGTGAACGCCGCTCGATACGGAATGTGGATGAGCGGCTGGCGCATCCACGAAGCACGAAGAATGCCCAAAAGGTCTTATCGGACGATGCCGCCGTCGAGCGATTCGTAACCGCGCCACTTGTAGATGAGCGCGGAAACGATCCAGCACGCGGCGAAGAGCGCGACGATCCCGTAGCCGAGCATGCCGAAGTGCTCGGAGAGCGACGCGGCCACGTCCCACAACCCGCCCTTCAGTCGCAGCCGGTCCGCGATCAGCCCGAGCGCCTCGATGCCGCCGACCAGCACGGCGATCAGCACCGACACGAGCGTGACGGTGAGGTTGTAGTAGAGCTTGCGGATCGGCTTCATGAACGCCCAGCCGTAGGCGCCGGTCATGAGCATGCTGTCGGCGGTGTCGATGAGCGACATGCCCGCCGTGAACAGCACCGGAAAAACGAGAATGGACCACACCGGCATGCCGCGCGCCGCCTCGGCCGCCGCGATGCCCATCAGCCCGATTTCGGTCGCCGTGTCGAAGCCCAGGCCGAACAGAAAGCCGAGCGGATACATGTGCCAGCTCTTGCCGATCAGCCTGAAGAGCGGGCGAGCGATGCGCGCGAGCGGACCGCCGCCGACCGTGAGCATGTCGATGTCGTCGTCGCTCCACGCTTCGCCGCGCCGCACGCGTCTGAAGGCGCGCCACACGCCGCGCAGCACGAACAGGTTCATCGCCGCGATCGCGAACAAAAAGAACGACGACACCGACGTGCCGATGATCCCGCCGATCTCGCGGAATTCGGCGAATCGGCCCTGCACGGCCAGCGCCGTCGCCGCGATGAGCGCGGTGGCCGCGACGACGATCGTCGAATGCCCGAGCGAAAAGAAGAAGCCGGCGAAGAGCGGCCGCTTGCCTTCGTGCATCAGTTTGCGCGTGACGTTGTCGATGGCTGCGATGTGATCGGCATCGACCGCATGGCGCAATCCGAGCGAATAGGCGAGCAACGACGTGCCGAGCAGCAGCGGATAGTGACGGAACGCGGCGAGCGCCCAGAGCCATGCGAGCACGTTGAAGGCGATCAGCCCGCCGATGAGACGCGCGGATTTGCGCGGCAGGTTGCGATGCGCCGGATTGGGCGCGGCAGCGGGCTCGATCGGTTCGGACATGGGCGCACGCGCATGCGGTGAGGAAGGGACCAAGGATACCGTGCGCGGACGCGTGGCCAAAAATCGAATGATCGGCCGCTTCGTGAATGCTGGATGCTGAATGCTTATTGCGCGGATCGCGAAATCCATAGCCGGATTCGTTGGTTGGGACGGATTCGACGCGCCGCTACCATGGCCCTTCGCCTTTTTCGAAGTCCGCCATGCCCCGCTACCTCGACGACGCCCAACGCCAGGAACTCCAGTGCCAGCGCGAAACCTGGCGGTGGCGCAGCGAATGGCCGACGTGGGTGGTCATCCTGGCGATCTACGGTGGCTGGTTCGGCGTCGCGCTCAACGCGCGCGCCATCGGGATCGTTCCGGCCGTCGCGCTGCTCGCAGTGCTGTCGTGCTGGTACATGTCGCTACAGCACGAGTTGATGCACGGTCATCCGACGCGCTGGCCGTTCGTCAACATGCTGCTCGGCATCGCCCCGCTCGCCGTGTGGTTTCCCTACGAGGTCTATCGCGAGTCGCATCTGCGGCATCACGACGACGCGCATCTGACCGAACCCGGCCGCGATCCCGAAAGCTTTTACGTGACGCCCAAGCACTGGGCGAGCGCGGGCCCCGTCCTGCGCGCCGGGCTCGCCGCGCGCAATACCTTCGTCGGGCGCATGCTGATCGGGCCGTGGTTCGCCATCGCTGCATCGTGGCGGGAGGCGGCGCAGGCCGTCGTCGAACGGCGCTGGCGCATTGTCGCGAGCTGGGCGGTGCATCTCGCATCGCTCGTGCTGCTCGCGAGCTGGCTCGACACGCACTGCGGCATTCCGTGGCGCGCCTTCGTATTCGGCGTCGGATATGTGTCGCTCGCGCTGGCTTCGGTGCGCTCGTTTCAGGAGCATCGCGCGGCGGAGCGGGAAAGCGAACGCACGGTCGTCAACGAAGCTGCGTGGCCGTGGCGTCTGCTCTTTCTCAACAATAACTTTCACGCCGTGCATCACGATCTGCCCGGCGTGCCGTGGTTCGCGCTCGGCCGGATCTATGCGCGCCGGCGAAAAGCCTATCGCGCGAGCAACGGCGGCTTCGTCGTGCGCGGATACGGCGAATGGGCGAGTCGTCACGCGTTCGCACAGGCGGCGCAGCCCGTGCATCCGTTCGCCGCACCGGAATCTCCGGCCCGCCGAAACCGGAGCGCGCGCGGCGGCGATACGGCCAGCCTCGCGAGCTGACCCGGCGGCCTGTACGATTCGTCATCGTCATTCGTCGACCGCTCGTCATGCACTGGCTCGCCGCCCTGCCGATGTACAACGTCGCGCCCGCCCTTGCCGCCGACTGGCGCACGCTGCTCGAACGCGTTCGCGAGCGTCTCGCGGACTGGCTGCGCGCGCGCGGCGATACGCTCGAAATCGTCGAACCCGGCCCGGACCTCACCGCCTTCTGGCTGCGCGACGACGTGTTGCTGTCGCAAACCTGCGGCTATCCGCTCGTGCATGCGCTCGCGAACCGCGTGCGGGTCGTCGGCGCACCCGATTTCGACGTGCCCGGCTGCGAAAACGGCGCTTATCGCAGCGTGATCGTCGTCGGCGCGCATGTCGCCGCACGGTCGATCGAAGACTGCCGGGATTTGCGCGCGGCCTATAACGACGACGATTCCAACAGCGGCATGAACCTCTTTCGGCGCGCCGTGGCCCCGTTCGCGCACGACGGACGCTTTTTCGCTTCGGCCACGAAAACCGGCGCGCATCTCGCGTCGCTGCGCGCAATCGCCGAATCGCGCGCGGACATCGCCGCGATAGATTGCGTCACATTCGCATTCGCGCAGTCGCATCTTCCGGAACTGACGGCCGGCGCACGCGTGCTCGGCGTGACGGCCAGTGCGAGCGCGCTGCCGTTCATCGCATCGATGCGCGCGCCCCAGGAAACAATTTTTGACGCCCTCTCCGATGCGCTCGCTTCCGACCCCGCGCTCGCCACCCGCTTAAGGCTCAAAGGCGTCGTGCGACGCGCGCCGGCGGACTACGCGCCGATTCTCGACTACGAACGCGAGGCTATCGAGCGCGGATATCCACGGCTCGCCTGATCGGACCGCGCCCGTCCGCTCCGGCAGATTCCGCGGAGTTTGTGCACAATCGGCTTTTTAAACGCGTGCCGGCGCCACGATGCGCATGCATCGCGATCCGTCACGCTTTCGGAAAGCCGCAATGATCCCCTTCTCGCTTCTCGACCTTTCTCCCGTCCCACTCGGCTCGACGCCGGCCGACGCCTTCGCTCATTCACTCGATCTGGCCCGGCACGCCGAGCGCTGGGGCTATCTGCGCTACTGGCTCGCCGAGCATCACAACATGACGGGCATCGCCAGCGCCGCGACCGCCGTCGTGATCGGCCATATCGCGGCGGGCACGAAGACGATCCGCGTCGGTTCGGGCGGCGTCATGCTGCCGAATCACGCGCCGCTCGTGATCGCCGAGCAGTTCGGCACGCTGGCGTCGCTGTTTCCGGGGCGCATCGATCTCGGACTCGGACGCGCGCCCGGCACCGACCAGACCACCGCGCGGGCGTTGCGCCGCGACCTGCACGGCAGCGCCGAATCGTTCCCCGACGACGTGGTGGAACTGCAGCGTTATTTCGCCGATCCGGTCGAAGGCCAGCGCGTGCGCGCCGTGCCGGGCGCCGGGCTGCACGTGCCGATCTGGCTGCTCGGCTCGTCGCTCTTCTCGGCGCAGCTCGCGGCCGCGCTTGGGCTTCCGTTCGCATTCGCGTCGCATTTCGCGCCGGATTATCTCCTGACCGCGCTCGAGGTCTATCGCAAGCAATTCCGCCGGTCCGCGACGCTGCAAAAACCCTACGCGATGGTCGGCGTGAACGTCTTCGCCGCCGATACCGCCGATGAAGCACGCTTTCACTTCACGTCGCTGCAACAGCAGTTCATCAATTTGCGGCGTGGGACGCCCGGCCAGTTGCCGCCGCCGGTCGAATCGATCGCGTGGAACGAGGCCGAGCGCGCAGGCGTCGAGCACTCGCTCGCCTGCTCCGTCGTCGGCGCGCCGGCCGATGTCGAAGCCGGCCTGCGCTCGGTCATCGATCAGACCCAGGCCGACGAGTTGATCATCACCGCGCAGATTTTCGATCACAAAGCGCGGCTGCGCTCCTTCGAACTCACGAGTCAGGCGCGCGACGCGATCGGCGCCGACGCCTGAGCCGCGGCCCGGGCAGAGAAAATAGGGTCGCAACTTCAACGAGTCTCCCGCTGGACGCGCGCGCTTTTGACAGGCAATAATGAGATACCGGAGGGCGGCGCGGGCCGCGCTGCTCTTCGCGTCCGCGTCATTCGCTCAGTCGAAACACCGCAAAGCGCGCCTGAAATTCGTGCACGCCGGAAGTCGACGCGGCGAAACAACAACAACAACGTCGCAAGACGGGAGGAAGAATGTCGATGCCGAGAAGCGCCGCCACCGGCGCCATGACGCTCCTGACGGAATACGACGAAGCCAGCGGTCAGGAAGTGCGTTCGCTGCGCCTCGAACCGGCAGCCGACGGCAAAGCCGTGCTGCTGGTTGAAATCGACGAGCGCAAACCCGGCATTCACCGCGAAGTGCGTTATGAAATTACGCCCGCGGAACTGATTGCCGCCATTCGCGCGCACGGTGCGGAATTACCGGGGGAACAACACAGTCGTTAAACCGTTTTAATACTGGCCATAAGCAGCATACAATAGAGTTAGGCGAAGTTTTCGGCCACCATGCTACATCGGCGGCGGGCTTCGCCATCGGTTCGTGGCTCCCTGTCGTGACGTTCCGCGCGCATTCTGTTCGCGCGTCCGTCACGGCGGTGCTTTGGCGGGCGAACGTTCGCATTGGTGGCAATGCCCACATTAAAGAGGCAAAGTCAGCGGGCGAATTAATAGGGGTGCGGTAAATACACTAATTGACGCGCGGCAAGCACAGCGTCACGCTTCATAAAACACTTATATCTAAGTCATCGAACCGCCCCGGTCCGCGCGGGGTATCGGTTCATCCTCTGAAAATCAAAAAGCTGAATCAGGAAAGCCGTGGACGAAAGAAAGCGAGACAGCATCATTGCGTATTTGCGCAGCCGAATGGCTGAGTTCGGCATCTCGGAGAGTGCGTTGGCCGAAGCATTGGCCGAAGCGCCGGTGGAGAACCCGCCGCCGCCCTCCTTCACCAGGACCAACGGGGCTCTTGGCGCGCCCAAGGCAAAGCGGCCAATGCCGCAAGTGCCCTTGATACCGCATTCGGCGGGCGGCGCAGCGCCGATATTCCGGAACGCGAATGGCGACACGTGGGACGGCCTCGGCGATATGCCCGAGTGGCTAAAGCGCGCGGTGCACGCGGGCCAGGACATCGAGTTTTATCGCGTCTGAGAACCGTCGGCGCTGGCCGCGACGCGCCGCGAACCACTCGCGGCGGATCACGCGCGCGCGGCGCGTACGAATGCCATGCCGTCGATGCACACAAGGCAGCATGAGGCGAGCCTTCCGCGTGACATCAAACCCGCTTTGAAACGGACACCCGCCGCATTGCACTCCGCGTAGCGCTCGGCGCGTTGCCCGCTCCGATTTCGCTGCCAATCAGCAGCTACATAGACAATTCGCAGAGATTTATCAAGCCCAAAAAAATTTCGCCGATGGTTGCCCATCGAGCCTGAAAACGTTTATTGATACTTCTCTGTAAGTCGGCTCGTAAGCGAGCCACGCATCGACCTGACGTCAAGCACGCCCGATCAAGTCTCGCCGTCTCCATTCGACAAGGGGCACGCATGAACGCATACGGACGCCGCAACGTTGCACCCGTCGCTCGCTCGCGTCGGCCGGCACGGGAAGGAGCGCCAGGCATCGGCTTCGGTTCGTGCAGTGGCGTCTGACGTCTCATTCAATCGAAGCAATCCTAACGATCGAGCGGCGCGCGCCATGCTCTCCCGTCCCGACACACTGCCGAGCGTTGTGCGACGCATGACGGCCGGACGCATGTTGCTCGATGGCGCGTCGGTCGAGGCGGTGGCCGAGGCGTTGCATCTTTCGGTGCAGACGGTGCGGCGTTACAAGGCGATCGTCAGCGAGGGCGGCCTCGACGCGCTCGGCAAGATGGGCGTTGGCGGACGCGCGTCGGTGCTGGACCGCGAGGCGCTCGACTGGATCGCCGCCGCGCTGCGTGGACCCGCGCGCGCGCACGGTTTCGAAAGCGATGCGTGGACCAATGCGCGTCTGCGCGAACTGATCGAGCGGCGCTATGGCGTGCGTTATTCGCGCGTTTATATCTGGCAGATCGCCACGAATCTCGGTCTCGGGCATTTGTTGTCCAAGTCGCGCCGCTGAGCGCGTTTTGCATGCTGTGAAGCAACTCGAACACAAGGAGCAACGCATGGTTCACTCGTCATCTCACCCTTCGCATCGTTCACTCAAGATTGTCGTGGCCTGCATGGCGCTCGCGTTCGGCGCGGTAGGAAGCGCTTCCGCCGACGATGCCGCGTCCGCACCGACGGCGCGCGGCGCGGCGGCCATCGCGCAAGTCCAGGCGCGCGTGGTCGGCATCGATCCGACGTCGAACAGCGTGTCGCTGCAAGGACCGTCCGGGCGCGTCGTCGAAGTGGCGGTGAACCCCGAAGTCGGCGATGTGAAGAAACTCCAGCTCGGCGATATCGTGAACATCGAGTATCGCAGCGCGTTGCTCGTGAGCGCGACGAAGGTCAAGTCCGATGGCATCCGCGAGCGCATCGACACCCAGGCGACGATTCCCGCGTCGGGCGGCGTGACGGCGGAGGCGCGCGTCGTCGAGGTGATCGGGACGATCGAACGTGTCGATACGAAGAACCGCCGCGTGACGCTGCGTGGACCGAACCGGACGGTGACGCTGCAGGCCGCGCCGGATGTGTCGCTCGCCGGGTTGAAGGCGGGGGACATGGTGCACGCGCGGTTTGAATCGGCGACGGCCGTGCAGGTGATGCGGGGTGGGCAGGCGATCAGATGAACGCGTGGGGTTGTCCGCCAGCCGGATACGGGCGACCCACGCAGCCAGCGCAAACTGAATCAAACCTGCGCCAACGCTCGCGCCGTCGCTCTTTCCGGCAGCCATTGAGGATGGTGCTACGGAACGCGCGAGGACACTTTTAATTTTCATCTTCGTGCAGCACGTCGATAGAACTCGTTCGTCACCATACGCCGCTTGAAGATCGCCCCCGCTGGCATGCCAAAGAACAAGAGCAGCAAGGTAACGCCAAATACTCCTATAGCCCAGCCCATGCCCGCATCCAATTCGAGAAGGCAGAGCATGAGCAGGCACATGAGGCAAGCCACCCCGCCAGAGATCGAAGCTTCCCAAAAATCGATTTCCGGCTCCTCGACGGATGCGATTGGCGCGTAGTCGCTTCCAACGAGATTCAGGCGCAGGCCGTTCGCGTCGGGCATTGCGACAAGCTGCGGTCCTTGTCCATTCAACACGGCTTGCGCGGCAAGCGCTTGCAACAACAGTGGACTTGTCGACTCCGACACACCGAGCGCTTGGTCGAGATCGAGCAAGGTCAAGGCTGGCTCGCTGTCCTTGGCGATGGCTTTCACAACATGTCCATCCCGCTTGGCCAGATTGCTGACCCAAAAATTACGCAGTCGCTTGAGTGGCGTCGGCTCGGCCGTGAACAGGGTCTTGAGCGCGTCAGGTATTTCATCGGTCGTCGTGGGGATGGAGCGGAACAATCGAGCTTTGGGCTTGAGCTTCGCATGCTTGAGAAAGTCCCATGACCCGAACAGCAACGCCACGGCTGCCTCGGAAGCAGGCGATTGGGTCGATTGCTCATTGAGGTGAAAAGCGAGCACCAGACACAAATCCGGCATCATCTTCTGCCTTTGGGAGCCGTAGCTATATCGCACTTTCTGACTAGTCATCCACTCATTGAGGTTATTCGGCAACTCTTTCAGTTCGAAGCGGGACATGGCGACGGCCTTGGTGTCGATCTCCAGCCGTTGCAACACGCTTCGCAAGATTCCCAAATGCGTTTCGTCGCCGGATTGAATCGCAATGTGGATGGTTCGCTTGCCTGCGAAGCGCTGAAACATTCCGGAGAACGGCGTGACGAGCCGCGTCAGAACGTCGTCGATGCCCGCGTGCTGTAGCGTCAGAATTTGCCCGGCGTTCGTGGGCGGCGTACCTTCCAGCCCGAGCATGCGTTCGGCCAGTTCTACTTCCGGCGTGAGCGTCACCGTGTTGAGAATCGACAGGTTCCACTGCGTCCAGCCGCGCCAATCGTTGAAGTAATCTTTACAGAGGAAGTTCCACCACGCCGCGCGGTTGTTCCAGTCCTCCGAGGGCAGATAAAGGAAGGCACAGAACACGCCCCACAGCAGCACGGGGACGATGAGCGCGCAAGCGAAGAATCGGGCCGAGACGATGGACGTGCCCTGTTTCCAGTTGAGGATGGTAACGATGAAGCCGACGATGAGCGCGACGAACAACGCAACCACGGCGATCCCGATGGAGGGCGGCTTGGTGGGCTTATGCTCGGGCACGTCGGGAATGCGCCAATCCATGCTCATGCGATGTCCATCCCCTTCGTCGTTGCTCGGACAATGCTGCCGCATTGCGTGCGGCAACCGTCCGCGACGAGCTGTCGGCCATTCTCGTTGTAGCCGTCGCCGCATTCGGTGATCCGGTTGTCACCGTGAAGGGGGCACGTGACGATGTCATGCAGCAGCGCCACATTGCGCCCGTCGATGTCAAACGAGGACGAGGCGGTTTTGACGACGCCACCGTGCGAGGTGGGATCGCCCAGGCGAACAGGTTGTTTCATCGAAGTCTCCTGAAGGATGCGGTTAGCCGGGGCAGAACGCCCCGGAACGAACTTAGGCGCCGAGCCATTCCCAATAAAGTTTCGACGCGGCTTCGTTCGACACTTCGAAAGTCGGCAGCGACTCGCCCGCGCGGAAACGCCGCTCGTACTGCGTATGCGTCTTATCGTCGGCTGCGGGCGTCCACTGCATAGTGCGTAACACCCAGCGCCCATCGCGCGCGCATGCTTCACCCGGCTTGCAGATCGTCGCCAGTGCGAGATCGGCTTCCCATTGCCACTGATCCCATTTCGCGTAGTCAAACTTGGGCGCGGTCTTCCCCGCTTCAAGCTTGGTCAGGAAGGAGCCGCGCGTCCCGCCGATGGCGGAGAGGCGGTAGTAGCCCGACTCGGCGACCATCGCGCCGGATGGCAGTGCCGACACTTCCTTAGCCTTGCGAGTTTCGAAGTCTTTCCACTCTTGCGGGGTCGAGGGGTAGTCCCGATCGATTGTTATTGATGTCGATTGCATTTTGAAATCCACTCGATTCGCTAGTGTCTTGCCGTCCAGAACGTAAGTCACGAGTGTGAAACAGATACCGCGAAAATCGAACGTCCCCTTCTTGGCTATTTTTTCAGGTGCCACTTTAAATGTCAGATTTTTGCTACTTCGTGTCGGTAAAACTACTGTTCCATCCGGAAATTCTTCAGAATTAACAAGTGGAACCCCGCTAAGAGTGAAACTCCAATTGGTTCCTGCTCCGTAGCTACCGACGCCGAGCGTTCCATCCTCCATTCGCCCTGACCACATATCAGGTGTAGAAAATGAGAGCGGGGTGTCACCCGCGTTGACAAATCGGATTGATACTAGATACGCACCCGGTTTAGGTTCGATCTTCTCAACCTTCGCGTACAGGTTGAGCAGTTTTGTTCCACGTTTAATTGCGGCTTCCTGCCACTCAGCCGCAAGCGTTCCTATCCGGGCTCTGCGTTCTTGCGGAATACGGTGCAGCGAACCATCTACGTTAGTCCGTTGGCCATCGTGCGAGCAAATTGCGCTGAAACGCGCTGAGGTTTCTGAATCGAGTGTAGAAGGTGGGCCGCTCTGGTTTTCGGGAGCACAGAGCAACTCGGCAACCTCTGCTACTTTGCTCGCGCCGATCTCTCGAACCGGCAGTTCAAAAATTCCCACACTATCTAACCTTGAATCGTTAATAGCGTCCCAAACAGCGACCCTTACCTTGTCGTTGTTAATCTCAATAGAGCGGTCGCCATACTGCATACCGCCGCTCCAAGAAAGGGAAAATGTAGGTGCCTCAGTCATCGAATTTTCCCTCGCAAACGTGTCATCACTCTGATTTAAAAAAATTACCAACCCCAAAAACATCGAAGCTGAACGACTAAATATTTTGCCGGTCATCATTTCGTGCCTACTCTCCATGCCATATTTGTTCGCGCGGTGAACCAGAACCTCATATACTCCATATAATGGGCTGGGATAACTGCTTTCGGTAACACGGCTCCACCTCCCATCAGGTTTCGGGGAGAATACATCTGCCATTTATGTTTGCCGATGTTAGAGTTTCCCAACTGAAAATTGAGACTCTTGTCATTTTTAACGTAGGTAGAATGCACGAATCCTCCGCCTTGCCAGTATTCATCCGGGAAGTTTAAAAGGTGGCCGCATTCGTGTGCAGCCACATTCAGAGCCATCGCAACAGGAACTGCGTTTCCCCCGTTGTCGATTTCTATATTGTCCTCACCCCAGTTCGCTGCATCAGCTCTTGCCGCTTGCGGATAGATATGCACTTTGCGAACATCCGTCATGGCGTCCGCTTCGGCTTCGTTAGCAATTAAAAAGTCAACCCGAAACACGATCGAAACTCGCCTTCCGCAAGCACTTCCTTTGCTACATCCATCGAGAACGAGTTTGTAGTTTCCTTGGTTCAGAGTTCGTTCCACGTCTGCTTTGTATTTGCTCGTATTGATATGCGAGCCAACACGGGCAATTTGTTTGAGGCCAAAATTAGAAAATGGCTGAAGGCTATTAGCGCCGTTCGCGTAGGTTTCGTAGGGCGTTGTTTCGTATGACCCGTCTGCCCTGACGATTGGTTCATTAGTTATTGGATCAAGGTTGGCGAGCAACACCGGGATCAAAACGACTGTAACAGTCGCGGTAAGTGTCTTGTTCTTATCGTCGTATTCAATGGGAAATTTAGTGGTCGCGATGCCAGAACAAAGCGAAGTTGTCTTGCTTGTTTCAGTGTTCCCGTACTTATAATATTGCGGGGTCTCGCGCGCCCAAATGAATTCGTCGGAAAACGATGGCATGGACCATTCACAAATGGCTGCTTCGCTTAGTGCGATAGGTTCACTTGGACTGGCTGCTAGAGGCAGTGTCGGTTCGTCGCTCGGATTTTTGTCAACGTCCTCTGTTTTGGGTAGGCTTGCTTTCTCGGCCTTCTTGGGTTGCGTTGTCTTTGCTTTCTCGGCCTTCTTGGATTGCGCTGTTTTTGCAGGCGGTTCAAGGCCAGTGGGCGCAGCAGGGACTGCTACTCCAGCATTGGCGTACTGTTCCCAAGAGGCAAACTTCGATTCCGGCGGCGCGAGCTTTTCAATGGTATTTGAACCGCCAATCCATGCGTCACATCTAGTGGACCAAGGTGCTACAGCGGGCGCGAACGACGGCCCCGCCAAGTGCATGATCTCCGGCGCTTGTTTGGTCATGCCCGGCAGCTTCAGTTGGAGCGGCTTGGCGCTGCCCAGCGTGATGGTGCCGTCCTTCAACTCGATATATGCGCCACCGCATTCGAGAACAAGTTCCTTGTTAGCCCGCACGCGCACCGCACCGTCGGCGCTGGTCACGACGACATCCTTTTGCGCGGCCAGCGCCAGCACGTCGGATTGCGCCTGAATCTCCACTGGGCCTTTGCCGGCAATCAGCTTGGCCCCAAGCGTGTTGGCGAACAGCGACAGCTTTTCACGGGCAGCAATCGCGACGTTCCTGAACGCGCTGACGTTGAAGCCCTGCGAAGTCGCCACGCTCACGTCCTTGCCTGCCCCTATCATCACGCGATCCGGCGTGGCAAGCCCGATGCCCTGCGGTGCGGAGAGCGCGATGACCTGCTTCTTGATGTCGGCTAGCTCGTCTTTAAGCCACTGGTTCTCGGCCTTCAGATCCGCGATTTCGGCGTTCGATGCGCTCGCACCTTGAGCCAGCGCGCCAGCCTGCGCCTGCGTGCGCTCGAACAGCGCTGTCGCGCCGCTGGTGTCCGTGACCTGAGCTTGCGTGGCCTGCGGCTCGGTCGAGATGAGCAGTCCCTGAGCTGCACGGAGTGCGCCTTTGAAATTGGTCTTCAGCTCGAAACCGTCACCGCGCTTCTTGCGCGCCGCGTCAACGATATGCCCGAGGTTCAGTTGCGACTTGCCGCGTTCGCTCGCGAGCTTGATGTGCTCTTCGTCCGGCCAGTCGTCGGTTCTGAACTTGTTCCGGTGCGTCTGCAAGATCGTGCGGCTCATCCAGCGATCTTCAGCGACGATCGGATCGTCATTCAGCGAGTTATGGAATATATGGGCGATGTACAGGAGTTCAGGATTGCCGAGATGACCTGCTACGCCTACCTCTGTTCCGTCATGCAGACCATAGTGAAAGCCCGTCCGGTGCGAGCCCGCGAAAGGTTTGGCCAGGCGTAGCAGGCAGCTTTCCATGCCCTTGATGCGCGGATCACGGTCGGCGAGGATTCGGGCAACATACTCGCCGTCTTTGGTGATGAACGGTTGGGAATACTGGTTCGGGGAGGCAATCACGGCCGTGATGTCGCCCTGCATGCGGGGCCATGTCTCTTCCAGCAAGGGCATCCGATAGAGGCGATCCGATGGAATCGCTTTGTACTCGACCCTGAAGGGCTGCTTGCGCGCGGCGCTGAATTTCGCGAAGAAGATCAGCATGCCGTACTTGGTGTCCGGAAGCGTGCGATTCGACGGCTTAACCACGTTGCCCGGCATGGCATCCAGCATATTGGTGCTGCCGTGGTACTCGACCTGCTGCGAAATGGCTGCTTCCTGCCGCAGCAGCGCCTCGACCTGTGCGTCCTCCTTGGTCAGCACAGGCACGCCGTAGGTGTAGCTTTCGCCGTAGGTGGTCTTGTCGTCGTGGATGACGCTCGTCGCTTCGATGGCATCCGGCGCTTTGCGGTAGTTGTACCCGCGCACCGTGTACGACTGAGGAATCACCTTGGTGTGCGTTTCCAGCGAGAAGATTGATTCGGCTCCATCGCTGTTCATGCCGCCTTCGGGCAGCACCGGCACGTTGAGGTTGTCATCGTGCCGATAATGCGTGAAGTCATCGTGGACGTAGATCATCTCGCAGTCTGCGACCGTGTCGCTTTCGCCGCACACGAACCAGATGCCCGCACGGCGGCAAAGCCGCTGGATGAAGGTCAGATCGTCCTCTTCCCACTGAGCGATCACGGCACGCTTCACATACTGGCGATAGAGCCGCACCTTGAAATCGGCGCGCAGTTGATCGAAGCCATGCTCTTTGAGTATCTGGACGATCACATCGACAAAGCTCTTGTCCCAAAACCAGCGGACCTTCGGCGCATTTCTCAGCAACGCCAGTCGTGATTCGAGAACCAGTTCATAGAAACTTTCATCCCGGTTGCTGCTCAGGTGTGTGAAGCCCGTGATGATCCCGTGTATGCCACGCGGCTGCTCCGGCTTGATGCCTCGACTCGGTTCGTGCGGCGGCTGAATCAGGAACTTCGCCATCTTGCCCACATAGTCCAGGCGCGTGAGCGCATGCGATGGGTGCGTGAAGCGGAGCTTGACGTGCGTGGGCTCGCCAATGGCACGGGTGCCCTCGACGCTGAAGATGTCCGCAAAAACCGAACTCGGCTCCTGCGGCATGTCGAGGGAATAGTGCTGATGCGCAGACAAATGTCTAACGCGCTCGATTTCATAGTCAGACCGTCTATTCAAGGACACCCCCGTGAAAGTGAATGAAACGTTCAACTCTATCCCGAGCGACTCGGAATTTGAACGTTGGTATTCCTATTTAATGATTAAACGTCAGATATTTTGAGAACAACCTCAAGTGCGGCGGTCGTATGCTGAGCGATCGACTGCGTTTCGCGTGTGGCGATAAGTAGCGTTTCAAGGTTTTCTATCAAACGCGGGTCATCAGGCGCGTCACGCTGCACGATCAGCACGATGTTGACGAGCGCCGATAGCGCCTCAGCCATTGCGGCCATGCCTGATTGAGTCTGCGCAACGACGGGTTCGTACACCAACGCGAGGCGTTCGTAATCGCGCGCATGCCTGCGCGCATGCCGAAGCTGTGATACGAGCTTGCCGTTGCGCGCCCGCTCGTCCAGTAGTTGTGTCCGGAGTGCTTCGACTGGCGGATTCAGAGAGATGATCCGGTCCATGAAGTCCTTGAATTGCCAGGGAGGTTCAGTCATAGGAAGTCCTGATTCGACAAGTAGATTCCTAAAAAAAAACCCGCCGAACTGAAAGCGCGGCGGGGCAAAAAGAGAGAAGTCTCCGTAAGCCGTTACGGTGACTTCTCCGAGGCGCCAGAATCAGGTGAGGGTTGATTCAATCGGCATTGCACCGCGCTTTTCCAGCCACGCGAGCAGCGGTTCGGCGGCGGCGCATAAGTCGCCCAGCACGCCGCGCAGAGCCGCAACCTTGCAGCGCATCGCGATCGCGTTATCTGCATAGGCAGCCAACGAGTGAATCACTTCCAGATTGAATCTCGTCACTGCCACGCTGACGGTGTCCTTGAATCGTTGCTTCAACGCTTGGTAGTCCTGATCGATAGGGTCGATCAAAGCGTCGCTATGGTTCAGATAGTCAGCCAGGGTTCGGTTAAGGGCGTAGGCACCCTCCGAAACAATTTCCTCATAGGCTGCAAAGGAGATGGCGTTGCGTCCTTGAGCCTCGCGCAGCAACCACGAGCAACGCACCGCCTTTTCTTGAAGGTTTCGCACGCGCATAGCGACGCGCGTAGCAAGCACGGGCGTCTTATTGAAACGCAGTGAATGCCGGGGCGGCTTCGACGGGCTTGCTGCTTCGCGTTTGACTTCTTGCAACATGGATGGTCCTCTGTTCGTGGACCCACCCCACACGAGGGGTGGACGGGCACAGCAGCAGGTTCAACCCCGATATGCGGAAAGACGTACATACCGGCCCTGCTGCGGCCCGCCCATAGGCGAACAGCAGCACTCGCGGCCCGAATGGGCGCGCGATGCCGAGTGCTCCGCCCGTGTCGGCGCGGAGCGTCTTTCCTAACTGCTACATCACGCCGGGGTTGAACCAGCGCTCGACGCAAAACGTCGAGGACTCAAGGATAGACGGCATTTGCGCGAAGGGCATTGTAGCCCGATGTCAAATTATGTTGCGCCTGAAGCGCGAACGTGGTCTAAGCCGACATCCGCCACACGTCGCGGAGCGCGAGATGAAAATGATGATAGGGATGTTGATCTGGCTGGTGCCGCTCACGGCCTGCACTTCGATCTCCGACAGTTCGAACGTCAGTATCGAACGCGGGCCGTGGATCAGCCTGCATGACTTCGGTGCGCCTTCATTGCCTGCATCTGACGCGCAGGCCAACAAGTAGATGCGCTGTAGTCGTATTGACAACAAGTAGTTTTTTTGTTACAATACTTACAGTTTGAGAGGTGTCTGATTGCCTCTCAAACGAAAAATCATGGGGTGTGATTTTCACGGGCCGTATACAACTTGTCTGAAACGCTTTTTGTTCAACAACTTAGATGTTCTATCTCAAGGTAGAGAGGTGGTGCGACGCAGCATAAATCTATCCACAGTTTTCGTGTAGAGCCTTGTGGATAGCCTTGGGAGCATCGCCTCAACTCGCTGATCTCCAAGGCTTTTCCGTCATACACCGCAAACGCGGCAGGCGCTGAAAAAAAAGAAACGCCCCGAAGGGCGTTTCATCATCTCTCAGGTTCCAATCGAACCCGCTGCCTCAAAAATTGAAGTTGTCGATATTAGCCGCATCGAAGGTCGTCGGCGGGCCGAGAATCACCTCGCCGCTCTTGCCGACCGTGCGCTTGCCCAGCTTGCCCGCCTCGAACGAATCGCCTTCCTTGCCGGTGATCGTCCCGGACGCGAGATTGGCCGCCGCGAACGCCGCGAGATAACCCAGTTGACCCGGGTCCCACAACTGGAACGCCTTGACCGTGCCGTTCTTCACGAACGCGCGCATCTGATTCGGCGTGCCGAGGCCCGTCACGACCACCTTGCCCTTAGCCGGAGAGCTGGAGATATAACGCGCCGCCGCCGCGATCCCGACCGATGTCGGCGCGACGATGCCCTTCAGGTTCGGATAAGCCTGCAACAAACCCTGCGTTTCGACGAAGGACTTTTGATCGTCGTCGTTGCCGTAGGCGATCTTCACGAGCTTCATCTTCGAATACTCGGGCTTCTTCAGTTCCTCCTGCATCCACTTGATCCAGGTGTTCTGGTTCGTCGCGTTGGGCGTCGCCGAGAGAATTGCAAACTCGCCCTCGCCGCCGATCAGCTTCGACAGCAATTGAATCTGCCCGCGCCCGATCGCTTCCGAATCGGCCTGATTGACGAAGATCTGCCGGCCGTCGGACGCCGTGTCGGAATCGAAGGTCACGACCTTGATGCCCTGCGACATCGCCTTCTTCAGATACGGCACGACCGCGTTGGCGTCGTTCGCCGCGATCACGATCGCGTTCTGCCGCTGCGTGATGAGCGTATTGATATAGCTCACCTGCGACGATGCGCCCGCATCCGACGGACCGACGACCTTGCCATCGCCTTTCAGCTCCTTGATCGCCGCCATGCCGCCGTCGTCCGCGATCACTTCGTAAGGGTTGTTGATCTGCTTGGGCAGGAAGGCGATCTTCAGGCCGCTCTTCACGTCTGCGGCGCTCGCGGACAGCGCGACGGTCGCGGCGAGAAACGCCGCAACCAGCGCCGGGCCGCGCGCGAATCGAATGGGCTTTTTCATGTCGTAAAGTCTCCTGTCATTGCGCATGACTGCGCTGGTTTGCAACGGATTCCCGCAACGGACACCACACCGGCTCAAAGCGCCTGCGCCATGAGACGCTTCTCGCGCGCCGCCCGCCAACGCGCGACGAGATTCGGGATCAGCACCGACGAGAGCAACAGCGCGCCCGTCACGATGGTGAGCGTTTCACTCGATACATCCGCGAGCGTCAGCGCGTTGCGCAGCACGCCGATGATCACGAGCGACAGCAGTACGCCGATCATCGAGCCGCGTCCGCCGAAGATGCTCACGCCGCCGAAGAGCACCGCCGCGATCACGGAAAGCTCGAAGCCTTCGCCGTTGTCGCCGCGCGCGCTCGTGAAGCGCAGCGTATAGACGATGCCCGCGAGCGCCGCCATCGCGCCCGACATCATGAAGAGCCTGAGCTTCGTCTTCGCCACGTCGATGCCCGAGAACTGCGCGGCTGTCGGATTCGCGCCGATGGCGAAGAGGCTGCGGCCGAACGGCGTCGCCTGTAGCAATACCGTGAAAATGATTGCGCCCGCAATCACCAGGACGAACGGCATCGGCAGGAAGGTGTCGCCGAGCGTGTTGATGCCGAAGGCCGTGTACGACGCGGGAAAATCCGCGATCGCCTGATCGCCGAGCAGCACGTAGGCAAGACCGCGAAAGAGCGCGAGCGTGCCGATCGTCACCGCGAGCGAAGGCAGACTGAAGCGCACGATCACGAGGCCGTTGAGCAGGCCCGCGAGCGTGCCGAAGACGAGCACGAGGACGATCACGAGCGGCATCGGCAGACCCATGTGCCACAGCACGCCCATCAGCGCGCTCGATGCGCCGAGCACCGAAGCCACCGACAAATCGATCTCCGCCGCGACGATGATGAGCGTCATCGGCAGCGCGATCAGCGCGATTTCGGTGAAGTCCGCGAGCATGTTCGCCATATTCGCCGTCGAGAGAAACAGCGGCGACAACACGCGCCCCGCGACGAGCGAGACGACGAGCACGATCGCGAGCATCGCTTCCCATTGCAGGTGGCGGCGCTTGGTCGTCGACAGAGCGGAATCGGGTTTAGCCATGATCGCGTTTCCTCATCATGCGGCGCGCGACCGAGCGCGCGAGCAACGTATCGAGCGCGATCGCCGCGACGATCAGCGCGCCTTGAATCGCCTGCTGCCAGAACGGCGACACGCGCAACACCACCAGCGCGATGTTGATGACGCCGAGCACGAGCGCGCCGAGCGTCGCGCCGGCGATCGTGCCGACGCCGCCCGTGATCGCAACGCTGCCGACCACCGCCGCCGCGACCACCTGCAGTTCGATGCCCTTGGCCGTGCTCGCGTCAACGGTGCCGAAGCGCGCGAGCCACAGCACGCCCGCGAGCCCCGCGATCGCGCCGGAGAGCAGGAAGCCGATCATCACGCGGCGATCCACGCGTATGCCCGCGAGACGAGCCGCTTCGGGGTTCGAGCCGATCGCGTAGTGCTCGCGTCCGCCGCGATACTGCTTCAGATAGACCGACAGCGCGATCAGCACGACGAGCGCGATCAGCACGAGATTCGGCACGCCGAAGAGCGAGCCCGTCGCGATAGACGCGAACGAATCAGGCAGGCTCGTCGCGTTGATCTGGCCGCCGTGTACCCACGCGTAGTCCGCGCCGCGCACGATATAGAGCGTCGAAAGCGTCGCGACGAGCGAGGGCACGCGCCCGAACGTGACGAGCGCGCCGTTCACCGTGCCGATGATCAAGCCGACGCCGATGCCCCCGAGCATCGCGACGATCACCGGCATGTGCGGGAACATCACGAAGAGGCTGCCGACCGCATACGCGCTCACGCCGACGACCGACGCGACCGACAGATCGATATGCCGCATCAGCATCACGATCGTCATGCCCGCCGTCAGCAGGCCGATGATCGACACGTTGAGCAGCACGTCGCGCAGATTCTGCAGGTTCAGGAAGTCGGGCTTTGCCGCGGCCGTCGCGCCGATCAGCACGAGCAGCACGATGAAGAGCGTGAGCTCGCGGCTCTTCGCGATCGTGACCGCGATACTTTCACGTTTGGATTCGGTCGGCGGCATCGCGGTTAGCGTCGGAGAGTGTCGTGTCATCATGCTGCGCGTCCCATCGTTTGTGGCGAGGCGCCCAAAGCAGCGCTCATCACGCGTTCTTCGTTCGCATCCGCGCGGGCGATATCCGCGCTGATGCGGCCTTCGTGCATCACGAGCACGCGATCGGCCATGCCGAGCACTTCGGGCAGCTCGCTCGAAATCATCAGCACGGCCATGCCTTCTTTCACGAGTTCGGCGAGCGTGCGATACACCTCCGCCTTCGCGCCCACGTCGATGCCGCGCGTCGGTTCGTCGATGATCAGCACCCTCGGATGCGTCGCGAGCCATTTGCCGAGCACGACCTTTTGCTGATTGCCGCCCGATAGCGTGCCGACCGGCGCATCGAGATCGCCGGCCTTGAGACGAAGCCGCTTGCCCCAGTCGGCGGCGAGCGCCGATTCGCTTTTCGCCGTGATGAGCCCGTGGCGCATCAATCGGCCGAGCACGGTCAAAGACGCGTTGCGCGCGATGCTCAACTCCAGCGCGAGCCCTTGCGCGCGGCGATCCTCCGGCACGAGCGCGAGGCCGGCGCGCACCGCCGCCGCCGGATGTCCCAGCGCGAGTGTCTTGCCGGCGATCTTCACCTCGCCGCCATCGACCGGATCGATGCCGAAGATCGCGCGCGCGACCTCGCTGCGTCCCGCGCCGACGAGTCCCGCCAGCGCGACGATCTCGCCCGCGCGCACATCGAACGACACGTTCTTGAACACGCCTTCGCGCGTGAGATTGCGCACCGAAAGACGCACGTCCCCGGGCGCGACATCGGCTTTCGGATAGAACGTGTCGAGATCGCGGCCGACCATTTTGCTCACGATCGCGTCGATGCTCATGTCTTCGGTGAGCGCGTCGTAGACCTTCATGCCGTCGCGCATGATCGTCATGCGCTGCGTCAGCGCGAACACTTCATCGAGACGATGCGTGATGAACAGAATCGCCACGTCGCGCTCGCGCAACGCGCGCACGATCGCGAAGAGCCGTTCGACTTCCGGCAGCGAGAGCGCGGCGGTCGGCTCGTCCATGATCAGCACGTTTGCATCGAGCGAGAGCGCCTTGGCGATTTCCACGACCTGCTGATCCGCGATCGACAATCCGCGCACGAGCCGTTGCGCGCGCAGATTCACGCCGAGCGACGCCAGCAGCGCATCGACCTCGCGATGCATTTCGTCATAGCGAATGCGCCCGAAGCGATCGCGCGGCTGCCGGCCCATATAGATGTTCTCGGCGATGGACAGATCCGCGAAGAGTGTCGGCTCCTGATAGATCACGGCGATGCCGGCATCGCGCGCTTCGGCGGGATTCGCGAAGCGCCGCGCGACGCCTTCGACGAGCAACTCGCCCGCATCCGGCCGATACACGCCCGCGAGCAGCTTCACGAGCGTCGATTTGCCCGCGCCGTTCTCGCCGAGCAGCGCGTGTACTTCGCCGGGAAAGAGTTGCAGGCTGCCGTCGCCGAGCGCGCGCACGCGACCGAACGATTTGCTTGCATGCCGCAGTTCAAGACGTGGCGTCGTCATGTCGTTTTCCTCAGATGCGGTAGATGCGTTCGGCGTTGCGCACGAAGAGCGCGTCTTTCTCGCTATCGCTCGCATCGGCGACGATCCGCGCATACGCGTTCCACAACGCCGTGTACGTGCCGAACAGACGATCCACCGGAAAGTTCGATGCGAACATCGCGCGCTCGACGCCGAACGTATCGATGGTTTCGTGCACGTAAGGACGCAGGCTCTCGATGGTCCAGTCGTGATCGAACATCGCGAAGCCGCTCAGCTTCACCGCGACGTTCGGGCACGCGGCCAGCATGCGCATGCCGTCGCGCCACGCGCGATATCCCCGCGTCGCGTTGCGGTCCACGAACATACCCGCGTGATTGACGATGAATTGCGTATCCGCATGCTCGCGCGCGAGAAGCGCCGCCTCTTCCATCTGCGACGGATAAAGCTGCAGATCGAACGACATGCCGAAACGCTTCAGCAACGCAAAGTGCTTGCGCCATTGCGGCTCGCGCATGAAATGACGCCCGACATAATCGTAGAGCCTGTTTTCATGCACGTTGAGAATCTGGCGGATGCCGCGCGTATTGGCGAAGGCCGCATGCGCTTCGAGCACGGCGGGCGCATCGTCGGCCGACAGATCCGCGCCCGCGACGATGCCGTTCGGCATGCCGCGACCTTCGCTATCGGCAATGCCTTGCAGCCAGCGCGTTTCCTCGACAGGATCGGCGGGATCGTGATTCGCATCGACGTGCACGAGCTTCAGCACTTCGATATCTTCGGCATCGCGCAGCAGATCGGCCAGAAGATAGTCGTGCTGCAAGGCACGCGCATCGCCGACGAACGACGTCTGCGGATTCGCGAGCCAGGGATAATGATGCGTCTTGAGGTCCCACAAATGAATGTGCGGATCGACGACCTGCATGATGGCGTTCCTCGCGAAAGAGGCGAACGTTTCAGGGAAGATGAAAGAGCGGCACGAGCGGCGTCGTCACGGGCGAATTATCCGCGTGCGTATGCATCAGTTCGGCCATGGCGTCCCACCACTTGCGCATGATCGGCAGCGCCGGTAACGCATCGGTCGTATGCGTTTGCGTGCGCAGATGTATGGCGAAGAGATGCCCGGTCGATTCGTCGAGAAAGATGCGGTAATCGCGGATGCCGGCAGCGCGCAACGCATCGGCCAGTTCCGGCCAGATCTCACGATGGCGCTTCTCGTATTCCTCGCGCATGCCCGGCTTCAGGGTCATGCGAAATGCCACTGTCTCCATGGCGGGCCGCCTTATTTTGTTTAGTGAATCCCTGTGTTCGGGACTCGTTGTGCTGCGACTATAATTCGCCGACCGATAACACGACAATCCGATTGCAGGATTGGCCGATCGCAAAAACGTATCGCTGCGCGGTATCATCGCGTGGTTCAGAGCGGACTGTCGAATGAATCAGAACGTGTCCCAAAGTGTGTCGCCGAATGCCCTGGTGAATCGGCTGAAATTCAAGCATCTCGCGCTGTTGGTTGCGCTCGACGACGCACGCAATCTGCATCAGGCGGCCGAGGCCATCAACGTCGCGCAGCCGAGCGCGAGCCGCATGCTGGCGGATATCGAGGAAGCGTTCGGCTTTCTGCTGTTCGAGCGCAATGCGCGCGGCATGCAGCCGACGCCGCTCGGCACCGCCGCTCTCGCCTATGCGCGCCGTTCGCTCGCGGACCTCACGCGCTTCGCCGACGATCTTGACGCCAAGCGCCGCGGCGGTCACGGTCAACTGACGGTCGGCGCGATCATGGGCGCCGCGCCCGACGTGCTCGCGATGGCCGTCACCGAACTGAAATCCGAGCGCCCGCTTCTGAACGTGCGCATTCTCGGCGAGACGAGCGATCAGGTCGTGCAATTGCTGCATCGCCGCGAAGTGGATCTCGCGCTCGGGCGACTGACCACGCCCTTGCAGCACAACGATTTCGATTTCGAACCGCTCGCGCGCGAGGCGATGCGGCTCGTCGTGCGCGCGGGTCATCCGCTTGCCGGGAAGACTGAACTCGCGCTGGATATGCTCGTCGGCTGGCCGTGGATTTTGCAGCCGATCACGAGTCCCGCGCGCGGCCTGTTCGAAGACGAACTCGCGCGCGCCGGCCTGACGACGCCCGCCGATATCGTCGAATGCGCGTCGATCTTCGCGACGCTGCAGTTGCTGCAGAACAGCGAGGCCGTCGCGATGCTGCCGGAATCGGTCGTGCGCGATTATCTGCGCGCGCAATTGCTGATCGAATTGCCGATCGAAATCGGCAAGAGCCTCTCGGGATTCGGGCTGTTGCGTCGCAAGGCCGAGACTTTGAGCGAACCGGCCGAGTACTTCATCGCGTTGCTGCGCAAGTACTCGGCCGCGTCACCTCACTGAAGATTGACGAACAGGCCGCCATCCACGAGCAGCGACGCGCCTGTCACATAGCGCGCGCGATCCGAGGCGAGGAACACGACGCATTGCGCGACGTCATCGGGCGCGCCGAGCCGCCCGAGCGGGATGCGCTTTTCCATGTAAGCGCGCTTGTCCGTGTCCGACAAATCGTCGGCGTTGAGGTCCGTCGCGATCGTGCCGGGCATCACCGAATTGCAGCGAATGCCGTATGGCCCAAGCGCGATCGCGCAGGATTGCATCAGCGAATGCACGCCCGCCTTGGTCGGCGTGTAGTGCGTCTGCATGCCGCCGCCGACGAGCGCGCTGATCGAACTCGTCGCGACGATCGCGCCGCCCGTGCCCTGCGCCTTCATCTGGTTCGCGGCGGCCTGCGTGACGTAGAACGCGCCATTCAGATTCACCGCGACCGTGGTTTCGTAGACGGAAGGCGGCATGTCGAGGAACGCGTGAAACGGGCAGATGCCCGCGTTGCTCGACAGCACGTCGACGCGGCCGAATGCCTCGACCGTGCGCCGGACCAGTTCGATGCCCGTGTCGCGCTCGGCCACGTTGCCTTCCACCGCGATCGCGCGCCGCCCGAGCGCCTCGATCTCGCCGACGATCGATTCCACCGCCGAGGCCTTCCCGTAAGACTTGTCGTTGTCGCGCCAGTAGTTGATCGCGACATCCGCGCCTTCGCGCGCGCTCGCAAGCGCGATCGCACGGCCGATGCCGCGCGAGCCGCCCGTCACCACGACGACCTTGTTTTCGAGCAACATGCGATGCCCCTTCAGTGTGTGTAAGGCCGCGTCAACGCGCATTCCGAATTCAGCCGCACGCCGAAGCCCGGCGTCTCCGGCACCTTCATGCGGCCGTTTACCGGCACGGGCTCGTCGAGCAGCAAAGGCGTGAACATCGGCACGACCTGATCCGCCTTGGGCGCCATCATCAGGAACTCCGCGAACGGCGAGTTGTGGCGCGTCACGACGAAGTGATAGCTATACACCGACGAACCGTGCGGCACGACGAGCACATTGTGCGCGTCCGCGAGCGCCGAAATCTTGATGAGCTCCGTGATGCCGCCGCACCAGCCGACATCCGGCTGCACGAGATCCGCGCAACCCATCTCGAACAGCATGCGAAAACCCCAGCGCGTCGCTTCGTGCTCGCCGGTCGTCACCATCATGCCGCCCGGCACGGAGCGGCGCAGTTCGGCATAGCCCCAGTAGTCGTCGGGCGGCAGCGCTTCTTCGATCCACTTCAGGCCGTGCTCGCGCGCCGCATTCGCGAGGCGTTTCGCGTAGTTGAGGTCGAGGCTCATCCAGCAGTCGAACATCAGCCAGAAATCGTCGCCGACTTTCGCGCGCATGTCCGCGAGCTTCGCGATGTTCTTGTGCAGCCCTTCCTCGCCTTCCGCCGGGCCGTGCTGCAAGGGCATCTTGCCGCCGATGAAACCCATCTCCTTCGCGAGATCCGGGCGCGCGCCCGTCGCGTAGAACTGCAGTTCGTCGCGCACCGGTCCGCCGAGCAGATGGAACACCGGTTCCTTACGCACCTTCGCGAGCAAGTCCCACAGCGCGAGATCGACGCCCGAAATCGCGTTGAGCACAATGCCCTTGCGCCCGTAATACAGCGTCGCGTTGTACATCTGATCCCACATTTTTTCGATGTCGGTCACGCGCTGGCCTTCGAGAAAACGCGCCAGATGCTTCTCGACGATGAACGCGCCGATTTCGCCGCCCGTCGTCACCGCGAAGCCGACGGTGCCGTCGCTCGCCTCGATCTCGACGACGAGCGAACCGAGCACGTTCAGCCCGAACGACTGACGGCTCGCGCGGTATTCGGGATAGCGGGCCATCGGCGTGGCGATGTGGTCGTCGATCCAGTGATCGGCGCCCTGGTCGTGATAATCGGCGCCGCCGCCGCGAACGGTGAAGGCGCGCACCTGGCGGATCGTGGGCATGGACATGATGTGGCTCCGTACGAGTGGTTTCGTTGTTCAGGACGCCTTCGCGGCGTCGGCAATGGGTTCGTGTTCGATGCCGCCGGGCACGCGCACCAGCACGACGATGACGAGCGCCGCGAGCACGCTCGCGCCCGCCAGCACCATGAGCCCGGCGCTCGTCGAATGAAACGAGGCTTCGGCGGCGGTGCGGGCCATCGGCGCAAAAAAGCCGCCGAGCCCGCCGAGCGAATTGATGAGCGCGATGCCCGCCGCGGCGGCCACGCCCGTGAGATAGCGCGTCGGAAAGGTCCAGAAGAGCGGCTGCGCGGCGATGAAGCCGCTCGCCGCGCAGCACAGCGCGATGAGCGACACAACCGGCGATCCCGCGATGCCCGACACCGCGATCGCGACGCCCGACATCACGAGCAGCGCCACCGCGCAGATGCGATGCCTGCCGGTGCGATCGGCGTAACGCGGCACGATCCACGTGACGACCACGGCGGCGATCCACGGCAGCGCCGTCACCAGCCCGACGCGAAAGCCGACCTTCGTGCCGAGCAGCGCCGACACCTGTTGCGGCAGATAGAAAACGACGCCGTACACCGCCGCCTGGATCAGGAAGTACACGCAGCACAGCACGAGCACGCGCGGATCGACGAGCGCCGCGAGCACACCGCGCGGCCCGTGCGAAGAAGCGGCGCGCGCATCGTCGTCGAGGCGGCTGACGAGCAGCGCGCGCTGATCCTGCGTGAGCCATCGGGCTTTCGCGGGATCGTCGTCGAGATACCAGAACGCCCACACACCGACAATCGTCGCGAGCAGCCCTTCAACGAGAAAGAGCCATTGCCAGCCCTTGAGACCGAACGCGCCGTGCAGATCGAGCAGCAAACCGGACAGCGGCGCGCCGAAGATGAATGCGAGCGGCGCGCCGAAATAGAACACGCCGAGCGCACGCGCGCGCGAAGATTGCGGAAACCAGCGCGTCAGATAGTAGACGATGCCCGGAAAGAAGCCCGCCTCCGCCACGCCGAGCAGGAAGCGCAAGGTATAGAACGTCGCGGCGTTATGCGCGAGGGCCATCGCCGCGGAGACGAGACCCCACGTCACCATGATCCGGCACATCCAGAGCTTCGCGCCGACGCGGTGCAACAGCAGATTGCTCGGCACCTCGAAGATCGCGTAGCCGACGAAAAACACGCCCGCGCCGAATGCGAACGCGGCGTTTGAGAGGCCGGTGTCCTGCTGCAACGCTTTCTGCGCAAAGCCGATATTCGCGCGATCGAGAAACGCGAGCACGTACATGAGCAGCAGAAACGGCAGCAGCCGGCGCATCACGCGGGACGTGACGGCGCCTTCCGACTGTGCGGAATGATTCATGTGATTCTCCCGATGGCGCGCTCAGTACGTCGCGCGTCCGCCCGACAAATCGAATACCGCGCCGGTGCTGAACGCGCAGTCCGCGGACGAAAGCCACAGAATCAGCGACGCGGCTTCCTCAGGCATCAGAAAGCGGTTCATCGGAATCTTGGAGAGCATGTAGTCGATGTGCTCCTGCGACATCGAATCGAAGATTTCGGTCTTGGCGGCGGCCGGCGTGACGGCGTTCACGAGGATGTTCTTGCCCGCGAGTTCCTTGCCGAGCGATTTCGTGAGCCCGATCAGGCCGGCCTTCGACGCGCTGTAGTGCGACGCGTTCGGATTGCCTTCCTTGCCCGCGATCGACGCGATGTTGACGATGCGCCCATAGCCCGCCTTCAGCATGTGAGGCACGACGGCGCGGCACGTCAGATACGGCCCGATAAGATTGACGTCGATCACGCGGCGCCACACGTCGGGCGCGAGCTCCCAGGTCGCGCCGTTGCCGCCGGTAATGCCCGCGTTATTGACGAGCACGTCGATTCTGCCGTGCGCGGCGAACGTCTTTTTCGCGGCTGCGTCGACGGAGGATTCCTCGGTCAGTTCGACGACCGCGTCGCTGACTCGGCGCTCCTTGTACTTCGCCGCGAGCTCGGCGCTCGTGCGCGCGAGGCGCTCGCCGTCGACATCCCAGAGCGACACATCGGCGCCGGATTCCAGCGCGCGCTCCGCCACCGCGAGGCCGATGCCGCGCGCGCCGCCCGTGATGATCACGACGCGGTTCGCCAGGTCGATTCGGTTCATGGATTCGTCTCCTTTCGTTGTTTGCTGCTTTGGGTTGTCATGCCGTGAGAGGCACTATAGTCCCGTGCCAATAGCGCAACAATTCGAAAGGGCGATCGTTCGATAGCAAAACCGGATCGCCGAACTAATCCGGACGACCGGACGTTAAAATTTTTCGATGAAAATGCCGAAAACGCGCATAAAGTTATGTTTTCTCGATAACGGTTAAGAAATCTCGATGACGCCGATCGGTTATGCCCGTCTCATCGCCATCGGCGAATTGCGCGTCACGTCGCCGCAGCGGCTCGCATACGCGAGTTCGTCGGTGAATCGGCGCATCGACAGCGAGAGCCATATTCTCTTTCCGAACAGCGTGGCCTTCGACGATACGCCCGTCGGTCATCTGGAATTCGCGCTCCGTCACGAAGGCGTGAATCTCGAAGTCATCGACGCCGCGTTCGAGCATATGGAGCCGGATGAACTCATCGCCCGTCTGCGCGCGACGCCGACCGGCGAGCACATTCGCCGTGCGTGCTTTTTGTGGGAATGGTTGACTGGCAAAACGCTCGATGCGGGCGTGACCGTCCGGGGCGGCTATGTCGATCTCTTTCCGACGGACATCTATTACACAGCGCCGCAGCCTGTGCGCGCGCCGCGCTATCGCGTGCGCAACAACGCGCTCGGCACGCCGTCGTTCTGCCCGGTCGTCCACCGCGTGGCGATCCCGGACGATCCGCCCCTGACCGACCTGCTTCTCGAAGCGCAAAGCGCACTCGATGCGATGCAGGACCCCGATCTGTATAAACGCGCGCTCGCGTTTCTGTATTTGTCGGAGACGCGCGGCAGCTACGCGATCGAATCGGAAACGCCCAGTTCCGACAAGCAGGAACGTTTCGTCCAGCTCCTGAGGCGCGCGGGCGAGCCGACGAAGATCGACGAAGAATGGCTGGTGCAACTGCAAAACGTCATCGTGCGCGATGTCTACAGCCAGGAAGCGTCGTACCGGACCAAGCAGAACTGGCTAGAGGACGCGGCGGGACGCGTCGACTTCTTTCCCGCGCCCATCGCCGATCTTCGAAGCGTGATGGCCGCCTGGGAAGATTTCGTCAACGATCAGAAACGTTGCCCCGACGTGCTTGTGAAAGCCGCGTGCGCGGCCTTCGGCTTCGTCTATCTGCATCCGTTCTTCGACGGCAACGGCCGGCTGCATCGGTTCCTCATTCAGCACGTGCTCGCGCGCTCGGGCGTGCTCGGCGCGGATACCGTGATTCCGGTGTCGGCGGTGATGGAGCGCAACATTCCTGCGTATCACGCCGTGCTGACGGCGTTTTCGCGTCCGGTCACGCGTCTTTGGAACTATCGGCGCGTCGATACGGAGCCGCTCGTGCTGAGCGCGCCTTCGAGCCGTGCGTACCGATTTTTCAACGCGGACCGTGAGGTGGCGTTCCTGCACGCGATGATCAAGGATGCCGTGCGCGAGGAAATTCCGCGCGAGATCGCGTGGCTGCAAGGCTACGACGCCGCCTTCGCTCAGTTGAATGACGAGTTCGATCTGCCGCGCAAGGACCTTTCAGCGCTGATCCGCATGATCCAGTCGAACAAGGGCGTGTTGTCGGCGCATCGCAGGAAACAGTATCAGCACCTTCCTCGCGCCGTACTCGATCGAATCGAGGAAGTGGTTCGCGAGGCGTTCGCGAGTGAAGCGCCGGCGTCAAGAAGTTAGGCTTTTTCGGGCAGATGGCGAAAATCGCCCGAAAAATTAAGATTTCTCGATGAAAGTTAGAGAATTTCGAGTGGCGTCGCCCTTAAAGCCGTCGTTCTCGCTCGGCTCTTTCGTGTCGCCTTTCGATCGCAGTCGCTTCGGCGAAATGGCCACGCGGCATAGCGACCAAGTCCTTTAAGTGCTTATCAGCGATAAGGGCGAACCCCAAAAGCGCGGCGAGGCCCATCGGACCAATCAAGATAGCGGCAAGTAACACGGCAGCCTCCCTTCGATGAGGTTCGCAGTGTATCCCGCAGGAAGCCGCCAATTGCGGCGAAAAACCGTAATACTCCATTCAACAAACGGGAACTGTCATTCATCTTTATCCGACAGAACAAAGTCGCGCGTCTTGATCCGGCTCCGGGCACGGCCATTGCTTAAGCCAGCGGCCGTCGATCCTGACGTCCATTCAACCTGGAAAAGCATGTTCACACCGAAAGCCTGCACCGCCACCTGCGTACTCGACGGAATGCCCGTCACGCTGACTTACTTCCCCGATACCACGCTGCTGCGCATCACCGACGCCAACGGTCGCTGCGTGCGCGAAACCCGCTGGCCGGCGCCGTGGCGTACTTTGCTCGCGACCTTGCGCGAATTCAGCGGACGCGACGCCGAAAGCCAGCTTTCGACCTTGCTCGACGAGATTCCCGCCACGTCGAAGCCGACGCGCGAACTTGCACCCGCGCTCGCGTGATCGGCCGTGCCGCTCAAGCCACGACCGACGCCTGGGCAAATGCGCGCCAGCAAACCGCAACGGCCAGCGTTTCGCCAATAGGATCGATGCGTTCCGGCGGGGCATTTTGAGTGCGCGGACCCGCGCGCTTTACAATGCCGGATCGACTGCGCATGGGCTGCTCGGCCTGCTCCGAATCACGCCCCTCGCGGTTCCACTCTCACGCATCCGACTGGCTGTATGGTCACTGAAACGTCTTCATCGGAATCTCTCGCTGTCGCCGAACGCGTGCGCGAGCTCATGGGCCGTCATGGCATCGGAAAGCGTCAGCAGACAGCCGAGTTGTGTCGCATTCTCGACCTGAGCTTTTCGCAGGGCCATCGCAAATTGCGCGGCAACAGTCCGTGGACGCTCGCGCAAATTCGCCGCGTCGCCGATGCCTTCGACGAACCCGCGCTCAAGCTCTTCGATTCGATCAACACGCGCCCCGACGAAACCGAAGGCACCGCGCACGATGCCGTGCTCAAGCTCGGTTCCGTGGAGATTCCCTGCATGGCCTGGGTCGGCAGCGCGCTCGACCCCGGCAGCCGTCCGGATTTCATCGCGCAAAAAGTCAACGCTCGCTGGATCGTGACGAAGCATGAAGGCGTGCTGCTGCACGAAGCCAGCGACGTGCACAAGATCGAGATCCAGCCGCGCCGCCCCGACACCGACAAGCCGATCATCGCCGTAGTGGACGACGATCACGCCTCGGCCGATAACCTGCACGACTATCTCGAAGCCACCGGCTTCACGGCGATGGCCTTTTACGGCCTCGACGCGTTCCTCGAAGCGCTGCAAACGCAAGTGTTCGATGCCGTCGTGATGGACTGGCTGTTCGGCGTGCATACGTCGGCGGACGCGATTCGCGCCGTGCGCGGGTCGGACAACCCGGACGCGCCGGTCTTCGTGCTCACGGGCGAACTCACCACGGGCAAGGCCAGCGAATCGGAAATCAGCCAGGTGATCCGCGACTACAACGTGACCTGTTTCGAGAAGCCCGCGCGACTCGGCATACTCGTCGCCGATCTTTCCAAACGGCTGATGCGCAGCTAGCCGCAACGCACACGCGACGCCTACCCGACTCGCCGGCGCACCGTCACCGCGCGGTGCACGGCGCCCTTCAGCACCTCGTAGCGCACCGGCTTCAGCAGATAGTCGAAGAACAGCACCGCCGCGCTCGGATCGACCAGTTCGGGCGCATACGCGCTCACCGCGATGATCGGCACGCTCGCGCCCGGCGCACTGCGCGCGCGATACTCGTCCGCGAACGAATAGCCGTCCTTGCCCGGCATGTGCAGGTCCGCGAGGATCACGTCGGCGTCGTTGGCGCGCAGCCATGCGAGCGCGCTGTCGACGTCCGGCAGCGCGACCGCGTAATAGCCCAGATGCGTGAGCATTTCGATCAGCGAATCGCGGATCGACTCGTGGTCGTCGATTACGAGCACGCGCGATTTGCGCAACTCGGGCGCATCGGCTTCCGGTTCACGCTCGGGCACGTGGCGCGCCGCTACCGCCGGCAGGCTCACGCGAAACGCCGCGCCCTGCCCGACTTCGCTCGACACCTCGATTTTCCCGTCGAGCAGATCGACGAGCCCGCGCACGACCGCGAGGCCCATTCCCGCGCCGTCGAAGCGCCGCGTGCTCGACGAATCGAGCTGCGTGAATTCCTGGAAGATGAGCGGCAACTGCTCGCGGGAGATGCCCGGCCCCGTATCGATTACGGAAATGTCGAGGCGCTCTTCCGTGCGCGCGAAATGCACGTCGATGGAACCGGCATCGGTGTACTTGATCGCGTTGGTCACGAGATTCGTCACGATTTGCCGCACCCGATGCGGATCGGATTCGATCGGCCCGCGCTCGCCCGCATAGTCGCCGCGCAGTGCCAGCCCCTTCGCGCTCGCGGCGGGCGTGTTCGCATCGACGATGGATTCGAGCAATTCGAGCGGATCGAACACGACCATGCGCAGTTCGAGCTTGCCCGCGCCGAGACGCGCGTAGTCGGTCAGATCGCGCATTTGCGCTTCGAGATGACGCGCGCCCGCTTCCAGCCGCTGCATGATCTTGCGGTCGGCGTCGCCGCGCGCATTCAGCCCGAGCAATTCGACCGACGAGACGATGGCGTGCAACGGCGTGCGCAACTCGTGGCTGATCATGCCGAGGAACGTGTCTTTCGCGACGCCCGCCTCGCGCGCCGCGCGCGTCGCCTGATGCTCGGCCGCGAGCGCCGCGCGCTGTTGCTCGATGAGACGCGTGCGCCGATAGCCGTTCAGCAGCAGCAGGATCGTCGCCGCCGCCGACAGCAAACCTAGCAGCACGCCGCCGTAAATCAGATAACGGCGTTTCGCCTCGAAATCGCGCACGATCGCCTCGCGCTCGGCGACATCCATGAGACGCCGCCCGCCGGCCAGTTCCGCGACCACCGGCGCGTTCTGCCGCAATATGCCGATCACGCGCAAGGTGCGCTGATGCTCGGCTTGCAGTCCTTCGACGTCGCCCTGGATGGAATCGAGCGCCGTCTGCAATTGACGCAGAATTTCGCGCTGCCGGTTGATGAGCGCCTGATGGTCATCCGACAGCCCGGCCGATTCCGACACCTGCCTGAGCCGCGCGCGCAGCAGCCGATAGCTCGCGCGCACGGCCTCCACGTCCTCATCGATGCCGTTGCGATAGAGCAGCACGTGATTTTCGAAGCGCTCGTAGGCGATCTGAAGCTGCGCGGCGTCCCAGTACACGTCGTTGGGCAGGACGAGCCTGTGCGTCTCGCGCGCGACCAGGCTGGAGTACAACATGTAGCCGACCGCGCCAATGGGCGGCGCGACCGCGAGCGCGATCAGCGCCGCATACCAGAGCCGGCGAAACCAGGGGCGCGCGGCGGGCGCGCGCAGCGACGGCTCGGTGCTGGTGACGGCCATCCGCTACTGCAACGCGACGATTGCCCGGGCCGCGCGCTCGGATGCGACCACGATCAGCTTCATCGTCGCCCGCGTCGCGCCGACGAAGATCTTGCGCGCGGCCTGCTCGTCGAGCGTGTCGAAATCGACTTCCGTGAGAATCACGCACGGCGCCGATTGCCCCTTGAAGCGATAGATCGATTCGAGCAGCACGTCGCCCTCGCGATACTCCGGATTGCCGAACAGGTCGTAGGTTCCGATGAAGGCGCGCAGCCGGTGCGGACCGAGTTGTTCGACGGCGGTGAGCGCCGAACCTTCGCGGCCCCGGAACGACAGCACCGCAATGTCCTGCTTGCGAAATCCGAGCGAGAGCGCCTGCGTGATCGCGCGCTTGGTCGCCTCGATGATTTCCTCGGGATGCCCGTCCGCGTAAGTCGATACGCTCACGTCCGAGCCGTCGAACGGACTGCCCGCGTCGAGCCGCACATCCGGCCCGACGACCTTGCGGATGAAACCGAGCAGATCGCGCGGGCTGCGGTAGTTCGTGGTTTCGCGCAGAATGGTCCAACCTGGCAGCGGCACCGGCTCGCGCAGATAAAGGTTCTGCATCGGATCTTCGAGCCACCACCACGCGCCATCTGGATTCAGCAGGCGTTCGAGCGCCCCGACCCACGCCGCCTGAAAATCCTGGCCTTCATCGACAATCAGCACATCGGTCTTCCATTGCTCCGGCACGGGCACCGCGGCGAAGCGCTCTTCGAGCGTCGCGAAGACATTGGGCTGACTGAAGTCCGGCGGGCTTCCCGCATCGCGCGCGACGGCCGCGCTCAACTGATGATAATTCGCGATCTTCGCCTCTTTCGGCGCGATCGCACGAATATGGTCGGCGAGCGGCCGGTTGAAACAGACGTAGAGCACGCTCTTGCCCTGCGCGAGCGCGTCGCGCATCACGCGCACGGCGAGTTGCGTCTTGCCCGCGCCGGCCGTTGCGATCACGCGCAGACGGAACGGTTCGAATTCGAGCCGGCGCGCCCACGTCGCGAGTCCGCCTGAGAGCCGCGTGACAAGCGTGTTCGCCGCGCCGACGAGCGCGTTGGTATCGGGCGTGAGCGAGAGTTCGTCGGCGAGAAAATGGTGAATACGCGCCGCCGACTCGAAGCGCGGCTCGTCAGGCGGCAGGATTTCCAGCACGACGCGCGCGAGCTGCGACTTGCGGCTCGCATCGACGATGCGCGCGGGCGGCACGCCCGCAATTGCCGCGTTCTTCACCGTGTAGTCGGGGCAATACAGCAGTTCCTCGATCCGGTACGTGCCCGCGCCGAACGCCGCCGTGAAACGCCGATGCAGATTCTCCAGCGTGAGCGCGAGCTGAATGGCGACGTTGCGCTCCTTCTGCAGATAAACCTTTACGAGACCTTGCCCCGTCTCGCGCAGAAAACCGGCCTTCTGCTCGATCATCAGCACCCGCCCCGAAGGCGCGACGACCACGAAATCCGCTTCGCCGAAGACCGAAAAACCTTCGTTGACGCGCGTCCAGTGCACGCCGTGATAGACCGTGTAGTCGTCGGGCAACTTTTCGAGCAGCGCGAGGGTTTCGATTTCGCGCGCCGCCGCGCCGGTCGCTTCGAGATTCTTCCAGTCGTCGGGAACGATTCGGGCCATGCGTCGCCTTTGCGCTGAGTGGTTGCGTGCGGCTCATTGTACGCAACGCGCCTCTCGTTCCGGCGGTCGGCCGAATGGCTAATTCGCGTAGTCGTATCGGCCGCCCCGTTCGAGCGCGCGCTGGTACGCGGGGCGCGCGTGAATGCGTTCGAGAAACGCGCGGATATGCGGCAGCGATTTCGCGCCCGCGCGGGCGCTGCCGGCTTCGAGCGGGAAGCTCATTTGCACGTCGGCGGCGGTGAATGTCTCGCCAGCGAACCACGGCGATTTCGCGAGTTCGGCATCGATATAGCCGAAGTGCAGCCGCAATTGCGGATCGATGAAACTGCTCTGCATCGTCTGCGCGATACGTCTCGCGATCGGCTTGGCGAAGAACGGCATTTTCGCGCTCTCCAGCCGCCGCGCGACGAGCTTGAGCAGGAGCGGCGGCATCGCGGAGCCTTCGGCGTAATGCATCCAGTAGTTGTAGCGCACGCGTTCGGGCGAAGCACCCGGCGGCGGCGCGAAACGGCCTTCGCCGTATCGGTCGACGAGATATTCGACGATCGCGCCCGACTCCGCGAGCGTGAGACCGTCGTCGGTCACGACCGGCGATTTGCCGAGCGGATGCACCGCGCGCAACTCAGGCGGCGCGAGCATCGTGCGCGGATCGCGCTGATAGCGCTTCAGTTCATAGTCGACGCCGAGTTCTTCGAGCATCCACAGCACGCGCTGCGAGCGGGAATTATTGAGGTGATGGACGATCAGCATGCTTTTAACTCTTCTCCAATACTCGACGATGCCGCCCGCGGTACGCCACTTGCATGCAGCGAAATCACACGCGGTCGGGGCGTCGAAAGGATACGGCCCTTTCACGAAGGCCGCGCAACGATTTCTAGCACACAACGAAAAAGGAGAAGTCGATGACGCTGATCATTTACCTTGCAGGCTGGCTGATTTTCATTGGCGGCGTGTCGTGGGGGCTCGTGGCGATGCACGTCTCGCAGCACACGATCATGATCGTTGCCGTAATCATGCTGGGCATCGCCGTCATCACGGGCGCGACGCGGGCGCGCAACCGCGACCGGTCGTAAGGTCCGGGGCCGCCTTTCACGGGCGGCCCCGACGCTTCACATCACTTCACATCACCACGCGCGCGCGCGCCGCATCCTGTATCAACGTGACGAGCTCGTCCGGATGCACGGGCTTCGTCATGAAATGCTGAAAGCCTTCGCCGATGCTTCGTAATCGGTATTCGTCGCCGCCGTGTCCCGTCAGCGCGATCGCCACGGACGGCGGCAGGTTGCCGCGTATTTCGTGATCCCGCAAACGTTGGACGAGATAGAAACCGTCCATCTCGGGTAGGTCGAGATCGCAGATCACCGCATCGGGAAGATGCTCGATCGCCGTTTGCGCGCCGTCTTCGGCGTCGGCTACGGCGATGACTTCCGCACCCTCTTCTTCCAGCAACGTCTGCAGCGACGCTCTGCTCTCGGGATCGTCCTCGATGAGTACGATCCGCATATGCCCCAGTCTTGCCACTTCGTTCATGATGTTATTTTCTGCTGCCCAAAAACGGAATTCTCGCGTCGGTCTCCAGCTCTTCCGCCGCGCGCGCTGTTGCGCGCACTGATTGACACGAAAACGCGGCGGGAATTCCGAACGCACCGCTTTTTATGCCGCGCGTACGCCGGTGCGGAACGCCTCGCGGTTTTGTGGCCACGCTGGCTAATAGATCGGCCAGTCGCAGCGTGCCTAAAAGAGCAAAAAACGGACCGACTTGCATTCCCGCCCGGGAAAGCCGCGTCGCGCGGGCCTCACAGCCCGTGCGCCGCCCACGGATTTGCAACACATGCGCACGATCGTGTAATTCCGGCATCGGCCGTGCCCTGATTTCCCATCAGACATTTGTCTCTCGAACGGAATCGGGGCGCGGGGCGTTCGACGTTCCCGCCTGCAACAGCGCGCGATATTCGCTGGGCGTGAGGCCCACCGTCGCCTTGAACTGGCGCGTGAAGGCGCTGTGATCGGTGTAGCCGCACAGCGCGGCGACATCGGTGACTTTTTCTTGAGAGACGAGCAGCGCGGTGGCCGCGTCGAGCCGCGTTTTCAGCAGCACCTGACGCGGCGTCAGGTGAAAGACCTTGTGGAAGTAACGCTCCAGTTGCGCGATCGACATGTTCGCCATCTGCGCGAGCTGCCGCATATTGAGCGGCTGCACATAATTTTCCTGGATGTGCTGCACGACCGCCGCAAGCCGGCTGTACGCGGGATGCGTCCCTTCAGCCGCCTGCAAATCGCGCGAAATGCCGGCGAGCCCGACGATATTTCCCTGCGTATCGTGCAGCGGCTGCTTGCAGGTCATGCACCAGCCCGGCTCGCGCCCCGGATACAGATGCAGTTCGAGTTGATCGATCAGTTGATGTCCCTGCGCGATGATCGCCTGATCCTGCGCCGTGCAGATGCGCCCGAAACGACGCGGGAACACGTCCTCGGCGGTCTTGCCGAGGAGCGCCGATTTGTCGTCCTTGTGGCCGCAGCGTCGCGCGAGCGTGCGATTGACCATCGCGTAGCGCGCCTCGCGATCCTTCACGAAGAACACGATGTCGGGCATCGCGTCGAAGACCGGCGCGAGCAGCGCGAAATGCGCGAGCATGTCGGAGAGCGTCGATGCCGGAGGTTGTGCGATGGGCGCCGTGTTCGTCATGCGTGAGGGTGTCGGTTGCGCTCGAATGAATCAGGCGACCGATTATAGAAGCGCGCATGCGCGGACAAAATTGGCGCTGGCCCCACTAGGAAATGGGCGCGGGCGCGTCCGTGCGTTCACCCGCGGCGATCAGCGTGTCGATGCGCACCGGCGCGAACGGTGGGCGCGCCGCCTCGCGCGGCCAGCCGAAATAGACCGATGCCGCCTCGCCGCAAATGCGCCCCTGACACGGCCCCATGCCGCAACGCGTCTGCAGCTTTGCATCGCGCCAGTTCGCGTGCGCGGCGACTTCGCCGATCGATACGTCCTCGCAGCGGCACAGCAAGGTGTCCGGCGACGGCATCGCGCGGGCGTCGGCGCCGAGTTCGAAGGCGTGCGCGACGCGTCGCGCGAACGCACGCCAGCGATCGCGGTCACGCGCGAGACGCGCATCGATGGCGATGTCGAGCGCTGCATGCGCCGCGATCGCGCCTTCGACGCTCGCGAGTTCCATTCCGCCGATGCCCGTGCATTCGCCCGCCGCGAAGACGTCTTCCAGCGAGGTTCGTTGCGCGTCGTCGACGTGAATCGCGCCGTCACGTTCGTCTGTCGCGCAGCCGAGCGCGAGCGTCGCGTTCGGCACGAGTCCGTAGCCGCACGCGACGCGATCCGCTTCGAGCGTTTCATCGCGCCCGTGCGCGCGAATCCTGACCGCCTCCACGCGCGCGCTTCCGTGCGCCGCTACGACAACGCTGCTCGTCCGATAACACGCAACACCGAGCGCGAGGGCCTGCGCCAGCTTGCCCGGCGTCGACGCCAGCGACGCGACGAATCGTGCGACACGCTCGAACGGCGCCTGTTCGAGCACCGCGACGACGCGCGCACCGTGACGGCGCGCGGTATCGGCGGCGGCGAGCAAAAGCGGCCCGCTGCCCGCCACGACGATGCGCTCGCCACGCACCGACATGCCGCTCTTGACGAGTGCCTGCAGGCCGCCCGCGCCGGTGACGCCGGGCAAGGTCCAGCCATCAAAAGGAAGAAGCCGCTCGCGTGCGCCCGTCGCGAGGATGAGCTTCGAATACGCGAGCACGAGCGGCGCGCCGTCGCGTTCGAGCAGGAGCCGTTTGTCTCCGGGCGCGGCGGCGACTCGGGTCGCGTTCATCGCGATGAGGTTCGCATGCGAGCGCGTTTCATCGAGCCATCGGCGGAGCGGGACGCTGGGCGCGTGCGCCGGTCCTTGCCGCCAGATCTGGCCGCCGACGCGCGGATTGTCATCGACGAGCGCGACGCGCACGCCCGCACGCGCCGCGATGCGCGCCGCGCTCAAACCCGCCGGTCCCGCGCCGACGATCGCGACATCGACCTGTTCGACATTCATTGCATCGTCTCGATCGAAAGTCCGTCGCGGCAAAGCGTCTGACAGCCGAGCACGTCCGCGCGGCCATCGACCGTCACGCGGCATTCGTGGCACACGCCCATGCCGCAGAACGCGGCGCGCGGCTCGCCGGTGACGGAGCGCCGCGTGCCGCCGACGCCGCGCAGCGCGATCGCGATCGCCGCCGCGACGGTCGTGAACGCGGGCACGGCAAGCGGCTCGCCGTCGATGATCACGCGCACGCGCTCAGCCATCGGCGTGCTCCGGCGCGAATCGTTGCGGGGAGAAAGCATGCGTGTCGGGCAACTGGAACGGAATCGGCTCGCCGAGCATCTGCGCGGCGATGAGCTTCGCGGTGCCGAGCGAAGTCGTCACGCCGAGCCCTTCGTGACCCGCCGCGAGCCACAGCCGGTCGCCGGGAAAACGCGCGGGTCCGATCAGCGGCAAGCCGTCGGGCGTGGCGGCGCGAAAACCGGTCCACGCGCGAATCGCATCGAGCGCGCCGATGCCCGGCAGATAGCGCGTCGCGCGCGCGAGCATCGCGGCGAGCACGTTCATCTCGACGGCGGGATCGAGCGTGCCCAACTGCCGCGACGAACCGATCAGCACTTGCCCCGTCGGACGCGGCTGCGCATTGAACGCGACCGAGGTGCCGCGCGCGTGATGCGCGCTCTTGATGTAGCCGAGTTCCAGCACCTGATGACGGATCGTGCCGGGATAGCGACCGGTTATGAGCAAATGGCCCTTCTTCGCTTCGAGCGGCACGTTTGCGAGCAGATCCGGCGCCGCAAGCCCATTGGCGATGACGACATGCGAAGCCGTCCTGCGCTCGCCGTTCGCAAGCGTGACGCTCGCGCGCGTTTCGCCGGCATCGACCGCGCGAACCGCGCAGCCGGTCGATACGCGGATGCGCGCCGAACTCGCCAGCAGCCATTGCGCGGCGGCGGGCGCGTACACGATCGCGTCGTCTTCGATCAGCAGGCCGCCTTGCATCGCGTGGCTCACCGCCGGCTCCGATTCGCGCAGCGAGGCGCGGTCGAGCATATGCGCGCGCACGCCCGTCGCCGCGAATGCATCGCGCATCGTGCGGGCCGCGTCCAGCTCCTCGTCGTCTTCGGCGATCCAGAGCGTGCCGCAACGCGAGAACGCATCGCGCTCACGCAGCCGGCCGCCGAGCGCGAGCCACAGTTCGCGCGAAGCACGCGCGAGGGCGAACTCGGCGGGCGAATCGTTCATCACGACGATGTGGCCCATGCCCGCCGCCGTCGCGCCGCCGCCGATACCGCGCGCCTCCAGCACATCGACCGTCAGGCCGCGCGCGGCAAGCTCGGCCGCGCACGCCGCCCCGACGATGCCGCCGCCGACGACGATCACATCCGCCTTCATGCGCGCGCGCCGGTCTCGATGCCTCGCATGAACGGATCGCGCTCGTCGAAAACGAGACGCCCTTCGCCCATGACGTGCGCGTAGCCCGTGATCGTCGGGACGAGCACGCCGCCGTCGAGCGCGTAACTACCCTCGAACACGCTGCCGATGATGCTTTCCTGACGCCAGATTTCGCCCGGCGCGAGCACTTCGTCCGCCGCGAGGCACGCGAGCTTGGCGCTGGTTCCGGTGCCGCACGGCGAACGATCGTAGGCGCTGCCCGGGCACAGCACGAAATTGCGGCTGTCGACGCCCGCGACGGGCGAATCCGCAAACAGTTCGATATGGTCGATGAACGCACCCTCGGCGCCCGTGATGCCCTGCGCGTGCAAGGCATCGCGGATCGCCTCGGTGAACGCGGTCAGTTCCGCGATGCGCGCGGGAACTAGCTCGCGCCCGTGATCCGCGACGAGAAAGAACCAGTTCCCGCCCCACGCGACATCGCCGGTGAGCGCGCCGTGGCCGGGCACCTCGACCGTCACCGCGCGCCGATGCCGATA
>NZ_FCOJ02000077.1 GCF_001545035.1 Caballeronia glebae
TATCCGAGGTCTTCCGCACGCGGCGGCAGCGATGCGATCAGCGACCACACCGACTCCGCTGCGGGCGACAGCGAGCGATCGCGCCGGCGCACGAGCTCCACGGTCCGCTCGGCGCGCGGTTCGAGCGGCAACGCAACCAGCGACGAATCCGCCGGCAGCGGCAGCGCGAGCCACGGCAGCACGCTCACGCCGACGCCCGCCTCGACGAGCCCGAACACGGTCGCGGAGTGCCCGAGCTCCTGCACCACCTGCGCCTCGACGCCATGTTCCTGCATCACCGCATCGATAATCGGCCGGCTGCCGGACGCGTAGTCGAGCATCACGAGCCGCTCGCCGGCGAGCGCTTCCCACGGCACCGCGCCCTCGCGCCCGAGCGGATGATCGCGCCGCGCGACGAGACAGAAGGAATCGGTCATCACCGGTTCGCCGTGTAGTTCGTCGGAGGAAAACGGTCCGATCACCACGCCGAAATCGACCTCGCCGGACTTCACCTTGCGCAGGACATCGGACTGGACGTCATCGCGCAGGCTCAGGGTGATCAGCGGAAACTGCCGCAGACACGAGGCGATCACGCGCGGCATCAGCCGGCACGCGACCGTCGGACTCGCCGCGACGATCACGCGCCCGCGGCGCTGCTGACCGAGATCGCGGACTTCGCGCAAGGCTTCGTCGAGATCCGCGAGCAGGCGCGACACGGTGCCGACGAGGTTGACGCCCACATCGGTCAGCTGGACCTCGCGCGTCGTCCGGTCGATCAGCTTGAGGCCGATTTCCCCTTCGAGCTCGCGCACGCAGCGGCTTACCGCCGACTGCGTGAGGCCGATTTCATCGCCCGCGCGGCTGAAGCTGCGCAGTCTCGATACTTCGATGAAGACGCGCAGTTGCCGCAACGTCACGTTCAATGGCGCGTTCATTCAGGAACTCATCAATATCTTCGTTTCATGCGAATTATAGCGGGCAATGGTCTGACTTCAGGCACGAACGCGCGTTTCGCTGCGGTGCAGCAAACTGCCGGAACGCACGCTGGATGGGCCTATTGCACTTGATTGGTGATTGTCCCGATTTCTTAATCAGTGTGTTTCGGGTCTGATACGGGCCATGCTGACATCGCGTCAGCCTACTGCCATGCGGGTTTCCCGGATTTAGCAACATGCATGGCACGGTTCTCGCATTTCATTGCGCACAGAGGTTGGAGCCATTCGCGGTTACATCGAACATCGTCCGCCGCAATCGCTCTGGCCTTCCCAGGTATTCGTTCATCGGATTCCGACCAGAGTGCGCGGCGCGGGGCAGCGCACCGGGGTTAGCTTCGCTGAGGTGAGATATGGTGCTGTTCGACGATTTGAGAGATAACGAGTGGGCGCTGGTTGAGGCGTTGTTCTGTGCCGAACCGGCGCGTAGCGAACGGCGTGGCCGTCCGCGCGTCGAGGCGCGGGCCGTGGTCAACGCGGTCTTGTGGGTACTGTCGACGGGCGAAGGCTGGTCGAAGCTGCCCGGACGCTACCCGTCCCCGCCGACTTGCCGCCGCCGCTTCGATGAATGGCAGGCAGACGGCACGCTGGCCGAGATCGTGAAGCGCCTTTCCGGCAATGGCCGCGAAGTGTCGTTGCGCGGGCGCATCGGTTCGAGCGCCGCAAAGCCACCGGCGCCGCCGAGTCGCGATCGCCTGCGAGGCGCATTCTGGACGAACCCGGAATCGTGGCGCGCTCCGGCCAAGATGGCCTGAACGGATCTGCTTCGGTCGAAGCCGGCACTCGCTGGCTTCAATTGGCTTCATTCAGACATTTCACCTCTGGCGCAGGTTGCGGCCTGCGCGAACCTTGGTACCTTCAGCATTCGTCGCGCTGCCGGCCGGCTACGGCAATCGATTGCGTCCGGGCGGCTTAGCACAGTCACCTGGACCGTGTCTTCGACGAAACAACTCTTTACGATTCCTTACAGCGCCCCGGCGGATCACAGCATAGCTTGGTGAATGATCGAACAAGCCCCACGAAGGCTTCGAGGATTTCACCATGAAGGCATCGACTCTGCTCGTGCATGGGGCGTTCGTCGCGCTGACCAGCACTGCGGCGATGAGCCAGGCCCAGCCCCCGCCTCCCGCATCCGATTTCCACGTGAGCACGAAGGCTTCGACGGCCGCGTCGCAGAACGCCGGCCGGAGCCGCGATGCGACGCCGCCCGCGCCACGTGGCGACTTGCGCGGCGATATCGCGAGCAACGTGCGTGCGCGTCCGGATTCCGAACGTGATGCGCGTTCACAACATCATTGAGTTAGCTGGTTTGCGACGATGGCAACGATGCGCATTTCACGGAACCACTACGGCGCGCGCCAGTCACACCCCATGTCATGAGCACAGCATGGCAACAGTGAGATCCGGTATGCCCGTGTCGTTCGCGATACGGGCACTTTTTTTGAGGAATCTGCGTTGACTGTAGGCCGGCTGTCGGCTTTTTCGTCCGACGACAACGCCCCCTCGACCCGTCTGTCGACTGTCGACCGCTGCCGGCGTATTCGGCAGTGCTAGACTCGCGCCTCCAGGACCGCTTCCTGACCACCGAACGCATAAGGTTCCATGCGGCGCAAGTCCCAGTCGGTCGCACGTTCGTCGCGCGAAAGTCGGTTGAATTCGTGCTTGCCGCGCTCGGTCACGACCGCGATATCGACCGGTGCGTGGAATCCGGGCGCGGGCGCCACGGTGCGCTGCCGGGCGAGTTCGAGCAAACCGAGTGCGCGCAAGAGATCGAAAACGTTGGGGCGTTTCGCCCAAGGTACCTGACGATACTGCGCTCGGCGAAGTGCTTCGAGTACAACTTCGTTGGAATACGTGGTCATCTCGTTCTTTCTTCCTATGCAGCCATGACGACGCTCGTGACGGTCGCAAGACGGTCCGCGACGTCGACTAAACGCGGCGCGCCGAATTCCGTATGCGATGAACGACTCGCAGCCGAATGTTTGGCCACCGCTTGCGTTAGGTGCTGCTTTCTATTACAAGCCCCCGTTGACAGCGCGCTAATCACGCGCTTTGCTGCGACATCCGCCGATGCGTTCCCGAGCACGCGATGACGGAACAAATTGCCCTGAAACCAATACGTTACCCCAATCAAATTGGTTCTATTCACTTTATTGCTGCTTTTTTTTGCATTATTCGCGCTATGGCGGCGACGCCGCATCCAGATTGCGATCGTCGTGGTAGCGCTCGTGTGGGCGATCGGCGCGGGATGGTTCGCGACCCCGCTGCTCGATCTCGCTCAGCACGGCTATCGTCACACGGACGTGCCTTCGTTCGCGCCGCAGACGACGATCGTGCTGATGGGCGGCGGCACGCGTCGCGGCGAGTCGGGACTCGTCCCGCAGTTCAATGCCGTGCGGCGCATTGCCGCCGTTGGGATGTTGTATCGCGAATGCCGCGACACTGGCGCTGCCTGCAAGGTGATTCTGAGCGGCGGCGATCCGCAGCATCACGGGCAAGCCGAAGCCGACAATTACGCGCCATACGTCCTTGCACAAGGGGTCGCTTCAGTCGATCTCGTGCGCGAGAATCAAAGCCTTAATACTTATCAGAACGCGCGCAACGTGGCCGGTATTCTGGGCCCAGCACATGACAACCGTTTGATCGTCGTCACATCCGCGTATCACATGCGCCGCGCGTTACGCGCTTTCGAGGCTTTCGGCTATGCGCCGGCGCCCTATGTGTCGGACGTGCGGCCCAATCGAGCGACCTTCTTTCCGCACATCCGGGGCTTCACGAACAGCGAACTCGCGATGCACGAGCTCGTGGGACTCGCGCGCTTCGATGTGTATCGCTGGCTGCGTCTCTATTAGCCGTCGGCGCGCCCGACCAGATCGCAATGCTAAGCACTCGCAAATAACTCGACGATTGTGCGTTATCATGCGTGTCCGGTTTTGGGGCGGGCACACGACACACCGTTGCCCGATTCCGGGCTTATGATTCGGATTGTCTGATCGTCAGGCGTTTGACGTTTCCCGGCTGACGGCCTGCAAAGCGGGAGCGATTTTTGCTCAGACACTTTGCTCAGACACATTTGTCGTTCCAACGGATCGGACAGACGATTCCAGGTCCAACTACTACTAGGAGGTAAAAATGAAGAAAGTGTCCCTGGCTGTTCTGTTGTCCCTCAGTGCGGTCGCGTCGGCCGCGTATGCCCAGAGCGATCAAGGCGTGACCATGAGCACCGATCCCGCCAAAATCTCCGACGTCGAGTCGCGCGCCCAGGCTCTGCAGTCGCGTCAGGAATCGCAACGAATGACCGAGCAGACGCCCTCGCACAAGTCGACGCATCACAAGAAATCGCACAGCAAGCCGGCCGGCAACTCCAGCCAGTAAGCCGGTTCCCGCTGCAAGGCACGGGGCCATTCACGCCGCCGTGAGTCGATACGTCGGCTCACTGCGGCGCGGACAAAAGCAGCATTTGCGGTTTCGCGGATTGCGCGTATTCAGCCGCTAGACACGCGCGGCGCGATGCGCCACCCAGTCGCCGCTCTCAATACACGGCAGTCCGTCGGCAGCGGCCGCCGCAACGGGATAGATTAGGCAATCTATCCGATCCGGTCTCCCCTCGATGTCCACCTCGACATGCAGGCGATGGGAGCGGAATAAACCTTCCACGCCCGGATACACGTTTTCGATCTCATCGAGCACGGGCACGAGCGCGTCCTCGATCCGGTAAACATCGCCGCGAATCGGTGCGCCCTTCTCGTCGATCACGAGCCCCGGATACGTGCCGAAGTCGAAGAGTTGTCCCTGAACGTGCGCCGCGCAGATCCATTCGGGCGTCGCGACGCCGTGTCGTGCGGCCGCGCGGTTGATATCGTTGACCTCGCCCGCGCGCAGCGTGCCGTAGACAAAAACGTATTGCATCGAAAGAGCCGCTCCTGTTGTCGGAAAGGTGATCAACGGGCATTATGCGCTGCGCAAAATTTGTGGCGCGCTCCGGGCGAGCGCTTTCGGCTAACATCGGCGCGTGGCGACCGACGAAACCCGGACGCCTGAACACAATTCAATCTGAACGAACATGGCCACGTTTGTCGAATCGAGCTCGTCGGGCGAGGAAGTCGAACATCTCGACATTCCCGTCGAGCATTCGCCGACGCTCGATCATCCGATTCGTGTGCGTTCGCGGCCGGTTCCCTACGGCGTGCGCATCGCGCTGCATACGCATCCGTGGGCGCAGGTCGCCTACACGTCGCGCGGCGTGCTGCGCGTCGCGACCACCGATTCGACCTGGATGGTGCCGCCCTCTCGCGCGATCTGGGTGCCGCCCAATGTCACGCACGAGGTCGTGATCGTCGAGGACGCCTATCTGCGGACGCTTTATGTCGACGCGAGCGTCGTGCCGGCGGGTCTCGGCGCGTGTCGCGTCGTCGAGGTGTCGCCCCTTTTGCGCGAAGTCATCGCCGCGCTCGACGAAGAACCGATCTCCCGCCAGCGCGAGCGCCTGCTGGGTACGCTCGCGCTCGATGAAATTATTCGCTCGCAGCCGTTGCCGCTTTCCGTACCGATGCCCAACGAGAAGCGTCTGCGCGCGTTGTGCAACGCGGTGCTGGCCGATCCGTCGCATTCCGACCTGGAACGCTGGTCATCGGAGGCGGGCGCGAGTTCACGCACCATCGCGCGGCTTTTCAGGCGCGAGCTTGGCGTGAGTTTTTCACAGTGGCGTCAGCAGGCCGTTCTCGCCCGCGCCATTCCCTTGCTGAGCCAGGGCCGTCCGCTCGCGCAAGTCGCACGTGCGCTGGGCTATCAGAGCCAGAGCGCATTCTCGGCGATGTTCCGTCGTGCGTTCGGCGAGAGCCCGCGCGCATTTTTCGCGCGCGATAGCCGCGATGAGCGCGACGTCGACAACGTGTAGGAGGCGCACGCGCCTCGCTCAAACGCGCCGCACCATATGCCGGATCGCGCCGAGTTGCGCGAGACGCGGACCAGCCGGCCGATAGCCGAGTCGTATGTAGAGCCGCGCCGCAGGGTTATCGACGAACACGCGCAACTGACATTCGCCAAGCCCGCGCGCCCTCGCCCAGCGATGCGCCGTGTTGAGCAGGAAAGTCCCAGCGCCGCGACCGCGATAACCCTTCGCAATCTGCACGTCGCGGATATGCAGCGAATCATTTTCCTCGGTGACGCGCATGACGCCAATCGGTATTCCGTCCGCCTGCAGGATGAAGTTTTCGGACTCGCGCCAGCTGGAGAGGAAGAGATCGCCGCGCCACACGAGATTGTGGCGCCGATAGTAGCCGACCATGTTTTCATGCGTGAGCGCTTCGGCGAAGGCGAAGTCCGCCATGTTCGCCTGGCGCAGTTGGTAGAGCGAGAGGTCTTCGGTCGGGTCGAGCATCGCGCGGGCACGAGAAACAAGTGCCTAAACACTAAGACAGTGGGCGCAGGCTGGCAATGGCCAATATTACGGTCGAACGCGCAGCCCACGCGTACGAAAGGGAATCGGCGGCGAACGGGCAAAAAAAAATCCAGCCCGAAGGCTGGATTTTTTCATACAACGATTTGGCGGAGCGGACGGGACTCGAACCCGCGACCCCCGGCGTGACAGGCCGGTATTCTAACCAACTGAACTACCGCTCCACTTCTTTTCATCGGCTCGTAGTGTCATCTACGAATCTTGCAGCGCTTTCTATAGCAGCCGCCGATGTTCTGGCGTCCCCTAGGGGATTCGAACCCCTGTACTCACCGTGAAAGGGTGATGTCCTAGGCCTCTAGACGAAGGGGACTTCAACTTCTACACACCCTGCGGCGAAAAAAAACCGGCTCTCATTAGCCGGAGTGTTCCTGCTCGCAAGTGTTGGCGGAGCGGACGGGGCTCGAACCCGCGACCCCCGGCGTGACAGGCCGGTATTCTAACCAACTGAACTACCGCTCCACTTCTTTCCATCGATTCGCGGTGTCACCCGCGAATGTGCAGCGCTTTTACTAGCAGCCGCCGATATTCTGGCGTCCCCTAGGGGATTCGAACCCCTGTACTCACCGTGAAAGGGTGATGTCCTAGGCCTCTAGACGAAGGGGACAGAAACTTGTGATTCTGTCTTTACTACCGTTTCGCTGATCTACTTGCTTCGAATCAACGAAGACCAAAATTCTAAACAACTTCGCGTTACTTGTGAAGTATTTTTTGCGACTTCCGTTTCCGGAAAACAAGCCTCGCGCTACTTCATCTGTTCTTGGTGGAGGTAAGCGGGATCGAACCGCTGACCTCTTGCATGCCATGCAAGCGCTCTCCCAGCTGAGCTATACCCCCTTGCAGAACAGAAACGAGATTCTATAGGGCATTTTCGAAGTTGTAAATACCGTCTGACGAGTTAAGTGAAACTTTTTTGTCTCGCCAGAGGCCGATGTGCGCAATGGATGACGCCCCGCCGTCATCCGTCATCCATCACGCGTCGCTACGAGTTCAATCCGCTGCTTTCTTCAGGCGCGTCGACACGACATCGCGGCCGAAGAGCATCAGGACGGCATCGATCGACGGCGTATGCGTCGTGCCCGCGACCAGCAGACGCACCGGCATCGCGAGTTGCGGCATTTTCAGCTTGTGGGCGGTAAGCGTCGCCTTGAGCGCCGCCGCGATCGCTTCCTTGGTCCAATCGACGTTTTCGAGCGCCGCGCGCAGCTCCGCGATAGCCGGACGCACCGTATCGGTGACGTGCTGCGCGAAAGCGTCCGGCTCGATGACGGGCTCACGATAGAACATCGCGGCGTTATCGGCGATTTCCTTCACCGTCGATGCACGATCCTTCAGCAGCCCGATAACCTGATCGAGCGGCGCGCCGCCGTCGATCGCCGCGGCATCGATGCCCGCCTGCAGCAGGAACGGCCTGGTCAGTTCGGCGAGACGCGCGTTGTCCGCTTCCTTGATGTAGTGCGCGTTGAGCCAGTTGAGCTTGTCGTGATCGTACTGCGCGGGCGATTTGCCGAGATGGTCGAGATCGAACCATTCGACGAACTGCTCGCGCGAGAAAATCTCCGCATCGCCATGCGACCAGCCGAGGCGCGCGAGATAGTTCACTACCGCTTCGGGCAGATACCCATTGTCGCGATAACCCGTCACGCTCATCGCGCCGTGGCGCTTGCTCATCTTCTCGCCCTGCTCGTTCAGCACAGTCGGCAGATGCGCGTATACCGGCGCTTCGCCGCCGAGCGCGCGCAGGATGTTGATCTGGCGCGGCGTGTTGTTCACGTGATCGTCGCCGCGAATGACGTGCGTGATCTTCATGTCGAGATCGTCGACGACCACGCAGAAGTTATAGGTCGGCGTGCCGTCGGGACGCGCGATCACGAGATCGTCGAGTTCGTCGTTCGAGATTTCGATGTGGCCTTTCACCGCGTCGTCCCACGCGACCGCGCCCGAGAGCGGATTGCGAAAGCGCACGACGGGCGTCACGCCTTCCGGAACCGGCGGCAGCACCTTGCCCGGCTCCGGACGCCACGTACCGTCGTAGCGCGGCTTTTCGCCCGCGGCGCGCTGGCGCTCGCGCAGCGCGTCGAGTTCTTCCGTCGACATGTAGCAGTGGTACGCGAGTCCCTTCTCCATCATTTGCGCGACAACTTCGCGATAACGGTCCATGCGCTGCATCTGATAGAACGGGCCTTCGTCGAAATCGAGCCCGAGCCACGCCATGCCTTCGAGAATCGCATCGACCGATGCATCGGTGGAGCGTTCGAGATCGGTGTCCTCGATGCGCAGCACGAAGGTGCCCTTCATCTTGCGCGCGAACGCCCACGGATAAAGCGCGGAGCGAATGTTGCCGAGATGGATGAAGCCGGTCGGGCTCGGTGCGAAGCGTGTGCGGACTTGGGTGGTCATTGCTGTCTACTCGATGAATGGCGGTGCGCGTCGGCGCTCGAAACCCGCGCAAAATGAGACGAAATTATACTCGCCACCCGCTTCGCGCCGATCCGCGCGCCTTTTGTTTTATGATGTGCGCGCTTTTCACGAGTCTCCCGAACGCCCGCACGGACGGGCCAGCCGGGACCCGCTGCACCGCCGGAGCACATCTTGAGTTCATCGTCACCCCGTCTTTCGCGCCGCGCGTTTTCGCTCGCGGCCGCATCGTCCATTCTCGCCGCCTGCACGACCCCGGGCGGCGTCATGTCAGGCGCGACCGGCATGCCAGCCGCGCCGCCCAAGGAAGGACCGCAACAACCGCTGCGCATCGGGCTCGCGCTCGGCGGCGGCGCGGCGCGCGGCTTCGCGCATATCGGCGTGATCAAGGCGCTCGAAGCGCGCAACGTGCGCGTCGATCTGGTCGCGGGCACGAGCGCTGGCTCGGTCATCGCCGCGTTGTACGCATCGGGGATGAGCGGCATCGCGATCAACAAGCTCGCGCTGACGATGGACGAAGCCTCGATCAGCGACTGGGCGATGCCCTTTCGCACGCGCGGCATTCTGCAGGGCGTCGCGCTGCAGAATTACCTGAACAAGACGCTCGACAACCGTCCGATCGAGAAGATGGCGAAGCCGCTCGGCATCGTCGCCACGGATCTCAGGAGCGGCCAGCCGATTCTCTTTCAACGCGGCAACACAGGCATCGCGGTGCGGGCGTCGTGCAGCGTGCCGTCGATTTTCGAGCCGGTGAAGATCGGCGATCGCGAGTATGTCGACGGCGGGCTCGTGAGTCCGGTGCCGGCGGCGTTCGCGCGCAAGATGGGCGCCGACTTCGTGATCGCGGTCGATATCTCCGCGCGGCCGGAAAGCGGCCTGACGTCGAGCTCGTTCGACGTGCTGCTGCAAACCTTCACGATCATGGGCCAGACCATCAAGGCCTACGAGCTGGACAAATACGCGAGCGCGGTCATTCGTCCCAACCTCAACGCGATGAGCAGCAGCGATTTCAGCCAGCGCAACGCGTCGATCCTCGCGGGCGAGGAAGCGGTCGCCAAAATGTGGCCGACATTGCAGCGACAGCTCGCGGAACGCGGCGCGCGCGTCTGATTCTTTTCGCGCGCCGAATGCGACGAGGCCACGCAACGCTGCGTGGCCTCGTTTTTTTCGGCATGTCGCCTTAGCGCAGCGACTTCACCTTGTCGGCGGTCACATCGCCCGGCTGACCGCCCCAGGTCGTGCGAAGATAGTTCGCGAGCTGCGCGATCTGTTCGTCGCTATAGGTCTGAGCGAAACCCGGCATGTGCTGCATGTTTTCCACGCCCGGGAAACGCTGCGCCTCGATGCCATCGAGCGTCGACACGACGAGATTGCGCGGATCGGCCTGGCGCAAGGTCGAATTGCCGTCCATCCCAACCGCGACATGCGGCTTGCCCTGACCGTCGAAACCGTGACAGCCCGCGCAGGAATCGAGATAGAAGCCGCGGCCGGCCGTGCGTTGCGCCGGATCGTCGAGCTTCACGGCGGAAAGCGGCGCGGGTTTGACGGGTGCGTCGCCGAGCAGATAGGTCGCGAGCGCGCGCAAGTCGTCGGCATCCATATGCTGCGTGCTCAGTAAAATCACGGGATGCATTTCGCCGAACGCGGAGCCTTGCCGGGCCATGCCGGTCGCGAAGAACGTTTGCAGATCCGCGCCCGTCCAGCCGCGCGCGGCGAGCGCCGCCGGCGTGATGTCAGGCGCGCCGATGCGTCCGAGCGCGCCGCCCTGCAAGGTCTTCGCGTCCTGCATCTGGCCGAACCCGCCGCGCGGCGTATGGCATTCCGCGCAATGACCGAGCGCGTTGGCAAGATAACGCCCGCGCGTCCAGTCGGCGGATTGCCCCGACGATGCATCCGGCAAGGTGTCTTTCAGGAACAGCAGATCCCAGAAACGCACGGCAAAGCGCACGTTGTACGGGAACCTGAGATCGGCGTCGACGTTCGGCACCGAGGCGGGCCTTTGCGTCATCAGGTACGCATAGATCGCGTCGCTGTCCTCACGCGATATCTGCCGATACGACGTGTACGGCATCGCGGGATAGAGTTTGTGCTTCGGCGTCATGCCGTCGTGCAGCACGCGATAGAAGTCATCGGCGTCATACGTGCCGATGCCGTGCTTCGCGTCCGGCGTGATATTCGTGCCGTAGAACGTACCGAACTGCGATTCGAGCTTCACGCCGCCCGCGAACGGCGCGCCGCCGGCCGCCGTGTGACATGCGGCGCAATCGGCGGCGTGTGCAAGATACCGGCCGCGCGCAATCTGCTCGGGCGAGCTTTTCACGGGCGGCGCGGCATCCTTCTGCTGGCCGCATCCGATGAGTGCAAAAGCGGCGAACGCGAGCGGCGCGAGGCGTTTCAGGATCGATCCCTTCATGCTGCGTCCTTCACGAGTCCGGGCGTGGCAAGCACGAGATCCTTCACGGCCTCGTAGTAGCGCACGTAGCCGGTGCAGCGGCAGATGTGCTCATTGAGCGCATCCGTGATGGTCGCTTCGATCTGGTCCTTCGCGATCGGATTGCGCTTGAGTCTTTCGATCAGCACGGTCGTCGCGTTGACGAAACCCGGCGTGCAATAGCCGCACTGGAAGCTGAAGTGTTCGAGAAACTTCTGCTGCACCGGCGACATCTCGACGACCTCGCCCTGCTCGTTGCGCTTCGCGTGGCCTTCGACCGTGCGCACGGTTTTGCCGTCGAACGCATGCGCGCCGTTGATGCACGTGCGCACTTCCTCGCTCGTGCCGTCGGCCCGGTCGACGATCACCACGCACGCGCGGCAGATCCCCTGACCGCATCCGAGACGCGAGCCGGTGAGCCCGAGATACTCGTGCAGAAAATCGATCATCGGCAGACCGGCGGGCACCTGCGTCGGGCCGATTTTTTCACCGTTGATCGTCATCGAGAGCGAACGCGAGTCGAGGCCCGCGGATTGGATGGCCGTCATGCGAGCACCTCTTGAATGTTTTGCGGCGTCACCGGTAAATCGGTGAAGCGATGGCCGATCGCATGCGCGATCGCGTTGACGATGGCGCCGACCACCGGAATCATCACCACTTCGGCGATGCCCTTCGGCGGATCGGTTTCGGAAAGCGGCGGCAGCACTTCGCCCGTTTGCTTCCACACCGCCACGTCGCTCGCGAGCGGCAAGCGATAGCGATTGAAGTTCCAGGTGCCGTCGCCCGGACCGCCTTCGTAAAGCGGCAGATATTCGTGCAGCGCGTGTCCGATGCCCATCGCGAGTCCGCCTTGCAACTGGCCGGACACGAGTTGCGGCGCGATCTGGTTGCCGCATTCCATGATCGAATGATGCGAAAGCAGTTCGACCTTGCCGCTCGACTCGCTGACCGCCAGTTCGACGAGCGTGCCGATCGCGCTGTAGTACGTGACCGCCGCGTTGTTGCGTTGCACGGGCGGAATGAAAACCCGCTTGCGGTCGAGCACGGTGTAGCCGTTGGCCGTGGCTTTCGCTTGGCCGGCGCCGAGGCGCACGGAGAGGCCGTCGACGGGAATTCGCACGCCCTCTCCCGCGATGTCGAACTGCGCCTCGCTCCACTGCCAGCGATTGAAGGCATGCACGACCGCGCCCGTGACGAGTCCGAGTTCATGCGCCTTCTTCGCGAGCTGCTCGAAGGCAAGCGGTTCGAGTCCGTCGGCGGATAGCTTGCCGTCCGTCCAGCGCGCGTCTTCGATGCGCACGACGAACGACGCCGACTGACCGCCGCCGATACCCTGCCCCCAAATCGCGAGCGCCGCTGGCCAGATGCCGTGTCGGAACACGACGCGCGCCGCCTCGTGCGTCGAATGCGTGAAGTAGAACGCCGAGTTCGTCGCGCTCGACGGCGACATATAGGAAGGCGACCAGCGCGGATTCGCGCTCAGGCGATCCTGCTCGGGCTGCGACATGATGTACGGATCGCCGCTCGTGACGACCGGCAAATCGGTCCAGTCGATCGTCGCCATGTGCACGTCGGACGCGGGCTTGCCGAGCCATTTCGCGCACGCGAGCGCTTGCGACGTCGACGCGCCCGTGCCGATTTCCGCGCCCGAGTGATGCAGCGCGATGCGGCCATCGGCGGTGAATTCCACCTTCGCGAAGGCGCTCTCCGCGCCCGTGCCGAAGTCCTTCTGCGTACACGCGAAGCCGACGCCGTAGCGTTTGCCCGGATTCGCCGCCTCGAATTCGCTCTTGCGCTTCGCCCGATCCGTCCAGAGCACATGCGTCTGCGCGCGTCGAAGCACGTCTTCCGCGCGCATGGCGCCCGCCGGAATCGCGCCTTGCGTATTCTTCATGCCGCTGCGCATGACGTTCTTCAGGCGCAAATCGATCGGATCGATGTCGAGCGTCTGCGCGATTTCATCGATCATCAGTTCGGTCGCGGTCATGCTCTGCAGCGTGCCGTAGCCGCGCGCCGAGCCTGCGTCGACCGCGCGCGACGCGATCGCGGTCGTGGCGAGATCGCTCTTCGGGATGTAGTAGATGGACTGAGCCGCCGTCGCCGCCACCATCGCCACCGATGGCGAAAAGTTGCAGCGCCCGCCGCCGTTCGCGATGAAATCGCCCTTGAACGCCTGAATCAGGCCCGTCTTCCTGTCGATCGCCATGCGATAGCGCATGTCGAACGCATGCCGCTTGATCGACGTCTGAAACTGCTCGAAGCGGTCGTTGGCGATACGCACCGGGCGGCCATCGCCGTATAGCGACGCGACGAGCCCGTAGAACGGAAAGTTGTAGTGATCCTTCGAACCGTAACCGACCGTGTAACACGGATGCAGAAACAGGCTCTTCACCGCGAAGCCCGACTTCTTCGTCATCTCGATCGCGCTCTGCGCCACTTCATACGGGCCTTGCGTCGGGATGATCATGTGCAGCGACTGCGTAGCCGCGTCGTACCAGCAATTCGCGTTGTCGGGTTCGAGCGCGGCCGTGTCGATCGATTGCGAACGATACTCGCGGTCGACCACGAGCCATTGCTCCGGCGGATGATCGAGCGTCGCGGCGATCGCGTCCGCATGGAAGGCGCCCTGCTCGTCGAGCTTGCCGTGCTCGGCGGCGCTCGCCCACACCGGCTCGCGCTTTTTCATCATGTGCGGGAAAAGCGGCGTGTCCTTGAGGCTCGAAAACGTGTCGTCGTCGTAAGGCGTTTTGCCGCCGACGCGCACGTAGCGGAACGCAGCCCACGGATCGCGTTCGAGCGGGCCGGTCGTGGCGTCATAGCGGATCACGCCTTCGCGGAATTGCAACTTGTCTTTTGCGAAGCGAAAGCGCGCGAAGTCGTGATAGATCAGGATTGCGACCGCCTGCCCGAGATACGCCGGCGTCTTGCCTGCGGGCAGCAGCATGTCGTCGCCGTAGAAGGCGGGGAACGCGAGCTTGTCGCGCGCGAGATCGTCCGCCGTGACGATGCGATCGGGCGCAAGGCCGGCATCGAGCATCGAGAGATCGAACCCCTCGTAGGTGCGATCGGCGAGCGTCGTGCGCAGGATCAGCGCGTGCGACTGCGTCTTCGGCCAATGCGGCATGTCCGCCGCGCGGATGTCGCGCGCGAACACCTTGGCGCCCGTCACCTTCGCGATGCCGTCGATGCGGAACTTCGCGCCGCCACTCGTCGCATCCCACTCGACCGGCGTCAGAATCTTCTCTTCGAACAATGCGGCGAACGCGCGGGTGCCGAGCTGTGCGATGAACACCGACACGCCTGCAAGCGCACCCGCTTTCAGAAAACCGCGCCTCGACAGGCCCAGATTCCCCATGTACTTCTCCTCAATTGATCGCCCAAGAGACCGTCCACGCGCGGGACGGCCGCACGCCGCCTTGACGCGGGTGTGTAAAAATTTGTCTGCAATGCGAAGCATCGCCGCGAGAAGCGTGTGGACGCCGGGTACGACGAAGCGCGGCCGACATTTATTGCTCAATGTCAGACAACGCGAAGCGGGCGCGATTTTAAGTCGCAGGGGAACGGCGAACAACGATCCGGAGGTGAAGTTATGTCAAAGATGGAATTCGTTGCTCGCGTGCAAAATCGAGACAGGATCGGAAGGCGCGGCGGCACACGACGCGCTCCCGCAAAACAAAACGGCGGCTTCTAACGAAGCCGCCGCTGTATGAAGACTGGAACCGGAGTTCGGGACGATCAGTAATCCGCGTCCTCGATCCACGCCGCCTGGATCGCTTCGAGAATCTTCTCGTTGGACTTTTCCGGATCGTCGTCGAAACCATCGAGTTCCGTGATCCAGCGATGCAGGTCAGTGAAACGCACATATTGGGGATCGACATCCTGATGCGCGTCGGTGAGTGCCATCGCGATCTCCTGGGTATCTGTCCACTTCATGGGCGAGCCTCCTGTCAGTGATTTTCTTTGGCGTGATTGATGGAGTACCGCGGGATCTCGACCACCAGATCCTCGTCGGCAGGCACCATTGCCTGACATGATAACCGCGATGTCGGTTCGAGACCCCAGGCTTTGTCGAGCAGATCGTCCTCGTCTTCGCCGGACGGTTCGAGCGCGTTGAAGCCCTCGCGAATAATGACGTGGCACGTCGTGCACGCGCACGATTTCTCGCAGGCATGCTCGATTTCGATGCCGTGATCCAGCAGGTTGTCGCAGATGCTCTTGCCGAGATCGGCGTCGATCACCGCGCCGTCCGGACAAAGCTCCACGTGAGGCAGCACAACGATTTGAGGCATAAGACTGGTTTTCCGTAAATGCTTGAGTGTTCGTGATTCGCGCGATGATCAGACGTCGTCGAGCTTGCGGCCGGCGAGCGCGCGGCGAATGCTCTTGTTCATGCGGCGCGCGGCGAATTCATCGGTGCCGGTGGCGAGCGATTTGGTGGCGTCCTCGATCTTCTCGACCGATTCGCCGTTCGCGAGCGCCGCCAGTTCGGTCACGAGCGTGAGGATTTGTGCGCGCTCTTCGTCGTCGAGCAATTCGCCGTCGGCTTCGAGCGCGACGTGCGTCGCTTCGATGAGGCGCTGCGCTTCCACCTGCGCCTCGCGCAACGCACGCGCGAGCATGTCCGTGTCGGCCGTCTTGAAGCTCTCTTCGAGCATGCGGGCGACTTCGTCGTCGGCGAGCCCGTACGACGGCTTCACCACCACCGACGCTTCCACGCCCGAACCCTGCTCCCGCGCGAACACGGACAGCAGACCGTCCGCGTCGACCTGATAGGTCACACGAATGCGCGCCGCGCCCGCCGCCATCGGCGGAATGCCGCGCAGTTCGAAGCGCGCGAGCGACCGGCAATCGGACACGAGTTCGCGCTCGCCCTGAACGACGTGAATCGCCATCGCCGTCTGGCCGTCCTTGAAGGTCGTGAAATCCTGCGCGCGCGCGGTCGGAATCGTCGAATTGCGCGGAATGATTTTCTCGGTGAGGCCGCCCATCGTCTCGACGCCGAGCGACAGCGGAATCACGTCGAGCAGCAGCCAGTCGTCGCCTTCGCCGCGACGGTTGCCGGCGAGCAGATCGGCCTGAATCGCCGCGCCGAGCGCGACGACCTGATCCGGATCGAGATTGATGAGCGGCGGCTGGCCGAAAAACGCCTCGACCGCGCGGCGGATGACCGGCATGCGCGTCGCGCCGCCGACCAGCACCACGCCCTTGATGTCCTTCGCGACGACCTTCGCGTCGCGCAGCGCTTTTTTCGTCGGCGTGAGCGTGCGCGCGACGAGTGCTTCGGTCAGCGCGGCAAACTGGGCTTCGGTCACGGCGACGTCGATTTCGACGCCCGTGGAAAGCGTCGCGTTCACGCGCGTTTCGGGCGCGTCCGACAAGGCTTCCTTCGCCGAACGCACGCGATCGAGCAGCAGGCGCACGTCTTCCGGCGTCTCGGGCGTGACGCCCGCCCGCTCCAGCACATGCCGATAAAGCGCGTGATCGAAATCGTCGCCGCCGAGCGCGGAATCGCCGCCCGCCGCGAGCACTTCGAAAACGCCCTTCGTGAGTTTCAGGATCGACAGGTCGAAGGTGCCGCCGCCCAGGTCGTAGACGGCAAAGAGACCTTCCGCGCCGTTATCGAGACCGTAGGCGATCGCGGCCGCCGTCGGCTCGTTCAGCAAACGCAGGACGTTCAGGCCGGCAAGCTTCGCCGCGTCCTTGGTCGCCTGTCGCTGGGCTTCGTCGAAATAGGCCGGCACCGTGATCACCGCGCCGACGAGATCCTCGCCGAGCGTGTCTTCTGCGCGGTAACGCAACGTCGCGAGAATTTCCGCCGACACTTCGACCGGGCTCTTCACGCCGTCGATGGTGCGAATCTGCACCATGCCCGGCGCGTCGATGAAATCGTACGGCGCGTTCTCCGCGCCCTCGACCTCGCTCTTGCCGCGGCCCATGAAGCGCTTGACCGAGACGATCGTGTTGCGCGGGTCGATGACCGCCTCTTCCTTCGCGGTGCGGCCGATGCGCCGTCCGCCCTTCTCCAGATAGCGCACGACCGACGGCAGCAACACGTGGCCGTCCTCGTCGGGCAGCGCTTCGGGCACGCTGCTGCGCACGGCCGCGACGAGCGAGTTCGTCGTGCCGAGATCGATGCCGACCGCCACGCGCCTTTGATGCGGCGCCGGCGCCATGCCGGGTTCTGAGATTTGCAGTAAAGCCATCGTTGGTCTTATGGGGTTAGGTCGGGCGCGCTCGTCTTACGCGTGCTCCAGCCGTTCGATTTGCGCGTCGATCTCCGTCGCCACGCGTTCGATGAACATCAACTGACGCACCGCTTCGCTCGCGGGCTGATCCGACTTGCTGTCGATCAGCGCCTCTAGCTTGGTGAAGCGCACGCGCTCTTCGTCGCGCAATTCGTCGAGCAGCGCTTCGAGCGCGCCGATGTTCTTCGCGTTCGCGGCATCCTCGATATTTTCGCGCCATTCCATCTGCTGCATCAGGAACGCAGGCTCCATCGCGGTGTTGTTCTCCGCGCCGACGTCGATGCCACGCTGCGACAACATATAGCGCGCGCGCCTGAGCGGATCGCGCAGCGTCTGATAGGCCTCGTTCGCGTGCGTGGCCCACTGCATCGCGACGCGTTTCTGCGCATCGCCGGCGGCGGCGAAACGGTCCGGATGCACTTGCGCCTGCACGGTGCGATAGGCGTCGTCGAGCTTTTGCGGATCGACGGCGAAGGTCTGCGGCAGATCGAAGAGATCGAAGTGACTGTCGGTAAGCGAAGCCATGCTATGTCTATGAATTCAGTGTGCGCGAATAAAAAAGGCGGCACGCGCCGCCTCTCTTGCCGATACCGCCGGCGTCATTCCCGTCAGATGCGGAAGGATTCGCCGCAGCCGCACTCGTCCTTCGCGTTCGGGTTGTTGAACTTGAAGCCTTCGTTCAGGCCTTCGCGGGCGAAGTCCAGTTCGGTGCCGTCGAGATACGGAAGACTCTTCGGATCGATCACGATCTTCACGCCCGACGACTCGAACACGGTGTCTTCCGGCGCGAGCTCGTCGACATATTCGAGCTTGTAGGCGAGGCCCGAACAGCCCGTCGTGCGCACGCCCAAGCGCAAGCCGACGCCCTTGCCGCGCCGCATCAGATACTTCTGCACGTGTTGTGCCGCTTTATCCGTCAACGTGATTGCCATGTCTTCGCTTCTCTCTCCGAGGCGCCACACGCATGCATGGCGCCCGCTTTCGTCACTTAGGCCGCGTGTTGCTTCGCTTCTGCCGCCTGCGCTTCGGGCGCAGCGACGCCATGACGCTGCTTGTAGTCCGCAACCGCCGCCTTGATCGCGTCTTCCGCGAGGATCGAGCAGTGGATCTTCACCGGCGGCAGCGCCAGTTCTTCGGCGATGTGCGTGTTCTTGATAGTGAGCGCCTGATCCAGCGTCTTGCCCTTCACCCATTCGGTGACGAGCGAACTCGATGCAATTGCCGAGCCGCAGCCGTAGGTCTTGAACTTCGCGTCCTCGATCACGCCATCCGCGCCGACGCGGATCTGCAGCTTCATCACGTCGCCGCACGCGGGCGCGCCGACCATGCCGGTACCGACGGTGTCGTCGTCTTTCGAGAACGAGCCGACGTTGCGCGGGTTTTCGTAGTGGTCCAGAACCTTGTCGCTATAAGCCATGATTCAAACTCTCCTAATATTCGGTGTCGCGCGCCGCTCAGTGCGGCCGCTTAGTGCGCTGCCCACTGGATGGTCGAGATGTCGATGCCGTCCTTGTGCATTTCCCAGAGCGGCGACAGATCGCGCAGTTTCGCGATCTTGCTCTTCAGCAGGTTGATCACGTAGTCGACGTCCTGCTCGGTGGTGAAGCGGCCGACCGTGAAGCGGATCGAGCTGTGCGCGAGTTCGTCGTTGCGGCCGAGCGCGCGCAACACATATGAAGGCTCAAGCGAGGCCGATGTGCACGCCGAACCGGACGACACCGCGACATCCTTCACCGCCATAATCAGCGATTCGCCTTCGACGAAGTTAAAGCTGATATTGAGGTTATGCGGCACGCGGCGTTCCATGTCGCCGTTGACGTACACCTCTTCGATATCCTGCAGGCCTTTCAGCAGACGGTCGCGCAGCATGCGAATGCGCTCGTTCTCCGTCGCCATTTCCTCGCGCGCGATGCGAAACGCTTCGCCCATGCCGACGATCTGATGCGTCGCGAGGGTGCCCGAACGCATGCCGCGCTCGTGACCGCCGCCGTGCATCTGCGCTTCGATGCGCACGCGCGGCTTGCGGCGCACGTACAGCGCGCCGATGCCCTTCGGGCCATACGTCTTGTGCGCCGAGAACGACATCAGATCGACCTTCAGCTTTTGCAGGTCGATTTGGATCTTGCCGGTGGCCTGCGCCGCATCGACGTGAAAAATGATGCCCTTCTCGCGCGTGATCTCGCCAATCGCCTCGATGTCCTGAATCACGCCGATCTCGTTGTTCACGCTCATCACGGAGACGAGAATCGTGTCCGGACGGATCGCCGCCTTCAACTTTTCGAGATCGATGAGACCGTCGTCCTTCACGTCGAGATACGTGACTTCGTAGCCTTCACGCTCCAGCTCACGCGTGGTGTCGAGCACGGCCTTGTGCTCGGTCTTCACGGTGATGACGTGCTTGCCCTTACTCTTGTAGAAGTGCGCCGCGCCCTTGATGGCGAGGTTGTCCGATTCCGTCGCACCCGACGTCCAGATGATCTCGCGCGGATCGCAATTCACGAGCGCCGCGACGTTCTCGCGCGCTTCTTCGACCGCACGCTCCGCATCCCAGCCGTACTGGTGGCTGCGCGAGGCCGGATTGCCGAACTGCTCGCGAAGATACGGGATCATCTTGTCCACCACGCGCGGATCGACGGGGGTCGTCGCGCTGTAGTCCATGTAAATGGGCAGGTGGGGAATATCGTTGTTCATCAGTCGCTCCGGGAAAATCGGTCAAAGCTCTTGGCTGGGACGTTCTTGTCTGCGCGCTCGGCTCGTGCCGTCGCGGCGTTTATGTCATCCGGCCAGATTGAAAATGGAATTCGGACCCTTGGGCGCCACGCGCGCGGCCTCGACGCCGGCCGATTCGGTGCGCCGGTCGCGCAGCACCGCCGAAGAGCCTTCGCGCGCACGCTGCTGGTCGACCAGATCCTTCAACGAGACGGAATCGAGGTACTCGACCATCTTCTGGTTCAAGGTCGCCCAGAGCTCGTGCGTCATGCAGTGGCCGTCGTGATGCTTCGTGCCTTCGCAGGTACCCTTGCCGCCGCACTGCGTGGCGTCGATCGGCTCGTCGACCGCGATGATGATGTCGGCAACCGTGACGTTCTCCGCGCGGCGCGCGAGGTTGTAGCCGCCGCCCGGTCCGCGGACCGACTCGACAATCTCGTGCCGTCGCAGCTTGCCGAAGAGCTGTTCGAGGTAGGAAAGCGAGATGCGCTGGCGCTGGCTGATGCCTGCCAGCGTCACCGGGCCCTGCTCCTGGCGCAACGCCAGGTCGATCATCGCCGTGACGGCGAAACGGCCTTTCGTGGTGAGTCTCATAATTGGGGGCTACCGCTAATACTCGATGATTTTCGTCAAGTATAAATATCCCACAGTTTTAGTCAAGTATCCGGGCCGAGATAAGTAGTCTTTTAACGTGCTTTTTTCGGGCTCCGGAAATGCCGTCGATCAGATCGCCAGCTGCGCGCGCAAAGCTTTCAGCAAGCCTTCGCAGGCGTCCTCGCATTGATCGAGCACCTTTTCGAAACCCTCTTCGCCGCCGAAATAGGGATCGACCACCACGCGGCTGTCGTCGCGCGTGGCGAATTCCATCAACAAGCGGATCTTGTCGCGATGCTCGGGCGGGCAGACGTCCGTCAAGGCGGCGGCATTGGCGTCGTCCATGACGATGAACAAATCGAAGCGCGCGAAATCGACTGCTCCGACCTGACGTCCGCGCAAGTTCGCCAGATCGAAGCCACGCTTCTTCGCCGCCTTCTGGGCGCGCTCGTCGGGCGGCTCGCCGATGTGCCAATCGCCGGTGCCGGCCGAATCGATGACTATGCGGTCGGCCAGTTTCGCGCGCTCGACGAGATCGCGCATCACCGCTTCCGCGCTGGGCGAGCGGCAGATATTGCCGAGACAGACGAAGCAGACCGCGATCGATTTCATCTAAAGCCGGGAAAAGTCATGGTGCGCGGCGACGTCAACGACAACCGCCGCCCGGAATGCGTCCCGAATTATACAAAGGGACACAAATTCTCGCCTGTTCGGGGCGTTCCGTCCTGCGCAATGTGTCTATCGCTCGTCGCGATGGATGTCATGCGTCACGAAACGGGATTCGCCGTTGGGCATATCGAGCCAGTCGCGGTGCGCAAGGGTGCGGCGCATATCGTCGAGGCCGCTTTCCCAGTGCTCGTGCATCGTCGAAAAGCCGAACTGGTAGTCCTTGTAATGGCCCTCGTACTCTTTCTGCCGGTAGATCAAATGGATGATGTTGTAGCGCTTCGAACACGCCAGTTCCTCGGCGAGCCTGCACCATTCGTCGCTCTGACGGACGGATTCGGGCACGAGATCGAGCACGTGCTGCAACACGTTCCGGTAGCGCTGCGAGCGCTGCATCTGGTCCGTGACGAGGCGCGTGCGGCTCGAAAACTGGACGTCCTTCACGCGTCCCATCACGTCGACGATGCTGTCCGGCACCGGTCCGCGCGCGCTCCACAGATCGACCTGGAAAGCGAGCGTGTCGCGGCGCGGCGTTGCCTGCGCGATCTCGTAGAGCGGCGTGTTCGACATGAGGCCGCCGTCCCAATAGAACTGGCCGTCGATCTCGACTGCGGCGAAGCCCGGCGGCAAGGCGCCCGAAGCGATGAAATGCTCGGCGCGCAAGCGGATCTGCGTGTTGTCGAAATACGCGAAGTTGCCGGTCGCGACGTTCACAGCACCGACCGACACGCGCGTCTCGCCGGAATTGATGCGGTCGAAGTCGCAAAGACGCTCCAGCGTGGCCTTCAGCGGCGTGGTGTCGTAATAGCTCGCGGCCTGCGGCGAACTCGACGCGATCGGCGACGGCGTCGGAAAACGCGGGATGAAAAAACCCTTCTGCCCCTCGACGAGCGCACCGAAGGCCTGCATGGCGGTGAACGCCTGGCGGATTTGATCGGCGGAATCGAACAGCGCGCGCTCGACGAAGGCGGGCAACGGCAAACCGAACGCGGGTTGGCAGATCGTCTCCCAGAATTCTCGCAGACGCGTCACGCGATGCTCGGGCGCGTTCCCCGCGATGATCGCCGTGTTGAGCGCGCCGATCGAGATGCCGGCGATCCAGTTCGGATGAATGTCCGCCTCATGAAGGCCCTGATAGACGCCTGCCTGATAGGCGCCCAGTGCGCCGCCGCCCTGGAGCATGAGCGCGATCGTCTCGTAGGGCGGCACGTGGATACGTTGCTTTCCGGCGGATTCGTCGCGCGCGGCGGACTCTCGATGCCCCGCGCGCCCCCTTCCTATGACTTCTTCGTTCTCGATTTCCGACATCCCGCGTCTTCTCCTTATTGCATGAACCAGCCGTGACTCACGACGAACGATTGGCCCGTCAGCGCCGCCGTTTCGAACGCCGACAGGAAGAGCACAGTTTGAGCGACATCCTCGACGGTCGTGAACACACCATCGACCGTGCCGCCCAGCATCACGCGCTTGACGACTTCTTCCTCGCTGATTTTCAGCTCCTTCGCCTGCTCGGGAATCTGCTTGTCGACGAGCGGCGTGCGCACGAAACCCGGGCAGACGACGTGCGAGCGCACATTGTGCTTCGCGCCTTCCTTTGCGAGCACGCGCGCGAGGCCGAGCAAGCCGTGTTTCGCGGTCACATACGCCGATTTCAGCGGCGACGCCTCGTGCGAATGCACCGAGCCCATGTAGATCACGACGCCGCCGCGATCGTCCTTGTACATGTGCTTCAGCGCGGCTTTGGTGGTGAGAAACGCGCCGTCGACGTGGATCGCCATCATCTTTTTCCAGTCGGCATATGCGTAGTTTTCGATCGGATTGACGATCTGGATGCCCGCATTCGACACGAGGATGTCCACCGAGCCGAACTCCGCCGCGACGCGTTCGATACCCTGATTGACCGCTTCTTCGTTCGTCACGTCCATCGCGATGCCGATGGCCTTGCCGCCCTCGCCGCGAATCTCCTCGGCGACCGCATTCGCGCCCGTCTGATTCAGATCGGCGATGGCGACCGCCGCGCCCGCGCCGGCCAGCGTGAGCGCGATTGCGCGGCCGATACCGCTCGCCGCGCCCGTCACGACCGCGGTCTTGCCGTCGAGCTTACCGTTTGATGACATGCGAACCTCCTATCCAGTGAAAGACATCGGGTGTATGACAACATCCATCGGCACGACCATCAAGCTGGCCGTTCGACATAGGAACAGTCGGGCGAACAATCAGAATGCCTAGGCCGTTCGGCCGACTATTCACGAGTGCTCGGGAGCGGTTATTGTGCATGAAGGACGCAGTGCGCCGCAGCGCGGCCCTGGCGTCGCGCGTATTGCGTGGGACAGGGTCAGCTAGAATAGGCGCCCTTCCTCCGCACCTTTCACTTCTGCTTCTCGCGCCCGACGCGGGCCTCCTGCCATGCTCAGTTATCGTCACGCCTTTCATGCGGGCAACCACGCCGATGTGCTGAAACACGCGATCGTCATCCAGATGCTTCGCTATCTCGGCCAGAAGGACAAATCGTATTGGTATATCGACACGCACGCCGGTGCCGGCGTCTATTCGCTCACCGAAGGCTTCGCGGCGAAGAACGCGGAGTTCGAGACGGGCATCGGCAAGCTTTGGGATCGCGACGACCTGCCTGCGCTACTCGCCGACTATGCCGGTGAAGTGAAGGCGCTGAATCCCGATGGCGGTCTGCGCTTCTATCCCGGCTCGCCCTATCTCGCCTGGCGCGCGATGCGCGAGCAGGATCGCATGCGCCTTTTCGAGATGCACAGCACCGAGATCGACGTGCTGCGCCACAATTTCCGCGATGCCGGCCGGCGCGCGATGATCTACGAAGGCGACGGCTTCGACGGCATCAAGGCGCTTCTTCCACCGCCGCCGAGGCGCGCGCTCGTGCTGATCGACCCGTCTTACGAGGACAAGCGCGACTACGCCCGCGCGCTTACGTGTCTCGAAGAAAGCATCAAGCGCTTCGCGACCGGAACGTACGCGGTCTGGTACCCGATCGTCGCGCGCACGGAGTCGCAGCGTTTCGCCGATCAGTTGAAGGCCCTTCAGCCGAACGGCTGGCTGCATGCGGCCCTCACGGTGAGAAAGCCGCCGACGGACGGCTTCGGCCTGTTCGGCAGCGGCATGTTCGTAATCAATCCGCCCTACACGCTGGCGAAGGATCTGAAGGAGTCACTGCCCTATCTCGTCAAAGCGCTCGGCGAGGACGACAACGCTTCGTTCAAGCTCGAACATCGCGCGGCCTGACTTTGGCTCGCGATCAGGGATGAGGCGTGCGCGGCGTTCTCGGGCGCGCGCCTCCACTGGGCTGTGTGGGCGCAGTGTTCTGCCCGTTCGAATATTCGACGTACGGTGAAACGACGATTGGCGGCTGGGCCTCCTGTGGAATGCCGGGCAAGGTCGCCATCGGCACCATGCCTGGGCCGCCAAGTGGCCCGCTCTGGAGCACAGTGCCGCTCACGCCGCTGTGAATGCCGGTTTGCGTATCGAGCACGAGAGGCTCGCCGCCCGGCTTGGCGTGTGCCAGCTGCGAGCCAAGCAAGGCTGCGGCGAGCGCAATGCAAATACATGTGGCTTTCGCGACTCGGTCGCGAAAGCGCATATTCGTCAGGTCGTTGATGTTGCCACGCATCGAGCGCTCTTTATGTAGACGAAACCGCTTTACCTTACCCCCGTGGCAAGCTTTAGGCTAGGCGTTCCGACACAAACGCAGCTCTAAAACCGCCCCTTCCACAGGAGATTCGATGAAAACAACAAGAATCGCGCTTGCCCTCGTTGCCACCCTCTGTAGCGCAAGCGCGATCGCCCAGACCGCGGCGCCCGCGAGCGATGCAATGCCCGGCATGAACATGGAGCAGCACGCGCCGAAGCCTACGGACGTCTCGTCCACTGCCGCATTCCAGGCCGCCGATCAGAAAATGATGTCGGGCATGTCGGCCATCGAGTACACGGGGAACGCCGATCGCGATTTTGTCGCGCACATGATTCCGCATCATCAAGGCGCCGTGGAAATGGCTAAGGTCGAACTGAAGTACGGCAAGGACGCGAAGCTGCGCAAGCTGGCGAAGGACGTCATCGCCGCGCAGAACAAGGAAATCGCGTTCATGAAGCAGTGGCTGGAGCAGCATCCGCCGAAACAGTAAGGCGGTCCACGCTCACATCACGCAGATAAGCAAAAGCCCCGCGATGCGGGGCTTTTCAATTTTCACGTTCGGCGTTTTCGGCGCCAGGAACGAAACGCTTAAGCGTTATAGCCGTTCGATTCGAGCGAGCGGATGCGCTTTTCGAGTTGGACGATGTCCGTCGATTGCGCAAGGTAGGCTTCGCGGCGGCGCTGCTCGGCGGCTTCAAACCAGATGCTCAGTTTTTCGATCAGGAATGCAAACATGATGTTCTCCAAGGTCTTCAAAAGATCCCTGGCAATTCGGGTCAGGGATAACCCGCGTTAGGGAATACCCGTATTATAGAGGAGAACATTCGGGAAGTGGTAGTGAAATGCTTGAATAGTGTGCATTCGGTTTCGGAATGGTGCGGAAGATTCGCTTCCTTAAACCATTGATTTTTAGGAAAAATATTAAGAATCGAGCGTATTGCCTTGCATTTGAGCACCACTTATGTGCATTCACTGCGCCAGCTTATCCAGAATCGGGCAGTCCGGCCGGGCATCGCCGTGACAGTGGTTCGCCAGATGCGACAGCGTGTCGCGCATTTCCGTCAGTTCGGCGATTCGTCGGTCGAGTTCCGCGACATGCTCCAGCGCGATCGACTTCACCTCGGCGCTCGCCCGCGACCGGTCCTGCCACAAGGCAAGCAGCTTGCGGATATCGTCGACGAGAAAGCCGAGCCGGCGCGCCTGACGCACGAAACGCAGCGCATGCACCTCATGATCGCCATACACGCGATACCCCGACGATGTGCGCCCGACCGGATTCAGCAATCCGACGCTTTCGTAATAGCGGATCATTTTCGCCGTCACGCCCGAGGCGCGGGCCGCTTCGCCGATATTCATCGTTCGCTCCTGAAAAATTTCATCCTGACTCTACACCTTCCCATGATGGCAAGGTATACGATGTCGTCGATCGAAGCTTCTCAATAGGAACCGCAATGACCGAATTCGAAGTTCAGGGCATGAGTTGCCAGCACTGCGTCGCGGCCGTGACGCGCTCGATTCAGGAAATCGATCCGCAGGCGCAGGTTCGCGTCGATCTGGAGCGAGGCAAGGTCGCCGTCGAGTCCGCCGTTTCGAACGATGCGTTGAAGGAAGCCATCGACGAGGCCGGCTACACGGTCGTCGGCGTCGCTTCGGCATGAGGGGGAACGAGCGCTTTACCGTCGCGCTCATCGGGGCGTCGGGGTTGCTCGGTCGCGCGGTCGCCGCCGAACTGGCGAGCGCGGCCGGCGCGCAGAAATGGCGCGTCGTGCGCACGGCCCGCAGTCGCGCCGACGCCACGAGCGTGAAACTCGATCTGCTCGACCATGACGCGGTGCGCGCCTTCCTTCGCGAGCTCGCGCCGGATGCGATCGTGGTCGCGGCGGCGGAGCGGCGTCCGGACATCTGCGAAAACGATCCGGCGCTCGCACGCGCGTTGAACGTCGATGCGCTGAGCGTGATCGCGACCGAAGCGCGCGCGCTCGGCGCATGGGTATTGTCGATTTCGACCGACTACGTATTCGACGGCACGTCGCCGCCCTATTTGCCCGACGACGCGCCCGCGCCGCTCAATGCCTACGGCCGGAGCAAGCTCGACGGCGAACGCGCATTGCTCGCGAGCGATCCGATGTCGTGCGTGCTGCGTTTGCCGCTGCTTTACGGGCCGTTCACCGACTGGAACGAATCCGCGGTGACGAGTCTCACGCCCGCGATCGTGAAGTCGGCCGACCCGGCAAACCCGTCCGCATCGATGGATGCCTGGGCGACGCGCTATCCGACTCTCACGTCCGATGTCGCCGTGGTGATCCGCGGCATGCTCGAACACCGTGCGAAAGGCGCGACGATCTCGGGCATCACGCAATGGTCCGGCGACGAACCGATGACGAAGTTCGATATCGCCGAACGCATCGCACGGGCGCTGAAAGTGGACGCCAGGCTCGTCGCGCAGCGCACGCCGACGGACGCGACGCCGCGCCCGCGCGACTGTCATCTCGATTCCGGCCGGCTCGAAGCGCTGGGAATCGGCCGGCGCACGCCGTTCGACATCGCGATCGGCGGACTGCTCGCGAAGTATCCGGGCGTCTCGTCTCAATGAAAATCGCGGCTCGGCGCGGCAAGGCGGCCGAGCAAAGCGCTATGGTCTTCGAGCCGTTGCGCCACCAGATGGCGCACGTCGCCCTCCATTTGCCAGACGCCGTGCACGCCGAGCAGCGACGCGCCTAGCAGCACCTTGCGCTGCTTCTCGACGAGCCCCGGCCAGACGATCACGTTGATCGCGCCCGTTTCGTCCTCGATCGACACGAAAATCGTGCCGTTCGCCGTGCCCGGCCGCTGTCGCACTGTCACGATGCCGCACGCCCGCACGAAGCGTCCGCTTCTGATTTCCGCCAGGTCAGCCGCGGTCTTGAAGCGCATACGCGCAAGCTTCGCGCGCAAAAGCGCGAGCGGATGACGATTGAGCGTGAGCCCGAGACTCGCGTAATCGTCGACGATTTCGCGGCCTTCGGATGCTTCCGGCAGCGCGAGCGGCGCCTCGCTCATCGGCGCGTCGCGCAGCAATTCCGGTGCGCGCTGCTGCGCCGTGACCGCCCACCACGCCTGACGCCGATGCCCCGAGATGCTCGCGAGCGCATTTCCCGCCGCGAGTGCTTCGAGTTCGCGGCGCGACAACGCGGCACGGCGCGTGAGATCGTCGACATCGCTGAACGGCGCTTGCGCGCGCGCGGCCATGATGCGCTCGGCCGCCGCTTGCGGGAGACCTTTGATCAATTGCAGGCCGATCCGCACGCCCGGCCCTTTCGCTCCGTATTGCCGTCCATCCAGCTCGACGCGCTTTCTGAGTCTGCGCGCCGCTCGCCGCACGGTCTTCCGAAACACGCGATCCAACGCGGCCGCGCCATAGAACTGCTGACGCCGCCGTTCCTTGTCGGCATCGAACGCGATGCGCCCGCCATCGCCGGCGCGCGCTTCCAGCACCGCTTCCCAATCGCTCACGGAGACATCGGGCGCGAACACCGGCACGCCGTGACGCCGCGCGTCCTGCACGAGTTGCGACGGCGAATAGAAGCCGAGCGGCTGGCTGTTCAGCAGGCCGGCCAGAAACGCCGCGGGCTCGTAACGCTTGATCCACGCGCTGATGTAGACGAGCAGCGCGAAGCTCGCCGAGTGACTTTCCGGAAAACCGTATTCGCCAAAGCCCTCGATCTGCTTGCACACGCGCGCCGCGAAATCGTGCTCGTAGCCGCGCGCGAGCATCTTCTGCATGAGATCGGCCTGATATTTTTCCAGATGACTGCCGCGACGCCACGCGGCCATCGCGCGGCGCAACTGATCGGCCTGTTCCGCCGTGTAGTTCGCCGCCACCATTGCGAGCTTCATCACCTGCTCCTGAAAGATTGGCACGCCAAGCGTTCGGCCGAGCACCGGCCGCAGTTCCTCTTTCGGATAATCCTCCTCTTCCAGCCCCTGCTTGCGACGCAGATACGGATGCACCATGCCGCCCTGAATCGGACCGGGCCGCACGATCGCCACTTCGATGACGAGGTCGTAATACGTCTGGGGCCGCAAGCGCGGCAGCATGCTCTGCTGCGCGCGCGATTCGATCTGAAACACGCCGATTGTGTCCGCGCGGCAGCACATCTCGTAGACGGCTTTGTCCTCGCGACGAATATGCGACAGCCCGAAGCCCGGCACGCCGCGCCGCAGCGCGACGAATTCGAGCGCGCGCCGGATCGCCGAAAGCATGCCGAGCGCGAGCACGTCCACTTTCAGGAGCTTCAGCTGATCGATGTCGTCCTTGTCCCACTGGATCACGCAGCGGTCTTTCATCGCGGCGTTTTCGATCGGCACGAGCCGCGACAATCGTTCCCGCGCGATCACGAAACCGCCGACGTGCTGCGACAGATGCCGCGGAAAACCGCGCAACTCGCGCGTGAGCCGGATGAGATGCTTCGTGACGTGCGAGTCGTCGCTGAAGCCCGCTTCGCGGAGATAACCGGCCACCGCCGACGGCCCATCCCACCATTGCTGCGATTTGCCGATGCGCTCGATCAGCGAGGCATCGAGCCCGAGCGCACGGCCGACATCCTTCAGCGCGCTGCGCGTGTGAAACGTGATGAGCGACGCCGCCAGCGAAGCGCGATGCCGCCCGTACTTCTGATAGATGTACTGGATGACTTCCTCGCGCCGCTGATGCTCGAAATCGACGTCGATGTCGGGCGGCTCGTTGCGCGCTTGCGAAATGAAGCGTTCGATCAGCAGGCCCATCCGGACCGGGTCGAGCTCGGTGATGAACAGGCAATAGCAAATGATCGAATTCGCCGCCGAGCCGCGGCCCTGACACAGAATCCCCTTGCTGCGCGCAAAAGCGACGATGTCGTAGACCGTCAGAAAGTACTTCTCGTATTCCAGCTTCGCGACGAGCGCCAGTTCCTTTTCGATGAGACCGATCGTCTCGGCATCCATGCCGTTCGGCCAGCGCTGCAGCGCGCCCGCGATCACCCGCTTGCGCAGATAGCTCGCGGGCGTCTCGCCGGGCGGCACCAGTTCTTCGGGATATTCGTACTTGAGTTCATCGAGCGAGAAGGTGCAGCGAACGGCCACCTTCAGCGTTTCCCTGATCGCCTCTTTCGGATACAACGCGCCGATTCGCAGCCGCGTACGCAGATGCCGCTCCGCGTTCGCTTCGAGCGCATAGCCGCATTCGGCGAGCGGCCGGTTCAGACGAATCGCGGTGAGCGTGTCCTGCAACGGCTTGCGCGAGCGCGCATGCATCAGCGCGCCGCTTGCCGCGACGAGCGGCAATCCGCTCGCTTCGGCGATCACGCGGCACGAGGCGAGACGCTCATCG
>NZ_FCOJ02000067.1 GCF_001545035.1 Caballeronia glebae
CCGCCGCGATCACGGAGACGAGCAGCGGCGCCTTGAAGACGGCGAATATCGCCGCCCCGATCACCGCGCCCACTACGGCGCCGATCGTCACGCCCTTGCCGGCGCCTTTGGGCGCGCCGCTCGCGCCCGCATCGGTGCCGACATCGCCGCCGATCGGATGGCGCGCGTGCTGGCCGCTCGGATTGACGAAGAAGAGCGTCACGTCTTCTTCCACGAAGCCGCGCGCAAAGAGCTTCTGAGCTGCCGATTCGGCGGCACGAAAAGTCTGAAATCGGCCCGCAATGATCAGGGACATGTTCCCTCCTTGTTGGCTTGGGTTGTGTGGAATGCGTCGCTTAAAGCGGCGAGGCTTACTCCGGCTCCAGGCCGGCGACGCGGAACAATCCGCTCCTCAGCACGGCGGGCTGGCCGCCGTTGTCGTCGAGTACTTCTGCGCATACCGCGCGGATACGCGCCGAGCCGCGCGCGAAGGCATCGAGCAGATCGTCCTCGCGCGGGGATTTCGCGCCGAAGTGATCTTCGAGCGCTTCGGCAGAGATCGAACATACGACCGGCTCGCCGTCGATGAGCGCCGCGAAGTGAATCGCGAGCTCGTCGCCGTCGAAGACGGGTGCTTCGTCTGCAAACGTGATGTGCATGGTCGAGTCCTCATAAGCGGGACGGGAAGCGCAACGCAGGGCGGCGGCGGGGCCGGCGACATGCGCGATCCTCATGACGCCGCCTTTTTTGCAAGCTGCTGCGCCATCTCGTAGTGGTGGCGAATGATCGGCAATGCCTTGGTCGCCGCTGTTTTCAGCGCGGTGTCGTTGCCGGCTTCGCTTTCTTTTCTGAAAAGCTCGACGGCCTTCTGGTGCCCGTCCACGGCCACCTTTTCAATATAGGCTTTGTCGAACTCCGCACCCTGGAGATTTTGCAGGCTGCCGATCACCGCCGTATCGGCGGCGGGCGGCGCGGTAATGCCGTGACGTTTCGCGATTACGTCGAGATTGCGCGCGAGTTTCGTGTGATCGACGATCATTCGCTGTGCGAACTCGCGCACCTGCCGGTCGCTCGCGTGCGTGAGCGCGAGCTTGCTCGCCGTGAGTTCGGTCGCGCCCGCCTGACCCGCGTCCTGCAGAAACTGCTGATCGATGGGCGAGAGCTTCTCGCTTCGCACGGCGCCCGCCGCAGCTTGTGTCTGCGCCTGCGCCAAGGGCGCAAAAGCGGCAGCCAGCGACAGCAGGATCGCGTGCGTTGTCGATGTTGCGGATCGCGGCATCGGCGTGCCTCCAGTGAGACGCGCTCAGGCGCGCGTGCGGCCGAGCGCTTCGATCAGCGCCTTGTTGAACGCCGGAAGATCGTCGGGCTTGCGGCTCGTGATGAGATTGCCGTCGATCTGCACTTCCTGATCGACCCACGTGCCGCCCGCGTTGCGCACGTCGTCCTGCAGACTCGGCCAGCTCGTCATCGTGCGGCCCGCGACGATGCCCGCCGAGATCGGCAGCCAGCCGCCGTGGCAGATCACCGCGATCGGCTTCTTCGCGCGATCGGCGTCCTTCACGAAGCTTTGCGCCTTCGCGTCGAGCCGGATCGCGTCGCCATTGACGACGCCGCCGGGCAGCACGAGCGCGTCGTAATCGGCGGGATTGGCGGCGTCGAAGGTCACATCGACATTCACTTTGTCGCCCTTGTCGACGTGCTTGAAGCCTTGAATCTGACCGGGCTTCTGCGACACGACGTCCACCTGCGCGCCCGCTTCCTTGAGCGCGCGTTGCGGCTCGACGAGCTCTGCCTGCTCGAAGCCGTCGACGGCGAGAATCGCGACCTTGCAACCGTTCAGGGATATGGCCATGAACACACTCCTTGTAGCTGATTTCGATCGTTCCGCGGGTGCGGAATTCATGGTCGAAGTTTCAGCAAAGGCTGTGCCCAGCGCGGCGGCCGGGCGGCCGTGAGCGCGAAGGGTGGATCAGGCGGGCTCGACGCTGTGTTTACCGGTGAGACGCAGCACGCTGACGATGGCGGCGGCCGCCGCGAACACCGCCGCGATGGCGAGCGCGATCACCGGGCCTTGCTTCGGCGCAACGCCGAAGATCAGCGCGACGAGCGCCGCGCCGAGCGTCTGTCCCGTGAGGCGCGCGGTGCCGAGCATGCCGCTCGCGCCGCCGCTGCGATGACGCGGCGCGGCGGCGAGCATCTGACGATTGTTGGGCGACTGGAACAAGCCGAAGCCGAGGCCGCACACGGCCATGCGCCACGCGACGTCGAGCGCTGTCGGATGCGCGCCGACGCTCGCGAGCAGCACGAGTCCGACGGTCAATATCGCGAGGCCGATGCCGCCGAGCAAGCCCGCCGAATACCGGTCCGCGAGCACGCCCGCGAGCGGCGCGACGAACACGATCACGAGCGGCCACGGCGTCATGAGAAAGCCGGTCTCGACCTGGCCCATGCCGAAATTGTTCTGCAGCAGAAACGGCAGCGAGACGAACGCGAGCATCTGCGCGCAGAACGAACACACCGACGCGCCGACCGACAACGCGAACACCGGAATGCGCAGCAGATCGACGGGTAAAAGCGGCGCGCTTTGCGTGAGTTGCCGCTTCACGAAGAAATAGCCGATGACCGCCGTCGCGACGATCTCGCCGACGAGATACGGCCGATGCTCGCCGTGTCCGAAGCCGTCGACCGCGACGATCGCAATGCCGAAAAAGAGCGCGTTCATGATCGCGCTGATGTAGTCGTACGGCTGCCGATGCCCCGGCGTGCGCGGCATCGAGTTCCAGCCGATCGCGAACGCCGCGAGGCCGATCGGCACGTTGATCGCGAAGAGCCAGGGCCACGTCGCGACGGACAGCACGCCGGAGGCGACCGTTGGGCCGATCACCGACGAGATCGCGACGACCGTCGCGTTGATGGACACGCCGCGGCCCAGTTGATCGTGCGGATAGATGATGCGCACGAGCGCCGTGTTCACGCTCATGATGCCCGCCGCGCCGAAACCCTGGAGCACGCGCGCGATGGTGAGCGCGGTGAGCGAGCCCGACAGCGCGCACGCGAACGAAGACACCGTGAAGAGCGCGAGCCCCGTCATGTAGACGCGCCGATAGCCGATGCGATCGCCGAGCGAGGCGAGCGGCAGCAGCGAGATGGTGATCGTGAGCTGATACGCGTTGACGACCCAGATGGAGTCGGCGGGAGAAGCGTTCAGATTGCGCGCGATGGTCGGCAGCGCGACGTTGGCGATGGCGCCGTCGAGCACCGCGAGCGTGATGCCGAGTGCGACGACGGCAATGGCCCAGTATCGCTGGGGTAGCGGCAGACCTTTATCGGAGTCCATCGATGGGCGGGAAGTGGCGGGCGGCGCATTGTATGACGCGCCGTTTTCAAATGGCTTGGATGCGGCGCGGCGGCGAGGCGCCGCGCCTTCGTGCGCGTGATTACTTCAGCTCGTAGAGGCCGGTGTAAGTCGCCGAATCGATCTCGTTGAGATGCGTCATGAAGCGCGCCACCGCGTTGGTCACGTTGCCGTCGAGCGGCAGGCTTTCCGCCCCGAGCGCGTGGATGCGGAAGATATAGCGATGCGGCTTGTCGCCACGCGGCGGCGCCGCGCCGCCGAAGCCGACCGTGCCGTAGTCGTTGCGAAGTTGCAGCGCGCCTTGCGGTAGCAGACTGCCGTCGGCCTTGCCGGCGTTGCGCGGCAGCGAACGCACGTCGGGCGGAATATTGACCACGACCCAGTGCCAGAAGCCGCTGCCGGTGGGCGCGTCGGGATCGTAGACGGTGAGCGCGAGACTGCGCGTTTCGGCGGGCGGATCTTCCCATTGCAGCGTCGGCGAAACATTCTCGCCCGAGCCGCCGAAGGCCTGCTGGTCGAATTCCTGCGCGTGCGTCATGAAGCCGTTCGCCGGAAATTCGTCGGACCAGATGCGGAAATCAGCCATGAGAGTCGAGCCTCCTTCTTATAGCGATGTGGATGGATGCGGCACAGCGCATCGGACTGCGTGGCGCCGCGAGCCTCGCGTGAGCCGGTGCAGCAAACGTGCCCGGGCGGCAAGGACGAAGCGAGTCGAGTGTAGCATCCGCCCCCGATATCCCGCAGGCGCGCAAATGCCGTTGGCCGGAATGTGCGAAGCGGCCGATTCGGCCCTCGAAATATGACGCGCGCTACAATAATGAGATGAATTCGGGCATTAATCAGCGACCCATTTGAGCCGGCGCGAGCCGAAAGGATGACCATGCCAAACGACCCGCGCCGCGCTGCCGGTCAATTCACGCCGGCGAGCGTGCCGGAGGACGACGCCGACATGTTCGAGCTCGCGCCCGTTTCGCTCTGGCTGGAAGATTTCAGCGCCGTGCGCGAGCAGTTCGAGCGCTGGCGCGCGGCGGGCGTCGGAGACCTCCGGGCGTTCCTCGCGGAAAATCCCGGAAGCGTCGCCGAGTGTTCGTCGCGCATTCGGGTGATCAAGGTCAATCGGCGCACGCTGTCGCTGTTTCACACGAAGGACGTCGATCATCTCGTGCAGAACCTCGATCGCGTGTTTCGCGACGACATGCTCACCACGCACGTCGACGAACTCGAACAACTGTGGTCCGGCAAAACGCGCTTCGTGAGCCAGACGGTCAATTACACGCTCGACGGCAAGCGTCTGGACGTGCTGCTCAAGGCGGTCATCCTGCCGGGACACGAGGACACATGGAGCCGCGTGCTCGTCACCATCGAGGACATCACCGAGCTCGAAGCGATGCGCCGCACCGCCGCCGCGAGCGAGCTCTATGCGCGCGGGCTCTTCGAGCACTCGCCGGTGTCGCTGTGGGTCGAGGATTTCAGCTCCGTGAAATCGCTGCTGGACGATGTGCGCGAGCGCGGCATCGTCGACTTTCGCACGTTCACGAACGTGCATCCCGAGTTCGTCGAGCGCTGCATGCAGGAGATCCACGTCCTCGACGTCAATCAGCACACGCTGCGCATGTTCGCCGCCCCCGACAAGGCGACGCTACTCTCGCGCCTGCCCGACGTTTTTCGCGACGACATGCAGCAGTACTTCCAGGAACAGCTCATCGATCTGTGGGACGGCAAGCTTTTCCAGCAGCGCGAGGTGCTCAACTATTCGCTCGAAGGCAACGAGGTGAACGTGCATCTGCAGTTCTCGGTGTTTCCGGGACACGAAGCGCGCTGGGATCTCGTGCTCGTCGCGCTCACCGACATCACCGCGCGCAAGAAGGCCGAAGCGTATCTGGAATTCCTCGGCAAGCACGACGTGCTCACGAAGCTCAAGAATCGCTCGTTCTATATCGATGAAATCAATCGCCTCGAACGCAAGGGCCCGTTCCCCGTTACAGCGATCGCCGTCGACGTGAACGGGCTCAAGGCCATCAACGATCAGCTAGGGCACGCCGCCGGCGACGCGCTTCTGCGACGCGCGGGCGAAGTGCTCGGCAAGGCGGTGGAAAGGCCGTTTCAGGCGGCGCGCATCGGCGGCGACGAGTTCATGGTGCTCTTGCCCGGCACCGACGAGCGCGGCGGCGAGACGGTGATCGAGAGCATTCGCCAGTTGCTCGAAGTGAACAACCAGTTCTACTCGGGCAATCCTCTTTCTTTCGCGATGGGCGCCGCCACCGCGCTCGACGGCGAACGTCTTGAGCCGATGCTGCAACGCGCCGACGCCGCCATGTACGCCGAAAAGCGCGCGCACTACGACGGCAACGGCGCGTGATTATTGCGGCTGCGTGACTTCATCCATTCCGTGATCGAGCGCCGGGCACGCCTCGCTTATCTGCTTGCGGTACGCGGCCGGATCGCTCGTCTTCAGCTTGTCGAAGCGATCGACGGTCGGTTGCGCCTGAGCGAGACCGAGCTTCCATTCGCCATCGAAATCGGGCGCGTCGGGATAGCTCGTGCGCACGACGCTCTTGAAACGCGCGACCTTGGCGGCATCGATATGACAGACGTCCGCCGCGCCGCGCGCGATGTTAGCGCTTGTCATCACGCCTTCGGCGGCCATCAGTTCCTTCGACGACGGATGTCCGGGTGGCAACGCGGTTTGCGCCGTCGCGCACAGGCACCACGCGGCGAAAAAGGAGGAAACGAGGAAGGTCGAACGCTTCATGCGCATGTGATTTTCGCTTTGTCCGTGGGGTGGAAAAATTATAGGTGAAGCCCTCTGTATCGAACGCCTGTTATGGCGAGAATGCGTGAATAGCGCGTGCTAGAATCGATTTCCAATGCCGTTCTCAGACAGAAAAATGAAAAAAGGAAGCAAGGCCGCTAGCGCCGCGCCCTCGTCGACCACGGAGCAGGGGCGGCGCAAGTACGATCCTGAGGAGACCAAGCGGAACATTCTCGACATCGCCACACAGGAATTCTCGGCGATGGGCCTCGCGGGCGCGCGCGTCGACGCCATCGCGGAGCGCACCAACACCACGAAGCGCATGCTGTACTACTACTTCGGCAGCAAGGAAGGGCTGTACGAAGCGGTATTGGAGCAGGTTTATAGCGACATCCGCGCGCTCGAACAGGAGTTGCAACTCGCGGAAATGGAGCCGGAGGAAGCGCTGCGCGAATTCGTCGGCTTCACGTTCGACTATCACGACAAGCATCGCGATTTCGTGCGGCTCGTCACGATTGAAAATATCCACAGCGCGAAGTACATCGAACAATCGAAGACCTTCAAGGCGCGCAATTCGACGGTCGTGAAAACTATCGAGGATCTCATCGCGCGCGGCGTCGCGGCGGGCAAGTTTCGCGACGACGTCGATCCGATCGACCTGCATCTGATGATCAGCTCGTTCTGCTTTCATCGCGTGGCGAACCGTCATACGTGGGGCGCGGCGTTCGGGCGCGATCCGTCGGGCGCGCGTTCGCGTGCGCGTCATCGCGAGATGATCGTCGATGCGGTGCTGCGTTTCATGCGGCGCGACGGCTGATTTTCCGCGCGCGCAAAGCAAAACGGCGACGCTCTCGCGAGGTCGCCGTTTTTCATTGCGGTCGATACATCAACGTTCCAGCAAGCTCTGGAAATGCGCGAACATGCGCTCGGCATCCGGCTCTAGCCCGGTGAAAATGCGCAGCGCGTCGACAGCCTGACACACCGCCATGCCGCCGCCGCTCACGGTGCGGCAGCCGAGCGCTTTCGCCGCCTTCAGCAGTTCGGTTTCGAGCGGGAAATAGACGATCTCCGCGACCCACAATTCCTTGTGCAAAAACTCCGCCGGCAGCGGCAGGCCGGGAAGCTTCGCCATGCCGGTCGGCGTCGCGTGGATGAGGCCGCTCGCCGCCGCGAGCGTGTCGCGCAGGTCGCCGCCGCTTTTCACGACGCGATCCGGAAAGCGCGCCGCAAGCTCGGCGGCGAGCGATGCCGCGCGCGCATCGTCGGAATCGAAGAGCGTGAGTTCGCGCGCGCCCGTGAGCGCCGCGTGCGCGACGGCCGCGCCCGCGCCGCCCGCGCCGAGTTGCACGACGCGTTCGAGCGGCGCGCCCGGCAGACCGCGCTGGAACGCGCGCGCGAAACCCGACCAGTCCGTGTTAAAGCCAATGCGCTTGCCGTCCTTCAGCACCACCGTGTTGACCGCGCCGAGCGCGCGCGCGTCGGGATCGAGATCATCGAGCAACGGGATCACGCTTTGCTTGCACGGATACGTGATGTTCAGGCCGTCGTAACCCATGCGCTGGGCGGCGTCGAGCAGATCGGGCAGGGCGGACGGCTCCAGTTCCAGCGCCTGCAGGTCGATGCGCCGGTACACGTAGTTCAGCCCGAGGCTGCCGCCTTCCTTCTCGTGCATGGCGGGCGTGAGCGAGCCGCCGATGCCCGATCCGATCAGGCCGATGAGATACGAAGTCTTGTTGGTCATGCGAGCGCTCCAGCACGGATGAGCACTGCATGCTGCAGTGCGAAATGGGATACGCCGCAGTGTGAACGCACGCGCGAGCCTTGTCGGTTCGTGTTTTCACTTATTTGTACGGTCTAGTTAGTTTGTTAATATCTCGCAGAATGACATGGATTGCGCGCGTCTGTCATGCGGACGTCCTACACTGGAAGGCACCGCTCTCGATCCATCCCGCATTCACTGAATTGCAACGAGGAGGCAGCGATGCTGCGTTCAATCCGGACTTCCATCGCGACGGTATCCATCAGCGGCACGCTTCCCGAGAAGCTGCACGCCATTAAGGCGGCCGGGTTCGACGGCGTCGAGATTTTCGAGAACGATCTGCTGTATTTCGACGGCACGCCCGCGGACGTGCGCCGCATGTGCGCGGATCTCGGCCTTGAGATCTACCTGTTTCAGCCGTTCCGCGATTTCGACGGCGTGAGCGCGGAGCGGCTCGCGAAGAACGTCGAGCGCGCGAAGCGCAAGTTCGAGCTGATGCACGAACTCGGCACGGATCGCATTCTCGTGTGCAGCAACGTGTCGCCGGACACGATTCGCGACGACGCGTTGATCACCGATCAACTCGGCGTGCTCGCGCATATCGCGGCGGACGCGGGCGTGATCGTCGCGTATGAAGCGCTCGCGTGGGGCCGCTACGTCAATTCCTACAAGCACGCGTGGAAGCTCGTCGATGCCGTGAATCATCCGAGCCTCGGTCTTGCGCTCGACACGTTCCACACGCTGTCGATTCGCGATTCCGTCGACGAGATCGCGTCGATTCCGGGCGAGCGCATCGCATTCGTGCAGATTGCCGACGCGCCCGTGCTCGCGATGGACGTGCTCGAATGGAGCCGTCACTACCGATGCTTTCCAGGGCAGGGCGCGTTCGATGTGGCGGGCTTCACCGCGCGCGTGCTCGAAGCGGGCTACAAGGGACCGTTGTCGCTCGAAATCTTCAACGACGGCTTTCGCGCCGCGCCGACCGCGATCACGGCCGCGGACGGTTATCGCTCGCTGCGCTTCCTCGAAGAGCAGACGCGCGAGCTGATGGGCGACAAGGCGCCGCCCGAACTCTTCAACCCGCCCGCGCCGCCCGAGCACATTGGCTTCCAGTTTCTCGAATTCGCCGTGGACGATTCGGCGCGCGAAAATCTGTCGCAATGGCTCGGCCGGCTCGGTTTCAGGCTCGCGGGCAAGCATCGCTCGAAGGATGTCGCGCTATATCGGCATGGCGCGGGTTCGATCGTGCTCAACGCCGAGGCCGATTCGTTCGCGAGCGCGTTTTTTCAGAAGCACGGTTTGTCGCTGTGCGCGTCGGCATTTCACGTCGACGATGCGAAGCAGGCGTTCGAACGCGCCGCCGCGTATGGCTCGCAGCCGTTCTCGGGGCGTGTCGGCGCGAACGAGCGCGTGGTGCCGGGCGTGCAGTCGCCCGACGGCAGCCTCGACTATTTCGTCGACGAAGCGCCCGGCGGCCCGACGCTGTGGGAGTCGGACTTCGTGCTGACGGACATCGACGGGCCGTATGAAGTCGGGCCGCTCTCGCGCATCGATCACGTGTGCCTGTCGCTGCCCGCCGACGCGCTCGACACCTGGGTGCTGTTTTTCCGCAGCGCGTTCGGTTTCGAGACCGAGCCCGCCGTGCTCGTGCCCGATCCGTACGGACTCGTGCGAAGCCGCGCGGTGCGCAGCCGCGACGGCTCGGTGCGCATTGCGCTGAATGCATCGGTGGACCGGTACACGGCGGTGTCGGAATCGCTCTCGGCGTATCGCGGCTCGGGCCTGAACCACGTCGCGTTCAGCACGCCCGACATCTTCGATGCGATTCCGCGCCTCGAAGCCGACGGCGTCAAATTCCTGCGGATTCCGGGCAATTACTACGACGATCTCGTCGCGCGCTTCGGCCTGCCCGACGAGCAGATCGACCAGATGCGCGAGCACAACATCCTCTACGACCGCGACGAGCGCGGCGGCGAGTTTTTCCATGCGTACACGGAGCAACTCGATCAGCGCTTCTTCCTCGAAGTGATCGAGCGACGCGGCGGCTACGATGGTTACGGCGCGGCCAACGCGGCGGTGCGGCTCGCGGCGCACGCGCAACAGCAGCACCGGGCGCGTCAGGCGGCGTGAAGACGTTTAGGCGCTTTGGGCTTTTCCGGCGCCTGCCGCCTGCTCGCGCTCGCGTCTGAGTTCTTCTTCGCGGGCGCGCCCGGCGGCCTCGAACGCGTCGATATGCAGAAACAGCCGATGCACGGTCTGAATCTGCGTGTGAGTGAGATGTGACCGACGCGTGATGGATACGAGCCGCTCGCGCCAGTACGAAGGCGGCAGCAATGGGCCACCGAGATCGCACGACAAAGAACGGCGCAGCACCAGTTCGAGGTGCATCAGGTCCTGGTCTGCCAGCAACGCCGAAAACGCGCCCTGTGGCTTGGTATCGGGAAATGGGTCCATTACTCCGATGGCGGCAGACTCACGCGGAACTTGATAGGTGCAAACCCTGGGTCTGGGCGACTTTTTCCGATACGCACCGCAGCATCGGAATTTCTTCGCGCCGATCGCGATGCCGCTGATGCCGTTTGCTATACTCTGCGCTCGCTCGGCCGACGCTGTCGGTCCTTGCGCGGTCCGCTCCCCGTAGTTCAATGGATAGAACGAGTGCCTCCTAAGCGCTAGATGCAGGTTCGATTCCTGCCGGGGGGACCACTGACCACTCCTCAAAGCCTTGTCAGGCTTACCTGGTGGGCTTCTCAAGGCACTGCATGGGTACTACAATCGCTACCACAAGCGGTACTCCATGGCACTCCTGCACCTTTCCTCAATCGTGTCTGTGAAGCTGAAATACGTCTGGCAGAAGCCGAATACGTCGCTCCTGTTCTTCAGACGACGGATCCCCGACGACATAAAGCCGATGCTCGCTGCTAACGGTTCGCCGCTGGCAGGCAAGGTGCATTACGTGGTCTCGCTGCAGACCTCGGACCCTCGGGTTGCTGCTCCGAGAATCGCCAAGCTGGTGAAGCAGACCGACGAGGACTGGGCACGACTGCGCAGCCCATCACGCGGTGACATCGCACAGCAGGCGCATGAGTTCCTGGTGAGGGGCGGTGTCGACCCCTCCGACCCCCAAGCGACCCCCGAGGCTGTGGAAGCCTTCTTTGAATTCGTCGACCACCAGCTTCCGAAAGCGGTGCAAGAGGACGAAAACGTCACCCAAGGTCGCCAGGTCGACCCGCATCTGTCGCCGGTCCATGCCGCAGCCCTTCAGATGGTGCAGGGGCGCGTCAAGGTGACCCTCGCGGACTGCCTGGAGCAGTACGTGGCGGCGCGTGGTGATACCGAAAAGGATGCGCGGATGGTCTTCGGCTACCTCTTCGCTTTCCTCGGAACCCGTTCGCCGGTCCCGGGGGTAGACCGGGATCTGCGGAGCGTGAAACGTCCGGACGTGAACGAGTTCGTGAAGTGGCTGCTCGCCGGGAAGCACCGCAAAGACTTCGCGGCTGTGAGCACAACCACCGTGAGCCGATACCTCACGAACGTACGGGCCGCATTCGCCCGTGCGATCCGCGAGAACGAGTTAAGCGTCCCCAATGTGTTCGCCCAGGTGGAGATTCCCAAGGCCGGTAAGGACGCGGTCAAACGCGAGACATTCACCATCGACCAGTACCGGCATCTGCACCACGCCCTGGACGCTTGGACCGCTGAGCGCGGGCCGGATCAGTTGCGCTGCATCCTGACACTGGTCGCGGAGACCGGGGCGCGGCTAGGGGAGATTGTCGGGCTTGCATCTGCTGACGCGCACCTCCGCGCCGCCGTCCCGTATCTGGACCTGAAGGAGCATCCCTGGCGCTCGCTGAAGACGCTTGGGTCCGCGCGGAGGGTGCCGCTGACGCCCAAGGCCCTGGAGGCTGCAAAGGTCGCGCTGCGGCTCGCGGACCATTCGCCCTTCCTGTTCCCAAGATACACCGCCGACGGCAAGTGCAGAGCGGATTCCGCCAGTGCCTCTCTAGTGCAATGGGTCCGGACTCGCGAGGGCCTTAATGGGACCAAACTGGGGAACCACTCGCTGCGCCACGGCATGGAAGACCTCCTGCGTGCGGTCGGCTGTCCGGACTCCGCTCGGGACCAGATCACCGGACACAAGACTCCTGGCATGGGCGCGAACTATGGGCGCGGTTATCCGTTGGACTACCTCGCGGACTGGCTGACAAAAGCAGTCGCTCCGGTACACGCCTAGTCGGCGTGTCGCCGCCGCTCACCGAGCGCTTCATCCGCAACAGTGAACGCGGTTGTCGTCGGTTGCTGACTATGTGCGCGGCGTGCTTATCTGGAGGCGCACGGGCGGTGCTGCTGTGCGTGCGAATAACCTACCGCCGGCAGGAAGCGAACCAGACAGCTTGATGGGCGGGCGCACGCCTTTGATCCACCGCCTCTTTGATCCGAGGCGGCGGGTGATGTCGATGCCTGTAACGTAACTACGCCCCTGTAATTGCCTATTTCTTCCCTCCCCCTGGCATTGGGAATGCTGCACCGACGCCACCCGAACTGTTTATTTGGCTTCCCCTTGTATTGTTAGTAACGGGCTGGTTTTCTCCCCCCGTGGAATAGCCACCAGTGGCGGTAGTTGCGGATTGATATCCAACAGACGCACCATTATTAAACGTATGGACAGGAGTATAAGTCGATTGGCTCGTATTGCTTCCGCCCGTCGCGGTGTCGTTTTGCGCAAATGAGCTACTGGCGCCTGCGAGCAGAAGTGTGATCGATGCGGTTAGCAGTCGAAGTCTCATTTTTGAGCTCCTAATTAACGATTTACTTCTCGTACTTGGCTAACGTGCCCTGCACGTTGCATTCGACATTGATGTGATCGCCTTTAGCAAGGTGAACCGCCGTGGCTGCGGTCCCTGACCCGCAGTCTGCATGCGCTAGAACTTCATATTTATAGGGTACTCGTACGTCAACCAATAGGCCATTTGCCAGTTTGAGCGACACCTTTTTTTCCAATTTTTGGGAGACTGCGCAACTTGCGTCGCCGTGATACGAAACCCCAGAAATCGTCGAGACCTGGAAATCTTTGAAGTATCTGTCTTGTGGAGCTTCGTACCATTGCGTTTTTTTTATCTCGTCACCGCTGTCGGACTTGCAGGCTACCTTGCCTCCGTCAAGATTGAACGGCCCGTAATTATCCAAGACCTCTTGCGCGATAACTCCCGTTGACAATGCGAACACCGCAAAAAGCAAGATCGACCGTTTCATTTTTGTTCCCTCCTGATCCGACGCCTTCTAAAGGTAAAAGTCGTAATTAATTCTTTCTCTTTCCGGTGCGGTGAATGATTTATAGTACAGCCGATTAAAGGCATTCGGTAGAGAAAACACTTAGCGCCTCAGGCTAGTTTTTGGCGGGCAGAGCGCTTCGAATCGCCGATAATGTTTGCCCAGTCGATTCGACATGTCGACTACAGGACTGATTGCGCATGCGCAGGTTATATCGCTTCGCTCCCTCCTCGATCACATCCTGCTTTGTCATATTGGGGTTGAGCAGCATTAAATTCCTCGCCATCGTCGTTTCGTTGGCCATCAGTTGACGGCGTTCGATGATGGCGCGGAGCTGCTTCCGCTTGCGTGCCCTATTGGTCGTCGAGGTATCGGGGTGTTCAATGGCGATCCATTGGTCGAGCAAGGCATCCAAGGGAGCCACAAGACCGCCGCGATGGTTGCGCATGCCGAGGAGGAACGACACGAAAGGACGTTCCGTGGGGGTACAGGCCGCGACGCACTCGCACATGTCCAGCATCTTTTCGGACGTGGAGCGGACCAGCGGCAACTTGATTCCCCGCTTCTTTGCTTCGCTGTTTGTCAGAAGCTCGCCGGTCTGGTTGTCGATCCACGTGTCAGCGGCGCGATAGGTCACGGGTTGCATGCCCTTCGTCACACGCCACCCAGCAGCACGGAGACGCTCCTTCGGCACCACTTTGTAGGTTCCGCCGAAGGCTTCATAACGTTCTTGTGTCGGGCTGTCCACGGACGCTACAGCCCTGATTTCCTTATTGTCGATCTTCATCGGTTCAGTTCATTTTTCGATGTTTTACATCAGAATTCGAAACCCCAACCCCTTACGGATAAAGGCCCTCCGCGATTTCGCCTATATACATAACAGGGAGACCGCAGACGACCAGTGGAGGGAAGGGAGCCGATAGGGGAGGTGACCGGTATTAAACAAACAAGACCAACTAAGCGGAACCAAAGAGCAGCAAAAGAGCGCAGGTTGTCCCCAAGGTGCCACCAGTTGCGCCTAGTCAGACTTCAAACGGTCATTCAATATTTGGTCTAGTCGATAGACACCCCGAGCAGGTCCAGAGAGCAACAAAAGAAGGTTGGTCTAGACCACTTATGCGCGGGGACAGCGAAGAGGCTTCAGGCGATCACTGGGGCTTCATCGCTGTGCTGGCGGTGCAGGAACTCTTCCATCTCTGCATTGGCCTCTTCGATGATGGCCGCATTGAATTCGGCCATGGTCATGATGTGCAGGGTGGTCGGCGTCGTATAACGCATGAACTCGTCCTCCGCGTGGTCTCCGTGGAACTGGCCGCCAGGAAAGGAGTTGAACGGCTTCTGGAATTCCAAGGGGTTCTCGGGGTCGAAGAAGTGGCGCTTGATGGTGTTGGATCGCTTCGTCATCGGCTCCAAGTTGTAGGGGACATGCAGACCACAAACCGTATCTTTGCCGGTCACGGGGTGGACGCCGCGCAAGGGGCAGCCGTGATCGAGTTCGCAGCCCTCGGGGGCGCGTAACGCGAACTCGTAGCACTCGCGCAGCGTTTCCTTGCTCGGCATCGCGGTGTCGGGCCGGGCTTCCTTTCCCTTGCGCATTCGAAGGACCGCGCTCCCATTCACCGCTTTTGCGCGTCGGTGAAGCACGTATGCAGGGTCGACGGTCTTTCGATGGGCTTCCCGCTCTCGCTCATATGCCCGTTCGGCCTCTCGGTAGTCTGGGTCTTCGCGTCGCTTCCTTCGCGCCTTGTTGCCCTTGTCGCGTACATGCTCTCGGTATTCGGGGTCGTCGCGGTATCGCTCGGCTGCAGCGCTGTTCTTGGGCGCGTTGCGGTCCGCTTGGCACACTGAGCATGCGCGGGTGCTGGCATAGTGCGGCTGCTCTCCGTGGTGCACGCAGGCCGCTTGGAAGAATCGTTCACCGCGTTCGCGGGCCTCGCGGGCCATGGCGGACTTGCTGAGAGGTGCTGTGCTAGTCGACATCTCAAATCACTCCTTGATCTGTGGTCACGGCGCTCGCAAGCACGGCTCGCTTCTGGCGCTCATAGGCGGCGCGTTTCCGGGCTGCGGTGCATTCCCGGCAGTGCCCGTCCCCTGCGGTCCCAAAGACCGTGAGGCCATGGGTGTTGCAAGCGAACAGGAACGTCTTCTGTCCGACCTTGCGGGCTGCTTCGCGGGCTTCTGTTTTCGTGCCGCGCTTCGCGTAGGGGCGGACGATGGGGGCGGAAGGCGCGGAGCGGTGCTCCTTGGTCGTTTGTGGTGTGTTCATTTGTACTCCTTAACGTGTGAGCTTCAGTAAAAAAATAGAATGTGAGACCGCGTACAGGTGCTTCGGATGGGCGATTGCCTCCGCTCGGTTCCTAGGGGAAGCTAGAACGGACTGGCGGCGACTGCTTAGGGGGTTGATAGCCTGAAGAGGCCGGATAGGCTAAACGATGTTGCAGCAGAGGTAATGCTACGGGGTGCTACGGGGCCGCGCGGTGTGGTGCTGGCCTGTGTTGTACAGGGAAACTGAGGCCCCCGCCGTATTTCGTACGTGTCGACTAACTCACAGGCGGCTAATTAGGATGGTCTCTCGGCAAGTGCAGCCAAACCCTTCAAGATTCACCTGTACCTCTGCTGATCTGAATAAGGCAGGGCGCTGGTTTTGGCCGCTGCAACAATTAATCGCCCGGCTGTCAGGACGGTCTCTCTTTCTTGGAGTAGGCTTTTATTCGAGATCCTTGCCTTATAAGCGATCCAAATTTGTCAATGTATATTTCACTTAATTTACAGATTGGCATCTTTGCGCAATTATCCGCTGTACACCCCAGTTTTCGCATCATTATTTGCTGGCGTTCCTCACTGGCAAGAGCCACATGGCAGACCCCCAGCCGATCCCAAAGGCCTGCATGGCCCCTACGAGTGCGTCGACGATTACCGGGTCACTGTTCGCGAGTGCTTCATGGCCATGATTCAGCGCTTTCATGGCTGCCTCCAGGGTCTCAGGAGACAATGAAGTGACCGTGCTGCTCTCAATTCTCTGCGCGAGCCACCGCCTTACCTCTTCGCGCTTTGCGGCCTGGTTTGCCGCGTAGACTTTGGGTGACTTCCAATTTTGGATTGCTTCGAGCGAAAAGAGCGCAAGGTGGCCTAGCCCTTTGTCGTCGATTATGCGTTGCAGCGCGGGATTGAATAGGGCCTCGTAAGCTGCCGTTTCTCGCTTAATCGCCTCGCACTCAGTGCAGGTCGTGGTCGCTGTATTGCGCTTCGCTTTATGGCCCATCTTGCAGGGCTTACCAGTGCGATAGAAGGGCTTGCAAAGGTCCTGGGCTTCCTTACGTGACCGTGGGAGCACGGCGGCTGCCTTGGCTTGCTTCTGGGCTTCCTTATTCGCTGCCGCCTTCGCTTCGGCCTTGCCTGATGCTACGGCGGTCTTCGTGAGACCGGCGAAAGCGGACGCTGACTGCCTAGCTTGCCTGCGTTGCCTTACGTCATTCTCGAAGCTCAATGCTCGCCCCGTTCTATCTAGAAAGGTCCGTCTGCCTGTTGAAACGCGTTGCCGTGGAACAATCGTAACCATTGTTTCATGGAAGGCGGCCCGTTGGCGGCCTGCAGGTACTTGCCGCCCCTCAGGCTTCTTCAGTTCAGAATGGACGGCTCCTGGTTCTCCCATTCGGCATCATTGGCCGCGTCGATGACTCAGACCACGTCTTCGTCCTGCTCCCATCCGATGTGCTGGTCGATCACGTACGCAATCGCGTTGTTGCTGGTCTCGTTCGCTGCTTGGTTGACTTGGTTCTGCGCGTGTTGCATTTTTTCTTCTCTTCCTCGTATAGCGACACCCCTGGTATTGGGGCAGCGCCTGTTGGCTTGGCTATCGGCTGTTCGCCGCTTTTCTGAAGTGTTTGTTGAGGACCGCGCTGAATCGGGAGGCTGACGCCCTCCGGCCTCGGCGGTCCCTTGGTGCCCTTACGCGGCCCTGGGAAAGGCTCGGCGTGCTCTGCTCACGGTCGCCTCGCTGACCCCGAAGCGTTCCGCAGCCTTGGTGATGCTTCCGCTCTCCCAGGACCACGCGGCGATTGCGGCTGCATCGTGCTGGACAGGGCGACCCAGGCTGGCCTTGCCTCGGTGGGTCTTTCCAGTGGCTGCGAGGGATTGCTTGGCAAGCTCTCGACCGGCGTCCGTGCGGGATGCGATCCGGTTACGCTCCATCTGAGCGACCTGTGCGAGGAGGGCAAGGATTAGTTCACCAGCGTCACCGACAATCGGCCCCAGTCCGTGAACGTCGACAATCACGCCCTTGGATCTCAGGTCGCGTACAGTGGTCTGCACGTCGATACTGTCGCGCCCCAAGCGGTCGACCGCGAAGACCTGGAGAGTGTCTCCATCGCGGAGATAGTCGGCGCAGGCTTTGAAGCCCTGGCGCTCCATGGCCAGGACTGTTCCGCTGATGCCCTGGTCGGAGAATTCTTTGTCGAACCCGCCTCCCATTGCGGCCCGCTGGGATTCGATGGATTGGTCTCGCGTGGAGACTCGGTAGTAAGCGATGCGTGCCATGTGTTCCCCGTCATGTCCTGTCACAAGTTCGGCTGCATTATGAGGGTACAAGCATAACTCGTCAACAGGACTTTTGACAGGGGGGGGGCACACGGTCAGACAGGGGCTGTCATGACTTACACCTTGTGAAAGTAGCCAAGGGCAAGGCATGGATTAAGCTAGCTTATAACTGTAGTCCTAACTCCATGCAGAAGGAATCATGTACGACGAAGCCTCGGGCCCAAGCACTATCAAAACAGCCCTTAAGGATTGCCAGAAGCAGATTGACCATCAGCTTGATTTGCTCACGCTGCAGTCCTCGGCAGGACTGGCGGTCCCTGTATCTCGAAACCTGCTATTCCTCCTGTACCGCAGCTTTACCGCGTTGGAACATGCCCAGCAAGCGTTTGGTAGGGCTGACGGCACCGCCCGGATTCGCTCAGCCGACTCGTTCGCATCAGACCTCGAAGAGAGAGCATTGCGCTGGCGGCGCGTCGGCCTGCCACCACCGTTAGGAAAATAACGAAATTATCAAAGCTTGATTCGAAAGTACCCCACCACGAGACCCGCCTTCAAAAAGAAGGCTAAAGGTTCGACCGCGTTGTTGTTCGCAATCGTGCGCGAGAGGGCCGCTCTGGGAATTAGGGGCCTTCCAGCTCGATATGATCGGGATAGAACCCCTCTTCCATTGCTACCTGCTCGACCTCCTCAGGGCTGCCGCATCCCTTAACCCTTGCAACTTCTTTCGCATCAGCGGCAATCACCGTCCCAGTCCATCTGCCGTCAGGATTTTGCTGAATCCGCAGGGTGAAGGGGCGTGGGTGGGGTTTCATGATGTTCGTGAAGCGTAGATGGGCCTGTGTGGATTCTGACACTTTGCGGAGGTACCGGGATAGGGGGGCGGCTGCTACCTTCCTATGAGGTTCGCGCTGCCGCACGATAAGATGGCTTTTTTGAGTTTCGATTCTCCTTCATGCCGTTTTTCATCGACCGAATCGCTGCGGACAACGAGGCCACGAAAGCTGTCTTCGAACACGTCCGTAATCTCGCTACCTCAGCAGCCGTGGGTGCGGCAGGGGTCTGGCTTATCAAGCAGGGTTCGTACTCGACCTTTCGAGGAATTGCCTGCGGGGTGGCAGCAGTGCTGCTGTGGATGACCTCGCTTTGGCTGATGCAGTTGGCTGTAACTAACGCCAGTAATCGCCTGAGAAAGGCTGGCTTACCGAACACATGGATTAGCTTCGTCTGGACCCTATATGTGTGCGTTTTGGTGAGTGGGTTATACGGATTCGCGATGAAAACGTAGAAATCGCCACCGGGACCCTCCTTTCAAAGCCTCAGTAACCCGTATACGGCAGGAGCTTGCGAAACTTGAGGCGTTTCCATGAGACCCGGTCGCGCCGCTATCATCCGGACCCGCACGGCAGCATTAGGGACCTCGGAACCTGAGGTTGCCCAAGGCGTACTCAAGTCCAGAGGCAGCCTCTTGCGCGTCAGCGGCGAACCGCCTGACCTCGGCTATGTCGAGACCTGGCCTATCGTCCTCGAATTTACGAATGGCGCTTTTGAACTCGTCAGTCTGGAAGTCCACCCTTATCTGCCATGGATTATGGGCGACCATGTTCCGTGTTGCGGCCAACTGCTCGGCCCGCCTCACATAGTGCAGGGCGTATGTCTTCTCTTCGTCCTGGCCCTGGAGCCTGTCAATCAGGCGCTTGACGAGCTTTATTCGGGCATTGAATCCCTGGTCCGCCATGAGTTCGTGTAGCGGCTCAGAAGACAGCGCCTTCATGTACCTGTAAGTTAGCCGCTCGATCATGGAGAACGCCCAGACGGCTTCCCCAAGTGCATGGCACAGATCGCTGCGAAGGGCTTCCAGGTAGTTAGGTTCGTCGGTCATTTACAAGCGTAGGCACAGGATTAAAGGGTAAAGACAATCAGGAACGCGCCTTTGATGATCGCGAGGACGATCACAAGGCCGATGAACCACCACATCAGCCGCCAGACCGTTCGCCAGAAGGTGATGAGTAGCATCGCAGCGGTCCCAAGGGCCGCGAAGGCATACCTGAACAGGTCGGGATCGCGCGGCGCTACCGCCCGGGCACCCACGTCGCATAGACAGACCATGCCGAACCAGACCAAGAGCCAAAGGGCGAGTTTGGTGTACGCGATGCGGTTATGGAGGCGGTACTGGTAATCGGCCTCTTCGGCTCGCTGATAGGCAGCTTCTGCTCGGCTGATTATCTCGTCGCTGGTTCGCGCCATTGCCGGAAGGCTGACTTGGCCGAACGTCGGCTCGCGCCGTCCGTACACCTCCTCTTCCCGCATCCGGATGTACTCGTCGCGCTGCCGTTGCTTCATGCTGTTCCCCGTTGTTTGTCGTTGTGATTTTGAGGCCAGGTCTCGGCGGCGCGTATTGACTCGCGCACGTTTCGTCTGAGTTTATCTTGGTTCGGGGTTTTCAAGGTACCCCTCCATGCCGCATTTCAGAGGCTTTCAAAAAACCGTCATTTGGACCGGGCGTTGTTGTCGTTGTTAAGACTTCGTGCCTGGAGTCTTCCGCCAGGAATTTCCAAAAGTCCGAAAGGAAAGGCCCCTACGCCCCCCCGGGGGCCCCGCAGAAATGGGGGGCCTGTTTTCCTGGTAAGGTCACCCCCGGTAGGGGCCGGGGCCGTCCTGGGAAGTCGGGTACTACAAACCGGCTACAGGAGGTACTACACGGCCAGGGACGGGTGGGTGTATGCGGCGCTTGCCTTCAGTCTGGGAGCCTTGATAGAATTGGGTCTCGGCCCCATGCGCCCCTCTGATCGACTCCCCGGAAATTAGACAATCGAAACCTGCCGGGGGGACCACGATTCCCACATGCCGCTTGTCGCTGCTCGTTGCTTCTTCCTGCGGCGCAGCGCGCAGCTTCTCCCCCATTCGCCACACCCGCTTCTCATTGGACCGCGCGCGCTTTCCCGCCGATAATGCGTCCACTCCGGTCACGCCATCACGGCTCGCGCGCTCATGACGGAAATCCAATCCGCGGTGCTTGTCTTCGTTCTCCTGCTGGCCAGCACGGGCATCGGCGCGATCGTGCGGCCGCTCTTGCCCGAGGAACACAAGGCGCAGGAGACGGTGCAACTGATCCAGTTGCTCGTCGGCATGCTGGTCACTTTCGCGGCGCTCGTGCTCGGCCTTCTGACCGCATCGGCGAAAACGGTTTTCGACACGACCAACAGCGACATGCGCAGCTACGCGACCTCGATCATCGAACTGGATCGCACGATGCGCGACTACGGCACTCAACTCGATCACGCGCGCCGGCTCCTGCGCACATACACGGCGGCAGCGGTGGCGAGCACGTGGCCGAACGAGCCGCGGCCGCCCGGCGAGTATCCGGATATCGAACCGTCGACGAAGACCGACAGCCTCGCGAGCAGCACGCTCGGCGCGATCCTGGGCCAAGGCCAGCGCGAAGTGCGTCTGCTCGATCCGCGCGACGACTATCATCGCCAGCTCGCCGCCGAAGCTGCCGCGCGTTTCGAGCAACTGATCGCGTTGCGCTGGAAGCTGATCGAGGAGGCGCACGGATCGATTTCCTATCCGTTCGACCGGATTCTCGTCGGCTGGCTGCTGATCATCTTTCTATGCTTCGGGCTGATCGCGCCGCGCAACGCGCTTTCGCTCGTGACGATCATGCTCGGCGCGCTGTCGATCGCCTCGGCGGTGCTCGTGATCCTCGATCTCGATACGCCGTTCACCGGTCCGATCATGATCGGCAGCCAGCCGATGCGCGACGCGCTCGCCTACGAGGCCCGCTGATGCTCTACGACGATCCGCGCCTCGTCGCGCTGTACGACGTCCTCAATCCGTTCTCGGCCGATACGGCGTTTTATCTGGAACTGGCGCAATCGGCGGGGCATATCGTCGATCTGGGCTGCGGCACGGGACTGCTTGCCTGCGAGCTGGCGAAGCGCGGACATCGCGTGACGGGCATCGATCCGTCGCCGCAGATGCTGCGCGTCGCGCGCACGCGTCCCGAAGGCGACAAAGTGACGTGGATCGAAGGCGATGCGAGCGCGCTGCCGTTCGTCGGCGCGGCCGATTTGCTCGTGATGACGGGCCACGTCGCGCAAGTCTTTCTCGACGATGCCGCGTTCCTTTCGACGCTCAGGGCCGCGCGCCGCGCGATCCGGCCGGGCGGCGCGATCGCGTTCGAAAGCCGCAATCCGGCGGCGCGCGCTTGGGAAAACTGGACGCGCGCAGGTTCGTCGAGACGCGTCGAAGCGCCGGATGGAAGCACGGTGGAAGTGTGGCAGGAGCGGTGCGCCGAACCCGATCCGGTTTCGACCGGACGCGCGGCGTTCACGACGCATTACCACTTCATGCCGACGCCCGGCGCGCCGGAGGAAACGCTCAGCGCCACGAGCGAACTGCGCTTTCGCACGCTGGACGAACTCGCGCGCTCGCTGACCGATGCGGGTTTCGCGAAAATCGACTGGTACGGAGACTGGAACCGCGCGCCGGTTAGCCCGGCGAGCCGCGAGTTGATCGCGGTGGCGCGCTGAAAAACGAAACAGCATTGCCGCGCGCAACAGCCCGGCAATACGAATCAGAACTCGACGACGACGAAATCTGCCTTGCCCACGTCGCACAGCGGGCAGCGCCAGTCGCCGGGAATGTCGTCGAAACGGGTGCCGGCCGCGATGCCGTCGTCAGGCAGACCTTCTTCCTCGTTATAGATCCAGCCGCAAATCAGGCAGACCCAGCTCTTGTATTCGATGACTTCGCTCACGACAGACTCTTGATTCGAAAGAAATAAACGGGCCGCGTGCGTTCGAAGACGATGCGCGGCGCGGCGACCCGGCATCTTACAGGAATCGGCGCGATCGTTCCCCGATCGGCGTCGGCAGGATTGGTCCCGATTCCGGTGTTCCGAAAGCCCGGTGTATGCTTTTCGACGCCTCGGCGCCGACTCGCGCCATCGACCAGTTTCACAACGTGGAGAAAACGATGAACAAGAAACTCTTGAGTGCGATGCTGACGGGCGCGGTCCTGCTCGCGCAGTATGCCGGCGCGGCGCATGCGCAGGCGCGCGTCTATTTCGTCGAGCCGAAGGATGGCGCGACCGTCACGAGTCCCGTGCACGTGAAATTCGGCGTCGACGGCATGTCGGTCGCGCCGGCGGGCACGATGACGGACGGCACCGGCCATCACCATCTGCTGATCGATGGCAAGCCGTTGCCCAAGGGCACCGTGATTCCGGCGAACGACACGTCGCTGCACTTCGGCAAGGGCCAGACCGAAGCCGACGTGAAACTGCCGCCCGGCGATCACACGCTGACGATGCAGTTCGGCGACGGCGCGCACCGCTCTTACGGGCCGGAAATGAGCCAGACGATCAAGGTGCACGTGCAGTAACGCGCTCTTTCGATACGACACGAGCGAAGGCCGCAGCGAAAGCGCATCCGGGCGGCCTTCCTGTCTGATGGCGTTGCGCGCCTCGTCCGTTCGGCCAGTGGTGGATGCGCCGCGGGTTATCGCGCGCCGCGCCCGGTACAATGGCCGCTTCCATCGGTTGCCGCGTTTCGCCGCCGATTCTTCGCCATTCATCCGGTTTTCCCCATGTCGCTTTATTCCATTTCGGACGCGCAGCTCGCGTTCGGCCATGTCGCATTGCTCGACCACGCCGACTTCTCGCTCGAAGCGGGCGAGCGTGTCGGGCTGATCGGCCGCAACGGCGCCGGCAAGTCGTCGCTCCTCAAGATCGTCGCGGGACTCGCCGCGCCCGATGACGGCATCGTCACGCGTCAGAGCGAGCTCTCGACCGTCTACGTGCCGCAGGAACCCGAGTTCGATCTTGACGCCTCCGTGTTCGATGTGGTCGCCTCCGGTCTCATCGAAGCGCGCGCCTTGCTCGACGAGTACGACGCCGTCGCGCACGCGCTCGCCGACACACCCGAAGGCGCGCAGCACGACGCGCTGCTCGCGCGCATGAACGCACTGCAATCGGCGCTCGACATGCGCGACGCGTGGAACTGGCCCACGCGCGTCGCGACGACGCTCGCGCAGATCGGCCTCGACGGCGACGTCCGCGCGGGCGACCTGTCCGGCGGCATGAAAAAGCGCGTGGCGCTGGCGCGCGCGCTCGTCGTGCAGCCCGACGTGCTGTTGCTCGACGAGCCGACCAACCATCTCGACTTCGACGGTATCCGCTGGCTGGAAGAGCTGCTCATCACGTTGCGCACGGGCCTGCTCTTCATCACGCACGATCGCGCGTTTCTCGATCGCGTGGCGACGCGCATCGTCGAACTGGATCGCGGACGGTTGCTGTCCTATCCGGGCAATTTCAGCGCGTATCAGACGAGGAAGGCGCAACAGCTCGAAGTCGAAAAAATCGAGCAGGACAAATTCGACAAACTGCTCGCGCAAGAGGAAGTGTGGATTCGCAAGGGCGTCGAGGCGCGGCGCACGCGCAGCGTCGGGCGTATCGCGCGGCTCGTCGAAATGCGCAACGATCGCGCCGAGCGCCGCAACGTTCAGGGCAATGTCAGGCTCGATGTCGGGCAGGGCGAGAAGTCCGGCAAGATCGTCGCCGAACTGACCGATGTGACCAAGCGCTACGGCGCGCGCACGATCGTCGAGGGCTTCACGGCGACGGTCATGCGCGGCGACAAGATTGGTCTCGTCGGCCCGAACGGCGCGGGCAAGACCACGCTGCTCAAGCTCATTCTGGGCGAGCTGCAGCCCGACGAAGGCCGCGTGCGCGCCGGCACCAACATTCAGGTCGCGTACTTCGATCAGATGCGCGCGCAGCTCGATCTCGACAAATCGCTCGCCGACACCATCAGCCCCGGCAGCGAATGGGTCGAAGTGAACGGCGTGAAGAAGCACGTGATGAGCTATCTCGGCGACTTCCTGTTCGCGCCCGAGCGCGCGCGTTCGCCGGTGCAATCGCTCTCTGGCGGCGAGCGCAATCGGCTGCTGCTCGCGCGCCTTTTCGCGCGGCCCGCGAACGTGCTCGTGCTGGACGAACCGACCAACGATCTCGACATCCCGACGCTCGAACTGCTCGAAGAACTGCTGTCCGACTACGACGGCACCGTGCTGCTCGTGAGCCACGACCGCGCGTTCCTCGACAACGTCGTGACGTCGGTGTTCGCGGCGGAGGGCGGCGGCAAGTGGCGCGAGTATGTCGGCGGTTTTTCGGACTGGCAGATTCAGCGCGAACGTTCGGAGCGCATCGCGGAAGAGGCGGCGCGGCAGACCGCGAAGGAAACGCCGAAAGACGACGCGCCGAAGGACAGCGCGGCGGGCCGCAATGCGCAGCGCACGGTGAAGCTGTCGTTCAAGGAGCAGCGTGAACTGGAAGCGCTGCCGGGACGTATCGCCGAACTCGAAGACGAGCAGAAGGCGATCGGCGCGCAGCTCGAAGACGGCTCGATCTTTGCCAAGGACGCGAAGGAAGGCACGCGTCTTTCCGAGCGCCACGCGGCGATCGAAGAGGAATTGCTCGTCGCACTTGAGCGCTGGGAAGAGCTAGAAGCGAAGCGCAAGTAAGCGTTTTCGCGGGCCGCGCATGGGTCGAATGCGTGAACGCGAATCATGCGTGAGCGGCCGTGCATGTGGCGCGTTTTATCGCACCGAGGTGGGCGCGGCGGGCGAAAACCGCTATTCTCCTAGCGCGGCTCGGATCGGCGGGCGGTTTCCCGCCTCGCTTTCAAGGCATCCGGCCAGGCACAACATCAAGCATTTGCCGGCAGATCGGGCGTCGCGTCGTGGCATGTCCCCGCAAGCGTCCGAGAGCCGGATCAACGTTCAACTATGTCCACGAAAAAATGCAGCGCAATGGCGACAGGCACCGAACGGGGCCAACGCCTCGTCATGAACGCCAAGGCAGCCGGCTACAGCGAAGCATCGATCAAGGTGCTCAAGGGCCTGGAGCCGGTCAAGCAGCGGCCCGGCATGTACACGCGGACCGAGAATCCGCTGCACATCATTCAGGAAGTGATCGACAACGCCTCCGACGAAGCGCTCGGCGGCTACGGCAAGCAAATCATCGTCACGCTGCACAACGACAACTCCGTGTCGGTCGAGGACGACGGTCGCGGCATTCCGTTCGGCATGCATCCGGAAGAAGGCGTGCCCGTGGTCGAGATCGTGTTCACGCGACTCCACGCGGGCGGCAAGTTCGATAAAGCCGCGGGTGGCGCCTATACGTTTTCGGGCGGTCTGCACGGCGTGGGCGTCTCGGTGACGAACGCGCTCGCGACGCGTCTCGAAGTGACCGTCTGGCGCGACAACAAAGTCGCGCAACTCGCGTTTTCCAATGGCGACGTCATCGAACAACTCACCACGCGCGCGGCCGAACGCGGCGCGAAGAAAAGCGGCACGCGCGTGCGCGCATGGCCGAATCCGAAGTACTTCGATTCCGCGAATCTGCCGCTCGGCGAGTTGCAGCGTCTTCTGCGTTCGAAGGCCGTGCTGCTGCCGGGCGTCGAAGTGGCGCTCATCATCGAGAAGACGGGCGAGCGTCAGACCTGGAAATACGAAGACGGCCTGCGCGGTTATCTGCTCGAAGGCATGGGCGGCAGCGAATTGCTGATCCCCTTGTTCGAAGGCGAGCGCTATGCCGAAAGCTCGAAGAACACCGAGGAAACCTTCGCGGAAGGCGAGGGCGCGTCGTGGGTCGTCGCGTGGAGCGAGGAAGGGCCGCTTCTGCGCGAATCCTATGTGAATCTGATTCCGACGCCCGCGGGCGGCACGCACGAATCCGGCTTGCGCGACGGCCTGTTTCAGGCGGTGAAGAACTTCGTCGAGATTCACAACCTGCAGCCGAAGGGCGTGAAACTGCTCGCTGAAGACGTGTTCGCGCGCGTGTCGTTCGTGCTGTCCGCGAAGGTTCTCGATCCGCAATTTCAAGGGCAGATCAAGGAACGTCTCAATAGCCGCGACGCGGTGAAGCTCGTGTCGTCGTTCTCGCGTCCCGCGCTGGAGTTGTGGCTCAATCAGCACGTCGAGTACGGCAAGAAGCTCGCGGAACTCGTGATCCGTCAGGCGCAGGCGCGCACGCGTGCCGGCCAAAAGATCGAGAAGAAGAAAAGCTCGGGCGTCGCCGTGTTGCCGGGCAAGCTCACCGATTGCGAATCGACCGATATCGCCCGCAACGAACTGTTCCTCGTCGAAGGCGACTCGGCGGGCGGCTCCGCGAAAATGGGCCGCGACAAGGAGTTCCAGGCGATTCTCCCGTTGCGCGGCAAGGTGCTGAACACTTGGGAAACGGAACGCGACCGGCTCTTCGCGAACAACGAAGTGCATGACATCGCGGTGGCGATCGGTGTCGATCCGCACGGTCCGGACGAGAAGATCGATCTGTCGAATCTGCGCTACGGCAAGATCTGCATTCTCTCCGATGCGGACGTCGACGGCGCGCACATTCAGGTTCTGCTGCTCACGCTTTTCTTCAAGCATTTCCCGCAGCTGATCGAGCGCTCTCACGTGTGCGTCGCGCGTCCGCCCTTGTTCCGCGTCGATGCGCCCGCACGCGGCAAGAAGCCCGCGCAGAAGCTTTACGCGCTCGACGAAGGCGAACTTGAAGCGATCCTCGACAAGCTGCGCAAGGACGGCGTGCGCGAAACCGCATGGACCATCAGCCGCTTCAAAGGTCTCGGCGAAATGAGCGCCGAGCAGCTCTGGGACACGACGATGAACCCCGACACGCGCCGCCTTCTGCCGGTCGCGCTCGGCGACCTCGGCTTCGATCTCACCGTTTCGCGCATGACCATGCTGATGGGCAAGGGCGAAGCGGCATCGCGCCGAAGCTGGCTCGAAGAGAAGGGTAACGAAGTCGAAGCGGACATCTGACGCGAACGCATTAACACGGATATTCGATGGGAATCACAGACGATCTCTTCGCCGAACAGGCAGCACCGGACGGCGAACAACTGACGCTCGGCGATTACGCCGAGCGCGCTTATCTCGACTACGCGGTGAGCGTGGTGAAGGGCCGCGCGCTGCCCGATGTCTGCGACGGGCAAAAGCCCGTGCAGCGCCGCATTCTCTACGCGATGAGCGAGATGGGCCTCGCGTCCGGCGCGAAGCCGGTTAAGTCGGCGCGCGTGGTCGGCGATGTGCTTGGCAAGTATCACCCGCACGGCGATCAATCGGCGTACGACGCGCTCGTGCGTCTCGCGCAGGACTTTTCGATGCGCTATCCGCTCATCGACGGTCAGGGCAACTTCGGCTCGCGCGACGGCGACGGCGCCGCGGCCATGCGATACACCGAAGCGCGCCTCACGCCGATCGCGCGTCTTTTGCTCGATGAAATCGATCAGGGCACGGTCGATTTCATGCCGAACTACGACGGCTCGTTCGAAGAGCCGAAGCGCTTGCCCGCGCGCTTGCCGTTCCTGTTGCTGAACGGCGCGTCGGGTATCGCGGTGGGCCTCGCGACCGAGATTCCGTCGCACAATCTGCGCGAAGTCGCGCAGGCCGCGGTCGCGATGATCCGCGATCCGAAGATCGGCCACGCCGGTTTGATGGAGAAAGTGCCCGGGCCGGATTTCCCCGGCGGCGGGCAAATAATTTCCTCGCCGGCGGAAATCTCGGCCGCCTACGAGACCGGACGCGGCAGCCTGAAAGTGCGCGCACGCTGGAAGATCGAGGAACTGGCGCGCGGGCAGTGGCAGGTCGTCATCACCGAATTGCCGCCGGGCGTGTCGAGCCAGAAAGTGCTCGAAGAAATCGAGGAACTCACCAACCCCAAGATCAAGCTCGGCAAGAAGACGCTCACGCCCGAGCAAGTGCAGACCAAGCAGTCCATGCTCGCGCTTCTCGACGCCGTGCGCGACGAGTCCGGCCGCGACGCGCCCGTGCGGCTCGTGTTCGAACCGAAGTCGAGCCGCCTCGATCAGACCGAGTTCGTCAATTCGCTGCTCGCGCATACGAGCCTCGAATCGAACGCGACGATCAACCTCGTGATGATCGGAGCGGATGGCCGGCCGCGTCAGAAGGGCATCGTCGAGATCCTGCACGAGTGGATCGGCTTTCGCTTCGTCACGGTGACGCGGCGCACGCAGCATCGCCTCGGCAAGGTCAACGACCGCATTCATATTCTCGAAGGACGCATGATCGTCTTCCTGAATATCGATGAAGTCATTCGCATCATTCGCGAGTCCGACGAGCCGAAGCAGGCGCTAATCGCGCGCTTCAATCTCTCCGACCGGCAAGCGGAGGACATCCTCGAAATCCGTCTGCGTCAGTTGGCGCGGCTGGAAGCAATCAAGATCGAGCAGGAGTTGTCCGACTTGCGCGATGAAAAGGCCCGGCTCGAAGAACTGCTCAACAGCGACGCGGCGATGAAGCGCGTGCTCATCAAGGAAATCGAAGCGGACGCGAAGCAATACGGCGACGACCGCCGCACGCTCATCCAGCAGGAAAAGCGCGCGACGTTCGAGACGCGTGTCGTCGACGAACCGGTGACGGTCGTTGTGTCGCAAAAGGGCTGGGTGCGCGCGCTGAAGGGCCACGGGCTCGATCCGGCGGGCTTCACGTTCAAGCAGGGCGATGGCCTCTACGCGGCGTTCCTGGCGCGCACGCCGGATTCGCTCGTCGCGTGGGGCAGCAAGGGGCGCGTGTATTCGGTGCCGGTTGCGGTCTTGCCGGGCGGACGCGGCGACGGCGTGCCGGTAACGTCGCTGATCGAGCTGGAATCGGGCACGCATCTGCTGCATTACTTCGCGGCGAATGCGGATCAGCCGCTGCTGCTGGCGTCGAGCAACGGCTTCGGCTTCATTGCGAAGCTCGGCGACATGGTGAGCCGCCAGAAGGCCGGCAAGTCGTTCATGACCATCGATGAAGGCGCGGCGCCGCTCGCGCCGATGCCGGTTATCCCCGGCGCGAACTATGTCGCGTGCCTGTCGAGCGCGGGCAAGCTGCTCGTCTTCGGCATGGACGAGATGAAGACGCTGTCGGGCGGCGGGCGCGGCGTCATCCTGATGGGCCTCGATGCGAAGGAAACGCTGCGTCAGGCGCTCGCGATCGATGCGCGCGGCGTGGTCATGATCGGCACCGGTCGCGGCGGCAAGGCGAAGGACGAGAAGCTCAGCGGATCGCAATTGCAACTGCATCTGGGCAAGCGCGCGAGGAAGGGGCGTGCGCCGGATTCGTCGTTGAAGGTGACGGATTTGCGGCCGGTCTTCGAGGGATGAACCTCGACGCCGCATGAGGCGATGCCGATATAACGGCATCGCGCGTGCGGACATCATCGATAAAAACGCCTCGTCGCGAACAAGCGGCGAGGCGTTTTTTTACGGGGTTATCTCAAGCCGATTTGACCTGATGCGAAACTGATGTGGAACTGACGTGCGCTGACTTAGTCGAACGGCCGAACTTCAGTCAACGAATCGAGCTCGGGAACACAATGAACAAAGCCATCGAAGCGGCGCTTTTTCTGCATTTGCTCGGCGTCGCCGTCTGGATAGGCGGAATGGTCTTCGCGCATTTCTGCCTGCGTCCCGCGCTCGGCGATCTCACGCCGCAGATGCGCCTGCCGCTTTGGGAATCGGTCTTCGCGCGCTTCTTCAACTGGGTGGGCGCCTCGGTGATCGTGATTCTGCTCACGGGCGGCTTCCTGCTCATGGAATTCGGCGGCGGCCACGCGGCGTGGACGCTGCACGCCATGGCCGGTCTCGGCATCGTGATGATGCTGATCTTCGGTCATATCCGCTTCGCCGTGTTTCCGCGCATTCGCCGCGCGGTGCAGGCTCAGAACTGGCCCGATGGCGCGCGAGCGGTCGGCACCGTGAGACGGCTCGTCGTGATCAACCTGGTGCTGGGCGTCGTGACGATCGGCACGGCGGTGTTGTCGCGCGGCTTCTGATTCAACCGCCGCGCTCGTCGGTGAGCGCGGTGCTCGGCGTCTCCGATCCCTCGCCTTTGATCGAACGGGGCGATTGTCCGCGCGGCCATCCGCACACGCCGAAGCGATCGAGCAGCGCCTGCACGCCATCCGCCGGAACCGGACGCGAGAACAGAAAGCCTTGCGCTTCCACCGGGCCGAGCGCGGCGAGCCACGCGATCTGCTCCTCGCGCTCCGTGCCTTCGACGACCACCGTCAGCCCGAGCGAGCGCGCCAGATTGACGATTGCCGACACCATCACGCACACGCTGCGGTCTTCGGGAATCGCCTGAATGAACGAGCGATCTACCTTCAACGTGTCGACCGAGAAGCGGTTCAGATACGACAACGACGAGTATCCCGTGCCGAAGTCGTCGAGCGCGATGCGCACGCCCAGGCGCTTCAGCGCGACGATTTTCTCCTGCACCAGTTCCGGATACTCGACCATCACGGTTTCGGTGATTTCGAGCTCCAGCTTGTCGGGCGGAATGCCGCTCGTCTCGATCGCGCGCGCGACCGTCTCCAGCAAGTCGCCGCGCCAGAACTGCACGGCCGAGATGTTCACGGCGAGCGAAAGTCCCGTATAGCCGTCGCGCTGCCATTGCGCGAGCTCCTTGCACGCGGTGTGGATTACGAAATCGCCGACCGCGACGATCAGTCCGGTCGATTCCGCCACAGGTATGAACTCGTTCGCCGGAATGAGACCGTGCTGCGGATGATTCCAGCGCACCAGCGCCTCGAAACCGGTAATGCAGCGGCGCGTCAGATCGATCTTCGGCTGATAGACGAGGAAGAGTTGCTGCTCCGTCAACGCGACGCGCAGTTGCTGTTCCCACTTCATGAGATGGTCCGCGCGATGCGACAACTGCGGCGAATAGAACTGATAGCAGTTCCGGCCGGCGTCTTTCGCGCTGTACATCGCGAGGTCGGCCTTCTTCAAGAGATCGATCTCGCTCTCGTTCGACACCGAGAAGAGTGCGATGCCGATGCTCGCATGCAGCACGAACGCGCTGCCGCGCACGTCGAAGGGCGTGGCGAACATCGTCGAGATATCGTCGGCGAGCGTGACCGCGCGCTGCTCGACATCGTCGCCCTTCACGACGACCACGAACTCGTCGCCGCCGATGCGCGAGAGCGTGCCGCTTTGCCCGACTGTTTCCGCGAGCCGCGAGGCCGTCATTTGCAGCACGATGTCGCCGGCGTTGTGACCGAGCGTGTCGTTCACCGTCTTGAAGTTGTCGAGGTCGATGAACAGCAGCGCGAGCCGCCCGATGTTCTCCGGTTGCGCCACGTCCAGCCTGAGCGCGCGCAGCGTCGAGTAACGGTTGCGCAGGCCTGTGAGCAGATCGTATTCGACGAGATGCGTCATCTCGCGCTCGCGCCCGAGCAGCTTGCCGATGAGACCCGTCGCGACCGCGAAGAAGCCGAGCATCGCGAGCGAGATGAAGCTCGCCATCAGCAGATAGACGTTGCGCGTGTGGTTGTAGTCGATCATCTCCTCGCGCTCGGAGAGGCCGACGAGCACGCCGAGCGGATAGCCGTCGATATGCCGGTACGACATGATGCGCTTCACGTGATCGATCGGATCGACGTAGATGCCCGACGCATGGTCGGTCGTCGGATACACGCCGGTCGCGCTGAACGCGGCGTGGGCGCGATCGCCCGGGGCGCTGTGCGCATTGCCTTTCGCCGCGGCGCTCGCGGCGGTATTCGCGGCGGCGCTCTCGGCGAGGCTGCCGCCCGTGCTGCGCGCGAGCACGGAGCCGTTGTCCGACACGACCGCGATCACGCCTTCGCGCCCGATCGACGCGACGTTGTAGAAGTCGTTCGTGAAATACGCCGGGTCTTCCGACACGACCACGACGCCCGCGAACGAGCCGTCGGCATGATTGAGCCGCCGCGTGATCTGCAGCGTCCAGAGCCCGGACACGCGACCGCGCACCGGGCGGCTGATGTAGAGCAGATCGTCGTTCGAATGCGCGTGGACCTTGTAGTGCTCGCGATCGGAGAGATCGATCGGCTTCGGATGCGGATCGGAAGTATTAGCAATCAACGTCCCGTATTCGTCGATGAGCGAAACCTGCACCAGCGTGTCGCTCTGCACGACGCCTTTCTCGACAGTTGCGACCAGATCGAAGTTGTCGGGCGACTTCTCGTACTCGTATTTGACGAAGCGCGTGATCTGGTCGACCTGATGGATCGCCTTGATGGTGTGTTGTTCGAGCGCCGACGAGAGAATGGCGGCGGACGCCATCGATTCATGCGTGGTCGCTTCGCGCTCGACCGAGAGCCGGGCGAAGATCACCGCCCACAGAAGCACGAGCACGAAGGTGCCGAGCACGGGAATCGCGAGAAGCGCGCGCCGGCGCCGCACCGACGGCGCGCCGAAGATGGTGTCGGAGAAGGCATGGGAGCGCGTGCGCTTCATGGGGCGTCCGTCAGCGCGCTGTCGCCTGGCGCCTTGCATGCTGCGAACTGCGCGAGTGGGATGAAGCGATGCATGTTTTGAGGCGTTCGACCGAAACGAGTGAATATACCGTGCGCGGCGCGCAGCGGATGATCGGCGGATGCTTTCTCCGAGAGCCGATCCACATCTCGATCAACGTCAAGAGCGCGCGCGACGGCCGTTTCGCGAGCCGTTTCCTGCAGCAGCGCCCGAAGCCCGGCATGAGCGAGACGGCGAGCATTCGGTGTCATTAAATGCATACGTTTGCGCTGCGGCGCGAGCGGTTCACTCTCTCACGACGCCTGTCGTTTGCCGATGTGAACCGTCATTGCGTTCCGATCCCCGATTGTTCAGATAGTAGCGAAGCCACCAAAATTAAGAAAGGGGCGGCGCTTGGGGGTATACGCGCGGCCTCGCGCAGCACGTAGGTCATTGTTTCAGATACGGAATGTGCCGTCGATCACAGTTACCGAAGCACCGCCGATCCAGATCGGTGCGCCGTCGCCCGCGTCGTCGTATTCGATACTCACGCGGCCTTCGCGGCCGAGCGCCGTGCCTTGGCGCACGGTGAAACTCTGGCCTGGCCGCTGGTCCTGCGCGCGCAGCAGGGTGGCGAGCGCGGCGTTCGCGCTGCCCGTCACCGGATCTTCGATGTTTTCCGCGCCGAGCAGGATCACGCGCAGTTCGAAGGTCGCGGGTTCGCCGGCTTCGTGTGGGCCATACACGGCGATGCCGTGCGTGCCCACATCCGCGACCAGCGTCGCAAGCGACTCGCGCGCCGCGCCGCGCAGCGACATCGCGAGGCACTGCGCCGCATCCTCCACGCGCACGACGAGCCACGGCGCACCGTTGTCGACGGCGGCGGGCGGCGCGCTGAAATCGATTACGGCGGGCGCGAGTGCGGCGGCGAGGCGCTCGCTTTGCGCGTCGGACAGCGGCGCGATGGCGGCGGGCGGCGCGGCGAACGCCCACTCGCCGCCATCGACGTTGCCGCGCTCGGCGAGCGTCACGAGTCCGATGCCGCATTCCTGCACGAGCCGGCCGGGCGTCTTCGGCGTGTAGCCAGCATCGATGAGCGCGTGCGCACTGCCGAGCGTCGGATGCCCGGCGAACGGCAATTCGACCGCCGTCGTGAAAATGCGCACGCGATAGTCGGCGCGCGGATTGGTCGGCGGCATGAGAAACGCCGTCTCCGACAAATTGGTCCAGCGCGCGATTTCCTGCATGCGCTGCGTCGTGAGGCCTTCGGCGTCGAAGATCACCGCGAGCGGATTGCCCTTGAACGGAACCGGCGTGAAGACATCGACCTGTTTGAACTGAACGGTGCGCGAGGACATGAGCGTGAGGAGTTGGGGCAGGACACAAAAAAACCCGACGGCGTGAGCGCGTCGGGTTTCGCTTGAAGGGCGACGGAAGGCGCGCCTTATGTGCTTTACGCGACTTCCGCGATCAACTCGATCTCGACGCACGCGCCGAGCGGAATCTGCGCGACGCCGAACGCCGAGCGCGCGTGCTTGCCCGCATCGCCGAAAATTTCAGCGATCAATTCGGACGCGCCATTCGTGACGATGTGCTGCTCGGTGAAATCGAAGGTCGAATTCACGAGGCTCATTACCTTGACGATCCGCTTCACGCGGTTCAGATCGCCGACGTGCGCGTGCAGCGTCGCGATCAGGTCGATGGCGACGCTGCGCGCCGCAGCCTTGCCTTCTTCGGTCGAGATGTTGTCGCCGAGCTTGCCGACATGCACCTTACCTTCCTTCTTCGCGATGTGTCCGGAGAGATACACCGTGTTGCCGCTCTGCGCGCTCATCACGTAAGCGGCGGCGGGCGCGCCCGCGACGGGCAGTTCGATGCCGAGTGCCTTCAGCTTGTCGTATACGTTCGATGTCATCGGTTGCTCCTCGTAACTGGAAACTGGGTGAACGCGCGCGAAGTCCGTCCGCGCGGCTCGAAGAATCAGACGCTCGCGCGGATCAGCGCGCCGAGCTTCGCCACGCCTTCGTCGATCGTGGCGGGCGGCACCGTCACGAACGAGAGACGCATCGTATTGTGCTCGGCTTCGTTCGCGAAGAACGGGCCGCCCGGCACGAAGGCCACGTTTTGCGCGATCGCCTGCTCAAGCAGCTTCATCGTGTTGATGTGCTTCGGCAGCTTCAGCCACACGAACATGCCGCCTTCCGGCCGGTTCCATTCGACGCCCGGGGGCATGTGGCGTTCCAGCGCGTCGAGCATCGCCTCGCATTGATCGCGGTAGAGCGCGCGGATCTTGGGCACGTGCGTGTCGAGGAAGCCGTCCTTGATCACTTCGTACACGATGCGTTGCGTAAGGCTCGGCGTGTGCAGATCGGTAGCCTGCTTGGCCTGCACGAGCTTGAAGTGCAATTCTTCGGGCGCGATGATGTAGCCCACGCGCAGGCCCGGCGCCAGCACCTTCGAGAACGAGCCGAGATGCACGATGTGATCGGGCGACATCGACAAGAGCGTGGGCAGCGGGGCGCCCGCGTAGTCGAGCGCGCCGTAGGGATCGTCCTCGATTACCGGGAACGATGCCTTCTGCGCGAACGCGGCGAGCGCGCGACGGCGTTCGAGCGGCAGGCGGCGGCCGGTCGGATTCTGGAAGTTCGGCTGCGCATAGAGGAGGCGCGCGTTCGCGGTGAGCGCGGCGTCGAGCGCCTCGGGGATCAGGCCCGATTCATCGGTCGGCACTTGCGCGTAGTGCGGTTCGAACAGCGAGAACGACTGCAGCGCGCCGAGATAAGTGGGCGTTTCGACCAGCACGCGGCTGCCCGGATCGATGAGCGTCTTGCCGAGCAGATCGAGCGCCTGCTGCGAGCCCGTCGTGATGAGCACCTGCGACGCACGGATATGCGCGCCGTTCACCGAGTAGCGCGCCGCGACCCACTCGCGCAATGGCATGTAGCCTTCGGTGGCGCTGTATTGAAGCGCGGCGGCGGGCTGATCGCGCAGGATGCGCTCCGACGCGTGGCGCATTTCCTCGACGGGAAACGTCGCGGGCGAGGGCAGGCCGCCCGCGAAGGAAATGACTTCCGGCCGCTCCGTGACCTTCAGGATTTCGCGAATCGCCGAACTGGTGAGCTTGCGTGCGCGTTCGGAGAGTTGCCACGGCGTGGCGCGGAGATCGGCTTGATTCATGAAATGCCTCGATTGTCTCTGGGGTTATGTCCCTCGCAGCGCGAACCGCGAGTTTTTGCGTCTGGGCGGAGGAACTGCAATGCGCAATTATCGCGCGAGTGCGTCATCTTGCGTGCGTCGTGGCGGCGGCGACCGCCGCCGGTTGCGGCGCGGCGCGCACGGTGGCCTTGCGGCCAAGCACGACCGTCACGATGACGGCGGCCGCGTACAGCCACGTCGACGCGCTCACGTGCTCGCCGAAAAAGAGCGCGGATAGCGCCATCGTGAAGAAGATTTGCAGCAGTTGCACTTGCCCGACGCGCGCGATGCCGCCCATCGCGAGTCCGGCGTACCACGCGAAGAAGCCGATGAATTGCGAGAACAGCGTCACGTAGCCGAACGCGAGCCAGGTCTTGAGCGCGAGCGGCTCGGGGTGCGTCGCGTGGCTGCCGAACAATTGCGCCCACGCGAGCCAGCCGACCGGCAGCAGCAAGATCGGCGCGCAGAGCACGAGCGCCCAGCAGATCACCTGCCAGCCGCCCATCTGACGTGCGAGCCGCGCGCCTTCCGCGTAACCGAGCGCGCCGATGCCGACCGCGACGAGCATCAACAGGTCGCCGGCCTGCAGTCCGCCGC
>NZ_FCOJ02000089.1 GCF_001545035.1 Caballeronia glebae
GTCGATGAAGATCGCATCGCATTCGATCGATACTTCCGCCCGAACCTCGATTTGCGCACGGTCGCGGGCGGTAAAGCATTGCGCACGATTCAGCGCTTCCTTCAGATTTTCTTGAACGTCGTTCACTGGAAACAGCCAGCTTCAAACGAAGAGATCGAGCGATTCTTTCGCAAGGCCGTGCGCGATGGCGAGTTGATCCCGGTGGTGGATCGGGGATGGCGTCTGTCGCCAAGATTCGATGTGCCATGCGACGCGCCGCAGCGTTGGCCGAAACAGGCTGCCTTCGAATACGCGCCGCGCGATCCCTATTACATTCCGATCAGCCAGCGCGGCGGGCCGGCGGCGGGCGGTGGGTCGGCGGGAAGTCTTGGTCTTGGCGGGGTTGCGGCGAAATTCGGCGCGGGCGGCTCTCTCATGGATAGCTTCGGCGGCAGCACGGGCAGCACGGGCAGCGGTAGTGGTTTCGACTGGCTAGGCGCGGTCGAGGATGCGGCTGGGGCTGTTCTCGGAGGAAGCGGTTCAGACGACGATCGTCCGTTGGCAATGAACTTCGGCGACGAAAGCACACCGCTCGGCGGTGCGTCGCCGTTCGAGTATTCTGAGGACGCGTCGCTCGGCGATGTTTTCGACGTGGCAGCCAGGGGCGTTAGCGAGGCTAACGAGGCTGAGTGCTATGCGGACTACCTATTCGAGATGAAAGAGTGCGAGTTCGCTGGCGCTATGTATCAAGACCCGCGAACCTACGCACTGTGCCAACAGCGCGCATTTTCCCGCTATCAAACGTGTAGAGGTTTCTGAATATGTCCAAGCGATTGCGAGCCACCATTGTCTTCTATGATGAGGACGCGAGCCAGATCCGACTTTGCAACGTGCCTCGAGATCGCGTTCAGGCGGCGATCGATCGCGCCGGCTTCATCTTCAATGTGCCGACTGATGCACCGGATCATAGCTCCGCGCCTGTGACGGATGAGCATGCGCGGCAAATCGGTGGCATGGCGATTCTCGTTCAAGCGAGCGAGCACCCTGAATTGCGGCCGCGTCTCGACCTGACACTGCTTCAACCGATCAACTGGGATGCGCCGCCGGCTGCGTAAGCAAGCAGAGAATTCTGACGTGAACAAACCGCGCCACGATCGTGTTCTATGACGAAGAGGCGCAACAATTAAAATTGATCACCGTTTTTCGCCGGGAGGTGCAGTCGGTCATCGATAAGGAAATCACGCGATCTGGTGGAATGACGATACCCCCTATAGCGGAGGACGGAAGCACTGGTCCTCTGACTGACGAAGATGCGCGAAACTTAGGCTGTATCAGCATGCTTATGCAGGCTTCGGTGCATCCCGAACTGCGTGACCGTCTACGCCTCACGCTGGCCGAGCCAACGAACTGGGACGCGGACCGTCGCAAGCCGTCCTCGGAATGACGCAGCAGGACACAAGGGAACTATCAGACGAATTACCTAAAGTTTGATCATAGTTATTATGTTAAATATCATTTAAGCAGTCATCGATGTCATCCGTCCCTTGGCATTTTCTTTGCGCACTATGTCACGGCAGCCACTTTCAAGACGCCCCGACGAAAGCGCAGCACCCGATCAACGTCCTTCTCGAAACAACACCGCGCTCTCGCAATAAAAAACGCCAAACCAACAATCGAGGTCAAGTATGACTGTGCGACGCGACATCGCGGTCGTTGCGGCATCGCGAGGCGGGTTCAAGGCGCTATGCCGGCTCGTAAGCTCACTCGATGCCGCATACGAAGGCTCACTCCTGATCGTGCTGCACTCCGGTCCGACCGGACCGCGTCTGCTGAGCGAGTGCCTCCAGCGGCATACGTCGCTTGACGTGGAATACGGCCATCAAGGGCAATCCATCGAGCCAGGGCACATTTATCTCGCGCCTCCTGGCCATCACCTCGTCGTTTCCCCGAGCGGTGATCTCGCGCTCGACGACGGCCCCAAGGTCAATCATGTACGACCGGCGGCCGACCCGCTCTTCGAATCGGCTGCGGCTTGCTTTCATCGTCGCGTCGTGGGCGTCGTGCTGACCGGCGGCGGCAGTGACGGAACGCGAGGTTTGCAGGCAATCGAGGCGGCGGGAGGAATTGGGATCGTGCAACATCCCGCGCAGGCCGAAGCGCCCCAGATGCCGATGAACGCCCTGAATTTCGATAGCCCGAATCAGGTGTTGTCGCTCACCGAGATCGGCCAGTTGCTCGGTCCACTCGCCCGGCAATAAGGAACGCCCGCACGCAGGCTCAAAAACGCAAGTCGCCGGGCGATGCGCCGTTCAGCGGACTTCGGTGCTGCGCACGTCCCAGCCGAACTTCACCGCGCCGCCCAGCGCGCCCTTGTCGTCCTGCGGCTTGTATTCGAACTCGATGTCCGCATAGCTCAGATCGACCGTCTGCTCCGGATGGCCATTCGGCACGCAGATCAGCGAAACCTTCGTCACCGTCACCTGCTTCAACGTGACGGTCAGGAATTCCTTCTGCCCTTCGCCCGCCTTGCTGACAGTGAGCTTCGCGTTCGCCATATGCTTGCCGCTCGCGCAGTTCTTCTTGAGCGTGGGCGCGGATTTGTCGTACTGATGCACGAACTGGAACACGCCCGGGCACGCCTTGCCGATACCGCTGCCGCTGCCCGTCATCGGGTTGCTCGCGTTCGTCACGCCCCAGTTGAAGCTCAGCACTTCGATCTGGCCTTCCGCGCCCTTGTGCTTCGACTCGCCGTCGATTCCATCGATCTTCAGATAGCAGTCGGTCGTAGCCATGTGATCCTCCATCGTGATCGGCATTCGTTGCGCGCCTCGCGCGTGCAATTCACTGGTTAAACGAACCGCGCCGGGGATTTTTGAACTTCAAAATCGCGCGACGTCCGCCGTCTTGTCTTCAGTCAGTCGTCCAACGGATGAGCACGATGCAACCCAGCGAGCCGCGCCCCGACAGCCACCTCACGCTCGACGCCCTGCGCCAGTTCGATCTGCTCGCGCTCGCGGAATCGGACGACATGTTTCTGCACATCGTCCCTAAGCGCAGCAACACGCCGGTCAAGGGCGAAGCGGCCAAACGCGGCGACTGGGACACGCCGATGCAGATCCACGGCTGGCGCTGGGCGCAAGGCTACGACGCCGCGCCGCACGCCGCCGCGCTCAACGCGAGCGACATGCGCGTGACGGCGCTCGGCGTGATCAAGTCGGTGGACTCGGCTTCACCCGTGCTCGCGAAGCTGTGCGCGCAGGCCGAACTGCTCGCGCTCGCGCACATCAAGTGCTTCAAGGCGGCGGGCGCGGCCCACGGCGTGCAGATCGAATATCTGTCGATGAAGCTGGAGCAGGCGTATATCCGCAACTATCACATCTACACGAGCGTGCGCCTCGCGCGGCCGTGCGAACTGTTCGAGCTATCGGCGCAACAACTGACGATGACCTGCGCGCCGCAGACCGCGAGCGGCAGCCGCGGCGCGGAAGTGACCTTCGCGCTCGATGTATCCGCGCGGCGCGTGAGCTGAGCGCAAGGACCACGCCGATGAACCCGCCCAGCGCCGCCGACCGCCTTCAGCCCACCCTGCTCGACCGCCTGATCGACGACGATCCCGCGACCCGCGCCGATCCCGCCGGCGAGCGCTTCATGACGCATCGCGGCCTGCGCGCGGCCGTGCTGCGCGATCTCTCGTGGCTCTTCAACACGACGAATCTCGGCAGCGCGATCGTCGAGGACAGCTTTGCGCACGCGTTCGCGTCGGCGCTCAATTACGGCTTGCCGTGTCTGTCGGGACGGTTCGCCTCGACCATCGACACGGTGCTGCTCGAACAGGCGATCCGCCAGGCGATCGAGCGCTTCGAGCCGCGCATCGATCCCGCGTCGCTCGAAATCGAACCGGTGCTCGACCGCTCGGTGCTCGACATGCACAACCAGATCGCGCTCGTGATTCGCGGCCTGTTGTGGGCGCAGCCCGTGCCGCTGGAATTCGCGCTGCGCACGGAAATCGATCTGGAGGAAGGCGGCATCACGGTGATGGAACTGCCGCGCTGAGCGCCCGGACGAGCACGCACATGGACCCGCGCCTTCTGCGTCACTACAACACCGAGCTTGCGTATCTGCGGGAAATGGGCGCGGAGTTCGCGCAGCAGTTTCCGAAGATCGCCGCGCGGCTCGGCATGAGCGGCATCGACGTGGCCGACCCTTATGTCGAGCGGCTTCTCGAAGGCACGGCGTTTCTCGCGGCGCGCGTGCAACTGAAGATCGAAGAGGAGTTTCCGCGCTTCACGCAGCAACTTGCACATGTCGTGCTGCCGCAGGCCGCCTGTCCGACGCCTTCGATGCTGATCGCCCGCCTCGCGCCCGATCTCGCCAACCCGAATCTCGCCGAAGGTTTCACCGTGCCGCGCGGCACCGCGCTCATTTCCCGGCACGCCGCGAGCGCGAGCGCGCACACGACGCCCTGCGAATTCCGCACCGGCGCCGATCTCACGCTCTGGCCGGTCGAGCTGACCGAAGCGCGCTATGTCGCGCAGATGCACGATCTGCCGCTCGCCGCGCTGCCCGCGACGCGCTCGCTCGCGCCGCGCGTGAAGGGGGCGCTGCGCATCCGGCTCACGACGCCCGAGGGCCTGTCCTTCGACGCATTGCGTCTGAACGCGCTGAGCCTCTATTTCGCGGGCGGCGACGAAACAGCTTATCGGCTGTATGAACGCGTGATGTCGGGCACGCTCGCCATCGTCGTATCGACGCCCGAACGGCCGAGCCGCGCCCTCGCCGCCCTGCCCGCCGATGCCCTCGCGCCCGCCGGATTCGACGCGCGCGAGGCGCTGCTGCCCGTCACGCCGAACGCGTTTCAGGGTTATCGGCTGCTGCATGAATATTTCGCATTGCCCGAGCGGTTTCGCTTCGCGCGCGTCGCCGGGCTTGCCGATGTGCTGCCGTCGTTCGCGTCGCGCGAAATCGAACTGACGTTCCTGCTCGCGAGCGACGACGCCTCGCTCGAACGCATCGTCACGCGGGACCACGTGCTGCTCGACTGCGTGCCCGCGATCAATCTCTTTGCGAAGCACGCGGATCGCGCGCTCGTGACGGAATCCGCCGCGCGCTTTCATGTGGTGCCGGACCGCACGCATCCGCTCGACTTCGAAGTTCACTCCGTCGCCGCCGTCTCCGGCTATGGCGCGAGCGACGACACCGAGCAGACGTTTCATCCGTTTTACGCGGACTTTCTCGCGGACCGCCCCGGCGACGCCGCGTACTTCACGACCGAGCGCGAGCCGCGCATCGTGGCGGCCGGGCGGCGCAAGAGCGGCGCGCGCACGGAATACGTGGGCAGCGAGACGTATGTATCGATCGTCGATCCGAACGCGGCGCCGTATCGCGGCGCGCTTCGGCAACTGGCGTTCGCGACGCTCTGCACCAATCGCGATCTGCCGCTCGCGATGCCGCGCATCGCAACGGGCCACGATTTCTCGCTCGACATCGCCGCGCCGGTGAGCAACGTGCGGTGCGTGAGCGGCCCGTCGCGGCCCGCGCCCGCCAATCTCGACGCGGCGCGCAGCTGGCGGCTGATCGATCAGTTGTCGCTGCACTATCTGTCGGTGTCCAACGGCCCGCGCGAAGCCGCCGCTGCGTTACGCGCGCTCTTGATGCTGCACGTCGCCGACACCGATCAGGCCGGCGCAAGCCAGGTTGCGGGCGTCGTCGCCGTCGATGCGCGCGGCGTCGTGCGCCGTCTGCCGATGCCCGGCCCGATCGCGTTCGGGCGCGGCCTCATGATCGACGTGCTCGTCGACGATCTCGCCTTTCAGGGCGGCAGCGCGTGGCTGTTCGGCTGCGTGCTGGACCGCTTCTTCGCGCGCTACGTGTCGATCAATACGTTCGTGCAGACCGTGCTGCGCACGAGCGCGCGCGGCGAAATTCTGCGCCTGCCACCGCGATGCGGCACGAGAGCGATCTTCTGAGCGCGGCGGCGCGCGAAGAGCCGCCCGACGCGCTGCCGCCGCACTCACGCGCCCTGCTCGATCTGCTCGATGCGGTCGGGCAAGCGCCGCATCGGCACGATTTTTATCGGCTGATGCGGCACGTCGAGGCGTTGACGCCGCACTTGCCGCGACTCGGCTGCGGCGCGCGTCCGGCCGACGAGCCGCTGCGTCTCGCGCAGGACGTGTCGCTCGCGTTCGCGTCCGCGCCGCTCGCCGCGCTCACACGCGATGACAACGCCCGCGCGCCGCGTCTCGAACAACGATTTTTCGGCTATCTCGGTCCGAACGGCCCGCTGCCGTTGCATCTGACGGATTTCGCCCGCGAACGCGCGCTGCATCACGGCGACACGGCTTTCGCGCGTCTGCTCGATACGCTGCTGCATCGTTTCCTGCTGCTGTTCTACCGCGCGTGGGCGCAGGGACGGCCGGCCGCCTCGCTGGATCGTCCCGGGCACGACCGCTTCGCGTTCTACGCGGGCGCGCTGATCGGACTCGCGGATGAAGCGAGCCGCAATCGCGACGCCGTCTCCGATCACGCGAAGCTGCATTTCGCGGGGCTGCGGACCATGCAGACGCGTCCCGCCGAAGTGCTCGAAACCATCGCAAGTGCGCTGCTGCGCGCGCCGGTGCGCATCGAGCCGTATCGCGGACACTGGATGACGCTGCAACGCGACGAGCGCACCGCGTTGCGGCATCGGGCGATGCACGGTCCCGGCGATGCGGCGGGCTTCGCGCAACTCGGGCGCGGCGCCGTGCTCGGCCGCGCCGTGTGGGATCGGCAGCACGCGTTTCGCCTCGTGATCGGGCCGCTGTCGCTCGCGCAGTTCGAATCGCTGCTGCCGGGCGGCGTCGCGCTGCCGACGCTCGTCGCCGTGGTGCGTCAGCATCTGAACGGCGAGCTTGCGTGGGACGCGCAACTCGTTCTCGCCGCCGCCGACGTGCCGACCGCGCAAATCGGCCGTTATGGACGCCTCGGCTATTGCGCGTGGCTCGGTCGCGCCGCCCGCCGCGCCGATTGCGCCGATCTCGCGCTCGACGCCGATGCGCATCTCGCGTGACGCGGCTCAGCGAAGCGGCTTGCAAAATCCCCGCCGCTGCGCCGTCTTATCGGATGAGGACGCGCCTTCGGTCGGCGCGCGCGCATCGGAAAAAAAGGAGTCCGGCGATGGCGGAAATCAGTCGTGTCGCGCTGTTCGGCAAGCTGGACAGGCTCGGCTACAAGACCGTCGAAAGCGCGACGGTCTACTGCAAGATGCGCGGCAATCCGTATGTCGAACTCGCGCACTGGATCATGCAGCTTCTGGAGACGCCGAACTCCGACTGGCAGCGCATCGTCGCGCATTACGGCGTGGACGCGGCCGCCCTCGCGCGCGAACTGACCGCCTCGCTCGACCGTCTGCCGCGCGGCGCGACGTCGATCTCCGATATCTCCGAGCACATCGGCGACGCGATCGAGCGCGGCTGGGTCTACGGCACATTGCTGTTCGGCGCGACGAAGGTGCGCACGGGGCATGTGCTCGTCGGCATGCTGAAGACGCAGCGCTTGCGCCACGTGCTCGTCGGCATATCGCGGCAGTTCGAGCGCATCAAGCCGGAAGACCTGTCGGACAATTTCGCGCGCATCGTCGCGGATTCGGCCGAGGAAGCCGAAGCGGAACCCTCGCGAGACGAGCGCGCGAGTCCGGCCGCCGACGAACCCGCGCCCGCCGGCATGGGCCGTCAGGAAGCGCTGCGCAAATACGCGACCGATCTCACCGACAAGGCGCGCCGTGGCCAACTCGATCCCGTCACGGGCCGCGACGACGAAATTCGCCAGCTCGTCGATATCCTCATGCGGCGGCGGCAGAACAATCCGCTGCTCACGGGCGAGGCGGGCGTCGGCAAGACGGCGGTGGTCGAAGGCTTCGCGCAACGGCTCGCGCGCGGTGACGTGCCGCCGCCCTTGCGCGAAGTCGCGCTGCTGTCGCTCGATCTCGGCCTTCTGCAAGCGGGCGCGAGCATGAGGGGCGAGTTCGAACAGCGTCTGCGTCAGGTGGTCGAGGACGTGCAGGCGAGCCCGAAGCCGGTGATTCTGTTCATCGACGAAGTGCACACGCTCGTTGGCGCGGGCGGCGCGGCGGGCACCGGCGACGCGGCCAATCTGCTGAAACCGGCGCTCGCGCGCGGCGATCTGCGCACGATCGGCGCGACTACGTGGGCCGAATATAAACGCCACATCGAGAAAGATCCCGCGCTCACGCGGCGCTTTCAGGTCGTGCAGGTTCACGAGCCGGACGAGGCCAAGGCCGTGCGCATGCTGCGCGGCGTCGCGGCGGTGCTCGAAGGGCATCATCGCGTGCAGTTGCTCGACGAGGCGATCGAGGCGGCCGTGCGGCTGTCGCATCGCTATATTCCGGCGCGGCAGTTGCCCGACAAGGCCGTGTCGCTCATCGACACCGCGTGCGCGCGCGTCGCCGTGAGCCAGCACGCGACGCCGCCGCAGGTCGATGACTGCCGCCGCCGCATCGAGGCGTTGGAGGTCGAGGCGCAGATCGTCGCGCGCGAGGCGAATGCGGGCGTCGATGTCGGCACCCGCGCGGCCGATGTCGCCGCGATGCTCGCGCGCGAACGCGATGCGCTCGGCGGCCTCGAAGCGCGCTGGAACGAAGAGAAGCGCGTCGTCGACGAGCTGCTTGCGTTGCGCGCGTCGCTGCGCGAGCAAGGCGAAGCCGTCGATGCGCCGCCCGACCCGAACGCGCCTTCACGCGATGCGCTCCTTGCCCGTCTTGCCGAACTCAAGTCGCGTCTGGCCGCGCTGCAAGGCGATGCCCCGCTCATCCTGCCGAGCGTCGACGCGAGCGTGATCGCGGGCGTCGTCGCGGACTGGACCGGGATTCCTGTGGGCAAGATGCTCAAGAACGAGCTGGCCGCCGTGCTCAATCTCGCCGATGCGCTCGATCGCCGCGTGATCGGCCAGCGCCACGCGCTCGACATGATCGCGAAGCGCATCCAGACTTCGCGCGCGCGCCTCGACAATCCCGACAAGCCGATCGGCGTGTTCCTGCTCGCGGGCACCTCGGGCGTCGGCAAGACGGAAACGGCGCTCGCGCTCGCCGAGACGCTGTACGGCGGCGAGCAGAACGTCATCGTCATCAACATGAGCGAGTATCAGGAAGCGCACACCGTCTCGACGCTGAAGGGCGCGCCGCCCGGTTACGTGGGCTACGGCGAGGGCGGCATCCTGACCGAAGCGGTACGCCGCCGCCCGTACAGCGTCGTGCTGCTCGACGAAGTGGAGAAGGCGCATCCGGACGTCCACGAAATCTTCTTCCAGGTCTTCGACAAGGGCTGGATGGAAGACGGCGAAGGTCGCTACATCGACTTCAAGAACACGATCATCCTGCTCACGTCGAACGTCGGCTCGGAACTCATCATGTCGATGTGCCGCGATCCGGCCCATGCACCCGCGCCGGAAGAACTCGCGCGCGCGTTGCGCCGACCGCTCGCCGACGTGTTTCCCGCCGCCCTGCTCGGCCGGCTCGTCACGGTGCCCTACTACCCGCTCTCCGACGCGATGATGGCCGACATCGTGCGCCTGCAGCTCGAACGCATCCGCCGGCGCGTGGCGGACAATCACGGCATTCCGTTCGAGTACGACGACGACGCCGTGCGGCTGATCGTTTCGCGCTGCACCGAAGCCGAATCGGGCGGCCGCGTGATCGACGCGCTGCTCACCAACACCGTCCTGCCGCGCATCTCGACGGAGTACCTGACGCGCCTCACCGAAGGCGGCGCGCTCGCGCGCATTCGACTCTCGGCGAGCGCGGGCGATTTCGTCTACGCGTTCGACTGAACCATGCTCACGCTCACGGTGACGCTTCATAACGGACAGCCGCCGCGCGTGCCGCTCGCGGCGACCTTCGATGCCGATGGCGGCACGGTCGGACGCGCGGTCACGAACCGGCTCGTCCTCGACGACGCCGAGCGCACGGTGTCGCGCCTGCACGTGCAGATCGTGTGGCGCGACGGGCGTTTTCTGCTGATCGATCGCGGCAGTAACCCGGCGCTCGTGAATGGCGCGCCGCTCGATCCGGGCCAGGAAGTGGCGCTCGCGCACGGCGACGAAGTGCAGATCGGCGGCTATCAGTTGCGCGCGGATATCGATGTCGAAGACGATACGCTCACGGCGAACGCATCGCCGGACGATCCCTTCGCGGGTCTGTTCGACGCGGCGTCGTCACCGGCTGCCGCCGCGAAAGCGCCCGACGATTTCGACGACATCCTCGCCAACCCGGCGCCGAAGCCGAAGCCTGCCGAACACTTCGATTTCGGCTTCGACGATCCGGCTTCGAAACGCTCGATCGACGAGTTGTTCGATCTCGCGCCGGGCGCGTCGTCCGACGGCGGTCCGCTCAGCGATCCGCTCGTCGAACCGCTCGCGCAGCCCAACACCGCCCGCGACGCCGATCCGTTCGCGAGCCTGAGCCGCGCCGCGCGCCCCGCCGAAACGCCCGCCACGCGGCCGGACGCCGGTTCCGAGCTGCACAGCGCGTTCACGCCGCCCAGACGCGCCGCCGCGCCTGCGCCTCTGCCCATGCCCGTTGCGCCGCCCGCCGAGCCCGCGCCGCCCGCCGACGACCGTGCGCTCGTCGATGCCTTCCTGCGCGGGCTGAACACGCACGGCGTGCGCATCGACGCGCTTACGCCCGCGCTGATGCAACTCGTCGGCGAACTGTTGCGCGAGGCGGCGCGCGGCACGCTCGAACTGCTTGCCGCGCGCGCCGCGCTCAAGCGCGAGATGCGCACGGGCGCGACGATGATCGAGGCATCGGACAACAATCCGCTCAAGTTTTCGCCGAACGTGGAGGCCGCGCTCATCCATCTGCTCAATCCGACGATGGGCGGCTTCATGCCGCCCGCCGCCGCGTTCGACGACGCCTACGCCGATTTGCGCGCGCATCAGGTCGGCATGGTGGCCGGCATGCGCGCCGCGCTCGAAGGCGTGTTCGAGCGCTTCGAGCCGCAGCGCATCGAGGCGCGCCTGTCCGGACGCTCGCTGCTCGACGGCTTTCTGCCGGGCCTGAATCGCCGCGCGCGCTGCTGGGATCTGTTCATCGAGATGTACGGCCAGCTTTCGCGCGAAGCCACGGAAGATTTCCATACGCTGTTCGGCCGCGCGTTCGTCGCCGCTTACGAAGCGCAGATCGACGAACTGAAGCGGCGCGGCCATCGGTAAGGTCGATAACGTCGATTACGTCGATGATGCCCGTCACGAGAGACACGACATGCAACTGCAAACCGCGAGCGTGAGCGATGTGGGCGGCCGGACGCGCAACGAGGACGCCCTGGCAACCTGGCGGCATGCGGCGCTTTTCGCGAGCGTCGTCGCGGACGGCGCGGGCGGTCATGGCGGCGGCGATGCGGCATCGCGCATCGCGGTCGATACGGTGCTCGCGGAACTCACGCGCGTGGCGTCGGCGGGCGTCGCGCTGACGGGGCCTAACTTGCTGCGCGTGCTTCTGCGCGCCAACGACGCCATCATCGACGTGCAGGAGCGCGACCGCGATCTTGCGCAGATGCGCTCGACGGCGGTACTGCTCGGCATCGACGAAGCCGCGGGCATCGCGGCGTGGGCGCATTGCGGCGACACGCGTCTTTACTGCTTCCGGCGCGGCGCGACCGTCGTGCAGACGCAGGATCACAGCCTCGTGCAGAGCATGATCGACGCGAATCTGCTCGACAGCCGCGACGTGCGCAAACATCCGCGCCGCAACGTGCTGTTCTCGGCGCTCGGCACGGCGGACGATCTGTCGATCGCGGCCTCCGACGAGCCGTTTCCCGTGGCCGAGGGCGACGCCTTTCTGCTGTGCACCGATGGCTTCTGGGAGTATCTCGACGAATCCGTGATGATCGACGCGATCGGGCGCGCGAAAACGCCCGCCGCGTGGCTCGATCTGATGGTGGCGCATCTGCGCGCGGCCGCGCGGCCGAATCACGATAACTTCAGCGCAAGCGCGGTGTGGATCGGCGATGCGTCGCAGACGACCGTGATGTGGGGGGATGGTGGTGGTTGAAGCGGTCGTGCGTGGTGCCGGTCGCAGCGTTATGGTGCGCGCTAAAAGCCCGGCAGAGTCTTGCCTGATTAGCGACAGAGCGTGCCGGACCCAGCGCGGGTTGAAACGGTCCGGCTGCCCATTTTCTGACTTCTCTATAGAAGGGGTCGGGAGCCGTCTACGCTCCCGGTTCGGGGCGAGCGGAAACGTGCTGACTGTACTTTTCTCCGTCGAATCGAACCACGAGCGCATACCCGCGACCGACCATCGCGGGCATCGCCCCAAAAATAGACCTCAAGCCGCCTGCTTCGCCGAAGGCAGCCGCGAAACGAGCCGCAGCGACACCGTGAGCCCCTCAAGCTGATAATGCGGCCGCAGAAAGAACTGCGACGTGTAATACCCCGGCGCGCCCGGCACTTCCTGCACTTTCACCTCGGCGGCGGCGAGCGGCTTTTGCGCCTTGGTGTGCTCGGACGAGTTGGCGGGATCGCCATCGACGTATTGCGTGATCCACTTGTTGAGCCAGATCTCCATGTCGGAGCGTTCCTTGAACGTGCCGATCTTGTCGCGCACGATGCACTTCAGATAATGCGCGAAGCGATTGCACGCGAAGAGATACGGCAGACGCGCGGCAAGCGCGGCGTTGGCCGTCGCGTCCGGATCTTCGTACTCGAACGGCTTTTGCAGCGACTGCGCGCCGATAAACGCCGCGAAATCCGAGTTCTTGCGATGAATCAGCGGCATGAAGCCATTCTTCGCAAGCTCTGCTTCGCGACGGTCGGAAATGGCGATCTCGGTCGGGCATTTCATGTCGACGCCGCCGTCGTCGGTCGGAAAACTGTGCACCGGCAAGCCTTCGACCGCGCCGCCGGACTCGACGCCGCGAATCCGAGAGCACCAGCTATATAGCTTGAAGGACCGGTTGATATTCACCGCCATCGCATACGCGGAATTGGCCCACGTGTATTTGGTGTGATCGGCGGAACCAGTTTCTTCCTCGAAGTCGAATTCGTCGACGGGCTCGGTGCGCGCGCCATACGGCACGCGCGCCAGAAAACGCGGCATCGCAAGCCCGATGTAGCGCGAGTCCTCGGACGCGCGCAATGAACGCCAGCTCGCATATTCCGGAGTCCCGAATATTTTCGTGAGATCGCGCGGATTGGCGAGTTCCTGCCACGAGTCCATCTGCAGGAGGCTCGGATCGGCGGCGGCGATGAACGGCGTGTGCGCGGACGCCGCGATCTTCGAGACTTCGCCGAGCAGTTCGACATCGGGCGGCGTCTGGTTGAAGTAGTAATCGCCGATTAACGCGCCGAACGGCTCGCCGCCGAGCTGGCCGTACTCGTGCTCGTAAATCTGCTTGAAAAGCGGGCTCTGGTCCCACGCGACGCCCTTGAAACGCTTGAGCGTCTTGCCGAGATCCTTCTTCGAGATGTTCATCACGCGAATCTTGAGCATCTCATCGGTTTCGGTGTTGTTGATGAGATAGTGCAGCCCGCGCCACGAGCCTTCGAGCTTCTGAAAATCCGCATGATGCATGACCTCGTTGACCTGCTCGGTGAGCTTCGCGTCGATCTCGGCGATCATCGCCTGAATGGAGCGGATCGCATCGCCGGAAACGAGCTTCGTCTGCGCGAGCGCCTGTTGCGCGAGCGTCTGCACGGCCGTCTGCACGGCGCTCTTGGCTTCGTCGCTCTTCGGGCGGAACTCGCGGTTGAGCAGCGCGGCGAGTTCGTCGCCTTCGAGCAGCGCGCCCTGCAACGCGGAAGGCGACTCGGCTTGCGATGCGGCGGATTGCGGAATGTCGGACATGGTCGTTTCCTTTCAAGGCTCATTCGGCGGCGGATGGCGTGGCCGCAGCACCGTCCGGCGCGGCCGTGGCGAGCGTCTTGAGCAGCGCGGGATCGTCGAGCACGCGCGCGATCAGTTCTTCCGCGCCGTTCTTGCCGTCCATGAAGATGACGAGGTTCGCGAGCTGCGTGCGCGCTTCGAGCAGTTTCGCGAGCGAATCGACCTTGCGCGCGACGGCGGCGGGCGAAAAATCGTCCATGTTCTCGAACGTGATATCCACGCTGATGTTGCCCTCGCCCGTCAACTTGTTCGGCACCTGGAACGCGACGCGCGGATGCATCGCCTTCATGCGGCTGTCGAAGTTGTCGATGTCGATTTCCTGAAACTTGCGCAGATCGACGGGCGGCAGCGCCTCGGCGGGCTTGCCCGAGAGATCGGCCATCACGCCCATGACGAACGGAAGCTGGATTTTTTTCTCGCTGCCGTAGGTTTCGACGTCGTATTCGATCTGCACGCGCGGCGCGCGATTGCGGCCGATGAATTTCTGACTGCTGGTTGCCATGACGCCTCCTTCGCGTGGGCATGAGCCACGCTTTTAAAACGAACGAACCGCGCCCGGATTGAAGACTCCATTCGAAGACACCTCACTGCGGCCTCGTCCCCGCGATCAGATGGATCTGCGCGAGGCTGTCGGGCGCGAGGTCCTGCATCACCGCGAGAAAGTCCTTGCCCATCAACCCGCGCGCGCGGCGAATGAGCAGCGGCGCGGGATTGGTCGGCTCGGTGCGTTCGAGAAACGCGCATACCGCGTCGAGCGCGGCGAGCGCGTCCTCGCGCGTCGCGATCTCGCCGGGGCGTGAGATCGCGCGTCGAGGCGTCTGCGCTTCTTTCGTGTTTATCGGTTCGGCGGATGCTTCGCGCGCGTCAGCCGGAGCGAACGCGCGAAACTGCACGGCGACGTGGCGCGCCGTGATCGCAAGCGAGCTCATCGATGGCGCGCGCTCGGCGCCGAGCTTCTGCGTCATGCACTCCGACAGCGTCTGCACGGCGCGCGGCAGATCGAGACCGTCCGCGAGAAGTCCGGGATCTTGCGCCACGGCATCGGCGAGCATGCCTTCCACGCGCGCGGGCGTCGCGGCGTTCGCGCCTTCTTGCGCGGCGAGTTTGCCCTGAGCCACGAGCATGTCGCGCACGGCGAGCCGCTCGCCATGCACGCGGCACACTTCGCATTCGCGCAGATCGTGCAAGAGCGTGTCGGCTTCGGCGAACGGCGTGTACGCATCGGCAAGCGGCGCGAGCGCGTTGATGCGCAGCGCGGCGTCGTTGCCGTCGTCCGCGTCGAGCGACGGAAAAAGGCCATCCCAATAGCGCTCGACGAGGCCCGTCAGCAAGCGCAATCCCGCATGAAAACCTGCGAGTCCGTGAACATGCGTCGCCGCGCGGGTCCACGCAATCGCAATGCGCAAATCCTTCGACCGCGCGAGCAGCGCCCCGCCCTGCTCCAGCACGTCGTTCCACGGCGGCGGCTCGGCGGGCGTGTCGAACTGACGTTGTGGCATGCCGCGCGCGAGCGCCTCGAATTCGAGAAACGCCGCGTCGTAGTCCAGATCGATGCCCGCGGGCGGCATCGTTTCGGTCGGCGCGAGAAGCGGTTCGACGTCGATCATCGCGGCCTCTCAGAATTCGCTGCAGCCGTGCTGCCCGTTCACGACCAGACAGTTGTTGAGATTCGGCCGCGAGCGCACGCGCTTCCATTCCGCCGCGAGCGTGTCGGCCTCGCCCTCGGGCTGTTGCAGCGCGAGGATCGGCTCGTTCGTGCCGACGCAAATGTTGATCGCGCCCAGATTGCTCTCGTAGACGAAGGTCTGCTCCTGCGCCGTGAAAAGCGGCTGAAGACCGGTGGTGTTGAAAACCGCGCCCTGAAGCTGCATCGGCGTGACCGTCAGCGTGCCCGGCACGACGACGACCTCGTAGCCGACCGGAGACGAGAACGTGCCGTCGATGCGATACGCGCCCGCGACCGATGTCGCCGTCGCGGACGAGCCGAGCGGACCCGCGACGATGGACGAGCCGCGCTGATCGCCGCCGAGCAGCCCGCTCACATCGAAACCGAACGGGCCGTTTGCCGCGCCTTCGCCGCGCGTCTGATTGCCGATGGTGACGGTGACTTTCGGCCGGTCGGCGTACACGAAGTGGTTGCCATCCGCCGGCACGACGTTCTGCGAAGGCTGTCCGTTCCAGCTGCAGATGCCGCCGTACACGCAGCCGTAGAAGTTCGGCTGCGCGCCGCCCGGATCGACGCCGTTGCGATTCTCCCCGTTGCGCGTCGAGGCCCACACGCGCCACGCACCGCCCGCGCCGAGCGTGCCGCCCGACGCGTTGTCGAAGACGCCGTGCTCCATCACGAGGTCGATGTTGCCGCCCGCGCTCAGGCGCGTCGGTGCGCCGGGCGTGCCGAGGGCGATCGCGCCGTCGCCGGCAATCGCGCTCAGGTTGCCGGTCACGTTCGCCTGCGATCCGCCGATGGTCGCGACATTGCCCGTCGCGCCGTCGATGCCGTTCGCGCTCGCCGTGCCGATGATGAAGCCGCCCGCCGTCGAGAATTTCACGTTGTGCGCGCCCGCGAGCGCCAGCACCTTGACGTCGTTGCCCGCGTCGGCGAGATCGAAGTCGCCGCCGCCCGCGAGCAAAAGCGTCTGCGCCTGAATGCCGCCCGGATCGGTGACGGGACCGGACGAATCGAGCGCGAGCGTCTTGCCCGGCATCGCGACGCCCGACGGCAGATCGATGCCCTGACTGCCCGCGCCCGTGTTCTGCAGCGTGAGGTCGTGCGCGAAGCCTTGCGGCAGGTTGACCGTGATCTTGCCGGTCTGGGTGGACGAACCGATCACGAGCGTCGCGATGTTCGGCGCGATCGCGCCCAGCATCGACGGCCCGATGGTGAGGCCGCTGTTGCCGCCGAGCACGTTGATCGCCTGCGCGTTCTCGTTGACGATGCCGAAGTCCGCGCCGACGCTGCCGGGCATGAACACGAGCGTGCCGGCGGGCGACGAGAATGTGCTGCCGGAATCCTCGAACACGAAGCCGTATTTGCCCGAGTTCGACGCGCGCACGACGATCGTGCCGTGGTCGCCCGCCGATAACGTCGCCCGGTCGAGAACGAGCGCGGTGGCGGCGTCCGCTGGCGTCGATGCCGTGACCGACACCGTCTGGGCGGGCGCGTTGGCCTGAATCGTCACATCGGCAAGCGAAACGCCCGCGCCATGCACGCCGTTCTGGTCGGTCTGGCCGTCGGTGCCGCCACGGATATCGACCGATCCGGCCGCCGAACTCACGACGCCGCGATTCGACGACGTGCCAGAGAGCGACACGCCGCCGGAGCCGCTGCCCAGACCGTAGATCGCGACCGCGCCGTTGGCGCGCAAACCGAGCAGCGGCGTCGAACTCATGCCCGAAACGAACACGCCGTAAGCGGCGATTCCGGCGGGCGCCACGCCGCGAATCGACAGCTTGCCCGCCGTGGCCGCGACGTCCGATGCTTCGAGATGCACGCCGTCGAAGTGAGGCGCGGCTTCCTCGGAATTCGGCGCGCGAACGTACCGCACCTTGCCTTTCGCGCCCGTGCCGTTGATCGACACGTCCGCGCCGGTCGACGAGATCGTCGCGTTTTGCGCATACACGCCCGCGCCCGCGACCGCGGTGTTGTCGGCGCTGGCCGTCGCCCCGGCGCCGGTCAGTTCGATCGCGCCGGCGGTCCTGATCGACGAGTCGGAAATCGCGATGCCGTCGCCATGCGCCGACGCGATCTGCGCGCCCGTGCCGCTCGCGCCCGTTGCGCGAATCGTGACCGGCCCGCGCGTGGCGAGCGACGTTCCGCCCGACAGATCGACGCCGTCGCCGAAAACGGCGGACGTGCCGCCGTCGCCCGCCGGGCCGGTTCCCGTGATGCGGATCGGCCCGGCGACGTTGACCGCGACCGCGCCGAGGTCCACGCCATCGCCGTCTATCGAGCCGCCCGCGTTCGTGCCGCGCGGGCCCGAGCCCTGAATCGTGAGGCCGCCATTCGCCGACGTGATGCTCGACGTCAGCGTCGAAAAGCCGACGACTGCAACGCCCGCGCCAAAGAGGTTGGCGCGCGTTCCGGTCGAGATCGGCCCGGTGCCGTCGATGTTGATCGCGCCGCCCGCCGTGAGCTTCGTGCCGAACACGTAGACGCCCGTGCCCCCGACGACCGACCCGCCGCCGTTCGCCGAGGGCGCGCGTCCGGTGATATCGAGCGTGCTGCCCGCATCGATCGTGGCGCTGCTGAGTTGCACGCCCTCGCCTTCGACGGACCCCGCCGCGTTCTGCGCGCTGGCCGCGTTGCCATCGATATTGACGGCGGCTCCCGCCGTGACCGCCGCATTCTCCAGATGCACGCCCGAGCCGAACGGGTTCGCGCCGCCGCCCCTCGACGCCGCGCCGGTCCCGGCGAGACTCAGCGCGCCACCCGTGCGGATCGACGTATCGGTGATGACCACGCCGTCGCCCTGAACCTGTCCCGGCGCGCTCTGGGCGACCGCTCCGACACCCTGAACGCCGATGTCGCCGCTCGCCGACGCGATGACCGGAACGATCGAGCTGACGCCCGCGCCGGGCGATGCCGACACGAGGCTCACGCCGTCGCCGTTGACGGTTCCGGTTCCGGTTCCGGCCGTCACGGTCTGCACCGTAGGCCCGTTGCCGCTGATCGAAATGCGGCCCGCCTGCGTCTGGAGCAGCGCTGCGTTGGTCGTGGCGACGAGCGTCGGCGCGATGCTGACGCCATAACCCGACAGCGATCCGGCGCTGAGCGTCTGCACCTTCGGCCCGTTGCCGGCGAGCGAAATGCTGCCCGCGCCGCCGCTGCCGAGCGCGAGCGACGAGCCGCCGATGGCAATGCCCGCGCCGCTGACCGTCGCTCCGCTCGCGGTTCCTGTGACGCCCGGGCCACTGCCCCGGACGGAGATGTTGCCGGAGTCCGAAACGACGGCCGCGCCGAAGGACGAGCCTCGGCCCGCATCCGCCGATACGCTCACGCCCGAGCCCGTCAGCGATCCTCCGGTCATGTTTTGCACGGTGGTCGCGGTGCCCGAGATCGAGACGTTGCCCGAGCCGGTATGCACGAGCGGGCCAGCGCCCGCGCCGGGCGCCTCCGGCCGGAACGTCACGCCCGCACCGCTCACGCTGCCGGACGCCGTGCCTATCGTCATGCCATTGCCCACGATGCTGACGTTGCCCGAGCCGGTCTGCATGACCGTGGTGCTCTCGTTGAGGCGCGCCGTCGGTTCGATCAACACGCCCCCGCCGCTCACGTTGCCCGTCGCGCTTTGCAGCACGGGTCCCGTCCCGACGACGGAAATGTTGCCCGACGTGGTGCTCAGAAGCGCGCTCGACGGACCGAGCGCCACCGGCATGAGCGCGACGCCGTAAGTTTCCGGAAGCGTCGCGACGCTCTGCTGGAAGGCCGGCGCACTGCCGTTGATGGCGATGTTGCCCGATGACGTGCTGAGGCTCGACGTCCCGCCGATGGCGACGCCGGCCGCCGCACCGGACCCGTTCCCGGCCCGCCCCGACACGGAAATATTGCTGACGGAGGCCGCGATGCTGGAACCGTTGATGGTGACGGGCGCGAGCGCCGTGTTCTTTTGAAATCCCACCGACGCGTCGCCGATGCCGAAAAGCGTTCCCGGAATGTTGAGCTCGCCCTGACCGTTGATCGTCACCGAGCCGCTCGTCGGACCGGCCGGGCCTTGCAGCGCGGTCGTGTCGAGTCTGGAGCCGGCGATGCCGACCGCCGCGCCGTCGAAGCTCGTCGCGGCCGCGGGCGTCCCGGCATCCGCCTCGCGCACGCCGATGCTTAGAAAGCCGCCATTGGTGCGGATCGACGCGCCGGACAGCACGATGTTGTTCCGTCCCGCGCCGCTCGTGTTCGCGTCGAGCACGACGTTGAGCTTGCCGCTCGGGTTCTGCGCGCCCGCCGCGCCGCCGATGCTCCCGAGCACGGTAATCGAGCCATAGGCGCTGAGCGTGAGCGTGGCGTCGTTCGCGGCGGCGGGCGCGGTTTTCGTGATGCTGGTCCCGCCGAGCATCGTGATGTCGCCGTTGAATGCGCCCGTGCCGGCCGCGCTCGTCGAGACCGTCACGGACGCGCCCTGGTTCAGTTGCGACGTGATGTCCGACGCGAGCACGTAGCTGTCGCCCGCGCCCGGCGTGAAGGTGGCTTTGTTCGCGCTGGCGTTCGAGGTGGACTGGGACGGGGTGAGGCTCGTGGTGAGCGCCTGGAGCGCGCAGCACGACGGACCGTCGGTGGTGCCGGTGCTCGGAACCGTCGTCGGCGGCGTCGGCGCTGTATTCACGATCTCGATGCTCGCCGGATCGAGCAGCCATTGCC
>NZ_FCOJ02000165.1 GCF_001545035.1 Caballeronia glebae
GGAGTTATGGTCGAAACTGGTGTTCGGGGCGAGGCGGGGATTTGGAGGCGGTGGAGGTTTAGCTGAGAATGTTGCTTGTCGAGAGTAACAATCAGTCAAACCGGGATCCACCACCAATGAAGAAGGTTACAGAAGAAACGAGCTTCGGTAAATCGGAAGCAGCAACCAGCGGACTTGACGATTTGATTCAACAAGGCGCGCGGCAAATTATCCAGCAAGCGATCGAGGCCGAATTGGCAACACTGCTCGAACGGTTTGACAATGTGAAGACGCTTGACGGAAGGCGGACTGTGGTTCGCAATGGCTACCTCCCCGAGCGCGAGGTCGTCACGGCGATTGGTCCGGTCACGGTAAAGGTACCGAAGGTGCGCGATCGCTCAGGCTCGGGCGTGAAGTTTAATTCGAACATCGTGCCGCCCTATATTCGTAAGTCACCCCGCGTGTCGGCGGCTTTGCCCTGGCTGTATCTACGCGGCGTCTCAAGCGGCAACATGAGCGAGGCGCTGAGCGTGCTGCTGGGTGAAGAGGCCAAAGGTCTTTCGCCCAACGTGGTCAGCCGTCTGAAGGCTCAGTGGGCCGAAGAGCACGCCCTGTGGAATCAGCGTGATCTATCACAAGCTCGCTGGGTCTACTGGTGGGCCGACGGCATCCACACGGGGCTGCGAAGTGATGATTCGGATGGCCAGTGCTTGTTGGTCATCATCGGCGTGAAGCCAGACGGAACGAAAGAACGCGTAGCAATCGGCGACGGCTACCGGGAGTCCAAGGACGCCTGGTGCGAGCTTTTGCTGGATCTGAAAGCGCGAGGCCTACAAAGCGGTCCGCTGCTCGCGAGCGGCGACGGAGCAATGGGTCTGTGGGCGGCCTTGGCCGAAGTATTTCCAAAGACTGGTCATCAGCGCTGCTGGTTCCATAAAACTGGAAATATCCTCAACGCCTTGCCCAAATCACAGCATGGTCGGGCCAAAGCCGGGCTGCAGGAGATTTGGCAAGCCGGCACGCGCGAAGAAGCGCTCGCGGCTTTCGACCGCTTCATTGACGCCTATTCGGCCAAGTACCCGAAGGCGGCTGAAAAGCTCACGAAGGATCGCGACGAGTTGCTGGCCTTTTATGATTTTCCCGCTGAACACTGGCAGCACTTGAGAACGACCAATCCGATTGAGTCAACCTTTGCCACCGTTCGGCATCGAACAACCCGCACGCGCAATTGCGTTTCGCGTCCGACCTTCCTCGGCCTTGCATTCAAGCTGATCGAGTCGGCGGAACAATCATGGCGGCGCATTCGTGCGCCAGAAAAGGTCGCCTCGCTGCTCGAAGGCATCCCGTATAAAAACGGACTACCGGTGACCGACAGCACACCGGCTCAGCAACCGCTTGCCGCCTGACCGGGCCCCGCCTGGCAAACACCAGATTTGACAATAACTC
>NZ_FCOJ02000031.1 GCF_001545035.1 Caballeronia glebae
GCAGCGAGTGACAGATTTCGCCGCCGGCCTCAGATACGCCCGAGAACTGGGCGACTGACTTATGTGTAATCAAATGCTGTTAAGGGCCGATGTAGCCATCCGCGTATCTTCCGAGCAAGTCAAGCGGACGCGACGTCGCGGCACGTGCGTGATCGCTCGACGTCCATAGCTGCCGCGCCACAGCTAGACCCCAACCGACACGGCATAGCGTTCCGGGCGCTGCTTGGGTTGCTGTTCGCCCCTGCCGCTGGTGCAAGGTCATGTACAGGTGAGGCGCTGACGATACGAGGCCGATAGTTTGGCTTAGGCGCCACAGCCTGTCCCAAGTCACAGCGTTTTTTCGCGACACGCGCCGACGGTGTCCTTGCGTTCATCGCGGACTGACGCGCCCTTCGGGCTCGCCCAAATTATTAAAAATGCGAGCAACCCATCGTGTCTGACTGAGTACTTCGCAATAGTTAAGCGGTTCCGATTCGGCCGGCTCGCAATCACCGCTTCATTCTCTTTTCGCGCTGCGGTGCCAGCATCAACATCGCTTGGATATGCCCTTTGACCTCGTCCTCATCGAGAAGCAACTGCTCGGCATCTTCGACGTCGAACGTCATCTCAAAAGTTATTTTGTTGCCAGTGCCTCGAATCTTCAGCGACATGTCGGAATAGTCTTTAGCGCCTGCCAATGCGTTCAGCAGGTCATCGGTCGTCCGACGCTTAGGCCTATCGCGGACAGCCCTAGCGTTTCGGAGCATCTTCTCTGCGCCGATCGACTTTTCTATAGAAAGGAGCGTCTCGCCGATTTCCCTTGACAGGGTCGCTTGGCCGAAGAGGTCTATTACTGCAGCAGGCAGCCTCGACACGGCGATAGCCCGATACAAGTCGCCGCGATCCCACCCCGTCGCTTGTGCCGCCTCCTTCACCGATGACCACAGCCCACTTGCCAAGCCTTCGGCGTATTGCGCAGCGCGTTCCAGTGGCCTTCGTTCCGTGTGGACGGCGTACGCAGGAGCTACCGGCTTTTCTCCCTCCAGCATGGCCACGATTTCGGATCAAGAACGGCCGTCAGGACTTATATGCGCGGCACGGGCTGCAAGCTGCTCTGCGCCAAACTTCCGTTCTATCCGCAGGAGCTCGCGAGCTGTGATGTCTAGGACGCCGGTCGATGAGAACAACGATAGGACCGTTTCCGGCATGGCTGCCACGCGCACGGCTCTATTTAGATGGACTCTAGACACGTTCAACCGCGCAAGCGCTTTAGCCGCTTGGCTTTGATTCTCCCAGTTTTTGCCAAGACCGCTGCGGTAGAGCGCAGCTAACGCAAGTGGGTTTTGCGCGATAGATTTCACAATTTGTTGTCGTTTAATGGGCGATGCGTCGTGCCTTCGGCTGATCCGGGCCCTGTGTAGCGAAACGCATGAAACGTGGCTGCAAAACAGCCGTTATCTGAATATGGCCTTGTCGGCCGAGCAGAAGAAGGAGTTCTTGCGCGCGCTGCTGCGTGGCGGACGCGCGGCGTTGGGCGCTGCGGGCCACGCCGTTCGCGCCGCACGCCGCACGCCGCACGCCGCACGGAAGGATCAACTGAAACCACCGGCATCCGATTTCTGCACAACTTGACGCACATAACTTCAGAACCCCGGGTCGGCTTGATCTTCGCTCGTAGCACGACACAATAATGGCGTTCCATCTGAAGCGTTCTGCGGGCGACGAAGCCATAGGAATTGATAGCACTCCTCAACTCAGCGGCGCATGTGACAAGATGTGTCGAACGAATGTGCGGGCAATCATGTGGGACTTCCGCGGCTCATTTACCGCGCCACGCGGACCTGCGGCTTGATGCGCCCGAACACGAACTGACCAAAATACCACGCAAGATCCGAATGTCCAAGGATATTGCCGTCGGATAACGCGGATGCGTCCAGCTGAAGACGCTTGAGCGTCAGCTTGCCCTGCGCCGAAACTACGTACAAACGAACGAGATCTTTACGGGTCTTGTCGTCTGCGGCCTCGAAATGTTCACGCCCGAGACGGACTTCGTTGTTCATGCGTTCGCGCGCTTCTTGATCCCGCTGGGCGACACTCTTCGCGACCGTTTCGCTCGCCGCCGATTTCGCGGTCGCTACCATATTCTCAGCTTTCGCCCGTTCCTCCTGAATCACTACCATCTTGCGTTCGGCTTCGGAAACACGCCAGTTGTGGCTCAGGGCTTGCATTAGATACCCCGCCGGGCTCTTTGTCACCTTGCCCTGATTGAGCCGAAAACGAGTGTATTCGATCGCTTGTTGGATGCGCTCGTCCGTCCAATCAAGGCGATGCTGGGCGATTGCATCAAACTGCTTCGTGTCGAGGCCGAACTCATTGCGAAGGATTAGCAGCAAATCGTGGGATTCGGGCTGACGCGCAAGCATTGACGCAACTGTGTCCTTGCGTTTGATGCGGAAGCGAATCCGGTTGATCTTCTTCGAGCCTGGCGTGTCGGCGCGCGTTTCATAGGCGACGTCGAGATCCGAGAGCTCGTTGACCTGCTTCACCCCTGGCTCGAGATACTTCTGCCGGAAATGCTTGAACTCGGACGCGCTTTTGCCAAGCTTGCCAGGCCAACTGCGCATCACATCGAGATCGAGCCAATCGGTCAGGCCATCGTGAGCATGTGGAAGCACATAATCGTATATGGCACGAGAATAGGTCTGCGTGAACGCAGCCGTAATGCAAAGGTTCAGCCAGTGATGCTTCTCCGGGCCGGTGATGTGCCGCAGGATGAGCGGGGGTATCCGAAATTGGATGCGGCCCTTCCCTATCCCAACGGTACCCATAAGCTGCTCGGAGACCCAGCGATCGTCCTCGGTGGGAGCACGGTCGGGGGGGGTGTCGGTAACTTCGATCAGCACACGCTGCGCATCCTTGATCACCGAGCGCAAATGACGTACGTTGCGGCTGTCATAGCGCATCAGCCATTTGAAGTAGTTCAAGTCGACATCGTAATAGTCCCGTTGAGCCGGATCTTGGGCTGCGATGAAATAGGCAGCATCGATGAAACGGCGCGGAGCGAGACCGAGCCCGCTGATCGCAACGAAGAGGTTGTTACGCTTAAAGCCGATCTCTTTCGTCGACTCGTCGATCGGTTGCCCCGACATATCCTCAAATAGCTGCAGGGACATCTGCGCAGACGTTGCCCCTTGCCCTGCTTGATCGTCCATCCCTCCTCCGCATAAGTTCCGGCGGACTGTACCACTCCGCAACGCATAGTCAACACAATAAACGTTACCTTTCCGCCGGGTGTTTCCCATCGCGGCACAAGAACCGTGCCTTGCTGCACAAGGACAGTTACTCAGTCGATCAAAGAACAGTACCTGACCGCACAAGGAACGTGACCCATGGCACAAAAATCGTGGCGTTCGGAGGGTTAACTCATTGATCTCATTGATAGCTGCATTGCTGTTAGTTGGTTGGTAGGTTTTTGTTTATATAAAAACTAACCAACATTGCAGCTGGGCCTGAAGATTTGCATTTGGTAAGCCACAGATTGCTGTATCGACGGGCCTGTCCAAGGACGCACCGCGTTCAACGGTGACGTTTTTTGTGCGCTTTACCCACCGGAGGTAACGTTTTTTGAGTCGGATGGGCAAACGATGGTGTGGGACGTTGACTCGCCGTCTACGCGAGGGCAGGTACGCGAGTACCGCAAAGAGGATCGGTCGAAGAAGGTAACGGAATATGTGCGCAGATCTCATTTGGCGTGTGTCACCCCCTCCCCGATCGCCTGGTGTCGGACTCAAGGTAACGGTTTGTGTGCATGTTGGGGGTCGGAGTCCGCACCGGCTAGCGTGGGATGCACAAAAAACGACACCTAGCACCGCCTCAATGGCGACGGAACTGCAAAAGCGCACAAAAATCGTTACCTTTCGCTCGCCGTTTCCGCTCCGCACCCGTTGTGCCGCCCGTTACTGTCGTCCGTCTAACCATCTGTTCGCGAAAGTGCGGTTGCTAATGGGCACTTTGATGCTTTGCGTGTATTCTTCGCTTTATCCTATTTTTGACGAAAAGCGTCTATATGGCGAAAACTATCGAATTGCCAGAAATTGATCGTCGGATCGATTTGCAAGGGGTTATTGAATTTGCCGAAGAAGCAGCAACGCTCTCCGACGAACTTCGAGAGATGATGCTCGCGCCGCGACCACGGAAGACGGCGCCGCGGTTTACGTCAGCACAAGTGGCGGAACTCTGCGGAATCGACAGAGCGAAGCTTAACTATCTCGCATCCCGCGAAGGCAGTGAGCTTCCTCCGGGCGAAGTTCATGGGTCCGGGAGGAGTCGCGCGTTCTCGTTGGGCGAGACACGGACATGGGTACAGAAAGTATCTGATATCTATCAGACTCCACTACATACCGGTGCGCGCGACGGTAACGGGAAGGTTGTACTCGTCGCAAACTTTAAGGGTGGCTCAACAAAAACAACAACGACGATGTGTCTTGCGCAGGGACTCACGTTACGAGGGCGCAAGGTTTTATTGATCGATCTCGATCCACAAGCGTCGTTAACAGAGCTCTGCGGTCTCTATGCAGAAAAGGAAGTAACCGAGGAAAACACGGTGTTGCCCTTCATCTACAACCCGCAGATGGAAGGCGGCCTGCTCAATTTTGTGCAAGAGACGTACTGGGATGGGCTGGACGTAATCCCGGCACATCCGACGCTTTTCTCGGCGGAGTTTCACATCCCCGGGTCTGTCATCAAGAACCCGAATTATAAGTTCTGGTCGCTGCTTCGTGACGGGATGGAGCCGCTGCGCAAGCGCTACGATTACATCATTCTTGACACGGCTCCCTCGCTTTCGTATTTGACTATCAATGCGTTGATGGCGGCGGATTCGATGGTGATGCCCCTGGTTCCCGAGAGCCTAGACTTCATTAGTTCGGTTTCCTTCTGGGGACTGTTCTCTGATCTCGCTCAGAGCATCATGGAACATGGCGATACTCGTACGTACGACTTCATCTCCGTCCTTTTGTCAAAGGTCGACAATGGGACGTCGTCGTCAGCGCCAGTCGTACGGTCTTGGGTTCAACGAACGTACAAGGAATGGCTGAGTGGGCTCGAAGTGCCGGCGAGTTCCGCGATGAGCAACGGTGCGCTAGCCATGGCGACGGTATTCGACATCAGCAAGGGTGACCTCGCTGAAAAAACCGTATCTCGTGTTCGCCAGCCGTTAATGGATTATGTTCGTTGGTTGGACGAGCTATACATCGAACATTGGAGGACGGGCAAATGAGTTCGTTTCGCGAGCGGATGCTGCAAAAGACCGCCGAGTTAGGGGCGACCGCGGAGCGCCAGGCGAAGGCGCCGTCAGCGCCGACCGAAGCGCGTCGTTCAAGTGCCTTCAAGACAGGTCCTGGAATGCTCGGAGCGCTGGCTGCGGCGGAGCAGCGCATTCAGCAGTTGGAGGCGACGAGCGACAAGCTGATGTTGTCAGTGGGGGCGATTGGCCCCAATCCCTGGCAGCCGCGTAAGGTGTTTAGCGACGACGCGCTTGCATCACTTGCCGAGTCGATTCGCGAAGTGGGACTTGTTGAGCCCGTAGTCGTCCGCCGCGTCGAAGGCGGATATCAGTTGATTGCCGGCGAGCGCCGCCTTCGTGCACATAAATTACTCAAACTCGAAGAGATCAGGGCGGCGGTTATAGCATGTTCCGACGAGGACATGGCGGTGCTTTCACTGGTCGAAAACGTCGGTCGCGAAGACTTGACGGACTACGAGATTGCACAATCTCTGCACGTCGTGGAGGCAGAGTTCCCCAGCCGGAAGCGCATGGCCGAGGCGCTCGGCATGTCGCGTAAAGGGTTGTATCGCTTCCTGGCGTTCACGAACCTTCCAGACTTTGTTCGTCAGGATCTTGATTTGAATCCGCATTTGCTTGGCAGCACGGCTGCCGACGAAGTGGTATCGGCGATTAAAAAGCATGGCGACGCAGGGATAGAGGCGGCCCGGGCACTTTGGAGTTCCGTGGCGGGTGGGGCGCTTGACCAAGGAAAGTTCGCCACTGCAATCGGCCAATACGTAGCGAGAGGGCATAGCGACGAAGGTGTACGCGAACGCAGTATCGACAAGATTTTTGCAGGGAAAAGTCATGCTGGCACGATCACGAGAGACTCCAATAGCTTCACGGTGAAGATCAAGACAGGGGTTCTGACAGGCGACCAAGAAAAGGAGATTCGAAAATTGATTAGCTCGTTTTTTAGCTTGATACCTAGCTGATTCATTGATGGCCGCGGCAGAGCGGCCATTTCCATTTCTGAGCGCGCCACTATCGTCGCAACATATCTCCTACTCTGATCCTGCGACGAGGCGACGGGTCCAAAAATGAGTCGGAGGTTGGCGACCGAACCACGACAGATCCGATGATCGGTGGCGCGGCATCTGCGCTGCAACGCGTTGCGCGGCAGCGTCGCCTAAATTCCGTTGCGAGCAGGGAGACGATACAAGCCGCGGCAGGAGGCTCGCTGTCGTCCTACACCTCACGCTTCGTGTCTCTCTTCTGCAACTGTTGTTACGTTTCGTCAACGCGGTCTCAGGGCCTGCAAGTTTTTCAGCGCACGGGCCTGCGGCATCTGTGTTCGCTCCCGGAACGCCTGCGGTGACACGAAATGTATGGACCCTCCCTTGGGGAAGCTTACGCTCGAGCTAGATCGTGGTCTGCGGCGGTAATGCGCCGGTGCAGAGTGTCAGTGTGTCGATTCGACACACCGACACCCGCCGTGCGAGGCTAATAGGGCGTGTGTCGACTCGACACACTTAGGGCTAGTATGCGGCGCCCGAGTTGCTCGACAGAAGTTGTGGACTTTCGACGAGCGGTGAACGTACATCTAGGCTGGCGTCATGAAGGGGTGAAAGGCGACTCTTCGCAACGCAAAAGAGTCAACATTTGCACATACTTCGGCCCTTCGCATCGCGGTAATGGTTCCTCTTCGTTCGCAAACCACGCGAGGCCGAGAGGCACTAGCGCTTCTCCGATGGTGTGGGAACCATCTGGGGCAGGGTCGGCCACCAAGTCGCCGGCTAGCTCGTGCACATCCGGCTTTGAACTCTCTCGTAACAAACAACGAACGCCAGCTGAGTAGCGCGTGCAGTAGCGTGTGCATTCAGGTCGGTGCGCCCATACATGACGACGACGCGTCTCTCCACCACGACGACGCGCACCAGTCCATGAGGGCCGGCAATCGCCCAGTCTCCGAACCCGCACATCAGATTCTGGCTCGCGTGCGTCCTTAACCGGTCTGAATAGACCCGGGACAGCGCGGACAGTTTCAGCGGGGCATGGCCTTCAGCTATCTATGCCCACGCTATCGCATCAGCCGGCGACCGGTTGCAAATGAATGCGTGCTATCGGCAGGTAAGCCCCGAAACCCCAGATCGCGCTAGCGCCGGCCGATCTTGTGCGCGCTCCCTCTGACGAAATGCAACCCACTAACTGGACATCCGTGCGCGACCTGCGGCCTGAGAACCGCGCATGACGATGGACTTCAAGTTCCCCTTCGCCATGCTCGGTCGCACCCGCGCCTCACGTACGGTGCTGAACGACCATTCGAGCTTCATCCTCGTGCTGCAGGCGCGCCGCGCCAAAACGGCCCGACTTTACGCGAGCATCTGCCGCGCGCCTTCGCTCAATACGGCCTGCCTTAGCAGGTCGACTCTGACAACGGCGCACCGTGGAGAACGCCCAGCAAACCGGGGGGAACTCACCGAACCGGCCATCTGAATTATTCGGCTGGGCATCCGGGTCGGCTATAGCCGTCCCCATCTCGTCGAGGGTGCCCCGCACCGAGCGTGCCGAGCCCTCACATGCGACGGCCTCAGCCGGCCTGCGGAGACGGTCGTTAAACGCAACTACCGATCTGCCTCTACGCAAACCCATAAACTACTCGCGTGGGCGGTCCCGTCACGACGCACGTGAAAATCCCGGCCGGCATCGAAGCCCACCCAGTGTGACCCAACGCGCGACCGTCAGTCCAGGCGAGTTCATCGGCACCGCTGAAGCGACTGCAGATCCGCATGCCGATCGGCCACGATCGACCGGCGCGAATGGGTCAGGGGGCAATCCCTGCAGCGCGACGAACAGATGTTCGTCGACCCCTAGATTGCAAGGGGGACCTAGGCTGGCGTCCGTCGACGACCCGTTCGCCTATGCGTGCGGGTGTTGCTGTCTTCTCGAGCCAACCGCCTGCGCCGAGGCGAGGGGCGCGGTATCGTGCCCGTCACGTCTGAGCGTGGCGACGCGGCGCTGCTGGTGGAGGATGCCCACGCCGGCCGCCGCGATGTCACGATCCGCTTTGGCCCGCATCAACAGTTCGAAGGCTTGGCTTAGCGGGCTTGGCTTCGCTTGACGCGGGCGGCCGGCCCGAACTCGGCGGCTCGACTGTGATGCGCGTGGGCTTTACACCCCGCCCCTCGACGACCGTCGCTTCGACGGCGTTGGACATGCGCAGTTGCGTACGCGATCGAGGGCGCCGTACGGGAAGACATAGTGGCCGGCCCAGAGTCCGTCAGGGCTGAGCGTAGATCGGCAGGTTTTGGGCTGGATAGCGTGTCATGGCTTTTGACGGGCGAGCGCCCGGCTTTGCGTCATTTCTCCGAGACCTTTTTAAAGCACAAAGGGCGGGGCGTGGCAGGGCACCGCTCCCGTCGGATCTTGCGCCGGGAAAGCCCCGATCGGCACGCGGCACTCAAGCCTGATAAGTCGTGTTAGCGGGATAGGGCTGCGCACTCACCTGTGGACAGCCTGCCTGCCATGCATCATCACCCTTCCGCCGACACCCACCGAGACGCGGAGCCGAGGGCGCCTTTGCTCAGTTGCGTTACTAGCGATGGCCGATCAAGATAGCGTCCGGCGTTCGCGAGGGCAACGCCGTTCTCAACTTTTTAGATCACACAAAAATGGCAACCGGTACGGTCAAGTGGTTCAAGGATGACAAGGGTTTTGGCTTCATCACGCCCGATGGCGGCGGTGAAGATGTGTTCGCGCACTTCTCGGAAATCCGCACTGAGGGCTTCAAGACGCTCAAGGAAGGACAGAAGGTGACGTTCGACGAGAAGATGGGGCCGAAGGGCAAGCAGGCGGCGAACATCAAGCCGGCCTAACTCGTCGCGCCCCGGCGATCGCGCGGTTGTCGGGGCGTCGGCAGGGCAGACGCACGAAAGGCGTTCGACCGAAGCCAAAATAACAGCGAAGGCGAAGGGTTTAAAAAGTGAGAAACCCTCACTTTTTGTCCAGTCGTGAAACATATGTCGTCGTTTCAGAGTTCGCGCTATCTTATTGATTATTTGCTGTATACCTCCAAAATATTGCTGTGAACGGTGAGCTGTTTCACGGTGTCGGGGCACCAACGCACTTCGAACCTGCCTGCGACCTCGATCGTGATCATCTAACAGCGGAAAACTCGCGAATCGTATTAAACGACATATATTCTGTAGCGTTTGATACCTCGGCTGACGCGTCGCCTTCGCGGCAAGCAATCATCGGCGCTCGCCTCATCCGCAAAGCGCAGCAATGGCGAAGTGCGGACCCTCAACGCGTGGCGTACTGGGCACTTCTCGTAAAACTTGACGGCGCGGCTACGACGAGTCCGCTGTCATCGGTGCGGACCGTCTCCTTCGCTCGCGCGCTGAGCGCCTCGCGTGTGAACGCGTTTGTCTCGCTTGCGGCGTTACCGGTCGCAGCGGCAAAGCGCTCGAGCACGCCGACCTCGTCCCGCTGCATTCCGAACTTTCTACGCCCGCCGGCGAATTCCTGACGTGATGCGGTGGTCCAAACCGAAGTTCACGGATTGCCGCATGCGCCCTTGCGCCGACGACGTGTGCATTTCAGATTCAAAGCGATGGACGACGGCCGACCTGCTTCAAGTCGTCGCCGAACCGAGACAGGGAGACGAAAGATGCAGAACGGCAGTCCGCCGCGACGGCGCGTGACCTACGGGAAAGGGATTCAGACCAGCGGCTCAGGATGGTTCGCCCGATTACTCGCGATGCTTCTGAGCGCGATCGTCCTCGTTGCGGCCGCGATGCTGTCGATGGTGCTGCTCGCCGTACTGTTTGGCGTCGGCACGATCGTCTTCGGCTATTTCTGGTGGAAGACACGCGCGCTGCGTCGGCAGGGGCGAGGATTCGGCGACGACGGCCGGACCGTCGACGTTGAGGTCGTCCACCAGGACGCGCCCGATAATAATTCCGCGAAACGCTGACGATCGATTGTGCGCGCCTCTAAGCCATCCGCCTTTTCCACGGACCTAGCCTCGCCTCCGACTGTGGTGGAAGCAATGAGGCTTTGAAGCAACGTCATGCCGAACCCGTCATCGACCGTCACGGACGGCTGGCAGGTTTTGTGGAGCGCAGCGGGGACGCCCGCCCGTTGGTCGCGAAGCGTTCGAGTCTTTCGCGTGCGCCAATATGAACATGCCGCGGCGCATGCGCGAGTTGACGATCAGACTCACGCAGCACCGCCTCGAAAAGCGGGAGGTCCTCGGCACCGAGCATCCAGGCACGCCCGCTTTCGGCACGTTCGAGACTGCGCTCAATGGCGGCCTCGACCCGCGCGTAGATCATCAAGTCCGTGTCGCCAAAGCCAGCGTCCTGCACGTAGCGCTGAGGTAGACGAGCCGAATCAGTTCGTTGAAAAGATACGCGGAACCGGCGCCACTTCTGCAGGCGGCGAAGCTCAAATGGTTCACCAGAGAGATTTCTCGCGCCGCGCACTCGGGCATCGGCAGCAACATGGCTTTCGTGATGGCTTTCGCGATGGCGCGCGAGAGCCGGAATTCGGGCGGCGGCGAGACGGCATGCGGCAAAGGACATCGAGAGGAATTCCGCGTCATGCGAAGGTCAAAGCATCGTAGCGGTTGCTCAAGGGCAGGTCTGTGTCCCTTGCCGCGCTGGCGCAGCAGGAACGACAGGTCGGTCTGGCTGATTTGTGCGGCGCAGCAATTTCGTGCTACTATTTTAGGCAGTGCTCCCACCGCACTGTCTCTTGATTGCGCCATTTCATCCGGCCTGCTCGCGTAAGCGGGCCGCGTCCCCGCTCGTTGTGATATCACATATCACGTCCGCCTTCAGCCCTTGAATGTTCGTGACGCGCCGGCCGCGATCCCTTGCCGCCGATCACGCCATCGCCGAGCACACCTGCCAAGGAGAATGCATGACAAGTTTTGATCGCGAGGTTTCCCGGTCTGCTACAACTTCATTCGTGCCAAAGGCCCCAGGCCGGCGTGGGCCGAAGGCCAAGGCTGCTGCATTGCTACTGCCGTTGGACACGGTGTCCTCGGCGGTACAGGACGAAGAGCGGTAGCGCCAGATGCGCGCGTTGATCCAGTTGGGCAAAACGCGCGGCTACCTGACTCACGCGGAAATCAACGATCACTTGCCGGACAACTTCGCGCAGACCGCTGCGATTGAAACCATTGTCGGCACCTTCAACGATATGGGCCCGGCGGTTTATGAGCAGACTCCGGATGCTGAGACGCTGTTCCTGAACGCCGCGGCACCGGCCGCGATGTCGGACGATCAGACTGACGAAGAAGCGGAAGTCACGCTCGCCACGGTGGATTCTGAGTTCGGTCGCACCACCGATCCCGTGCGGATGTACATGCGGGAAATGGGCGGGACGGAGTTGCTGACGCGCGCGGGTGAAGTTGAGATTGCGAAACGCATCGAAGACGGCCTTCACGAGATGATCCACGCGATTGCGGCCTGTCCGGCGACGGTCTCCACGATTCTTTCGAGTGTGGCGCAAATTGAGGCGGGTGAACTGCGCATCGACGAATTGGTTGACGGTCTCAATGAAGACGTCGCCGTGGCCGAAGCGCTGATCTCGGACGCATCTGATTCGGCTGAGCTCGACGCGGGTGACGCCAAATGCGACGACGGCGACGATGGCGACGACGGCGATGAGGGGGACGGCGACGAGGAGGGCGGCGAGGCAGCCGACGAACGCGTCGCGACGGAACAAGGGGATTCGGCCAAGGCAAACGAAGCGCGTCTGAAACAGCTGACGAGTGAGAGCCTTGCCATCTTTGCGCGCGTGCGCGAGTTGTTCGTTCAACTTCCGTGCGCTGATGCGACGCAAGGCGCGGACGGGGTGGCCTTCGCACACGTATGTGAGGCGATGCAGCGCGAACTGGCGCCGATTCGCTCACGGCGCGAACCATCGATCGGCTGTGCGTGCAGGTGCAGCAGCAGGTCGCGCAAGTGCGGGAAATCGAGCGCCGTGCTTTGCAGATTGCCGTCGACCGATGCGGGATGCCGCGCGAGAAGTTTGTCGAGTCCTTTCCGGGGCAAGAAACCGATCTTGGCTGGACCGGACGCATGGCCACGGCATCGAACAAGTATGGCGCCGCGCTCGAGCGCAGTCTGCCGGCAATTCAGGCCGAGCAGGAAAAGCTGATCGAGATCGAAGCCACCGCCGTTCTGCCGCTGCAACAACTGAAGAAAATTAACCGGCAGATGATGGCGGCCGAGTCGAAAATGCGGCAGGCAAAGGGTGAGATGATCGAAGCCAACCTGCGCCTGGTGATCTCCATCGCGAAGAAGTACGTGAACTGCGGCATGCATTTCCTGGATCTGATTCAGGAAGGCAATATCGGCCTGATGAAAGCCGTCGACAAATTCGAATATCGACGCGGCTGGAAGCTTTCCACCTACGCGACCTCGTGGGTGCGCTAAGCGGTGACGCGTTCGCTTGCGGATCAGGCGCGCACGATTCGCGTGCCAGTGCACATGATCGAATCGATCAACAAGCTCAATCGGATTTCGCGCGAGATTCTGCAGCACACGGGGCAGGAGGCGCATCCGGCACTGCTGGCGGAGCGTATGGAACTAACCGAAGACAAGGTCCGCGCCATGTTGAAGGTGGCCAAGCAACCGGTGTCATTCGAGATGCCGGTGGGCGAGGACGGGGACGCGACGCTGGGCGACATGATCGAAGATCCGATGGCGGCTTCCCCCGCCGATGCGGCCGTGCACGCGAACCTGCGCGCCGCGATCGACGAGGCGCTCGCGGCGCTGTCGCCGCGCGAAGCGAAGGTACTCCGGATGCGCTTCGGCATCGATACGCCGTCCGACTTCACGCTCGACGAGCTTGGCAAACAATTCGACGTGACGCGCGAACGGATCCGGCAGATCGAAAGCAAGGCGATGCGAAAGCTGATGCACCCGAGTCGCGCAGACAAGCTCCGACAGTTTCTTGACCATTGAGTCACGGGCCGGCGTGTCGATACTCGATCGATACGCCACCTTGAACAGCGAGTCAGCGCGGTGCGACAAGCGGCGCGGGTCGGATGGGACAAGAACGCGCCCTTGCTCAATCGTCGCTCAAAAGAAGGCGGACGGGTCGCTGGCAGACGGCCGCGCGCCAGACGAGGCGTCGCCGCGTGATAGCGGTTGGCAACGGGCCCGGCGTTACAGCAGGATCGCTTGCTGCAAAAGCTCCAGCGCTTTCAACTCGTCCAATCGACCCGTGCGTGCTTTGCCTGCTAGCGTCTTGAGCAAGGCTTCCGCGATGGGTTCGATACCGTCAAGATTGTCCAGGCTGGTCGCGGAAGTGGAGAGCGACATGGCTTTTCCCTGAGTGAGGACGGAGGCGGCCGGCGGCTCAATCGTTGCCGGTGCGGCGGGCGGAAAATGCCGCTCGCTTTCGTCAAGTGAGTGGCCACCACGTTCGCCAGGAGCAGCCCTGACCGGATCTGGCCGCTCGACGGCGATCGTCGCTTCCTCTCGCGGGACGCTTGCCGACCCAGTTAAGCTTTGCGTGTCGCCCAGGTCGTCCAGATGAGGGCCTCCCGGGCGCGGCTTCGCTGCAGCGCGCTTCTTGGGTTCGTTGCTCTGGGCTGCGAGCGCAGGCGGTTCATCGTGCTGCACGGATGCGCGGCCACGCGCAGCAGGGGTGAGCAAACGTGACACCGACTCTGGAATCTCGGCTTCCGAGCGCGGCGTGTCGAGCCAGCCGGCCGGCAAGCCAAGGCGCTCGGTAAAGCGGCTTGCTTCGATATCGTCCATGCGTTTCTTGCCATGTAGCCGATGGGCCATGTTGGACCCGCTCAACGCCATGACCACCCCAAGTCTTACTTTCGATCCGTTGCGCGTCGTGAGAACGTGAAGATTCGCGCGTCGAATGCTTTCGACATCGGCGCCGTCGCTTAAGGGCAGCGCGTGTTGCTGAGTCGATTTTTGCGATGCTTTGGATTGGGAAGGGGCACCCTTGAGGGCAGCACCCCGGTTCGGCTGCTTGGCCATCTCGCGCTCATTATTCTTGTGAGCCATGGGCGAGCCGCCCGCGGGTTTCTTTGGCATTTCGGCTTCCTCGGACGATCGAACTTCAAAAGAGGGCTGCGGGGCGGCGTTGACGGCTGAAGCAGGGTTACCGATGTCAGACTCTGCTTCCGGCTCTTCGTCCGTTTGAACGAAGTCGAGCGGTGACTTCAGGCGAGCGATCGTCTCGGGCGTGAGCGCGGGATGCGGCTGATCAAAAAAGCCGTGCGGCAACCCGAGCGTGGTTTCCATGTGAAAGGCGGTCTCGGGCGTGAACCTTTCCCCCTTCAAGAGTTCGGCCACTCGCGTCATGCTGGAATCCAGTCCTAACGCGATATTCTCGGCGCCCACTGCATCGACCAGAAACTGGAATGAACGCGTTTTGAAGATTGAAGCCGTCTGAGCAGAGTCTCGAGCAGGCGCCTTCGCGTACGACTGTCTCGGCCGGTTCGATGACGATTTGTTCACATGGCGAGGCTGGCGCTGGCCGCTGTCTCGAGATCCCGCATATCGGCCGCGGGGTTGAGTCATAGGGTAGGGCTCCCTGCAATCGTTGATATGCTGACTTTAAGATTATAGTCGAGGCGCTATCAGTGTTTGATTACAGGAAAATGCAAACGCTCACCTCCTGAAGTCGCCAGCCGCGTGGTCGGCTGCGGCGCGGTTAAAGAAGGGTCAATAGTTGGGAAGCGGGCCGCTCAAAGAAATCTTCAACACCGCGGAATATTTGATTCGAATCACTAACCAAATAAAGTGACCGCCTGCACTCCAGTATGGATGACAGCGCCCGAGCTCGCACGGGAATCGGTACGACGCGAACAAGATGGGAGAGGCGTTTTCTGCGCAGGAACGGTATGCGAGCGGCATCCGCAACGGCAAGGGCCTGACGGCCAATGCGCAGGATAACGTCGTTTCGACCAGCATGGTCGCGATCAGCTTCTCGGGACTGGCCGGACCTTTATATCGCGCGACGTGGCTACGAGTTCCCGGCGAAGGAAACATGCACCTCAAGAAGGGCGGCGACTAGGGTTGGCCGGAAACTTCTACGACATAGTCGCGAGCCGTCTCGCTCTTGCACCGGAATACGACGGCGCCGGCGGGAAGAAGATCGGCCTATCCGCGCAACATACAGCGACGGTGGTGGAGGCGGCACACCAACCCCGTCGTCGACGTCAGGGACGCAACTAATGGTCGTTCTCACGATTTACCTTGAAGGTGAGAACGACCGCCCCTCGAGCGTTGCCGCGCCAATGGCCTTCACACAGGCGGTCACCATCGGACCTTCAAGATATCTGCTGCTATTGGCCGAGAGTAAACAATCAGATAACCTAAACGAAGTTTCTGCGCAGTTGTCCCTATGCGGCCAAAGCCGACGCTGAAAACCTTCAGCGGCCGAGCATCGTCAGCGTTCCGAGCGAGCCAAAAATAGACCCGATGTCGGGCGGCCTCGAGCGCGGCGACATGAAGTTGAACGGCATCGTCAGTCGGAACAACGCTGCGAGGCGTACTGCAGGCTCACGGGCCGATCCCAGCCCCTGAAAGGTAGACAGCACATCACTAGATCGCGGACGCGCTCGGCCGACAACGAGCCGTGTACGTTCTGAAGCTTTCGGAGATCGACAATTCTCAGAACGCGAGCACCGTCGGCTGGAAGTCGCCAGGATTTACTCGCCGGTCATAATCCCCGTATGAGCAGATGTGAAGGATGGAACGGCAGACAACGCCACGGCAGCGGTCTTACGAAGAGCAACGTTTCACGATCCTGGTCGCAAAACAAGAAGAACCGACAAGAGAAGCTTGAGGAGGCCGTATCCAGTCGTACCGATTAGACACGCGCCGACAAGCGTAAAGGCAAGGCCGATGAACCGTTCGGTCATGGAGATTTTCATAGCCCGCATTCCTACGCTGGACGCGAGTACCAAGCTTAGTACCAAAACAGACGTCGAGTTCCAAGGAGCACTGGGTCGCGATCGCAAGACGAGCCGAGTTCATCGCAAGCGGTTGTGTACGCGCTCGATACGACGGCAGCTTAGGCAGGATGATAGTGTAAGCAGATGCATAAGAACTCGCGCGCCTGCCGACCTTAGGTGACGCGTTGACCAAAGGCCGCAAAAAGGGGCTGCGAGTCGTATCGGGCTACCAGACCTACACCCAACTGGTGGACGTCTATGGCGAGAATCTTGCGGAACCCATGCTCGGCAATCATCGCGCGATGGTGGCGCTCGGCGTCGGCCGCATGGGTGAAAAAACTGCCGAGAGAATGTCGCGCGCCCTGGGTCAGCACGAGGATCATGCGCCAGCCTTCGGGACGCAGTCGCCGGGCGTTCGGCGGTCTCGGGACGAACGGCCAGAACGAGGAAATCAAGCCGGAATCGGTCGTGCTCGCGTCGGAGCTGATGCGCTTGCCGAACCTGGAAGGATACCTCGCGTTCCCCGGTGACCTGCCGATCGCGAAATTCAAGACTGAATCGGTCACGTACACCCGCAGGTGTCGTGTGCCGGGCATTGTGTCGCCCGATGGCGAAATCCTTGGCGCCGCGGCCCGTTACACCGTGAACGGCAAAACGAGCATCGAGCGCACCCATAAACTGGTTGCCGCGATCTTCCGGCATGAAACGTCGCGCGAGGTGGATCCGGATCTTCATACCACGCCTTCGTGCTCAACATGACCCAACGAAAAATCGGCGAGTGGCGTGCCCTAATGAACGACGGCATGGTGAACTCGTTGAGTCATCTCGGGAATGTGTATAAGGCCGAACTGGCGAAGGCGCTCGAGCTTCAGGGGTTCAAGCTCAAGTTCGATCGCAACGGCACCTTTGACCTCGCGCACTTTACCGAGCACCAGATCAACGCGTTCAGCGCCCGACGCAATCAGATCGATGCGAAGCTGGCGGAATGGGGGGTGAGTCGCGAGCGCGCGACGCCGGAGCAACGCGACCGGGCCGCGATGCAGACGCGCGAGCGTAAGGCGGCTACCGATCGTGGCGACGTGCGCGCTGGGTGGCAGGCGCGCGCGAAAGAGCTTGGCATCGATTTTCACAGCCGCGAATGGGCCGGCGTAGGTAACGATGGTCCCAGGGAGACGGTACACCGCACGCCGCAGATCGACCAGCCGCTCGAATACCACGCTGACCAGACTGTGCGCTTTGCGATTCAAAGCCTCACGGAACGGCAGGCGATTGTTACCGGCGAGCAATTACTGGCGGTCGCTCTGAAGCACGGCTATGGGCGTCTGACGGCCTCCGATATTCGCGCGGCGATCGGCCGTGCGAGGGCGGGTGGACGCCTGATCAAGGAAGAGACGCTTTACCGGTCGATGAACCCGGCAAAGGGCGCGGACCGGAAGGCGACACCGGAGGGGCCGGCATTCACGCGCGAGCAGTGGATCGGTTCGCTGACCAATGATCACCGCAATGATCGACGCACGCGCGCGCAGGCGAGGGCGCTCGTCGACGACGGGATCATCAAGGGTCGGCTGGAGAGCGTGGGTCCCCGTTACACGACACACATCGCCCAGCGGCGCGAGCGCGACATTCTGGCGCTGGAGCGGGCTGGACGCGGCACCGTCACGTCGCGCGTGGGTCCGGGTCACATTGAGGCGTATCTGGCGACGCGCACGCAAACACCCGACCGTCCAGGACTGAACGTTGAGCAGGCGCGCGCTGTCGCGCGGATCGCCGACACGACGAACCGGTTCATGGCCGTTCCCGGCTTCGCCGGCGTGGGCAAGAGCTATATGACGCGATCGGCGAAAGCGTTGCTCGAGCGGCATGGCTACACCGTTACCGCGCTCGCCCCCTATGGCAGCCAGAAGAAGGCCCTTGAATCGGAGGGCATCGAAGCGCGCACGCTCCAGTCGTTTCTCAAGGCGAAGAACAAGAAGCTCGACAGCAACGCGGTGGTCTTCATTGACGAGGCGGGCGTGATTCCCGCTCGGCAGATGCTCGACACCATGAAAATCGTCGAAGCGCATGGCGCACGGGTCGTCTTCCTGGGCGACACGGCGCAGACCAAGGCGATCGAAGCGGGGAAGCCGTTCGAGCAGCTGTTGAACGCCGGGATGCAGTCGACGGAGATCCGCACGATTCAGCGCCAGAAGGATCCATCGCTCTTGAAGGCCGTCGAACTGGCGGCGATTGGCAAGACCGCGGCATCGCTTGCGCACGTGACCTGTGTGCGGGAGGTCAAAGATTCGAGCGTGCGGTACGCTCAGATCGTCAAGGCCTATGCGGGGTTGACGCCCGCGCAGCGCGCGCAAACGCTTGTCATCACGGGCACGAATCAGAGCCGCAAGACCATCAATGACGGGATTCAGCGAGCGTTGGGACTGAAAGGTAACGGTCGGGAGTACACGCTGCTCGACCGGCTCGACACGACGCAGGCCGAGCGGCGGCACAGCAAGTACTACGAGCAGGGTGCGGTCATCATCCCTGAGCGCGACTACAAGATCGGTTTGCTTCGTAGTAAGCAATGTACCGTGCTCGATACCGGTCCCGGCAACCGCCCCACGGTGAAGGGGCTAAGCGATGCTGTCTTCACATTCTCGCCGGCGCAAACGACGCAGCTCTCGGTCTACAATCCATGAGCGGATCGAGGTGCGGGGAGTGCCCAGCACCGGTAAGACGCTCAATCTTCAGAAGGCCATCCAGATGTATCGGCGCGGAGGGGATGACGCACGGTGCCTACGTCGGCCTCAAGGTTTACGGTAGATCACCTTTCGCTTTCCTCTTCTCTCTGGCCACAAACTCGTCGGCCTGAGTTCTGCACATCGACCAGCTAGCGTTATGGAGGTGTCAACAGATGTTGAAACTCGCGACCGAACCCCTGAGACACGGCACGCAACAGTGGCTCGAAGCCGAAGTGAAGCGGTATGTCGCTAGTGGCGACTATGACAGCGACTTCGCGGGCTGGCCAGGAGACAACTTCGTAGACGTAGCGCAAAACGCGACTCGACGCCTAAGGACGGCGCTCGTAGAGGAAACTATCCGGCGAGTAGACCGCATCCCGATTCGGATGAAGATGCCTGAAAATTTGCACCTGTGGTCGCGAACCAAGCTTTCACCGATGGTCGATGGGCTGTTTTCCGCAGATCAACGCTCGATCGTGCTGAATACCCTCGCTAGCAGCATCGTGTTCCTCACGCCGCACAACATTGCGTCAGTGCTCGCAGACCAAAGGTGGCTGTCGACCGCGTGGGACCTTGCAAACCTCTACCTGACGAGTATGGGCGCACCGGTATTATCGCAGGACGCCTGCCACATCGTCGGACTGAGTGAAGAAACCATGTGCTTTGTCTCGATGTCCTATTTCGAGGAAGCCGACCCGTTCGCTGATTTCGTCGTGCACGAGGCGGCTCACGTCTTTCACAACTGCAAGCGAGCCACTGTCGGGTTGAACGAGAGCCGTCGCAAGGAGTACCTCCTTGATATCGATTACGCCAAACGCGAAACCTTTGCCTATGCGTGCGAGGCCTACAGCCGCATTACCTCGATGACTACCGGCGTCAGACAGAGAGAAGAAGCGCTCAAGCGGCATGCAAATGGTGCTCCGCCGCCGGACGACCGCGTCGACCACGACGAATACCTCGACATTCTTGGCGAAGCAGTGCGAGTCCGAAACGGGTGGCAGCGCATCCTAAAGCGGTGCGCTCCGGTCAAACATCGCCGACCAACGGAGCGTAGATGAGCACATGCTTCGGTCGCCGGCGCAGCAGGGTTTACGCGTGATGGCATCATCACGTAACGTAGCCGGGCCGAACCTCAGCGCCACCATTGGCTTTTCGCGTCCATCTTTCCAAGCGCCGGCGCAGGATCGAGTGTAGAAACTGGTGCTCGCGCTAAACGCTAGTGTTCTGAAAGGCTCTATCGGAAAAAGCTATCGCGCCCGAACTAAATCGCGCGAATGACTTCGGGCGAGATGAGCAACATCAATTCGAGCGGTCGCGTTGACCGGACTCGACCGTGACGACGCGACTCTTCCTCACGCGCGCTTTGCGGCGCTCGCAGCATTAAGGCGCCTGTATCAGGCCCGGTTCCGATTTCCTCTAAGGCGTCGCGCACTGCAACTCGATTTGGGTGTCGGTAACTGAACGACGGGACTTTATTCCACCTGACATCGGCGGCTTGTCTCATCCCTTGCTCGGGTGCCGGCAAACTGACTCCAGACAAGAGAAATCGGGTTACTATCAAGACCGTTTGTCTGATAGTTTTTATTAGCAGTGAATGGTTTAATGGCTAAAATGGAAGAACATCGCTTTTACGTCTCACTTGCGCCTGGAAAAGGGCCCGTGGAAGCCGTGGAATACGTAAAATACGTATCGTCCTGACTCGAGAACGATCATGCACACCATCACCGCTACCGACCTGGCGCGACAAACCCGCCAAATCCTTGATGCCGTCGCGCGCAACGGCGAGACCGTGATCATTGAGCGCAACAACACACCGGTCGCACGCTTGGTCCCGCCCGAATTCATCATGACGGCGGCTCAGGCGCTCGCGGATCTGCCCACGACGCTGACGCCGAATCAGGCGCAGGCCTGGACCGATGACAGCCGAGCCGATTTCAACGACGCCGTGCGGGATCCGTGGGCGTGACGCAGGCCCTGACCGCAGCCGTGAACGTAGGCTCGAACGCGGGCGTCATTCTCGACAGTTGTATCTGGGTCGCGCTCGCTGCGAATACGCTCGAGCGCCAGACGGTGATCGATCTGGCCGGCGCGGCGCCCGTCTTCATCTCGGTGATCTCGCTGGGCGAACTCGGCTTCGGTGTGCAGGCGTGTATTGACCCGGTCGAGCGGGCCGGGCGTGCGGCGTACCTTCAACAGCTCGAGCGGCGGCCGATTCTCGAGGTGTCACGGCATACCGCCGCGGCCTTTGGCGTACTCGCCGCCGCCGTCAAACAATCGGGCCGTTCGCCACGGCCGCGGTACAACGACCTGTGGCTCGCCGCCCAAGCGATCGAACACGGCTACGCGCTGATGACTTTGAATGGCGCCGACTTCGCTGATCTGCCGGGGCTTCGCCTCGTCGTGCCCGAGTAATACCGTGGCGTCCAGCCTAGCCGATACAACCCCGCTGTCGGTAGTCGAATGGTCACCGGCATGGGCGAAGCTGTGCGTGCCGGCGTTGGTCCGCATGGGGGTGGGTTCCGCGGAGGTCCGTTCGGTGCCGCTGCAGGCAGGCGCCATCGACAGTTCGCCGGAATGCCATGCCGTGGTCGAACGGATCCCGTCGGACGCCGCCCTTCGGCCGATGTCGTTGTCAATATCAGCGCCGCTGGCGTGGCGCCTGCGCGCGCAGGGGGACGGCGTGAAGGACCGGCGGCGACACGAACACAGACGACACACGCGCCCTTATCGCCCGTATCGGCTCACCGTCCCCTCCCGCAAAAGCTCACCGCATCGAGCCAAGCGTTGGAACGCGTTCGGGTTCGCGCCTTCGTACGGAAGGGCGTCTCACCATGGCTAATCAACCGCAACAGCTCACGCTGCCGCCGCCGCGCACCTATACGCGCACCGACTTCACCGCGCTGCGTGCGTTCGTGCAGCGCTTGCCCGTCGCCACCATCGCGCGGCTGTACTACGACCCCGAGCGCTCGCCGCACGCGGCCAGTGCCGATGCGATGGAGCGGTTTTTGGGCGCGATGCGCGACGACCTGGTCCATCTTGCGCTGCTGCATGGCTCGTCGGTCCTGGCCGATCACCTGAAGGCATCGATCAAACAGCACGGCAGCGCGAAGCTCACCGCGATGACCTTGCGCATGGTCGAGCAGGCGTCGACCCTGGCGGCGGCCGTGCCACTCGCCTCGCACCCGGTGCACCTGTGGTTTCGGCCGCTGATCGCGCAACGGCTGAGCGGGGAGGGGATCGGCACGCTCGGCGCCTTGATCGATTACTCCAATGCGCGCGGCGGCAGCTGGTGGCGCTCGGTGCCGCGCATCGGCGCGTTGCGCGCGCGGACGATCGTCGCGTGGCTGCGGCGGCATGAAGCGACGCTCGGCGTGACAGTCGCCGCCGACGTCGACACCACGTCGTTGGTGCCGGCCAGTGCGAGCGAAGGGAAGGGAGACGAGCGTGTCATTGTCATCGGCGGCGATCCGAGCGAACCGCGCCTCGCGCCCTTCGAGCACTTGGTCGTGCCTGCAGCGTTGTCCGGCGCGACGGGCGTCAATCGAGCGGCCAACTTCGCTTTCGTCCGCGCCGAACACGACCTGGCAGCGGTGCACGCATATCTACACCGCTATCGCGATCGGCCGACGACCTTGCGGGCCTACACGCGTGAGCTCGAGCGACTGATTCTCTGGAGCGTCGTGGTTCGGCAAAAAGCGCTGTCGTCGCTCACGGTCGAGGACTGCGAGGCGTACAAAGACTTCTTGAAGGCGCCGTTGCCATCTTTCGTGGGGCCCAAGCGACCGCGCACCAGCGGCCGCTGGCGCCCGTTCGTCCCCGAAGGTTTATCGGCCGACAGTCAGGCGTACGCGGTGCGCGTGCTGCGCGCGGCCTTTGCGTGGCTGGTCGAGGTCCGGTATCTAGCCGGCAACCCGTGGAGTGCAGTGCATGAACCGGCGACCGTGACGCGGGAGCTGTCGGTGCAAGTGCACCGGGCGCTGCCGGCCAGACTATGGGCTCAGGTGCGCAAGGCGCTCGATGCGCGTTGCGAAGCTTTCGGTGGGGTGGATCCGCAAGACGATGACGAGCTCAGGCAGTGGCGCGCCGCGCGCGCGGCGATTTTGCTGATGGGCGATTCCGGGTTGCGGCGTGCGGAAGTTGCGCTCGCGCGTCGAGAAGACCTGCGGAGCGCTGAGGTGCCCGAGGAGGGGCGAACGTCGCGCCGCACCGCGTCGGGTTCGACCACGCACACGACGCCGGGCGGGACAACGCAGGCCAAGCCCATGGGCTTGGCGGAACCCGGCCGTGGAGCTTCATCAGTGTGGACGCTCAGCATCATTGGCAAGCGTCGCAAGCAGCGCACGGTGCCGGTGAGCGGGGCGACGATCGGCGCCCTGCGGGCACACTGGGACGACCGGGGGCGCGACTTCGACGCCCCACGCGCTGACGGACCGCTGATCGCGCCGCAGTGGATTCCGGGTACGCGCGCCGCGCTTGATCGGCACGACGTGAACGCGGAAGACGTGCCGTACACCGTCGATGCCCTGGGACGGCTCGTGCGCATGGCGGTGCATCGCTTGAGCGCGCAGACCGCTGCGCTGGCCGACTTCAGCGCGGACGACCTGGTGCAACTGGCGAACACGTCGGCGCACGCTTTTCGGCATACGTTCGGCACGCGCGCCGTTGCGCGCGAGATGCCGACCGATGTGGTGCAGGCGATCCTCGGACACGCGTCGTTGCAGACCACGTCGATTTATGTGCGGGCGGAGCGACGGCGCATGCTCGAGGCCGCCGCGCGCTACTATGACGAGGACGAGCAATAGAGGCTGCGTCGTTCGGCGGGCAATGAACCACGGAGCCGTTGGCGAGATAAGCGACTGGGATGTGCCATCATGCTCACCGATGCGAACGACATCCAAGCTGACTTCCTAAATGCCCTCATGCGCGAACGGAAAGTCGTTTGGGTATTTCTGGTGAACGGGATCAAACTGACCGGTCAGTTGATCTCGTTTGACAAATACGTTCTTGCATTGGAGTCGCCGACGGGCATCCAGACCGTCTATAAAAGCGCCGTGTCGACCGTCTGCGAATCACACTTTGTAGAGAAGCCACGAACGAGAGATCGGCCGGCGACGCCGCATGAGCGTCAACCTGCCAGGGGACACGAGCGGTAGTGGAGGCTCCTGGGAGTGGATCTCAAAATACAGGAGCGGCGTGCAGGAAATAGGGCGAACCCCTGCACGCCGAACCGGCAATTCGGCTGGGTCAAGCAGCCGACGACGGTTACCGTCAGTATCGCCGGGCGGCTCGCAATCACAGAGCGGTACCGCACACTTTTCGATCAACCTGTCCAACATCACAGGCGCGGGCCTTAGACTATCCGCCCGCGGAGCCCGTGCACGATTTTCCGCAGTGGATTCGTACGAGACGCGCGAGTGTCCTTCTGACGACAGTGCCCACGCGCTCGTTCAGATGTAGGTGAATCAGACCGTACCGGCTATGAAGAGTTCTTCGGGGCGTGGACGCGGTGGCCGCTTCATCTTGCATCAGGCTGCGGTAGCCTCGAGAGAACCGCGAGGGGTTCTTCCTGCCTGCCGCACCGCTCGCTCGTCGCGTGGGCGCCACGACCCAGGCCCGCGATTCTTCTGCATCATGGCGCGTTAAAATCTGGCGGTAGGCCGCCATCGAAGTCCGACGGCTTCATGAAACTATGAAGCACGCACCTCAACCCTGTCCGGGCACATACCGGTTTCACGAATCGCCTGCTCCACCTCCGTAGGCGAGGCACACCCCGAAAGCCAACCAAGATCCTCGTTGCCGATCATTAGTCGCCCCGCCCATTGTCCGTTCGGCGTTTGATAGATTCGAAGGATAAGGGGTTCAAACGAATCTTTCATGGGCCTCTCTCCATGCGCCGTAGCGGCTCTGGCTTATGTATGAAGAAAGTAGCTGAACCTGATTCATATGTCCAGGGTCCTGTCGAGCCTCACGAATTCGTGGAAGGCCGTCAACGATCCGGTGATGATCAAGCGGGAGCGGCGATCAAGATCGAGCGCCTTACCGGCTGAGCTGCGGCGCAAGCTGCGTGGTGAACTCGATGCGGGCCGGCCGAAGCGGGGGCGCGCCGGGCTGCGAATCAGCCTCTGGCGTGCAGTGGCCCGATGGCCAGGAAGTCAAAAACTCCGACCGACGCCGTCGTCGGACGGTGATGGATTGGTGGGCAATCGCGCGGGCGAACCAACTTAACTACCACCCGAACTTCGATGATGTCGCGCAGACATTCGTGAAGAGCCAACCGAGCGATCGGGTCAGCTGTGCTGGACCAGGGAAACCGCTACGCGCGAGCCAGCAGCAAGAGAACCGGATCTTGCAAGCCATCGCCGAGCGGGGCTATAAGCCCAGATGTCTTCCCCAAACCGTCCGGGCAGAAATCAGGGCATGCCTGCTGGTTGGATGCCTCACAAGCAACGCCTTTGGAAAGGCACGGGGTCAATTGCGCGACGGCAAACAGATTGCGTATGAGATCGACGAGCCCCCAAAATAGCTGACGACGGTTAGCACATCGAAGGCATTCCGCGGGGCAAGCCGTCGCTCAACGGCCGGCGCGGGTTCGAACTTCCGGGAGGCCCGCTGCTCAACATACTCAGAACCGAAATATGGCCAGGTATTGCCAGGGCGCCGCGTTTCTGCCATCTATCACACGCGAAGACACGGCGCTGCTGTCCGGATCCTCGTTCTCAATGAGGATGGTCGATTCGTCTCGTTAGGTGCCTGCGCGTTTTTGCCAACGAAGACGGCGCGGTGGATTTGCGGTTCGCGTCGCGACCGTGTTCATTGACGGCGACGAACTGCTGTCGCTTCTCGCGATAACGATAAGCACCCAAACCACGTCGTCGTGGGAGTAGGACCGGCGTTTTCGAAAAGAGGTGGGCAAAGGGTCCGCTGTAACCCAGATCAACGTCTTGCCCGGCGCGAGGAGGTAGCGGCGGCGCCCGGTTCACGGCTGTGATCTGATGGTTGCTGCGCCACACTTCCGCTCAATCGGCTGAAGGAAGGAGTTTGGCTCCGAGGCACGTTGGATGCTTGCGTAAAGCTACGAAGCGCAATTTACGAGACAGCCATGAATTCCATCCGGACTCTGTTAAGCGTCGTGCTTTTTGCTGCGAGCGCGGGCGCAATAGCACAAAACACTTCCAACGCTCCGTCACCAGCGACTCAGCGCGGCACGCCGACAGGCCAAGCAGCTCAGCCTGCCCCAACCGGCGGGAGCAGCGCCCCCACGCTGATGCAGCAACGGGAGAAGGGCATGTCGCCGGACGGCGCGTCGGGGCCGGACGCGAACGCGAAGGCGACAGGCAAGATAAAGCAATAAACCGCTCCACCTGCGCGCTAGGATGAACCGCTAGGCAGACAGCCGCAGCGAGGCGGCGCCTAGGAACTGACGCAGCGCAATCCGCGCAAAGCGGCGAAGGGGTATGGATGGCTTCCGTGTTGCTCGTCGATGACGACATGGGATGGCTGGGTTCGCTTGGCGTCGCGATCGCGGCGGAAGGTTATGTCGTCCGAACCGCGAGTGACGGCAAGCACGCGCTAGCGCTTGCGAAAGCTGCACCGCCGGACGTTGTCGTGACCGACTGTGCGATGCCCGGCCTTAATGGCGTGGGATTAATCCGGGTGATGCTCGCTGAGCCGAAACTTGCACACATCCCGGTAATTCTCATCTCCGATTCTCGACGACGCCCGAGCGTCCGGTGTGCCTGCTTCATGAGCAAGCCGTTCCCCGTGCTTGCGCTGCTTCGTCAGTTGAAAGTGGTCGAGAGACGGCAACCTGGGAGCCAGCATTCAATGCTGAGGGCTGCTGTCAGCCGTTTCACACGCATACGTTAGGACAGGACATCTACTCCGTCAGGCCCGCGACCGGCCATGGCTAGGACACCGCCGCGGCACCTTGCGCGTGCGCGCATGCGCGCATGCGCGCTACGGGCGTTGATCGCGCCGCAGTGGATCCCGTGCACGCGCGTCGTGCTTCGTCGGCACGACGTCCACCCATAGCCGTTCATTGCTCCTGGGGGTGCGCAAGCGATCGAGGTACGCCTTTTGCATCGCTCGTCTGCTTGCAACCCGGACGACCAACATGAAGGCCACCATAATCGCTCACGAATCTCCTCCTGCGGACGCATCGGTGGAGATTCACCGATTCAAATTCCTGCTGGACGACGGTACTACGTCTCCAATTGCGGAGACCATCTCTCTGCGCACAGCACGGGTGATTGTGGAGAACCTGGAGGACGGCAACGCTTTCATCAAGATGCTTCGAACGATTGTGAAGGCACAGCCGGCCGAGTACGACGACTTGGTCGGTCGGATCTTTCCCGATCATTACAAACATTCTTCCAATGGCGGACATCCGACGCGGGGATGTGACGGCACGTCCCCGATCTCATAGCTTCATAGACCGGTAATGCGTGAGAGGGCCGACGTCTTTTCTTGGTTTTCACCGTGATGCCCTCGGTTTCCTAGTCGGGATCACCATCTCGCTAGTAGAGGTGACCGCGGCGACTCGGGTCTATCGGACTCAGACTTAATGGAGGCCCATGATGAATGAAAAAGCCCCCTTTCCCGACGCCGCGCCCATGGACACCGTCCCTTCGACGTCCAGTCCAGGCTATGCGAAAGCGCATCGTGTCACGCGAGCGTTCGATGCCTTCGCGAGCGCCGTCACGCGCTGGGCGGGGTCGCCCGTCGCATTCGGGGTGGCCGTCATTGCCATCGTGGTATGGCTCGTGTCCGGTCCCGTCTTCAAGTTTTCCGATGGGTGGCAACTGGTCATCAACACCGGCACGACGATCATCACCTTTCTGATGGTGTTTCTCATCCAGCAGAGCGCGAACAAGGACAGCGTCGCCCTTCACTTGAAGCTGAACGAACTGCTCGCCTCCAACAAGCGGGCAAGCAACCAGCTGATCGGCATCGAGGACGCGACTGAAGATGAGTTGCGCGAGCTCGCCGCCGCCTATCTGCAACTGGCGGAGGAGCGGAATTGCGATGGCACCCAGGCATTGCGCGTCGACGACGGTGCGGCCGCGGAAATTGCGCGCCGTCTAGCGAATGCCCAGGCGAGGACCACGGACAAGCACGCAGGGGGCGAACGCGTCGACGCGAAATAAGGCGGAAATTGGCCGGACTCACCCCGTCGACTTCGCTTCTTGATGTTTGCGACAGGTGAAACTGAAGCGAGTTGCCATGCGTCGGCGGGTGCACTGTCCGACGCACGAGAAACCGCCAGATTCGCGAGAACAATTCATCGTGGTCCTCGTACGTGCTTTCTGAGCAGCCTGCTCAGGGTGATATTGTGTCAAATATGCCGGACCGATCTCCGCCACGTAAGTCGTCGCGCGCCCGCCACCTTCTGCCTTCTTCTCAAATGAACGTCATCAAGCGCAATAACCTGCACGTCGTCGGCGATGGCCCGATGACAATGGTTTTCTCTCACGGCTTCGGTTGCGACCAGTCGATGTGGCGGTATGTTGCGCCGACATTCGAGAGTCGATACCGGACGGTGTTGTTCGATCTCGTTGGAAGCGGCGGGTCGCATCTTGCAAGCTATGATTTTGCGAAGTACAGCTCGCTGAACGGCTATGTGGACGACATACTTGAGATACTCGCTGAAGTCGAGGCACCGCCGGTCGTCTTCGTGGGCCACTCGGTCAGCGCGATGATCGGCATGCTTGCGGCGATCAAAGCGCCGGAGCGATTCGCCGCCAACGTGATGGTCGGGCCGTCACCGTCGTTTATTAACGATGGTGCATACCCGGGCGGTTTTGCGCGCGCGGACATCGAGGAATTGCTCGAAACGTTGGAGAACAATTTTCTGGGCTGGTCCAGCACGATGGCGCCCGCGATCATGGGCGCGCCCGAACAGCCGCAACTCAGTGAAGAGCTCGTCAACAGCTTCTGCCGGACCGATCCCGAGATCGCGCGACATTTTGCGCGCGTGACCTTCCTGGCCGATCATCGCGCGGAGATGTCACGTGTCACGACGCCGACGCTGATTGTGCAGTCCAATGACGATTTCCTAGCGCCGGTTTCCGTCGGAGAGTACATGCACCGACATATCCCGGGCAGCCGCCTCGCCATCGTCAAGAATATTGGACATTGCCCGCACTTGAGCGCTCCGGGCGCCAGCGTCGACGCCATCGAGTCTTTCCTGCATGAGACAGGACTCTGATCATGCATGAGCTGCACCGAAGCGTATCCGACTTCAGAGCAGCGTATGACCGCGCGCCCTGCGGGCTTTTTACGGCGACGGCAGGCGGGAAAATCCTCCAAGCGAACCGAACGTTTTGTGAATGGCTCGGATTCTCAGCAACAGAGCTGGTTGGGCACCGCACCTTTCTCGACCTGCTGACGATGGGCGGAAAGATTTTTCTCCAAACCCATCTCTCGCCGCTGCTGCAGGTGCAGCGCTCCGTGGCGGAAGTCAAACTCGATATGCGTCGCCAGGATGGGGCGGTCGTCCCGATGATGGTGAACGTGTGCCGGGTGACCGAAGGCGGTGTTGAGCTTGACGAGTTCGCCGTCATGGTCATGGGCGACCGGCATAAATACGAGCGCGAGCTGGTCGCCGCACGGAGCCGCTCAGACGAAGCCCTGAAAGCCAAGGAGACGGCGGAACTTGCGCTGAAACTCGCCGACCGTCGTAAGGACGAATTTCTCGCGACGCTCGCTCACGAGCTCCGCACGCCCTTCAGTGCGATGCGTTCAGCCATCGACCTGCTTTCGCGTCAGCCGAGCTTATCGGCTGACACGGTTTGGCCGTTGGAGATGCTCGATCGGCAACTCGATCAAGCCACGCGCCTCGCTGATGATCTGTTAGACGTCTCTCGCATCGCCGAAGGAAAGATCGAGATCAAAAAAACGCGCGTCGAGATCGGCGCGATCATTCATGAGGTCGTTGAAAGCACCCGCGCTCGCCAGGCTGGGTCTGAGTCCTCGCACGAGTTCGACGTACGCCTTCCAGATGGTCCCCTTTTCCTGTCAGCGGATTCGGTTCGGCTCGCACAGATCGTTCAAAACCTGCTCAACAACGCTTTCCGTTATACGCCATCGGGCGGAAAGATCGGGCTCTTGGTGACCCGGCAGGGCGACGACGTCGTGATCACCGTAGGCGACAGCGGCATCGGCATCTCGCATGAGGACCTGACGACGATTTTTACTATGTTTGCGCAGGTCCCGTCGGGCCACGGACGTTCGAAGGACGGTCTTGGCATCGGCCTGGCGCTCGTACGGGCGCTCGTCCAACTTCACGACGGGCAGTTGACAGCAGCAAGCGAAGGACCGGGAAAAGGAAGCACATTTGAAGTTCGGCTTCCGGCCCTCCGTGCTGACCACGCTTCGTCGGTGGAAGAGACCCGTCTCTCCGCGGCCAATCAATCGCTTTCAGCGCCATCGAAACAGCGCCGGGTGCTGGTAGTGGACGACAGCGAAGATGCCGCAGCCAGTCTCGCGCTCTTGCTTCAAGCGGAAGGCCATACAGTGGAAACAGCGAGCTGTGGCCTGGATGCTCTACGCTTGGAGGATGCGTTCCATCCCGATGCGGTTATTCTGGACCTTGGCTTACCCGATATCGATGGGACGGAGGTGGCGCGAAGGATCCGCTCCAGGCGCGGATCGGACGTGATGCTTATCGCGCTCACAGGGTGGCAGGCAGAGGTAGAGCTGAACCCGGAAGAAAATCCCCTCGACGCCTACTTCGTCAAGCCGGCGAACATCAGCGAGCTTCTCGACAAGCTAGCGAACAAGACAAAGTAACCCTCGCGTCTTTCGGTGGTGCACGACTTGCTGATTCCGCGCGCGCAATCCGGATTGCTTGAGCACAAGCGGCTCGGCGCAGTCGCCGCCGGTGTTCGTGCACCGTCAACTGTACGCCTTCTCCGAGCCGCTGGTCTGGAAACGGCCTCACTACCGTAAGCACACCACATGACGGTCTGGAAGACCACACGCCTTTGGGGGAAGCTCCAAAGTAGCTATAGCGCCGCTCGAGATAATGATTATACGGCTATCGTTCGTACGACAGATCAAATCCCGCGAGGTCTTGTCGTCGTGTGGGATACAACCAATTGCTGCTGCGAACTCACAAAGCGAACCGTCGCACCATCGAGTTCTGCGCGCGCAATGGTTTCCGTCCGGACAGTCACCTATCCAGCGTCTCTTGTAAGGTTGACCGAAGCTCATTCAAAAAGGCACTCACGACTCCGATCGCGCAGTTCACGTAGTGGGCAGCGGTGCATCCGGAGGGACCAGTTCGCGACAGAGGCTCCGATCACGCGGCTCGCCGACTGTGCCTGCGATTCGGATCGGCAGATCAGTGTGCAAGTGCCGTGGGTTGCGTCGCGGCGGCGGGTGGACTAACGACCGCCCAAGCGACCATAAATCACTTCATGCAGCTTGAACATCGCGATCTTCAGCTCGCCTGCTTCGATGAGCGAACGAGCGGTAAGGATAAGATCGGCGTCGAAGGGATCAGGAGCGACGACCTGTTCGGCTTCGCTCGTGAGCCGGAGTACGTCCGCCTCGAGCAAGTCGAGGTAACTGCCCGTCCCGTACCGGTTGAGCTCATTGATGAGCATGGTCCAGCGATCAATCAGATGATTCACCGTTTGCTGGGAAAGGCTTTCCATGAATGCTCCCCGTTGGGCGACAGCTGGTTTAGCGAACCGTAACGGGCGGTCCAAGCCGGAAACGATGTCGTTAGGTGGGGCGCACTGGTTGCCTTGGATCTGGCGGTGCTGACTAGTCAAGTGCAGTATAGGCGTTCTGGCAAAGCCGCTCGCGAGGTGTCACGTGGACGGCCACGCGAATATGCTCTGGCTAGGGAGACGGCCGCTCACTGCGGTGAAAGCGCTCAAGCCGGTCCGCGGCGGCAGACGGATCGCGCAGGCTGACCGAGGCGAGCTGCAGAGCGTGCAGTTGAACAGTCCGTTCGCGCAGCGAGGCCCTCTGCGCGCCGATCAGCCAGCGACTCTCAGGGGTTCCGATGCCTCGTGGCGTCAGCCAAAAATCGCCCCTGACCGGCAATCGTCGCCCGGCGAGCCCCGCGATGTTGCAGGGCGACAAAGCTCACTTATTTCAGGTGCTTAGGGAGTTACTGCCCGGGTTGTTCACAGGCTTTTCAACCGAATCTGTGGATAAGTTCAGTCGTGAGTCCCAACCTCAGACGCTTTTGGTCGGCGTGAAATTCAAGCGGTTACCGCGGGTCGCGCTCGCAGATCGTTCCACTTGCCGCTTTTCCGCTCGAAAAGAAAGACATCGCTGTCAACGACGTGCAACGCGTGCGGTAAGACTATCGTGGACGCTCCTGACCTCATTGACACATAATGTTAGTGATCCAAATAATTGCGACCATTGGGATGGAGTTTCAGCTACGACCCCGCCGGGTCTACACTTCAGGCGTCACGGCGGTGCTCGCATAGAACGGCTTCAACGTCGGCGCGGCCATTGCCTTCCCTTGCCGTCTCCCGCGCATAATGCCGACATGACCAGCGTAGACCGATCTCTTTAGGTGCCGAAATGATCGTGATGACAGTGGTCCTGTTGCTTCTCGGTGGAGCGCTCGTCGTTTATCTCAATGACCGGAGCGGCGAGGACAGTGGTCGACGGGGAAAAGGGGCGCGCGCTGAGGAAGCAGACAGACTCCTGAAAAGACGCGTGAACGACACGTGAACTTCCAGGACTGGCGCTAAAGCGCGCTGCCTCGCCCCCGCACGGTCGATGGCGCGACGTGCTCAATCAGGGCGAGGAGCGACCGGATCGAATCGCCTTTCCGGCAAAACGCGTCGATCTGCGCTTCTCTGCCCCGCTCGATTACCTCCGCCTCGTCCAAGGAGGTGTACGCGATGATCGGTACGTTTGCGAAGCGGCCTGAGCCGCGCATCGCCGAGGCCACGGCAAAGCCGTCACTGTCTGGCATTTCGATGTTGAGGATGACGACGTGCGGCGTCCACGCAGGTTCCGTTCGAAAGGCGGCATGTCCCCCCAACCGCGACAATCGTGCGGAAGCCTTCAGTGGCGAGCGCAGCGGCCAAGGCTTCGGCACCCGCGCTGTCATCGTCGACGATGAGCACGGCAATCGGCGGCGTAACGCCCGCAAACGGACGAGCGTTCCATAACCCGGGAGGCGCAGCGACGCTGGGCGACATGACGGTGGGCGACATGCGTTTGAATGGGGAAGTCATGCTTTCCCTGCCAGCAACGGGTATGCCCTCGCTTGGTTTGTTCGCCGGTGTGAGCCGCGGGCCAAATTAGCGGTAGGTGCCTGGGTCGAAGGAAACGTTTTCAGCTCCCGCGAAATCAGCTGCCGTCAATCAGCTGCCGTCAACGCAGTGTGCGACGCCGGATGCGCCACCAAAAAGAAGTGGACTACTGAGTTGGTGGCGGGTGCTGGACCGGCTGTTGCACGTTGGCGTTTCTCGGTAAAACGACTTCAAGCACCGTCCTTCGATTGTCTGACTCGACCGTGATGTCTTCGTTGTGAGAGGCGATGATCTGTTTGACGATAAAAAGGCCAAGCCCCAGGCCTGGGCGCGAGGTGGAACCTGCAGCCCTCTGCTTGAAGGGCCGGGGCCGGAAATCATGGCAGCCGCTACGCTGGATGGCAACCAGGTTCGCTCATGGACGGCGAAGATATCGGCAAAATTTCGGACATCATGCTCGACGTGCGGGGCGGACGGTTCGCCTACGCTGTGCTGTCCGAAGGCGGTTTTCTCGGTATGGGCACCAAGCTCCACGCCATTCCATGGAGCGCCTTGACGCTCGATACCGCAGAAAAGTGTTTCCGCGTCGGTCTCGCGATGCTTTGACGGTGCTGCAGTCCGTAGTCTCGCGTTAATATCGGTCATCGCCCCGATACCGTTTTGGGTAAGAACGTGGGGGCGCTGAATTCGCGGTTGCCCAAATCGCACCCAGCAGGAAACCTAATCCAGCGGCCACTGCAAGCGCGGTCAGCGGACTATCAACGGTCTTGTCTCGTACGATTTCCGTCGTATCGGCGTAAAGCTGCTGCGCCTTGCCGCCGAGTTCGCGCGCCTTGCCGACCGCCTGCGTGCCCGTCTTCGCCAGCAACTCACCGGCCGCGTCCTGCACCTTACCGGCAGCGTCCTGCACCGTGCCGGCAACTTCCTTGACGTTTCCTTCTGTTGTATTTGAGTCCATTTTCGCTCCCTGATGACGTTAGAGATGGGAGGACGTTCTGCTGCGCTAATTGCCGGTCGCCGGTCCGCCGCCCGTTAATCGTGCAAATCGTGTTCCTGGTCAGAGCTGAGGCTTCCTGAAGGCACGAGCTGGCCTCGACACGGGGTCGGCATCCGTGCAACCTCAACGATGTAGCTGCGATCTCCGGGGGCTGCGCGTGCGCTCGAGCATTCCCTCCAAGCGTTCAATCGAGTTGGCCAGAAAGTTTGCGCATGCCTGGCCTGCTGAGACATGGGCTCGGCTCAGGCAAGCTGATTGCTAGGTCGAGTTCGATGAGGCGGGTAAGCCGGCCGGATTCATTCGGCGCGCGTTCGCGATCGGTCGAACTTCCGCCCACGGCCCTGCAGCAGCTGTTAATAAAAAACGAAAAGGAAGACTATGCTCGGCGTCGTGATCCCTGCGCACAATGAAGCTGCCCTTATCGCACGATGCCTTCATTCCATTCGAATCGCCGCTTCGCATCCGCGCCTCGGTGGCGAGCGCGTGCTGATGGTGGTGGTCGCCGACGGCTGCAGCGATTTCACCGAAGCGATCGCGGTATCAAGCGGGGCGCTCGTCCTTAGCACGTCCGAGCGCAACGTTGGCAGTGCACGCGACCTCGGGGCGCGCACCGCCATCGCCCACGAAGCGCGATGGCGTGCTTTCACGGACGCCGACACGACCGTACACGCGGACTGGCTCGTGCAGCAACTCGAGTGTGCGACGGACGCGGTGTGTGGGGTGATCACGGTCTCCGATTGGACGGGCCACCAAGCCGAGACAAGAGCCGACTTTCTCGCGACGTACCGCGATGTGGAGGGACATCGCCATGTGCATGGTGCCAATCTCGGACTGTCCGCGGCCGCTTACGAAGCCACTGGCGGATTTCAGCCACTCGCCTTCAACGAGGACGTTGCACTTGTCCATGCGCTCACGGAGAACGGCTTCGCCATCGCCCGGACCAACAAGGTGCGTGTCGACACCAGCGCGCGAACGCTATCCCGCACACCGCAGGGCTTCGGTGCCACCTTGCGCGCGGTATCGGAAAGGCTCAAGGTGAGCCGGCGGGAATCGTCAAGCGACGCGCGCGGGAGCGAGCCGATGCTCGGCGCGCCACGAAGCACCGCCACACCGCTTAAAGGTATCTGAATAGGAGCGTCACATGTCCAAATCCGCGATCTTTGACGTTGATGGAACCTTGATCGATTCCGTCGATCTGCATGCGCTCGCTTGGCACGAGGCATTCGTCCAATTTGGCCACAACGTGACTTTCGAGCAGGCTCGCAGCCAGGTCGGCAAAGGCGGTGACAATCTCCTTCCAGAGTTCCTCACTCCGCGGCAGATCGATGAATGTGGCCCCGCGCTCGAAGAGTGGCGCGGCAAGCACTTCAAAAGCGTCTATCTGCCACTCGTTCGCCCCTTCTCCGCGGTGCCGGCCTTGCTGCAGCGAATGCGAGCCAATGGCATCAAGCTCGCGGTCGCTTCCTCAGCAAAAAAGGACGAGCTCGATGCCTATCTGCAGATTGCAGAGGTCGCAGACATTTTTGACGCGATCGTTTCTTCAGAGGATGTTCAGAGTTCCAAGCCGGCACCCGATGTCTTTGAGATGGCAATACACAAGCTTGGCGTCTCTCCGTCCGATGCGATCGCTATCGGCGACTCGCCGTACGACGCGCAAGCTGCAACATGCGCTGGCTTACGGGCGTTGGGCTTGTTGTCTGGCGGATTCGCCGAAGAGGCGCTGCGGGAGGCGGGTTGCACGGCGATTTATACTGGGCCTGGCGGTCTTTTGGCGTGCCTCGACACTTCGGTGTTTGGACTGTGACGAAGCTGTTGAGCACGTATCACCGCCGCGAAAGTGGTCGACAGCGGCCGCTCAGACGAGCTTTGGAGCCTGGCGCAGCCCCAACTTGCGAGCGTGCCCGAAGTAGGCATCGATGAAACGAGCATCGTCGATGGTGACGCCACCATTCCGAGGTGACGACGAAAAGTCAGTTGCGCAGCGCATCGAGCACCACGTCGACCACCCGATGGGTCGACGCGCTCAATCCCGCTCCGACTGCCGTCTGCACCGTGCGACGCAGCCCGAGGATGGCGACGCCGACGAGCGCAAGCGCGACCAATTCCGCGTTGGGTGTGCGCAGGAACCACGGTGCGGCACGCGTGGTGGCCGGCAATGTGCGCGGCACGCGCGTGACGCTGACGGGTTCGCTTGCGATACGTGCGGCGATGAGCTCCGCGCGTGATTCCGCCATGCGCGCGAGCACGGCTTCCTGGGCTTCAGCGTGCTTCATTGCGCCGCCTCCCTGATGGCGTCGACGTCTCGACGCAACTCTTCGCGCAGCAAACGGAACGGTTCAGCGGGCTTGCGCGACAGCATGACGATCATAGCGATCACCGCAACCGCGAACCACGCACCCGCCACGCACCACGCCGTCAGCACGAGATGCGGCGTGCCGGCCGCTGTGACGATCACCGCGATCGACACGAAAGACAGTGTGAACAGCAGGCCAATCGTGAGCCCGATGAGGGCGACCACTTCATGCAGTACGCGTTTCTTCGTCTCAGCGAGTTCGATTGGAATCAGTTCGCCGTAATCAACGAGCCGTCCCGTGCAGAAATGGCTGATCTTGCGCCATTTGGCGATTTTTCTCTGGATTGTCATCCTTGCCCTCCAGCGCGTTGCCGTCCAGACGTGGGTCTGGGCGGTACTAAAGAGCAGCGAGCGTGCCAGCACTTATGGAGGGCTCTGCAGAACGCGGTTTCAAATGCCTGCGCACTGTGCAGGCGTTGGGCGGAGCTTTCTCGCTCAGCACGGTCTGCCAATGACAGAGGTGATGGGCCCGCACTTTGTGACCTCTCATTGAGAAGGCGGGAGGGAGCTCAACCTGCGGCGTGGCTTACGCTCTGCGCAGCGCCTTGCGCATCATCCATGAATTTCGCAATGCAAATAATGTGGTGATCTGAGCGGTGTTCTTCGCCAGCGCCCGTTATCGCGTCCATCCGTTTCGAATTCTCAAGCGACAGTTTGTTACTTGAAGCTGTAAGGCCGAAGCTAATCGTTCCCAGTTTTGCCGGCCTTCGAGACAAGCTCGGTACCGGCTTGGGCGCCGCTTCGTGAGACTTCGGTCAACGCCTTGCTTTCTTTCGCAGCGCTAGCGAGTCGTGTCTGCCTCGCCGTTCTCCGTTCACATTCAACAGTTCATCGATCGCAGGGATGCCAAAGACGCTTATGGGACGCTCCCGCACTTATTCCGCCGCTATTACTCCCGCCGCCCCAATCGTCCCGTACGAATTTTTGCACACAGCAGGTCGGGGAATGCAACGTGCTTTTAATACCGGCCATCCATCACGAGCCGAGGTCCGCGATGCACGACGACGAGTTCATGTTCGAGCGTCTGCTGATCCTGCCGATCGGCGCCGCGCTGGTGCTCTCGGATAATGTATCTAAACTCGGTGCCGAGCAGGCCATCAAGACGGCGATGAGGCGCGCCCCCAATTTCCGCTTCGCGATCGGGGAACACGTCGCCCATCCGCACGACGGAGAAGAGATTCGCTACGTGCGCATCGAACGCCTGACCGACGCAGACGGCACGGACGAGTGTGAGGGCGGTCCGCATCCCCAAACGTCACGAATGCGGACTGAAATCACCGAGTCGGAGACGCCTGAGGAGTCGGATTACCGGCTTGTTAAGATTCGTACCGAGGGCGAGACCTGGTGCGGCATCTGCGAAGTGTTTTATCGGAACGGCGAGCCATATGCGCGCACCGAAGACTTCGTACCGCTCGCGTGGGAGATTGATGACGACAGGCAAGGCGCGAAGCTGCTTGAGCTTATGCGTACAGCGTTAGAGAAGCCGGTGTTAGACGGCAATATCCTACCGTCTAGCGAAACCCGACCAAAGCAAATGATTCAAGGCTGATCCGGTGCGCTCGATGCACACGGCGCGTTGCAGACGGCGATGCTTCGGCGATCGTGACCCAGAAACGTCGAGCCACGTTCACCCGTTGAAGCACATACAGCCTCGGGGCCGAGCCACTTCTCAGCAAGATCGGCAAGCCATAGCACTTCGTTTTGCATGCAATCCTCCGCGCACCGGCCGCGCGGCGATAATTCCGTGGGCTCACTAGCTTGGCGACTCAGCGATTCGACCAGCAGCGAGCGGAAGGCAAAGCTTCGCAAAACTCGCGAGCACCGACATCCCTTCGCTCCATCGACGGCCCAAGCTGCGGAGCTTTCGGGCCGAATCGACGTTGACCCCAACGCAAGCTGCAACGCCGCGATCATAGTCGGGTTCTATGAAATTCCAAGCCTGATAGTGGCTATTATCGGGATAGCGTTTGCAGGGGTAGAATTCGATAATTCACATTTACAACACCGGGGAGAGGGCCGTGGAACATGGTTTTCCGCCAGATGACCGCAACACCGACCACGAACCGGATGATTCGCGCGATGGGCTGAATGGCGCGTCGAAGCACGCATCGCACGACGCCTTGCCAGCAGACGCACGCTGGCCCAGCGAGGCGCCAACGGCCACCGTCGCGCAGGCGGTGCTCGCGGTGGATGCCGCGATCACCCTCAAGCGCCGGGCCGCCGCCGCGTGGCTGACCGCGCACGGCGATGCGGTGCCGCTGCTACCGGTGAAACCCTCCCGGCTCGAGCTGGCGGTGGTGATCGCGCTCGCAGAAAGCTATGGCGCCGCGCTCAGTGCGGCGCCGCGCTTCCTGCCGGTGCTCGACTTCATCGCGGATGTCGGCGCGGTGAAGCTGGTGCAGCGGGTCATGTACGGCGCGCGGCCGACCACTCACTTCGATGTCACCGCGCACGCCGCAGAGAATGCTCGGCTGGCGGAACTGCTGCGCGAGGCCCGCCCGGCGTTCGAGTTTCTGTGTGCGACGTGGCCCGAGGCGTTCATGGCGCAGGCGAGCGAGGCGCTCGCGCAACTCGGCCTGCCCCGGCTGCGCACCCCGGCGTCGCCGTCGACGAACGGTCAAAGAGGCGGCCGCGGCGAACCAATCGATGAGTCGGACGACGGGCCAGGCGACGAGCCCGGCGACGAGCTCGATGAGGAGGGGGGCGATGCCTGAGCGCGCGCGTGTGGCGACGGCGTCGTCCCCGGAAAAGCTCACCGCAAAAAAGGGACGTCACCCGGAAAGGCTCACCGAGGAACTCACCCTCGAGCGCCGCTACACGACCAAGGATTTCACCGCGCTGCGTGCCTATGTGCAGCGCATCCCGTCCGCGGTGATCGCACGCACCTACTACGACCCCGACGCCGATGCGCACGCGGCGACGCCCGGCGCGATGGAGCGGCATCTCACCACGATGCTCGACGCCCTGGTCGCGCTGGCGCTCGCGCACGGTTCGACCGCGCTCGCGGAACACCTGCGCGCGTCGATCAAGCAGCACGGGCGCCCGTTGCTCACGGCCGTGACCTTCCGCATGGTGACCGAGGCGGCGCAACTGGCCGCGCTGCCGCCGCGGGCCGATCACGCGATCGGTGCGTGGCTGCGCCCGCGTGTAGCGCGGCGTCTCAAAGGCGAGGGCATCAAGACGCTCGGCGAACTGGTCGCGTTCTGTAATCGACGCGGCGGCAGCTGGTGGCGCTCGATTCCGCGCATTGGCCCAGGCCGGGCGCGCGCGATCGTCAGTTGGCTCCGCAAGCAGCAGGCATCCCTGCAACTAACGATCGAATCCGACGTCGACTCCGAACAGCGGGACGGCATTCCGTTGATCGCGGCCGAACTCGTTGAAATCGCGCCAGCCGCCAAGGTGACGGGAAGCGGCCCAGGCAGCAGTCCAAGCAGCCCAGAGTCTGCAAGCCGGCTGACCTTGGCCCCGCTCGAGCGTGTCGCGGTGCCGCACGCGCTCTCCGGCGCCGATGGTCCGTACCGCGGCGAAAACCGCGCGACCGCGTTCTGCTATATCCAGGCGAACCACGATCTCGATGCGGTGCGCGCGTATCTGAACCGCTATCGCGATCAGCCAAAAACCTTGCGTGCCTACACCAAGGAGCTCGAGCGCTTCCTGTTGTGGGCGGTGGTGCTGCGCGGCAAGGCGCTGAGCGACCTGCGCGTCGACGACTGTGAGGCCTACAAAGACTTTCTGAAAAACCCGGACCCGCGCTTCGTCGGTGAGCGTTTTCCGCGGCACTCGCCTCGCTGGCGACCCTTCGCCTTGCCCAAGTCTTCTGTCGCGGGTGACGACAAGGCTTCGCTGTCGGCGACGCTTCACCCGAATCGCAGCGCTATACCGTTCGGGTACTGCGTACCGCATTCGCCTGGTGGGTCGATGTGCGCTATCTGGGCGGCAACCCGTGGAAGGCGGTCAACGATCCGATGGTGGTCAAGCGCGAGCGGCCGATGAAAATCGAGCGCGCCTTGCCGGCCGATCTGTGGCGCAAGCTGCGTGGTGAACTCGATGTGCGCTCAGCAGAAGAGAGCGGGACTACGGCCCCTGCACAGTGGCGGGCCGTGCGTGCAGCGATCCTGCTGATGGGTGACTCGGGCCTGCGGCGTGAAGAAGCCGCGAGCGCCCGGCGCGAGGATCTGCGGCCGTCATCGTACGGGACGCTCGAGCGACCCGTGTGGGAGCTGACCCTCGTCGGCAAGGGGCAGCGCGAACGCACGGTGCCGGTGAGCGCCGCGACGCTGAACGCGTTGCGCGCGCATTGGGCCGACCGGGGGCAGGATTTTGACGGCGCAACCGGAAAAGAAAAACAGAGCGGGCCGCTGCTGAGCCCCGTTGTCATTCCGTGGACTGACGCGTCACGCCGGCGGCATCGACCCGGGCAGAGTGCGGAAAGCGGGGACGGACAGCCTGCGAAGGAAGCAGGCTACACCGCCGACGGACTGAACCGGCTGATCAGTCGGATGGTCACCGAACTGGTCAAGACGATGGATGGGTTGAGCCTTGATGAACGGGTGAGGCTCGGGCAGTCGAATGCGCATGCGTTTCGCCACACCTTCGGCACCCAATCGGTCGCCGACGAAGTGCCGGTGGATGTTGTACAGAAGGTGCTGGGCCATGCATCGCTGCAGACCACGACCATCTACGTCCAGGCCGAGAAGCAACGCGTCGTCGAGGAAGTGGCGCGCTATTACGCGAGTATCTCAGTACTTCGGACGGCGACATGACAGCCCGATTGGGCGCGGCATTTCGATAGGTTGCGCAGCGGTTGCCGCCGCGGTGACAAGCAACACGCACCCAAGCAGACTTGTTGCGGCGGAGCCGCGACTGACGTTTCAGCCCAAGACTTGGTAGGAGCAGTAGCGGCAGTCTTGGGGCTGGATTAAAGAGGAATGGCGCTCACGCCGATAACAGACATATGTTCGCGTATGCACATTGACATATGGCAACATATGCGTACAATGGAAGGAGCATCAAGGGGGTAACTATGCGTACCGTTTCCATTTTCAAAAACAACGCCAATCAGGCGGTTCGTATCCCAAAGGATATGCAGTACGAGGGCGTGACCGAACTAGAGATTCGCCGCGAAGGCGACACGATCATCCTGCGTCCCGCACGCCCTAACTGGACGTCGTTTGCACAAGAGCCGTTGGCGGATGCAGATTTCCTCTCCGAGCGCCCCGCCGTGATTGACTCTGGCCGATTCGACTTGAGCGATGCGGAAGAGGACGCACAGGAGGCGGGCAAGTGACGCAGTTGTACATGCTCGACACGAATATCTGTTCGTTCGTCATGCGCGAGCGCCCCACTGCGCTTTTGGAGCATCTGCAAGCATGTGTTGACGCTCAGGAGCGTATCGTTATATCGGCTATTACGTATGCTGAAATGCGGTTCGGTTCGATTGGCAAGAAAGCGTCGCCAAAGCACGCAGGGATGGTATCTGGTTTCGTAGCAAGGCTTGATGGTGTGTTGCCTTGGGATTCTGCTGCGGTCGATGCGACGACAAGAATACGGGTTGAGCTCGCAAAGCTCGGCACACCGATAGGCGATAACGACTCCGCGATCGCGGGACACGCTATCAGCGCCGGTGCCGTGGTCGTTACCAACAACGTGCGCGAATTTATGCGCGTGCCTGATCTTCGCTATGAAGATTGGACGCATTGAGCGAACTCGATTCACACGGGAAAACTCGGAGAGACGATGGACCAATTACTCGCTGCCGATGCGGCTGTAAAGGAAGCGGTGCCCGCGCTTGTGAATCGATATCGGGTTGCTGGAGTGCTGACGTGGGCGATCCTTCACCAGATCGAAGCAGACGTTCTAGCCGAAGTCGCCGCGACCGGCGAGCACAGTCACCGAGTGCTGAACATGTTGCGTGCGTCGCCGGCGCTCGAGTATCCGAAGGACGACCGGCCCGTGTCGTTCGAGGGACATGATTTTGTGCCTCCCGTGTTCGGCGCAGTCGACGATGCCTGGCGCCGGGTCAGCTGACAACGGTAAACAGGGGCGAGCCAATGTCGATGTACGAGGACTTCAACGCTGTTAAGGGAGAACAGGCGCTTAAGGATTTCCTGCACGCCTACGGCTTTCAGGAGATCCCGGCCGCGGCGAAGTGGAACCTCGGCGAGTACGAGATGACCTACCAAGGAACAACGTCTCGTGTTGGGTACCGCTGGCACGACCCGTCACAAGCGTTTTCGGTTCAGCGAGACATTCACAAGGCGCAACTTTGGTCAGTCGGGGCCGCCGGGACCGTGCAAGTTCACGGTAACGTGGAATTCGATGAAGACGCTTAGGAAAACAGCGCTTACCCCACGGAAAGATAGGAAAACGGCAGAGGACATGAATGAGATAAATATCACGGTCAACGGGATGCTTTACACCGGCCGCTTCACGTTGGACAGCAACGTTGTGACAGTTCAATCGGCTTACGGAAAGAAGAGCACGCAGCTTGGCCGTTTGGCGCCTGTGACGGTTGCTGAGATGCTCCTGAGAGAACTCGTTCGCGCATCGATGAGCTGAACGGAAAACGAGGAAGGATGAGATCATGGCGATCATCAATCTGCGTGTGCGACGCGGCCCCTTCTCCGGGAGGGCCGAAGACGGTGCGCGGCTCAACATTGTCGCGGGTGTCTATCAAGCCGACCACGATGGCGATTCGCTGGTATTCGCCGGTGCGGACAAGCGCACCGGCGGAACCATCACGGTCAATCTTCGCGATTACCCAGATATCGGCTCATTCCCAGATTCGATCGAACCCAATTCTCAGATCGAGCTGGCGTAACCAAGGAAAACACGTTTCGCATGCGAGAACCCGGAAAACGGAGAGCGGCGTGGCGACGATCGAGATTTCTGCAATCGAATTCCCCCACTGGAAGAAATGGGCGAATCGAGAACGGCCATCACGAAATTTTGATGTTCCGGTTGGCTTCGGGCTGCTAGGCATCTATGTGCTTGCAACAAGCGAGGTCGATGCGGGCTTGTCGGCCGAAGCCGACAGGGACCTCAACGAGGCAGTGATCTACATCGGAATGTCAGAGCACGTCGAGCGACGATTAGAACAGAGACACGACGCGGTGGATGCGTACAAGCAGCAGTCAGGCGATATTGCGGCAGAAAACCTTCGTTTTACGATCTGGCATTCCGGCGCAGCCAAGGGACAATACGAGCGCAAGGCTCCCGTAGTCGCAGCGGCGACGATAGCCGTATATGAACGTGTGCTCTTGCGCCAGTACGCGGAAAAATTCGGACGGTTGCCGCGATTCAACAAACTGTAGAACGTCACGGAAAACAAGGTGCGAGACGAAATTGTATTCCCCCGAGTGCCGCTCCCGGAGCAATTGACCTACGAGTTTTTAGGCACATTTGCTCGTTGTGAATACGCGTTGAAGTGTTCAGGATTCGCGAAGGGCAGTCAAAAGTCCGTCGAAGCCGACTGGGACAAGTTCGCAACCGATATAGCGTGGCACTTTTCACGCGTGAGGGCGGAAGACTTCAAGGAAGGTGTCGAATATCATGCTCCATGAGCCACCCCGCAAGCAGGTGCTCAGGGATGGACATATTGAGTGGCAAGAATCGGCGCCCGATGCGAACCTCCCGAGGTCGCAGCAGACCCTGTTGATGGTGCGACGAGTTCGAAACAACCTCTTCCACGGAGCGAAGGTCTGGTCGCCCGAGCGCAGCGCCGACCGCGATAGAGACGTACGGCTGGTCTCTTCGGCCTTGATCGTCATCAAAGGGTGCGTGGCGCTCCGCGAAAACGTGCAAGACGCCTTCAGATTTGGCATTTTTTAATGCACGGGACCAGCCTGGGAAAACACATGGCACGTCGCAGATATAAAAAGAGAAGTCAACTAGCCGAAGCAATCAACCGGTTTAGTCCGGGTCAGCAACGGCTTTGGTCGGTTGTCGTTGTGCTGGCCTTTGTCTTTTCGATGGTGATGTACTTCTCTCATTGACAGAGCGGGAAAAAAGAAGGGGTGTTTGATGGGACAAGCGAAACAGCGCGGTACGAAGGATGAACGCATCGCACTAGCGAAGGCAAAGATGGATGCGCTGCGCCCTGAAAAGCTGGTCTGCGGCGCATGCAAAACGGCGTTTAGCGACTTCGATGCGATGGATACTCGAAACATGAAGGGTATCCATGCCGCCTTCGGCGGCACCTGTCCTTCATGCGGTGAAACAGTGCTGGCGTTTAGCGGCGATAAGGATGCGGTTGCAGACGCGATGATTGCGTGGCAGGACGCGATGGGAAGTGAAGGCAAGTTGGGGATGCAGTCGCGCTCGGGCCAACATATTCCGTTCGAAGACTAGGAAAACATGGCAAATAACGAAAGTAAGAAAGCACGGCAATACGAAATCGTGGCCGCAGAGTTACTCAACCGTTTTTGTTCGGACTTGGGATTGGCCCGTGTCGAAGGAAAGCAGAACGTTACTGGGCTCCGAAGTGGGACCGACTGGGAGATTGATGCCAAGGGCGTCGCCGAGGACGGTGTCGCATTCATGGTTATCGAATGCAAACGACACACCACTTCTAACTTACCGCAGGCGATCGTTGCGTCGTTGGCATACTCAATACAGGACACCGGCGCCGACGGCGGATTTATCGTAAGTCCGCTGGACTTGCAATCCGGCGCGAAGAAGGTAGCGGCGGCAAGCAACATTGTGCACGTGCAGTTGCGCGCAGACAGCACACCGCTCGAGTTTGAAATGAAGTTCCTCGATAGGCTGTTCGTTGGATTTCACGATGTCGCAAATCTTTCCATCAGCGAGAGCCTGAGCATAACCGACCACGTACCGTTTTGGTTCAAGCCTGTCAGCATCTTTGGCTTGTCATGCATAACGATGCCTGCGGCAGTTCACATCTGTTGACCATGCCACTCAGCCTGGCGTCTCACCCGCGTCGATGCTCGCAGGTGACGTCTCTTCCTCGCGGAAGCTGACGTGGCCAGAAGGCCCGACACGTTGTCCCCGTGGCTTCACACGTCGCTGTTGCCGGCAACGCATGCACAGGTAGGCTACAGCCGACGGAACGGCCGGTCTCGTCACCAGCCTTATGGGCGGGCGAGACAATGATGTTTGCGACTTCACGTCGCACTTTCGAAATGCATTCCACTTCTGGCGCGTGGAGCGCGTAGAGCTTGTGCTGATCCTTCGCACGCTGGCGGCATATACGCCAGGCGCGCTCAAGCCAGATCTGCAAGGATGCCTGCTGCTCAGTAGAGGCGCCTGACAACTTTCTCTCGATGTCACGCAGCAATCGTCCGAGTATCGTGCGCTGACGCTTGAGCACCCGGCGCAGGCGCTTAAACTGTTTCGCATGTGCATAGCCACCGGCGCGGCGACGCAACTGTTTCCCCTCTCGCTCGTATGTTTGCTTGAGTGTCAGTCCGGCACGTTGCGCGAGCCTTGCGAGTTTGCCTCGTGCAATCTCCAGCAATCGGCTGTCAGTCGGATAGGCAATCGCTTTCTGTTGGACCGTCGTATCGACAATCACGCGCTCGAACTCGGCCGGCCTCACTGCTTTCATTTGCACGGCCGCTGCAATTGTCGTCGCGAGCAACTCCTCGACACCGGCTTCGCCCAGCGCCTGCCGAAAGCGCACGAGGTTGGTCGGATCGCACGGCATGTGCGGCTGAAAATACTCCTCGCCGCAGAAAAACTGGAAGTACACGTCTTGTGCCCAGCGCTCGCAAACCGAGTCATCACTTTCGTTGTACGCGTGCTTCAGGTAGAGCAGTCCGACCATCAACCGGATCGACAGGCGCGGACGTCCGGCGGCGCTGAGGCCCGCACCTGCCAGTTTGGGTGCCGTGCCGAACAGATCAATCTCGGCACTTACCCGGCCCTCGCGAGCGCGTCGCTCGAAGATTGGCGTCAACGGGCTGCACGCGGCCATTTGAGAGATCATCCGATCAATCGCATCAACGATCTGCTGCCCTGGAATGTCGTCACTGAATTTGCCGCCGCCTCAATCCGCGCGTAACCTGCATTCGCGCCCGCCGAAATCAAGACATTGGACACGCGTGGACACGCGCCGCTTGCCTTTGGCTCCGCCGAATACATCCTTTCTGACTTCCCTTAAATCAACCATGAACCAAGGATAAAGGCTGCGTACCGGTACACGTTTATCTCGCTTCTCCAGTGCGCTGCAGTGGTACATTTTTACACTGCGATTTATGGTTCTACGGGGCTGATTCACGATGATGGGCAATACCGCGGCTCAGGACCGAATCGAACTGACAGGCGCCGGGCGCCCGGAGCGCAGATCAGCGTGGACTATGCTGCTCGATGAGCTTTCCGAACCGCCGCAGACCGATCGCGTCGGCAGCGGACGGCGACACGGCGTTCACGAGCGTAAGCATCCTGAGCAGCGAGCCGCCCATGATGTGGGCCCGACGTCGCTGGCGGATGGTGGCGAGGATATCGCGCGCGACCGCATCAGGCTCGCAGAGGGCGACGCCCATCTTGCGCCACATGTCGAAATATGCGGACTCCGACTCGGTATTCGAGGGCGCAGGCCCGAAGAAAGAAAGCACCACGTCGGTCCCGGCAAGCTCGCGGTTGGCGCCTTGCACGTAGCTCGCCAGCGCGCCGCGGGTCGCCGCGTAGGCGCTCATAAACGGCAGCGCCACCCGGCCGTCCATGGCGCCGCCGATGTGGACAATCACTCCGCCGCCGGCTTGCTTGCGTAGCCCCGGCACAAATGCCTGGGTCACGCCGATGGGTCCCTTCACGTTGACCGCGAGCAGCGCGTCCACGTCGGCCGACGTGTAGTCCTCGATGGCCTTGCGCGGCGAGATGCCCGCGAGGTTCACCACCGCATCGATCCGGCCGAGGTGCTCAAAGGCCGCCGCCGCCAGGTTCTCGAGGCTCGCCGGATCGGTGACGTCCGCGCGCAGGTAAATTGCCGAGCCGTCGTTCCGACCGGTCAGCGCCGCAGCGTCGTGCTCGCGCCGCGCCGCCAGCACCATGCGGAAGCCCTCGGCCGCGAGGAGCCTCACCAAGGCTTGACCAAGTCCTCCGGTCACCCCGATGAGCACGGCGGTGGGCGCGTCCTTGCCCCGCTCTGCTGCGGCGCGGCCGATTCCGGCGGCGTCGCCGGTGATCACAGGGTTCTTTCCATTCAGCTTGGCCATTTTGAATCCCTTTCGGTAGATATTCGCTACTATAAAAGTATCTATTTAGAGTAAAAAAAACGCTAACCGGACCTAGCCCTGATTTTGGACACCACGTCCGCCAATGTCGTCTGCCTCAGCTCATTGCGGACGGCCACCTGAGTGCCAGCAAGCACGTCGCTCATGACTTCTTTGATGTTACAGCTCACGACACACTCGTCCCTTCTGGGATAGGCGTGGATGGCGAACGCATTTGGAGGGTCTACCGCAGAGTAGATGTCCAGGAGAGAAATACTTTTTGGGCTTCGTGCCAGGCCATAGCCACCCGACTTACCAACAGTCGTCGTAACCAGCTTCGCCTTCGAGAGTTTTACGAGGATTCTCTTAACGAAAACCGGGTTCGCATTCACGCTGCCTGCGAGAACCTCCGACGTGAAGATTCCTTCGTGATGGACGATTGCCGCGAGTACGTGAACAGCGATCGAAAATTGAGTGTTTACTGAAGCCATTTATGGATACTATATTAGTATCCATACTGAATGCAAGAACAAAATGCCCGGCCCGGGGTGGTGCCCTCTATACATTGCGAATGGCGATGGGCGAGAGGAATCGCACTTCCTTGTCGGCAATAAGCTCCTTCGTCGCATGGTCATAGACGCTCCGATACGGCTTCTTAGGTTGCTGAGCGAGCCATTCGTCGTGCGATCCGTTCCATACTTCGAAGAGAACTAGCTCATTCTCTGCATTCGGATCTTCATTGAGCACTGCGCTTACGAACGATGGTTCTGTAGCCATCGCTTGAATCAGCTCGTCGAGATGCGGCAAGAACTGGGACTTGGCCGAGGCAACGAGTTTGAATCGGATGTAGAGAGCCAGCATTTTTCGTGGTTGTCAGTGTTCGCTTTGGAGGCGGCGACTAGGCTCGTTGCGATGCCTGTGAATGGCATTTCGTCGAACAGGAGTCGGCGAGTGGAATCTTAAATAGCAAGACGGCCGCTAACCTGTGGTTGTAGCCGTCGGGAGACTATTCGTTATCCTGCTTAGTCTTCGAACTGGCTGATCGTCGCGTTGTATGCCCGCGTGGCCATCTCTTCCAACGGGAGCTTGCGCTCGACTTCAGAGAGAATCTCGACGCCCCACGGACCGTCGAAGCCCGTCGCCTGGACTGCCTTGATAAAGCCCTTCACGTCGAGGACGCCTTCGCCCGGCAGGCGACGCTTATGACAGGTGTCCATCCACAGCGGCTCGATTGCGTAGCGGTCTGCGTCGTCCAGTTCGATGCCCTTGATGAACTCGGGCTTGATCGTGGCGATTTCCTTGAAATCGACATTGCCGCGGCTCAGATGCCAGATGTCGAGCAGCAGACCAGCGTTGGCCTTGTTCGCACCTTCGACGATGGCCTTGCCGGTTTCAATCGTGCGGACGTTGCTGAACGGCATGATTTCCAGCATGACCTGCGTGCCGCGCTTCTCGGCGTCGTCTGCCAGCTTGCCAAACTCTTCAACCATGAGCGGGACGTTCGCGGTGTCATCGCCGATGCCAGGGCCAACCTTCACGATACGCGCACGGAGTTCTTCCGCGGCTTTCAGGTAGTAGTAGCGCTGGCTATCGGAGGTGCGGCGACGCTCGCCGGTTTGATACCAGTCGACCAGGAACTCGAACTCGACGTGCTTGATGCCGTTGGCTTCGAGGATGCGGCGCATCTCCTGGAAGCCAATCTTGTCAGCGGTGGCGTAGATGTCCGAGTGAATCAGGCCGATGCCGTCCCAACCGGCCTTCGCCGCTGCTTCGACTCGGTCCTTGAAGCTGAAGGGGCTGATTTCGGTCGGACCGAACGGATAGACATCGCCGGAGAGCGTGAAGTAGGCGGCAACGAGTTCGACTTTAGACTTGGACATGAGACCTCTTGAAAGTGACGACAGGCGATTCGATGCCGGGCGTGGGGAATCGATGTCTGTACTATTACGCAGAAGTCGCAACGAATAAACAGCCCCCGAATCGTCTTCAAGTAGAGTAAAACTCAACAATCGCGCAAGTCCAGCGTGGTGGCCACCGTGTGGACCGCCGCATCAGGCGCATCGTTCGATTCTTCAAACGTCCGGGGCAATTATTCTGTGGCCGTGGCGATTTTTCCAGTGAGAGGAAATAACTTTTCGTTCTGTCGCATTTTTCTTTCCGATACCAAGCCTTACTGTGCCTCCACCAAAACATCAAAACCCGGCTCTTCCACGACGTGGGGCCTATTGGAGACACAGCATGAACTTCCGCAAATCCACCGTTTCTTGTTTTGCTCTGGCGGCCATCGCGAGCGCGTTTGGTACGAGCGCCCGTGCGGCCGACCAGCCTCGCGTTACGTTGCTCATGCCGACGCAGAGCGTTGAATACTGGGCGCTTTATGCGAAGGGCTTCGAGAAGGAAGCGGCCGCTCAGGGCCTCAAGCTCGACGTGAAGGTAAGCAACTACGACCCGAACGAACAAGCCACCGCGGTCGACCAGACGCTCGCCCAGAAGCCCGATGTCATCGTTCTCATCCCTGTGGACTCGAGCGCCATGGTTCCGTCGATTCGCAAGATTGACCAAGCCAAGATTCCGCTGGTCATCTCGAACTCGATGCCGGACCAGAAGTATTCCAAGTACTGGAAGGTGTTCACGGGCCCGAACGACATCAGTAACGGCGAAGTCGCCGCGAAGACCATGATTCAGGGCTTCAAGGAAAAGGGGTATGGCGACAAAGGCAAAGTCATCGTTATCAACGGACCGATGGGTACGCCGCCTCAAGTCCAGCGCTATCAAGGTTTCGTAGACGGCCTCAAGAAGAATGCTCCTGGAATCGAAGTCGTCGGTTCGCAACCGGCCGACTGGGACGCTGTGAAGGCAGAAGCCGCAGCCTCAGCGCTCTTCACCCAATTCAAGGACGTGAAAGGCGTCTACACGGAGAACGACTCGCAACTTCGCGGCGTCGTGACTGCCGCACAGCGCCTCGGCCTCGACCCGTCGAAGCTCGTCATCGTCGGTCACGGCTGCGACTCCGGTGCAGTGGAGGCCATCTCCGCCGGAAAGGCATACGCCACGGTCGAGCAGTCCCCGTATGACGACGGTGCGTATGCTGCGCGGGCTGCCAAGGACCTCGCGGCGGGCAAGGCACCGCAAGCCATCCAGTATCTGCCGAATCCCGCTGCGACCAAGGCAACGCTCAACGTCTGCTACTCGCAGAAGAAGTAACGCGCGCCGCAAGGTTGAGCGTCGAACAGGCGGCGAGAAGTTTTTCGCGACCCTTCGGGGTCGCTTTCGTTTTACGAACGGAGACAACGATGAGACGAGAGATTGGCGTAGCTGTGATTGGCACCGGCTTCATGGGAAAGGCTCACGCGCTGGCATACCGAGCCGTGCCAAACGCCTTTCCGAATTCGCTGAGGCCGCGGTTGGTGGCAGTGGCCGATGTGAGTGAGGCAGGTGCTCAGCAAGCGGCAGAGCACTTCGGGTTTGAGCGCGCGACGACTGACTGGCGCACGTTGCTGGACGACCCCGGTGTGCAGGTCATCTCAATCACAACGCCATGCAGCCTGCATCGGGAAATGGCGCTGGCCGCCATTGCCGCTGGGAAGCACGTTCATTGCGAGAAGCCGACTGCTCCGTCGGCCGCCGATGCTTTCGAGATGATGGAGGCGGCTGAGACTGCGAAGGTGGTTACGCAAGTCGGCTACAACTACATCAAAAACCCCGTGCTCAAACTGGCGCGGGAGATGATTGCATCCGGTGAACTGGGTGAAATCACGAGCTTTCGCGGCGTCCACGCTGAAGACTACATGGCCGACCCGGAGATTCCATACGGATGGCGAGTTGACCCTCAGAACGGGGCCGGTGCGCTTGCCGAAATCGGCAACCATATCGTCGGTCTATCTCGATTCCTCCTCGGGGCCGTCACCCAGGTCAACGCGCAGCTGGAGACCGTCAATAAAACGCGCCCGGTGGCACCAGGCTCGTCCGAGCGGCGTGAGGTCAAAGTCGACGACATCGCCCGACTGATGGTGGCGTTTGAGCGGGGATGCTCCGGTTCCATAGAGGCGAATTGGGCGGCAACCGGTCGCAAGATGCAGCTCGAGTTCGAGGTGTACGGAACGAAAGGCGCACTGTGCTTTTCACAGGAGCGCTTCAATGAGCTGCAGTATTTCAAGGCCGGGGGCGAGCCTCGGACGTCGGGGTTCACCCGTATTGAAGCAGGCCCGGCTCACCCTCCCTACGAAAATTTCACAGTGGCCGGCGGGCACCAGCTTGGTTTCAATGACTTGAAGACCATTGAAATGGCTGAGTTCATCGCGGCCATCGAGCACGGCACGCCCACGTTCCCAGACTTCCGCGAGGCTTGGGAAATCCAGCGCATCGTCGACGCGGCGATTCGGTCGTCGGCGCAGGGGCAGCGAATCACTCTTTAAAGTGAGCCGCGGGCTCAAGGCTACGCGCGGCTGGTCGGGCAGCACGTGCGGCTCCGCGGGACGGGAATTCGACCAGCAGGGATATTTCCTTCCACCGGAAATATCATTTCGCCGCAGCGCATTTTTCTTTCGCAGCCGAACTAATAACCTGCAACTCAACAATAACGAAGCCGCTGACGGTTTCTGCTGGAGACGACATGCATTCCTGCGCACGCAGCGATTCCCTGCGAGTTCCTCTCCTCAGAGACCGCCAACAGCAGCGTCGCTGATGCGGCAGCGCCTCCTCGCTCGTTTTGAGCCTTGGTAAGCGAAATGCAGCGCATCGACGCGGGACATCGTTATTCGACATGTATGCCGTCACGTACACACGACCAGGTACGCGCAGGAGGTCGGCGACAGTGACAGGCATCAGCCCTTGACAGCGGACGGCCAAAGAGTGTCCGCGTTTGGAGGAAGACAATGCTGCAAGACGCGAATTCCGGTGCTGAGCCGGTAGCGGTTCAGAGTCTGCTCTGCGCTCGCAATCTCACAAAGCATTATGGTGGCGTCAAGGCGCTGACAGGCGTCAGCCTCGAACTGGCGCCCGGAGAAATTCATGCGCTGTGTGGAGAGAACGGCGCGGGTAAAAGCACGTTCATCAAGATTCTGGGCGGCCTCGTTCACCCTGACGACGGCGAAATCACTGTCGACGGCCACGCTCTGAAACTCGGGAGTCGCACCGACCCTCGGCTCATCTCAATCGTTCACCAAGAGCTTGCAATCGTTCCGACGCTCTCGGTACTCGATAACATTCTTCTTGGTGGCGCGGACCAGAGCGCAATCTACCGTCGCGGTGAGTATCGGGACTCTGTCCGGGAGCATCTCGACTCAGTCGGGTTGTCACACGTCAAGCTGGATGCTCCGGCATCTCGACTCAGCCTCGCCGAATGCCAACTCGTAGAAATCGCGCGAGGCATGTCGCGGCAGGCGAAGGTTCTGCTCCTCGACGAGCCGACTGCCACCTTGTCGGACGCGGAGATTGTTCGAGTCTTTGACGTTGCGCGCAAGCTGCGCGACCAAGGCACCGCAATGATTTTTGTGAGCCACCGGCTCGATGAGGTGTTTGCGCTGACGGACCGGGTCACGGTTTTCCGCAACGGCCAGCACGTTTTGACGCAACGTACCGCGGACATGACGACTGCTGAAGTGGTCAAGGCAATGATTGGGCGTGAACTTGTGCATAGCAAGGGCACGCCACCCGAGGGCCGCGCTGACGTCGCGCCGCGACTGTCGGTGTCAAGCCTCACAGTTGCAGATAAGGTCAAAGACCTGTCGGTCGACGTAGCGCCCGGTGAGATTCTCGCGGTCGTCGGTCAGCTGGGTTCAGGCGCCGAAGTTCTTGTCGAGGCGCTCGCCGGGCTTCGCGGCGACATCTCCAACTCAGTCAAGGTCGATGGACAGCCCATCAAGCTCGACAGCATCCGCAGTTCCCTGAAGGCAGGAATTGCCTACGTCGCCGAGGACCGTGCGGATAAGGGCGTCTTTCTGGATGCGCCGATTGCTATCAACATCACTGCCTCCGTCATGGCGAAGTTCAGCAAGGCCGGAATTATGCGACGTGCCGGTGAGCAGGAGGAGGCTCGACGCCTCGCGTCGATGTTCGCCATCGACCCGAAGCGCCTTCCTCATGAAGTGTCGACGCTCAGCGGTGGCAACCAGCAGAAGGTGTCGCTCGCCAAAGCCGTCGCGCTCGCGCCTCGCCTGTTGCTGTTGAACGAGCCCACCCGAGGCGTTGATATTGGCGCTCGCGCGGAAATCTATTCGACGCTTCGCAAGATGGCCGACGACGGCTTGGCGATTGTCTTCTACTCGACAGACCTCGAAGAAATTCTGGAACTTGCCGACACCGTTCTCACCGTCTTCCGTGGTCGAATGGTGCGCCATAAGCCTCGATTTGAAATCGATGGTGACACGCTGCTCCACGACATCGTCGCGGGCGATAGCGACGCATCTCACGGACATGTCTCTTTCCGAAACCAACCCGCGGAGGTGCGTAATGCATAAGACAGCTCTGGAGCCCACTGCACAAGTGTCGCCAACTGCGTTGCGACGGTGGGCATCGGCACTTTTCGGAACGTCGAGCATTCATGCCGCGTCGATTCGAATCGCCACGCTTGTTCTCATCATCATCGCTGCAGCCATCGTGCCGCACTTCACGGAGTTCGGCAACGTTCAGTCGCTGATGTATTCGGTAGCAGCAGTCGGCATCGGCGCTATCGGCATGGCGCTCGTCACCCTCAGCGGCAATCTGTTCATGCTGTCGATGGGTGCGACGGCGGCGGTCTCCACCGTCATGTTTGCAGCGCTGATTCATTTAGGTCTGGGTGCGACGCTGTTCCTCGTTGTCTTGAGCGGTCTGCTGATGGGGGCCGTTCAGGGCGGAATCATCGCTCTAGGGAAAGCGAATCCTATCATCACCACGATTGCCACCTCGTCAATCATCATCGGTGCAGGCGTCATCTACACTGGCGGCCTGACTGTCATCGGTAAAGGCGACGCCACCTGGCTTGGTCAAGTCAAGCTGTTTGGCTGGCTGCCGACGCAAATCCTGGTGTTGGCCATCTTCGCTGCAATCGCGAGCTTCATTCTGCAGAAGTCGCGTATCGGGCGAGAAATCCGCTTGCTCGGAATGCGAGCTGAAGTTGCGCGTATCGCCGGACTTCGAACGATGGCTGCAACGCTCGTTTGTTACGCGTTCGCCGGCGCAGCGGCTGCACTGGCTGGGTCCTTGATTGCCTCGTCGTCGGCCCAAGGCAATCTGACTTACGGCATCGACCTCGACTTCAACGCGATTGCAGCGGTGCTGGTCGGTGGTATTTCGATTCGTGGCGGTCGCGGGCAGATTTCGGACGCAGTCACCGGCGCTATCTTCCTCGCCGTTATCAGCAACGTCCTACTGGTAAGCGGCGTCAGCTACGAATACCAACTGGTCGCAAAAGGCATTGTCGTTCTCGCAGCGGTGGTGTTCGGCGCGCTGCTCGCCCGGCTCGGACCGGTACGGATATAACAGGAGACTCGGAAATGGACCAATCTCAACGACTTCTCAATCTGGCGATTCGGCTTGTCCTGCTCGTCGGCATGCCCGTTATATTCGGCCTTAGCGTCAATCACTACTTTTCGCAGGCGAACCTGTACGCGATTTTCCAGGCGTTTGCGTTCCTCGGAATTATCGCACTCGGGCTTTCGGTCACGATGGTTGCTGGCGAGTTCGATCTGAGCGTAGCGGCAATCTCGACCGTGGCCGGACTCATCACTGTGAAGTTCGGCGGCGATAGTGCTTCGCTGGGCATTCTGTACGCGGTTATCTTCGGGGTGGCGGTGGGCGTCGCAAACGCAGCCTTGTTGCCATGGCTTGGCGTCTCCTCGCTGGTGACCACGGTTGGGTCGATGATGTTTCTGACCGGCGTGGGGTACTGGCTCGCAGGCGGTCGCGTCTTGAGTTACGGCAATCTCGACGTCAGCGACTTCCTCGACCAAAGCGTGGCAGGCATCTTCTCGCTGCGAAGCCTCATCACACTTGCCTGCTTCGTCGTCGTTTCTCTGTTCCTGCGCTTTACTACGCTAGGTCGTGACCTCGACGCATCAGGCGGTCATCGAAAGGCGGCGATTCAAAGCGGTGCTCGAGTCGGTAAGGCGCTGACAGTCGGCTTCGTCATCTCCGGCGGACTGTCGGCTCTCGGGGGAGGCCTTCTATCGCTGAGCCTCGCGACCGCCTCCGCGACAATGGGCAGCAACATCCTGCTCCAGGCGGCCTCGGCGGCCATCGTTGGTGGGGTTGCGCTGGGCGGCGGTATCGGTTCCCCACTCGGCGTCGCTATGGGCGTTCTGATTCTCACCATTCTGAACAACGGCCTCGGCTTACTGAACGCCACGTCCACGCAGATCCTTCTCGTGAATGGTTTGTTGCTGCTCATCGTGGTCTTGCTCGACGGACGTCTGGGTGCGGTTTTGGCCTCGCCGTTCGAACGGTTCGCTCGCAGAAAGGCATCCGCGGCCGTTTGATTCTTACTCGCACTGACGAAATGCCGGCGTGCTCCAGAGAGCGCGTCCGCATTTCGTCAGTGCAAGGCGGCTACAAGCTTGGTCGCTGAAGGATTTCCCAATCAGCAGCCCGGGATGCATCACGGTGTGTCGGCACCATCAATGAAGTCAGGTCGCGAAGGTCATCCAGCGCTCTTCGAGATTGAGGTTCTTCACGCGCTCAATCAGGAATTCTGTAAACACGCGAATTTTCGCGGGCTGATATCGCCGACTTTGGTAAGCCAAGTTGATGGTCAGCCGTGGCAACTGCCAGTCCTCGAGCACGGGGATAAGACGCCCGGACACGATGTCATCATAAATAATGTAGAGAGGTTGAACAACGATGCCCAAACCTGCCCGCCCGGCGGCGACGATAACCTGACCTTCGTTTGAGTCCAGAGCGCTCTCAATGGAGATATTGCGTTCTTCCTTTCCTCGACGCAGGTGAAGCAGATAAGGGTGGACGGCGAGGTTGTAGACAAGCATATTGTGTTGCTCCAGGTCCTCAGGATTCTGAGGGCGCCCGTGAGCCGCCAGATAGGCGGGCGATGCTGCCATCACTCGTCTGGTCTCGGCCAAACGCCGAATCGTGATGCCAGAATCTCCTTCATGCTCCTTCGTACGTATGGCGATATCTATTCCAGCCTCGATGAAGTTCTGGTATTGATTCGCCGCGACAATCTGAACTGAGAGCTTGGGATAGCGCCCGATGAACTCAGGTAGGGCGGGAGCGATATGCATCATCGCGAACGACACGGAACCGGTTACCCGGAGCACGCCTCTCGGACTCACCGCCTCCTCGGAAGCAATCGAGTCAGCTTCGGCCAACTCGGAAATGACGGCCGTGCATCGGCGGTGGTACTCGCGGCCTGCGTCAGTCAGCCACATGCGCCGCGTAGTCCGTTCTATGAGCCTCGCGCCGAGACGCTCTTCCAGAGAACTGAGCGTTCGACTTGCTGCTGCATTGGACATGTCGAGTTGTTCAGCGGCCTTCGACAGGCTACCTAAGTCGGCAGTCAGCACAAATAGCTGCAGTTGCGTCCAGCGGTCCATCGTCTTCCTCTTTGAGCTCAACTGGAAGAATCTGGCGCGATTCTTCCATTCACTGAGGCCAAATATGCCGATGGCGAGCCGATTAATAAACCGACTGGAAGTCCTCGATTTGTAGAGCCGATTTCTACAATCCGAGGAGAACCGACGATCGGCGGTGGTTGATGGTTCGAACTCACGCATGGGAGCCTATTTTTCCTTCGAGCGGAAATGTCATTTCACTTCCGGGCATTTTATTTAATCGGACGACCCTTTACCTTTTGTTCTCAGACGCCTGAGCGCACAACGGAGACACGCACGATGCGCAACATCAACGAAGACACGATTACACAAGCCGTCATTGCCTCATTGGCGAACTGCGAAAACGCGAGACTGAGGACGGTGATGACGAGCCTGGTTCAACATCTCCACGCTTTTGCCCGCGATGTCCATCTCACCGAGGACGATTGGTTCAAGGCAATCAAGTTTCTGACGGAGGTGGGTCATATCACTGACGACAAGCGGCAGGAGTTCATCCTCTTGTCCGATACGTTGGGACTCTCGATGCTCGTCATGTCCCAGAACAATCGCAAACCTGCGAACTGCACCGAAGCGACGGTCTTCGGGCCTTTCTTCGTCGAGGGCGCACCGCTCTACAGTAACGGCGATGACATTTCGAACGGAGCGAAAGGCGCGCCTTGCTATGTAAGCGGCCAGGTGCGTGGCGCAGGTGGCGAAGCCATCGGAAATGCGCTGCTCGATGTTTGGCAATCAGACGAAGACGGCTTCTATGACGTGCAGAACCAAGATGAAGCTGGCAACGTAGTCCATAGCGCGCGAGGCCGATTGAGAACGGACGCGGAAGGGTTCTTCAATTTCCGCTCGATTCTGGCTGAGGCTTATCCCATTCCTCATGATGGACCCGTGGGCCGCATGCTGTCGGCAGTCGGCCGACATCCATGGCGTCCCGCGCATCTGCATTTCATGATTGAAGCGCCCGGCTACGAAACGCTCATTACTCACGTGTTCCGGGACGGTGACCCATACCTCGATTCCGACGTTGTATTCGGTGTGCGCTCATCGCTCATCTCAGAGTGGAAGCGACATGAGCCTGGCGTCGCGCCCGACGGCCGAGAAGTCTCCGTCCCGTGGTATTCGCTGGAATATGACTTTGTACTTAATCCGTCGGAGGTGAATGCATGATTCGGCATATCGTCATGTGGCGAGTTCGGGGCGACACGCCGGCCGAGCGCCTGAGCGCGCTGAACCGCGTGAAAACGAGCTTCGAAGGATTGCGGGGCAGGATTCCAGGAATGAGTCACCTCGAAGTCGGGCTCGATCACAGCCAGGTCGACTACGCATGCGACGCGGTTCTCGTCACCGACTTCGACTCGCAGGAAGCCCTGGAGGCGTACGCGTTGCATCCGGAACACTTGCGCGTGCGCCAGGAACTCGGGGACCTGCGCACCGCGCGATTCCAGGTTGATTACCAGGCAGACGCTGGTGTGAGCGCCGAGCGTAAAGCGGAGTTTGTTCATGCAAAAGCGTGAGTTTGTCTATCAAGCGCGGGCCGCACGAGTCGTGTTTGGCCCCGGTAGCCTTCAGCACCTTGAACGTGAAGTGCTGGAGTTAAAGTCGCAGCGGGCGCTCATTCTATGCAGCCCGGAACAGAAGGAAACGGGCGAAGCCGTGGCGGCTCGCCTCAGTGCACGGGCCGCAGGAGTATTTGATCGGGCGGTCATGCACGTACCGCTCGAGTTAGCGAAGGAAGCTCGAGCGCTGGCTCGCGAACTGAACGCAGACTGTGCAATCGCTGTTGGCGGTGGTTCGACGATTGGTCTGGGCAAGGCGATCGCGCTCGAATCGGACCTTCCGATTCTTGCCGTGCCGACAACGTACGCCGGCAGCGAGATGACGCCCATCTATGGCATCACCGACGCCGGCTTGAAGAAGACCGGAACAGACCTGCGAGTTCTACCGAAGACGGTGATTTACGATGCCGAGCTGACCATGTCACTCCCTGTCGCGCTATCGGTCACCAGTGGAATCAACGCGATCGCCCATGCAGCGGAAGCATTGTATTCGCGCGATGCAAACCCCGTGACCAGTTTGATGGCGGAAGAAGGCATCGCCGCTCTTGCTCGTGCGTTACCGGTAATCGTCGCCCACTCGCAAGACGTTGACGCTCGTGCCGACGCTCAATATGGCGCCTGGCTCTGCGGAACCGTGTTAGGCAGCGTTGGCATGGCACTTCATCACAAGTTGTGTCACACGCTGGGCGGTAGCTTCAATCTTCCTCATGCACAGACGCACACCATCGTCCTACCCCACGCACTCGCATACAACCGTCAGGCTGCACCGGAAGCGATGAAGCGCATCGCACGCGCGCTGGGCTCTGATGACGCCGCGACTGGGATCTACGAACTTGCAAAACGCTGCGGCGCACCGCTCGGGCTGAAAGATATCGGCATGTCGGCTGAGGATGTATTGAAGGCCGCGGACATTGCCAGCTCAAACCCGTATTGGAATCCGCGTCCGATTGAGCGCGACGCGCTTCTCGAGCTTTTGCAGAATGCCTTTGACGGCGTCACACCGAGTGCGGCATCGGCCTGACCAAAGAACCTAAGCAGGGAGACAACAATGCATTTCACCGTCTATTGCCTCGACCATCCGAACATGGTTGAGCGCCGCCTTGAAAACTACGATGCCCACAAAGCGTACCTGCAGACGGCACCAGTGAAGACGCTTATTTCCGGTCCGCTGACAAAGTCTGACGGGCAAACCATGATTGGCAGCTTCTTTCTCTACGAAGCCGATGGCATCGAAGAGATCCAGAAGTTCGTCGATACTGATCCGTTCAACAAGGCAGGAATCTGGGCGTCGGTCGACATCAGGCCATTCATCAAGCGGGTAGACATCCGCTAACACCGTCGCTTCATATCGGGTCAAGGTGCTCCTCGCGGTATGCCAGGAGCGGGAAGCGTTCGTCCTCGAAGAGGGCAAATCGGATGGCGAAGCTCACAATTTCTAAAGTTCGCACCGACGTATAACATCAGAACGGAGACATCATGCAGACAGGACTTGACGGGAAGATTGTGCTCATCACGGGTGGTGCGCAAGGCATCGGACGGGCTACAGCATTGGGCTTTGCACGCGAAGGCGCGCGGCTTTGCCTCATCGACATCGACATCAACGCGCTGAACGAAGCTCAGTCCGAACTCAGAGCGCTCGGCGCGAACGTGACGATTGCACAGGCGGACTTGTCCACGGCCGAAGGGGTGAAGAGCGGTGTCGATGCAGCCCTGAAGTCATACAACGGTCAGCTCGACGTTCTGGTGAACAATGTCGGCGCCGGTAAGGTTCGCACGTTCGACGAACTCTCGGATGAGGAATGGGATTTCACGATGAATCTCAACTTCATGAGCTACGTACGGACCTGTCGCTACTTGCTGCCCGTGCTGCGTAACCGTGAGAAGGCGGTCATCATCAACAACGCATCGGACCTCGCACGGCAGCCCGAACCGATACCAATTGACTATTCGGCATCCAAGGCCGCGGTGCTTGCCCTAACGAAAGGCCTTGCCCGAGCCGAGGCGCCAAAGATTCGCGTGAACGCGGTTGCACCGGGACCGGTCTGGACGCCGTTCTGGAGCAAAGAAGGCGGCTTCGCGGACACGATGGGAAAGTTCCATGGCATGGCGCCCAAGGACGCTGTCGAGCATGAACTGTCCTTGCGCCACCTTCCGCTCAATCGACTGGGGCAGCCTGATGAAGTAGCCAATGTGATTGTATTCATGGCTTCAGACCTCGCGTCGTTCGTCACTTCTGCGGTCTGGGGAGTCGACGGCGGCAGTATCCGCAGCCTCATTTGACTAAGCGGGTTGCCGAACATCATTCACGGATGAATCGCCCAGAGGACCAGCGCATGTCCGCTCATGACAGCTTCCTTGCTTCTAATGTATCGCCAAGCGATCGAGCGTTTCTCGTCGAAGCATTGGAATTATTGATGCGCGAGCGCTCGAATGCATTGCGCATTGCGACAGCTGTGGCCGCAGCGCGCGGCGAACGACTTCCCGATGTGCAGGACTTCGCCCTCGACGACATCCTGCGTCTGAGCCGACAGCTCTGCGATAGTGCTGGGGTGGACCCGCACGAGAGTTGGTTGGAAGCACCGGCGCCGGCGAAGACAAGCGCGAATACAAGCCGACGAGGGACCTCCTAGGCTTCTGAAATATATTGAACAGTCCTCGCACCCCATGCGTCGACGGAATAATTGGAGACTGAAATGCTACGAATCGCCGTTCTCGGTGCTGGCCGCATCGGAAAAATCCACGCTGCTAATGTCGCAGCAGACCGCCGAGTGAAGCTCGTCGCCGTTGCAGACCCATACAAGGACGCCGTCGAGGCGCTCGCCGCCGACCTCGGCTGCGATGCTTCGCTCGATTGCAAGTCCGTCGTGGACCGCGAGGACGTCGATGCGATTATTGTCGGAACGCCGACCGACACACACATCGACCTGACACTGCAAGCCGTCCGGTTGGGTAAGCCGGTGCTCTGCGAGAAGCCCATCGACCTCGATATTGACCGTGCACTGGCGGCTGTCGAGGAAATTGAGCGTCTCAATGGCCGCGTGATGCTGGCGTTCAATCGTCGATTTGACCCGGACGCGATGCGCCTGAAGCAGGCTATCGATGAAGGCGAAGTGGGCGATGTCCGCCAAGTCATCATCACGAGTCGCGACCCGGGGCTTGCTCCGCGCGAATACCTTCGTCACTCGGGTGGCATTTTTCGTGACATGACCATCCACGATTTCGATACGGCTCGCTGGCTGCTCGGCGAGGATCCGGTCGAGGTGATGGCAATGGGTAACCGACTGGTCGACCCGGGCCTGGAAGAGCTCCCGGATTACGACAGCGTGATGGTGTTGCTTCGGACGGCTTCGGGCAAGCAATGCCATATCAACGGTTCGCGTCAGGCTGTGTACGGCTTTGACCAGCGTGTCGAAGTTTTCGGTTCAGAGGGGATGCTGTTGAACGAAAACCATCGGCCCTCAAGCCTGCGCCGCTGGACGAGCGACAGAACTGAGGCGCGTGAACCGCTCCTTAACTTCTTCCTCGAGCGACACGCGGACTCGTACAGGGTCGAGCTCGACCGGTTCCTGACAGCACTGGAGCAGGACGCACCAATGCCGGCAACCCCTAGGGACGGCATCCGTGCACTGCGCATTGCGAACGCGGCGTTGCAGGCAGTTAACTCAGGTTGCGCGGTCAAAATCTGACAATTAGCCGCGTCGCGAACGCCTATGGCGATCAAGGTTGACAATAACGGGCTGACTGCCCTATATGGAGAATGCAACTCTTCAATAGGGCAGAATATGGCGCAGGTCGACAGTTTCAGCGGAATTGTTATTTTCGTCACCGCTGCCCGGTCGCGCAGTTTCACGGATGCCGCCGAGCAGCTCGGTCTGACAAAGTCGGCTGTTGGAAAAGCGATTGCGAAGCTCGAGGAGCGCTTGGGCGCTCAGTTATTCCACCGTACAACCCGAAGCATTTCCCTCACAGCCGATGGCGAAGCGTACTTCGCCGCGTGTGCCTCAGCGCTTGATGAAATCTCGACGGCAGAAACAGCGCTTGGGCCGGAGCTCCATCGTCCGGTCGGACGGCTACGCATCGACATGCCAGCGGCATTCGGGCGCCGCATACTCGTTCCAATTTTGCTGAACATTGCACGGGGCAATCCCGACCTGCAGTTCACGATGACGTTTTCTGACTATCTCATCGACCCGATTGAGGAAGGCGTCGACCTCGTTGTTCGTTTCGGCGAACTTCAAAGTTCAAGCGGTCTCGTTGCACGCCGACTCACCAGCCAACGCATGGTGATTGCGGCATCGCCGGATTATCTTGCGCAGCATGGCACACCTCACCAGCTTGAGGACATCGACAATCACTCGTGCATCGTCGGGTATAGACGCGGACAGCCTTTGTCGTGGCGAGTACACGTCGGCGGTGAGCCGAAGCGCATCTCGCCGCCGGGAACCCATCAGATAAGCGATGGTGACTCCATTGTTGAGGCGGCTCTTGCTGGCTTAGGGCTCTGCCAAATGCCGATGTCATTGGTGAGGCCGCATTTGGCGACAGGGGCGCTTCGCTCCGTGCTCGATGACATCTCGTGCGAGCTCATCGACGTGCATGCTGTCTGGCCGAAGGTGGCGCATTTGCGACCAAAAGTACGGCACGTCGTTGATACCCTCGTGGCGCTTGGTGAGCAAGGCCGATTAGCCTGAGCGCGGCAGCTATTTCATTCTCGCGGCTCATTTGCCACGCTGCCTAAAGGGCGGTCTGCGTGACAACCCGCCGATGCGGGATGACCGGTTCACTCCGATATAAGCCATCCGTAACCCTAAAAACCCGACCGGCAGCAATGGGGTCGGGCAGGGCCATCCATGAGCTTAATGGTCCCTCGTGTCCCCCGCGGAAACATGAGCAACTGCACGACCTCGATGCGGGCGACGCTGCTTGTCGTAAAGCAGCGGGACCCGACGCATGGACGCCCGTCTTGGACGCTTGACATAACGTCGTCATCTCGATCACGACAGACAGACACGGGGCTTGATCCTGCTTTGGCACGGGACTGAGCCGAGCAACCGGAGCGCGGCGCATGACCTGGTCCTTCACAGGATCAGGAATGCGATGCCCGCCGCTACGGTCGGTAACAACGCAGCGCCGAGCAATCGCAGCGGACTCACCGCGTCTCCCGAAAAAGTACACGCTCACGCCAGTGGCGGCGGCGAGTTCTTGATGCCGCGCGTATTTGCTTATCGCGCAAGCTGGCCGATCTCATGGTTTGCCATGATTTCCAGCGCGCGCACCATTGCCGAGTGGTCCCACGCTTTGCCGCCGTGAGCCGCGCCCGCGTTGAACAGCGCCTGGCACGTTGCGGTATTGGGTAGCGAGACGCCGAGCGCCTGCGCCGTCGAAAGCGCGAGATTCAAATCTTTCTGATGCAGCTCGATACGAAATCCGGGGTTGAACGTGCGCTTCGTCATGCGCTCGCCATGCACTTCAAGAATCCGTGAGGACGCAAAGCCGCCCATCAGCGCCTGACGAACCTTCTCCGCATCCACGCCGGCTTTGGATGCCAACAGCAACGCCTCGCCGACCGCCTCGATGGTCGCGGCGACGATCACCTGGTTGGCAACCTTGCAGACTTGTCCGGCGCCGACTTCGCCAATCAGAGACACGTTTTTTCCCATCATGTTGAAGTAGGGCGTTACCGCGTCGAAGCTCGCTTGCGAGCCGCCCACCATGATCGTGAGCGATCCCGCTTTGGCGCCGACTTCGCCTCCTGAGACGGGCGCATCGAGATACTCCGCGCCACGCTCGCGCACGCCGGCGGCGAAATCGCGCGTGGCCATCGGCGAGATCGAACTCATGTCGACCACAATCTGACCGGCGCGCAGGCTTTCGGCCACACCGTTTTCACCGAACAGCACGCGTTCGACGTCGGGCGTGTCCGGAACCATGATGAAGATGACGTCTGCCTGGGCGGCGACCGCAGCGGCACTGTCTGCCACGACGACGCCCGCCTGCATGAGCTCGGCCGGCACGGCTCCTTTAGTGAATGCGACGAGGTCGACGCCACCCTTTCGCAGATTGGCCGCCATTGGCGTGCCCATGATCCCAAGTCCGATAAAGCCTGCCTTTTGCATTCGGTTCTCCAAACGTTGTGATGTCACGTTGACCACGCGTGCTTACATCTGCATGTAATGCTTTTGTACGGCTTGTGCGGCGTTCCGCAGGAGGCTCATGTCGGCGCAGACCGCCACGAGCGTGCTTCCCATCGCGAGGTAGCGCTCGGCATCCGCCTGCACGGGCGCGAGAATGCCGCTTGCCTTGCCGGCCACCTTGACGCGCTCGAAAACATGAGCGATGGCGTCCTGCACTTCGGGGTGGTTTGCATTGCCGATATGCCCGTACGAGGCGGCGAGATCGGAGGGACCGACGAATACGGCATCAACACCATCGACCGCAGTAATCTCATCGATCGCCTGGACTGCAGCACGGCTCTCGATCTGCACGACAACGCAGATGTTGTCGTTCGCAATGTCGAAATAGTTGGCAATAGTTCCGTAGCGATTGCCTCGTTGGCCGACCGAGACGCCACGCACCCCCAGCGGCGGGTAACGTGTCGCGGCGACGGCGCGTTCGGCATCAGCGGCGCTGTCTACGAAAGGGATGAGGAAGTTGAAAAAGCCCGCGTCCAGCAGGCGCTTGATGACGACGCTGTCATTCGCCGGTGGCCGTACGAACGGCGCGCTCGGGCTGTCTTTCAGTGCCATGAGCTGCGGGATGAGCGTTAGAACGTCGTTGGGGGCGTGTTCCGCATCCAGCAACAGCCAGTCAAAGCCGACTACGCCCAGCAACTCCGTCGCGATCGGACTTGCAAGGGATGCCCATCCCCCAATCAGGCGTTCGCCGTCGCGAACTGACTGACGAAACCTGTTCGGTAATGGCTGATAAGGGGTCGGCGCTGTCATGGCTAGTTTTCCTTAAATCGGGAGTAGTAAGGCCTTCAAGTACCGCGGCCCTTGTCATGAGACATCGTATATCTTTACATCGCGGCGCGACAGGAACGTTTACCCGTACGCATTGCGCACTCCCGCAGCCATAGACGCTCGCCGCGTCTTTTAAGCGCTTGTCTGCTGCGTCAGGGGCATCGCTGCGACGCCTTTGGCCGGTGTCGCACTATCTGCGGGTAACTGCCTAGATGAATTCGAACGCCAGTATGCGAAAGTACGTCATCGTACAACAAGCGATCGATTTTTGGCTCGCTCTACAGTCTCGGCGTGACCGCTGGCGATTTGCCAGCTTGGCCCAAGCGTTCGGGGCACTTAAGGACCCTTATGAAGAAGATTGCCCTGAGTGGGGCCGGCGGTCAGCTCGGCTCGGTTGTACGGACGGCGTTAATCGCACGCGGCACCTCTTTGCGCTCGGCCGCTGGCTCAAGGCCTCTCGCTCCTCTAGTGGATGGCGAGGACGTCATGCACGGGGACCTACGCGACCCGCGCGTTGTCGATCGTCTGTTGGACGGGGTCGACGTGTTAATTCACCTCGCAGGTACGAGCGTAGAGCGCCCCTTGCCCGAGATTATCGACAACAACCTGCTCGCGCTCGTCGAAGTGTACGAAGGCGCGCGCAGGCAAGGCGTGCGGCGCGTGGTGTTCGCCAGTTCGAACCACGCGATCGGCATGTATCCGGTCACCGAACACCTCACCCTCGACTGCGCGTTGCGCCCGGACGGTTTCTATGGGCTAAGCAAGGTGTGGGGCGAAGCATTGGCACGAATGTATTGGGACAAGCACGGCATCGAAAGTATCTGCGTGCGGATCGGCAGTTGCCTCGAGCAACCGACTGAGCCCAGACACTTGAGCACGTGGTTCGGCCATCGCGACCTACTGCATTTCCTCGACCGTTGTATCGATGCGCAGGACGTGGGCTTCATGACCGTCTGGGGTGTCTCCGCCAATACCCGTAGTTGGTGGGACAACCGCGGCGCGGAGCGCCTAGGTTATCAGCCGACGCAGAACGCCGAGGCGTACGCCGCGCAAGTACTGGCACGGCCGAATCCGCTCGATGCTCTGGGCCAACGCTACCAGGGCGGCAGCTTCGTCGGCCTCGATTACTCCCGCGAGGATGGGGGGCCCGATGGCTCGACTGCTTCTGCGGTCCGGCCCATCTGATTAGTTCAAGATTTCGAGGAGACACAGCAATGAAAATCAAGGGCATCCGCTGGTGGATGGTTAGCCTGGTCGCGGCCGGGCTCATCATCAATTACCTCGCGCGCAACACGCTTTCCGTGGCGGCGCCGACACTGATGAAAGACCTCCATATGACCACCGAGCAGTACGCGCATGTGGTGGTCGCGTGGCAGCTTTGTTATGCGTTCATGCAACCGGTCGCGGGCTATTTGCTCGACACGGTCGGCACCAAGATTGGTTTCGCGGCATTTGCGCTCGCCTGGTCTTTGGCCTGCGCGGCGGCCGCATGGTCGACGGACTGGCGCAGCCTTGCGTTCTTTCGCGGCCTGCTTGGCATTGCCGAGGCGGCAGGCATTCCGGCCGGCGTGAAAGCGACCAGCGAGTGGTTCCCCGCCAAGGAGCGTTCGGTGGCGATTGGCTGGTTCAACATTGGCTCGTCCATCGGCGCGCTGCTCGCCCCGCCATTGGTCGTCTGGGCATTGCTGCATGGGCAATGGCAATGGGCGTTTCTGATCGTCGGCGTGCTGGGCGTGGCCTGGAGCGCGTTGTGGATGCTGCTGTACAAGCATCCGCGTCATCAGAAGCTGCTGAGCGACGCTGAACGGGATTACATCCTCAGCGGGCAGGAGGCCAAGCACAGTGATGTGGGCGCGCCGAAGCGAAAGTGGACCGAAATGCTCGGCAGCCGCAATTTCTGGGCGATCGGCATCCCACGGATTCTTTCCGAACCGGCCTGGCAGACTTTCAATGCCTGGATTCCGTTGTACATGATGACCGAGCGGCACATGAACCTGAAGGAGATCGCGCTGTATGCGTGGATGCCCTTCCTGGCTGCGGATATTGGTTGTGTGCTCGGCGGCTACCTCAGCCCGCTGTTCCATAAGTACGCGAAGGTCTCGCTGTTCACGTCGCGCAAAATGGTTTTCGTCTTCGGGGCACTGTGCATGGTCGGGCCGGCATGCGTCGGGCTGGTGGCTAGCCCTTACGCTGCGGTGGCACTGCTGTGCGTCGGGGGATTCGCCCATCAGACTTTGTCAGGTGCGCTGTATGCGATAACGTCGGACATGTTCGGCAAGAACGAAGTCGCGACAGCCACGGGCATGGGCGGCATGGCCGGTTACCTGGGCGCCGCGGCGTTCACGGCGCTGTTTGGCGTGTTGGTCACGCAGGTCGGCTATAGCCCGCTGTTCGTCGTACTCGCAGTTTTCGACATCATCGCGGCGATTGCGGTGTGCTGGCTGGCGAGAAGCGGCGACCGCATGCTTGAGCCGCGATTGGTGGCAGTGAGTCCTGGGGTCAAGTAAGACGAGGGGTGGGGCCGGCACCTTAATTGCGGGCTAGCATGCCAGGCGGCGCCTACCGGGGCCGCTTTTCTTTTAGTGGCGACCGTATGTCTGACCGTTATCACCGCGTCCGACGACGGGTGCTTTCCTCAAAACCATAGGATGACATATGACCCATGTACTTCCCCACTGGCCGCTCAGAGGATGAAAATGACTCAGGCTCCCCTTTATATACGCGTTCATCCGCAAGACAACGTCGCGATCGTCGTCAACGATGGCGGGTTGCCGGAAGGCGCCACATTCGCCGACGGCCTCGTGCTGCGCGAGCGCGTGCCGCAAGGACACAAGGTCGCGCTCGCGGACCTCGCCCAGGGCGATGAAGTCATCCGCTATAACGTGGTGATCGGATACGCGCTGAAGGATCTGCCCAAGGGCAGTTGGATCAACGAGCACGTGATCCGCATGCCGAGCCCGCCGGGACTGGAAGGCCTGCCGATCGCGACCGTCAAGCCGCCGGAGATGGCGCCGCTTGAAGGCTTCACGTTCGAGGGTTTTCGCAATGCGGATGGCACGGTCGGCTCACGCAACATCCTCGCGATCACGACGACCGTGCAGTGCGTGGCCGATGTGACCCAGCACGCGGTCGCGCGCATCAAGGCCGAGCTATTGCCGCGCTATCCGAACGTCGACGATGTCGTGAGTCTTGGGCACACCTCCGGTTGTGGCGTTGCGATCGACGCGCCCGATGCGATGGTGCCGATCCGCACTGTCCGCAACATCAGCCTGAATCCGAACTTCGGCGGCGAGGTGATGATGGTGAGCCTGGGCTGCGAAAAGCTGCAGCCCGAGCGTCTCATGCCGCCGGGCACGATCCCGATTATGACTACGGCCGTCGACGACGTGGCCGACATCGGCGACGTCGGCGCGGATGCGAACGGCGATGTCGTCGTGCTGCAGGACGATGAGCACGTTGGCTTCCACTCGATGATCGACTCGATCATGCGGATGGCCGAGCGGCATCTGGACCGGCTGAACAACCGGCGTCGCGAGACGTGTCCGGCGTCCGACCTCGTGATCGGCGTCCAGTGCGGCGGCAGCGATGCATTTTCAGGCCTGACGGCGAATCCGGCGGTCGGATTCGCAACGGATTTGCTCGTGCGCGCGGGCGCGACCGTGATGTTCTCCGAGGTGACGGAAGTCCGCGATGGAGTCGATCAATTGACGAGCCGTGCGGCAAATCCGGAAGTGGCGGCGGCGATTATCCGCGAGATGCAGTGGTACGACGATTATCTGAAGCGCGGCAGCGCCGACCGTAGCGCGAACACGACGCCGGGAAACAAGAAGGGCGGACTGTCTAATATCGTCGAGAAGGCGATGGGATCGATCATCAAGTCGGGTAACTCGGCGATTTCCGGCGTGCTTTCGCCGGGGGAGAAGGTCAGGCAGAAAGGACTGATTTACGCTGCCACGCCGGCCAGCGATTTCATTTGCGGCACGCTGCAGGTGGCGGCGGGGATCAGTCTGCATGTCTTCACCACCGGCCGCGGCACGCCCTACAGCCTCGCGGAAGTGCCGGTGATCAAGGTCGCGACGCGTTCCGATCTCGCGCGCCGCTGGCACGATCTGATTGACATCAACGCCGGGACGATCGCAACCGGCGAAGCTTCCATCGAAGACGTGGGCTGGGAGTTGTTCAGGCTGATGCTCGAAGTCGCGAGTGGACGCAAGCAGACCTGTGCGGAGAAGTTGAAACTGCATAACGCGCTGGTTCTGTTTAATCCCGCCCCGGTGACCTAAAAGGCCAGGTTCAAAAAGCCGGCTCCATTCGGCACATAGACCGGCGCCAGTTCCGCCGGCTGGCTTGGTCGCTTCCTCGGCCCTGCTCGCCGAAATGCTTAACCTCCCATTTTCTCGGCGGTCGCATTATCCGATGCTTTCAGTCGGGATTGACGCTGCGGATTCCAGTGCTAATCGCCTGACCGCTTCGATAGCGGTCTCCAACGGGACTATCTCCGCGAGCAACGATGCTGCGTCTGCGCTATCTGTCGCCTCGGCTAACGCAAGTTGTTCCTGCACAAGGAGCCGCTTTTCTTCCAGGCGTCGAACAGCTGACCATAGCGCATCCTCGGCGCCCGATCGTTGTTGCTCCTCCAGCGACGTTGCGGAGAAGGCGTGCCCCGTGTGACAACGATACCTAAGCGGGTAACCTTCGCCGATGCGCCAAATGACGCCTCCGCAGTCTGGGCAGGTCATGCTCGATCGATGGCCGAGTCGTTCCAGGTCCTCGGGAGATGAGTACCCGGTCGCGGCGATTTTAAGTTCAAGCGCGGCGCGCTCCCTTGCGTTCACGTCAAAGCCTTTAGACGAGTAGTCGGTCAACGCTCTGACGATGGCTGGCCCTATATCCTCGATCGGAGCGACTACGTCCGGCGGGACAGCTTTAAGGGCAGCCTTGGGCATATCGGGTGCGACGCACGTCGACGGATCCTGAACAATCGTGTAACCGCCGCAGGCGTGAATAGCCTTTAGGCCGGCTGCGCCGTCATCAAGTTTCCCGGTGAGGACTACTCCGATGGCACGCCCGCCGTAATTGACCGCCGCTGAGCGGAAAAGCGGGTCAGCGGCCGGACGCGTGAAGTTTTCCTTCGGCGCAGTCGACAGAACGATCTTGTCGTCGCCAAGCAGCATGTGCCTGTCAGGCGGGGCAACATACACCGTCCCCGCGGCAATGGCCTCGCCGTCCGAGGCGTGGACAACCGGCAGGCGGCTTTCAGCGTCAAGAAGCTTTGGAAGCTGACTTGGCCACGAACCGACGTGCATCACGATGAAGATACTTGCCGGTAGATCGACTGGCAACCGGGAGACGACTGACTTAAGAGCCTGAAGGCCCCCGAGTGAGGCCGCTACGACCACGACGCTTCGCGCGGACTGTTTTTCCATGTACCACCCTCCGCATAGAACCTAGCAATCGGCGAGCCTGTCCCTAGAACAATTCTCGATGCGGCTGACGCGTCGGTGTGCAATAGCTCCTAAAAAGGTTCGCTGTTGCCCGTCGTGTTTTTGCGGGATTCCAGAGCATTTTTCAGTGCAAAGCACCTGCCGCCGCCGGGACGGCCTGCGTTGAACCTTTGGGATGTGTGCTCCTCCGGGACGGACCCGCCGCGAAGCAGCATGCGCCAGGAAGACGCCTCGAACTTGCGAGCGAACCGCTGAACTGCTCGAGTCAACCTCTGGAAGGTTTCAGATAGAAGTCAAATGATCGAGGTGAGCCATTTTAAGACATCTACGACAACGAGCGTCGAGGGTCTGCGTTGGGGTGGGACAGGCGTCGGTCGCGCTGCGCACCCGTACGCCCTTCAGCAAAAATTCTTGCTGACCGACGTCAATCCGCCGAGAAGATGCGACAATCGACGAGTCGTTGCGCCACGAGGTGGCGGACTTCGCCTTCGCCCTGCCAGGTCTCGTACACCGCAAGCAACGCGGCGCCAAGCGCTTCCCGTCGCTGCTTCTCAAGCAACGACGGCCAAATGATGACGTTGACGTTGACGTTGACGTTGACGTTGACGTTGACGTTCCCGGTCTCGTCCTCGAGCGTCACGAACATGACGCCTTTTGCTGTGCCGGGCCGCTGGCGTACGGTAACCAATCCGCAACCCCGCGCGAGGCGTCCGTTTCGATACATTCGCAACGTCACCGCAGGCATCAGTCGTTGCTCCAACAGCGGAGGGCGTAGAAGCGACAAGGGGTGACGTCCGAGCGTGAGTCCCGCCGAGTTATAGTCGCTCAAAATATCTTGTGCTTCAGACGGCGCGCCGAGCGCCGGCGTCGCGTGGTCGATTCGCGTATCGGCCAGCATGTCATGGTCCGTCACTGCGGCGGCGGACTGCCACAACGCTTTGCGACGATTGCCGGCAAGTGACTGCAATGCGTTCGCCGCAGCGAGCACCTGAAGATCATGACGATCAAGTTGCGCACGTCGCGCCAGGTCACTGACGCTTGCGAAGGGCTTCACCGCTCGCGCCGTTTCAACCCGCTCGGCCGCGCCCTCGCGCATGCCTTTGAGCAACGAAAGCCTCAGCAGCACAACGGGCTTTTTGCGGTCGGGCAAGTTCTCCAAGACCGAATCCCACCCGCTGATAGTGACGTCGATCGGTACGAGCTCCACGCCGTGACGCCGCGCATCCTGCACGAGCTGCGAGGGCGAGTAAAAGCCCATCGGCTGCGAATTAAGCATGGCAGCAAGGAAAGCAGCAGGCTCGTGGCATTTTAAGCCAGCTGCTTGCGTAGACCAGCAACGCGAAGCTCGCGGCAGGACTCTCCGGAAAGCCATACTCAAGAATCCTTTGATCTGCTCGAAGATGGCTTCCGCGAACGGCTTGTCGCGACCGCGCGTCTGCATGCCCCCGACGATGCGGTCGCAGTAGTGCTGCAGACCGCCCTTGCGCTTCCATGCCGCCATCGCGCGCCGTAGCTGATCGGCTTCGCCCGGCGTGAAGCCTGCGACCAGGATTGCCACCTGCATGACCTGCTCCTGGAAGATCGGCACGCCAAGCGTTCGTCCAGTGCGGTTTCGAGGGCCTCGCTGGGATAGGTGACCGGTTCGAGCTTCTGGCGCCGTCGCAAGTAGGGGTGGACGGCACCGCCCTGCATCGGCCCCGGCCGCACGATCGCCACTTCGATCACGAGATCGTAGAACTCTCTGGGCTGCGTGCGCGGCAGCATGCTCATCTGCGCGCGTGACTCGATCTGGAAGACACCAACCGTGTCCGCGCGGGAAATCATCTCGTAGGTGGCCGCATCTTCCGCCGGAATATCCTGCATCTCGAAGCGCTCACCGCGTTGCTCAGAGACGATATCCAGCGTGCGTCGAATCGCGGACGGCATGCCGAGCGCGAGCACGTCAATTTTCAGCAACCCAAGCGCCTCCCGGTCGTCCTTATCCCACTTCATGGCGCTGCGATCCGGCATGGCTGCGTTTTCCACGGGCACCAGGCGCGTGAGCTTGCCCCGACTCATCACAAAACCGCCCGAGTTTCCACTTGAGGAGCGGAGGGCCCAAATGAATGCTACGACATGCGGACTCGATGTTGCAAAGCAGATCTTGCAGATGTACTGGGTGGGCGCGCAAACGGGCGAGGCATCCAAAATAAGGTTGTGCCAGCTTCGTCGATAAAGTCGGCATCTGAGTGCGCGTCGCGCCGATTCCCCATGAAGCGAGCGAATTCAACAGCCTGGCCGAAGCGCAATAAAGTGGTCACCGACGATCGATCAACGGGGGCTAGTCAGTTCCCCCGCGACTCGTAAGACCCTGCGGGTTATTGACCGAAATAAAGCGACTTTAGGTCGTTCTTGGATGCGGGAGGACCCGATGTCGCCGAACCGCTGACCGTTCCGCCGTAAGCGGTCGCCCCGTTCCGGGCCGCGATGCGCGCTTCTGCGGCTTGGATGTTTGTGGGATAACTAGCTTGGTCACCGTCGCCGACGTGATATCCCGCCTGTTCGAGTTGCGTGAGTTCAGCGCGCACTTCCGCCCGCGTTACAGGCGAGTCCGATTGAGCGAACGATGCGACCGGTGCGGCAATGACCGTAGCGGCAATAATTGCATAGGTTAGTGATTTCATGATGGCTTACCTCCAAGGCGCCTTCTTAAATCCGTTACACGTCATGCAAACGCAAATGCTTGTAGCCAGTTATCTGAGTTTAGGCGAGTAATCCAGCCGTATTAATACATTTTTTTCAACTTGACTTTCGTTTCGCGAGCGCGAATCGGCGTGAGGCTGAATGCCAGGACCGCTTTATTGCCGTCAACAGAGGTGGCCCCGAAATCTGGACAGTCGGTTAGGCGAGTCGCTGGTTCATAAGATAATAAAGGAAAGGATTTTTTGATTAGCGATCGCGGCCGCAGAGGGATAATAGAGCCGATCAAGATCAGTCGGCGAGCGGTAACTAAAAAAGGCGGCCAAAAGCGATGTGCAACACCTATCGTACAAGGTGTTGCAACGCTCGGCAAAACTACTTCATACCGGCAGCTTCAACCTGAAGAACGCCTCGCCGTCGCAAGCCTACAACTGGCTGCGCGAGAGCGGCCGGATGCGATGACTGGCTTTCGGACGGCGAGCCAGTCATGGGCACGCGTTTTCGCGGCATGGGAAAAGCTGAGATAGTTCGTGAAGCGCATGCGACAGGGTCGACCGATACCATGCCAACGGATACGATGCCCCTCATCAGTTGCATCATGCCGACCTACGGACGACCGGCGTATGTCGACGAAGCGGTCGCGATGTTCCTGGCGCAGGACTATCCGAACAAGGAGTTGATCATCGTGAACAGTGTTGGGAAAGCGACGATCTGCACGACGATCAGGCCATCGAATCGTGGGTGAGTCATGCCTGGGTGATGTTCATGAAGGACTTGCGGGAGCAGGTTCGCGGCTACCCCGATGCGCATTGCGGCGAGGACGCGCTTTCCTTCGAGCGGATCCGTCGAAGGCTGGACAGACGTTCATTGCCTACGAAGTGTCACGAGCGGACCGCTTCGCGGTCTTGCCCGGAACGTCGCAATACGAGCACGTGTCGATCCCTGGCGGAGCCCACACCATGCCGGGGTTTCGCAGTTGGGGCGGGGAGGACGATATTTCGTGGCGCGCGTGCAGGCGAGCTTTCCCATCGTGCGGGAACGCTGTGATGAGGTTTGGCATCAGTGGCATCCGCAACGTTGCCGGCATGACAGCTACGAACGCATCCTGCGCGCCGACTATCACGATCACTTGCAGGCGAGGTCCCTGCAGGCGAGCATGCAAAGGGAAGCGATTTTCAAGGTGTATCGGGGAATGCTTCCCCAGTGGGGGGGCCAGCGAACTTACTGGTCCTTCTTCGCAACGGGCGATGGAACGCGCGGGCGTTGACGGGGGCGAGCATGAGTATCAGGAGGAGAACTACATTGCCTTAAAGTGGGATCGTTGGCCCGTGGAGATCCTCATGTGGAACAGACAAAGGAGGATCTTCCATGACCCGACCAAGCAGTTTTCGTTGATTCCGGTTGTCGTTTGATGCGGCGGGAAAGTCCGATGCGGGCGATGCGGAGCACCCGCCGGCCAGCGAACAGTGGCGGTCCCCGTGGCCTGACAGCCTCGATGTTCTTTTGCGCGATGCGTGGCGCGCAGTCGGATATTGGTTAGGACGATTCGCTGGGGCAGATGCTTTGCAACACGTTCATCGGGAGTCGGGCCGTTAGCTCATGAACGCCTACGACGCCTTGTAATGCGGTAGATACGCACGCGTTAGAGGTCGTCATCGAGGCGTCCAGATGATTGGTTGTCGAGCCATGAGTCCAAGTTCGCCCCATCCCGGAGCGAGCGGTACACTCGCTCTGCTATCTCGCGTCATGCTTGCCTTAAATGATCGTTCGATGATTTGCTCGCTTCGTTCATTGCCGCGCAACTGCTTGGTGTCTCGTGCTGCAGACCTGATTGGCGGCTCTCCGCCACGACTAGGCCCTGGAGGGGATGATGGAAACCATGAAGCCCGACTCGGCTACCGCCGAGCTCGCCAACCCGGGAGTTGATCACCTCCGCTTCCACCGCCCTCACGCGCACCTTGCCTCAGCTTTTGGCAATGACGCATTCGCGCTCAAGGCGGAAGCCTTTGCACGTTTCTTCGGAACGCCCGTTTTTCTCGGCACGCAGACCGCCATCGTCGCTATCTGGATCGGAGTCAACATCCTGGGCCTAACGAAGTTCGACGTCTATCCATTTATTCTGCTTAACCTCGCATTCAGTCTCCAGGCGGCCTATGCTGCGCCGCTCATCCTGCTTGCCCAGACGCGACAAGCAGCGCGTGACACCGTGCTCGCCGAAGCTGACGCACAGCACAGGGAGGCGCTTGCCGTCGCGAGCGAGCAACGGCAGGAAATTGCAGCCCAGAATGCGGGACAACTGCTGGAACTGTTGCAGCGAAACACGGAGCTGACGGAACTTACCCAGAAGTTGATTCAGCGGGTCGAGACGCTGACCGCCGAATTGCACGAGAAGCTCGTGCAGCAAAGTTCGAAACTGTAATACGGCTGTGTGGCCGCGCGGTTGTGGGTAACGTCAAGCGCATTCTCAGCGACGTCGCGTATGCGCGGCGGCGGGTCCCGAATCCGCTGTGGAACTATCGCGATGCCGGAGGCTCCTTCTATTGAGATTTCCATAAAAGATGACAACCGATTCGATGCTGGTGCGTTGTATCTCTGAGGGATTGATTGGAGATGCATGCCATGGCAAAGAAGCCGATGGACGAGGCAACCAAGAAGCGCTTGCGGGCCGCCCGCATGCTTAAGGCGGGCAAAGGTCCGGCAGAGGTAGCACTTGCCGTAGGGGTAGCCCGACAGACGGTGTACACATGGAAGCGATTGCTCGATGAAGGCGGAATCGATGCGTTGCGCGCGGTACCGGGTCGAGGTCGTCCGGCTCGGCTCGATGCGTAGCAATTGGCGCAGCTGCGGCAGGCGTTGTTACACAACCCCACCGAACACGGCTTTGGCACGGAGCTATGGACGCTCAAGCGCGTCGGTATGCTCATCAAGCGCATGTATGGCGTCGAGTTCGGACAAACGCAAATCTGGCGCATTCTTGGGACGCTCGGTTTTAGCGCACAGAAGCCTGAGCGGCGCGCAATCGAGCGTAACGAAGAAGCTGTGCGCCACTGGAAGCAGAACACCTGGCCCGCGCTTAAAAAAAAGCCAAGCGCGAAGGCCGACTGATCGTCTTTACCGACGAGACCGGCATCAGCGAGCGGCCGACGCGAGTGCGTACTTGGGCGCCGAAGGGGCAAACGCCGGTTATCCAGTTTCATTTCAACTGGAAGCATGTGTCCGCGATTGCGGGCCTCAGTCGCACGAACTATCTGTTTCGGTTGTACGAAGGCAGCGTAAAGAAGGAACAGGTGGTCGAGTTTCTCAAGGCGCTCAAAGCCCATCTGAGGCAGCCGCTGTTGATCATCTGGGACGGTGCCAGGCCCCACCACGCGGCAATTGTCCGGCAATACCTGGACTCTCTCGAGGGCCATATTCAGATCACCTTTCTGCCGCCGTACTGTCCAGAACTCAATCCCGTCGAGTATCTGTGGGCATGGCTCAAACGTCACGCCATTGCGAATTTCTGCCCCGACAACCTCGACGAGTTGCAGACCGTCGCCCGCAACAAGCTGAAAAGCGCGCAGCACCGACCTTCGATCGTTGCCGCGTGCTGGATTCAGGCAACCCTGTGGTGACCTAAAGAATTATGGAAAGGTCAATAAACCGGCATCCGAGGTCAATCTGATGAGCGTCCAAACCGTCGGTGCGGTCTTCTTCACGCCCGCGCGAAGACGAAGCCTTAGTAGGTTGGCGAGATAGTTCATCGATCGCGCCGCACCGTCGCGGAAGGAGATCAAACCAGCTGACGAGGTTCAACCGAGCGCTGACGCCACGCGGGGTAGCATTGGCTGCGACAACCGCGAATGCGCGCGGGGAAGGCTATTACCGTGAAGCGTCGTCACTGTGATAGGTACGCCCACGATGGTGGATTCGCCGCCGGGGACGTACAGTAGGACCCGGACGACCAAATTCCACGCAGGTTTAAGGAAAGGCAAGACACTCGAAAGGGCCGCTGTCTCTAATCATCTCCGACGGCTAAAGCCGAGTTTGTCGCGCAATCTGTCGATCACATGATTCTCCCTAAGCCAGAGGATCTCCTCCCTTCGCGCAACGCTTTGTCGATACCAATAGAATGAGACGACAAATATCATCGCCATACCGGTCAGAATTGCGTAGATCGCGTATGTCATTATGGATCCCTTGTGTTGCCCTGTTCGTCACAAAGGGATGAATAGGGAATAAAGTCGGGCCCGGTATCGATCACCCCGAGTCGTGGAGCAGTGTTAATACAAACGAAACATCCTGCTATGCGATAGCCATTCGTGGCCGTCTGTCGAACGCATCGGCGTCGTCCGCGCACCGCATCCGGGCGGATCCGATGGGGGACGAAAACCGGGTAAAGCAGTATGTCAAAGTTCGGTTGCCTGAACCTTGCCATCTAGGATGTCTTTGCCGTATTGCATTGCGAGGTCGATGGCGTCCGTATCGTTATCGGGGTTTGTCCCAGCGAACACCGTTCCGTAACGCCGTGGTTTCACATCGTTAGGTGGGGTACTGTCGATTCGCACAACTGACGAGAACTTCCTTAGACCGTTGGCATACGGGTCGCGATGCAGCGGGAATTCCTGGTGAGAGTACGCACGGAGCTCGTGCCCTCTGTATTCGATTGTGGGAATGGTCATGATGGCGCGCTCCTTTTGTGGTGCTGACCGTCATTGACTACGTCTATGCGGATCGCGAAAAATGGGCGGCCAGAGGTACATCTCGCTTACTTCACAATGCGCTTAATGCCGTAGCAAAGCAAACTAAATCGCGATTAAATATAAAACAACCCGGCGTCGTGCCGACCTCCTCCTCAGGCGGTGGGCCGCCGCCCATTCACCGGCTCGTACAGGATGTCTATATCGATTACGCGATGTCAGACGCCGGGATGGGCTGGATCGGGACATCGGTTGAATGGCAGACGGTTTCCGGCATCATCCCCTGTGTCCGCAACATCGCGCAGGGTTGCAGGTTGCAGATTGCACGGTGGTAACGGCAGTGTCCGAGCCGAAACGTGCAGTCTGACGAAGGTTGGCTGCATTTTCCGTCCACATGGCGTTGTACTGGTTACGCAACTCCTCGCCCGTACCTGTGCGCGCTGCCATGAACGATGAATCGATCTCACAGACGTGCGCGGAATACGGCAGCGTGTGCTCCGCAAACCGCTGCGCAAGGCGACCGCACCGGCGAGGCGGTAATCCTGATTTCGACGATGACAGAAGCGTGGCTCGACGCTGGAAGAAGGACAAAACGTGGCACTCGACTACATCGCCGGCACGCCGAGGCGCGTTCACGAAGTCAGTCCGTGGGTCACGACATTCACACCAGGGCGTCCTTAATCATCGGCGCAAGAGTGCCGCCCCACGATAGGATGCCGTTGTGACGCTCGGTAGCCCAAGCGGTACGCGAGCGGCGAGGGGCGCGGTTGACGCAAAGCTATGTGGTCATCGAACAAATTGTATCGCACCGGTCCGATCTCGCTATCTGGTCGCGTCGCAGGCAAACAGTTCGAGCAAAACTAGGCAGCTTGTCCGTAATAGCGGGAAGGACCAAATCCTTGAGAGATCGTCGACTTTGGCCGCTCAAAACGGTGCAAACCATTCCGTTTGGAGCCGGCTGTCGATGTGGCTTAACTTGCCTGTCCACTCCATCGGGACCCCCTGCGGTACCGGGACGATTTTGAGGCGAACCTCCAAAACTGAGTTGCGTTTGGACGCTCTCGCGGGAAACTCGTACAGCAGCTACGGAGGCGAGAGGACACCGCGTCCGGCTTCGGACGACGACCTTCTACCACTTTGACCGTATTCATCGACCATCCTTCGTTAGGCCCGGGTGCGGTTTGCGTCGAGGCGGCTGTGAACGGCGGTTGAAAACCGACAATAAGCGGCGGCGTCTTAGTGCGGCGGCGCCACACGCGAGGATGAAGACAGACATCAGGGAAGCGTTCAACCCACGCTGAACGGGACGTTGATTCAGGGCACGGCGTCAGGGAGTCCGTAGGGCGACCGGAGACGTGCCCTGAATCGGGGCGGGCCGTCCGCATGATAGAAAGGCGTTTGCCAAAGAAGAACAACAGGCGCAGCGCCGGCCTCAACCGCCAAGTCCAGTCCAGCGCTGCGCCTCCACAGGTATCCATATGACGGCCCTGTCGGCCGGCCGGAGAGCCGTGTGAGCCGTGTGAGCCGTGTGAGCCGTGTGAGCCGTGTGAGCCGTCAGTATCGCATTGCTCATGCGGCCCGTCGACTTGGTTCGACTCCTCCTCATCTTTGGCGTTCTGGAGGAGCCGCCAATGCAGCCGCCCACGGGCCGCCTGTACGTGTGCGCCCGTTGCCGGGCGCAGGTCATCGTCTGCCGCCGTTGTGATAGCGGCCAGACTTACTGCGATCGCGACTGCGCGCAGGCCTCACGCCGAGCCAGCCTGCGAGAGGCTGGTCGCCGTTACCAGCGCAGCTGGCGCGGTCGTATGGCGCATGCCGCCAGGATGCGCCGCTATCGCCAGCGGCGCGAGAAAGTGACGCATCACCCTTCCGCCAAGTCCACCGCTGATGCTCTACTGATCGCGACTCCGACGACATCGGCCAGCGAGACGACTGCCACGATGGCAACCACGCCATCGCACGGGCACTGCCGCTTCTGTTACTGCGCATGTGAGTTTGTGCGTCATGGGCCATTACGCCGTCGGGTCTTCTATGAGGTTCGTACTGCTACCGAACGAAAAGGAACCGACCCATGACCATCAAGACTGAAGTTGAGGCGCAGATCCTGCGCTATTACCACGTCGAGAAGTGGCGTTGCGGCACCATCGCGCGCCAGTTGCATGTGCATCGCGGCACCGTGCAGCGTGTGCTGGCCCAGGCGTGCCTGCCGCGGATGGGCGGTCTGCAGCGGCCCTCGCGGATTGATCCGTACCTGCCGTTCATCCATGAGACGCTCAAGAAGTTTCCCTCACTCACAGCCAGCCGTCTGTACGCGATGGTGACCGAGCGTGGTTACCGGGGCAACATTCACCATTTCCGTCACCTGGTGGCGCTCCATCGCCCACGCCCGACTCCTGAGGCCTATCTGCGGTTGCGCACCATGCCGGGAGAAGTGGGTGAGGTCGACTGGGCCGCATTCGGCCACCTGCAGATCGGTCGCGCGCGCCGGCCGCTGATGGCCTTCGTGATGGTGCTTTCGTGGTCACGGCAGATCTGGCTGCGTTTCTTCCTCAATGCCCGTATGGACAGCTTCCTGGCAGGCCACGTGGGTGCCTTCGAAGCATGGTCCGGCGTGCCGAGGGTCCTGAAGTACGACAATCTGCGCAGCGCCGTGCTTGAGCGCCAGGGCGATGCGATCCGCTTCAATCCAGCGCTGCTCGCGTTTGCCAGCCATTACCGGTTCGAACCCAGGCCGGTGGCCGTCGCGAGAGGAAACGAAAAGGAGTTCGTCGCATATTGCACCTCATCAGTCATGATAGGGGGTATTTACGTCTGCAGCCGCTTTGCGTCGAGCTTTGTTCTTGTGCGCGAACCTTCTGGGAGCGTCGACGCCAGGGCGCTCGTAGAGGTACTGGCCGTTATCGTTATATTGGAATGCCTTGAGCAGCCCCGCCCGTCGCCAGTCGGCAATGGTGGCGGTGCATTCCTTGAGATACTTCGCTATCTCCGTGGCGCTCAACAGTCCGCGAGCACGCAGGCGCTCATATTGGGTCTTTAACCCGTAATCAATACGGATCCGGCGTACCATCAGCCTCCTGAACGGCAAGCCCTCGCCGGAGCGCATACCACTCGCGTTGAGTAATTCTGCTGTTTCGTGGTCAGTGTGTCCTTCCAGCAAACGATCGATTTCGGCAACGACCGCTGCCGGGGTTTGTCTCAACTGCCATGACGGTTTGGGCGATGACAGATGCAGTTCACGGGTTGCGCCACCCTTGAAGCGCACCTGTGCGATGATCTCGGTGTCCTTAAGCAGCGTCACGTCGGCGATCAGCAAACGGGCCATACGCTTTTTCTCACGGTCGGGTGTCTGGGGATCGTTCCACAGGCGCGGGAAGTCCTGTGCGAGCGCCATGATGCTCTCGCGCTGCTTTTGATTGAGCTGGACGCTCCCGGTCTCGCATTGCTTCTCATAGCGCTCCTGGGCAGCAGCAAGCGCTCGCAGTGCCTGGTTCCACTCGGCTTCCAGCGAATCGGCTACGAGACGGTTGTCGGGATCGACACGCATGTAACGACGACGGGCGAGCTCGACCTCATAACTTGCCCGCTCGATCTCTTGCCTTCGCAACCGGTCGAACTCTCCTGATCGATCCTCGAGCTCCTTCTGCACCGCGAGCGCGACCTGAAGCGTCACGGGTGTAACGGTTTCCACCAGAAGCCTGCCGATTACATGATCGAGTTCAGCACCGTTGATTTGCTGGCATGGTCGCCCTATAGCTTCGTTGATGCTGCGGCTTTGGCACATGTAGTCAGGCACGCGCTGCGTGTCGTGGACATGGTAACGGATCGTCATCCGGTCACCGCAACGCCCGCATATAGCAAGTCCCTGCAGCAGCGCCGGCCCTTCGCAGGAGCACCGAGGTCCCGCTCACAGCCGTGGGCCTGGGCATTATCGTGCAGGATCTGCACGTGCTGCTCGAACTGTTCCCACGTGATGTAACCTTGGTGCGCGTCACGAATGAGGGCGGTCCATTCGTCCACGGGTAATGTCTGCGATACCTGATGGCCATCCGGCAGCTTGCGCGTGCGTGTACGTCCAAAGCAGAATGCTCCCGTGTAGCGGGGATGGTGAAGGATCCACAGCGCACGCGAGTGATCGAGCTCGTCCCACTGGACGTCGCCTTTGTGTGGGCCCCGATAGATCCGGCGCGGAAACTTCAGCCCCGCTCCACGAAAGGCCTTTACGGTAGCCATGGCAGACGCGGTGCGACGAAACGTGAGGAAGAACTCGCGTATACTTTCCTGAATGCGCTGATCGGGATCCAGACTTACGCGCCCTTCGCCATCGTAGACAAAGCCGATGGGCAAACGTATTTCAAGCTCACCACGTCGAGCCTTGTTAAGGATACCTCCACGTAACCTTGCCCGCAGAACATGCAACTCCGCTTCGCTCATCGTTCCCTTCAAGCCCAGAACGAGGCGGTCGTTAAAGTGCGCAGGATCATATACGCCATCTCCGTCGAGCAGAAGGGTATCCGTCAACGCACAGATTTCCAGCAGCCGGTGCGAGTCCGACGAGTTGCGTGCCAGGCGCGAAACCTCCAGACCCATCACGATTCCAGCCTTGCCCATGCTTACCTCGGTGACCAGCCGCTGGAAGCCCTCGCGATCGACTGCACAAGCGCCGGATTGCCCGAGATCGGAATCGATCACGAACACCTGGTCAATTCTCCACCCGAGGGAGACGGCACGCTCGCGCAGCGCATACTGACGCTGGGTACTTTCTGTGTTTTCGAACACCTGCCGCAGGGTCGACTGCCGTACATACAGGTAGGCGTTTCTCGAGAGATGCCTGGCTTGTATCTTTTCAGGTGTAATGGCAGTCATGCCGTCTCCTCCAGTGCGTTCGCGAGCACCATCGATGTCAGGATATCGATCAGGTCCTGCCGAATGCCCGCGCTCGGACCCGTATCGTGAGTTGTGGCGCGTGCAGTCGGTGTGCATGGGGCGATCTCACGCATGCCTGCCATCCAAGCCGCCATGCCCTTGAGCATCAGGAGCGTGCGTCCGCGCCCCGACGGGCAGCATCCGCGTTTCTCGACCCTATCGATGCGCAAGGCTTCTTAGCCTTCGACCAGCGCATCCGAGTCTGAAGTTATGCGCGCCGGGAAATCACTGGCGTTTTTTTTTCGGCTCTCGACGCAGCGCGCGCTCCACGGTGCGCCGGTGCACATTCAAACCGAACTTCGCTGCTATGCGGTCGAGCAACTCCTTCGTGCTCAGGCCGTCCTCTGCGGCGCGCGCCTCTTCGATGAAGTGCAGTACCTCCGCAGTGAGCTTGTGGGCACCACGAGGCCCACGCTTATCCGGAAGAAGCCCCGCCAACCCCTCACGATCAAAGTCGGCTTGCACCTTGTAGAAAGTCGGCCGCGAGATGCCAAATCGTGCGGCCACCTCGGCGATGGTTTGCCCCTCCGTACGCACGCGGCGAAGCATTTCGTAGCGTACCTGCACCAGATCCCGGGCATCGAAGAAGTCATCGGCAATGAACGCGTCATCGCGAACGTCCTGCGCGTGTGGATTCAGGGTGCCGCTCTCCTGGAGGGCAGCCAGTTTCGGGTCGGGTTTTCGTGCTCGGCTCATGTAATATAAATTATGCCCAATTTAATAAAATATCAAGATCAGTTTTGACCTCTTCACGTTGATCTTGAACCATGAAGGTCGCGGCTTTATAGCTGCTTTTTCGCTTCGGGAACGAGTTCTCGCTGGAAGTAAAACTTCGTCCCTCTGTAGTGGTATGGGTTTATTTAAGTTTACATATGCGGCGTCATTTCCTTGACGTCTTGCGTCTGCCCGATTTGCTACCGGCTGTATCGCTTGCCTCCCGGTGTCGGGCGATGAGCCCGACCAGATGCAATAGATCCTCGACCCGGAATGCGGATCGCCCCGCGGAGAGGACCTCGAATGCAATGGGCGGCGCGGCGCTTGTCCACGAAGCTGGGAGACGTCGCAGCCTGCCTGAATCATCGTGGAAGTAAACGCGCTCTTCGCCCCAGGTACTGCGACGCTCCAGCAGCACGAACTCCTGTCCGAGCAGAGGATGGAAAGGGTGGGTCACCCGGACAAGCTGTATGCCACCGAGTGAATTACGTGCAGTTGACGGTCTATGGGAAGGGTCGCGTCGAAAGAGCAATTCGTTTCGCACGCGAGAGCTTCTTCGCCGCGCGCAAGTACGCCGATCTCGATGATCTGAACGCGCAGGCCGCACAATGGTGCGCGGGCGTTGCAGCCGATCGTCCATGCCGGGAGGATCCGGCCATCACCGTGCGCGAGGCCTTCGAGCGCGAGAAGCCGAGCCTGCTTGCATTGCCGGACAACGCGTACCCGTGCGAACTGCAGCTTCCCGTGACGGCCGGCAAGACGCCTTATGTGCGCTTCGACCTGAACGACTACTCGATACCGCACACGCATGTGCGACGAACGCTCACGGTTCGTGCCGACCAGCATCAGGTGCGCATCCTCGATGGCGCCGCTGTCGTCGCCGAGCATGCTCGCAGTTACGACCGCGGCGCGCAGATCGAGATCGCGACGCACATCGATGCGCTGGTGGAGCACAAACGTGAGGCCCGCCACCACCGCGGCCTGGACCATCTCGCGCACGCCGCGCCGGCTGCCCGGACACTGATGCTGCGCGCGGCCGAACGCGGCAGCAATCTTGGCAACATTACCGCGCAGCTGCTGCGATTGCTCGACCGGTATGGCGCCGCCGAACTGCAGGCGGCGATCGAGGAAACCCTCGCGAGCGGCGCCGCGCCGCACCAGAACCCGGTGCGCCTGGCACTGGAGCGTCGGCGGGCTGCCCGGGGAGCCCCTCCGCCCATCGCCATCAAGCTGCCGGAACACGTGCGCGACAAGGACAAGCGCGTGACGCCACACCGGCTCGACATTTACGACCAGCTCACAGCGGAGGCCGATGATGACAAACAGGACTGAGCAGTTGCACGAGCGCGCCAATGCCCTGCGGACGTATGGATTGCTGGCGCACTGGAGCGAGATCGCCGACGCGTCATGGATCGAGCCGTTGCTGCAGTGGGAAGAGCAGGAACGCGCACGCCGTTCGCTTGAGCGGCGTATCCGCGACGCCCGCCTGGGCAACTTCAAGCCGCTTGCAGACTTCGACTGGGCATGGCCAAAACGGATTGACCGCGGCGCGCTCGAGGAACTGATGGCGCTCGAGTTCGTCAGGGAGAAGTCCAACGTCGTGCTGATCGGGCCGAACGGCGTGGGTAAATCGACACTCGCACTGAACCTCGCGTACCAGTCGCTCATCCACGGCTACACGGCGCTCTTTACCACGGCTGGCCAGATGCTCGGCGAGCTGGCCGCGCTCGACAGTGACTCGGCGCTGCGCCGGCGCCTGCATCGCTACGCTTCGCCCGAAGTGCTCCTGATTGACGAGGTAGGCTACCTGTCGTACTCGAACCGCCATGCCGATCTGCTGTTCGAGCTGGTGAGCCGCAGGTACGGCGCCGCGAGCACGGTGGTTACAACGAACAAACCGTTCGCTGCATGGTCGGAGGTGTTCCCGAACGCGGCCTGCGTCGTGTCACTGGTCGATCGCCTCGTGCATCGCGCCGAAGTCATCGCCATCGAGGGCGAGTCGTATCGCGTCAAGGAAGCGCGCGAGCGGGCCGAGCAGCGCGCCAGGAGGCGCAACACTGCACGCCCGGAGAAGAAGCCGTGAGCCGCCGCACACACCTGCCTTCGGGCCTGTCTCGCGGGCTGGACTTCCTGATCGACGCCGACTGGTCGCCCCAGCAGGCGTTCGCCGTGTTCGAGCTGCTCAGCGATCTGCGCGCACGCATCTGGATGCGTTACGGCGTCGAGTTACACGAACTGATCCGCGCGCAGCGTTCGCCGCCCACCGATGTCGATATCGACGATATCAAGGGCCGGTTCTGATCCTGTTTTACTCGCCCTGCGGGCGGCAATGCCTGCGGCGCATGGCCGAGTGTTTAACTCGACCTTGCGCCGCCGTCTGGTGTCGGATTTACGCCGCCGCCAACAAGGCGGCCACCGGTCATTTCGAGCTGCCCGGCACCCGGAAGTTGTGCATCTCATAACGGGTCGTAATAAAACGATTTCACGCGAAGGCAAGGGTGTACAGTGAGCAGACGACCATCACTTGGTCGGTTAGTTTTTAGAGGTAGTTATGCGATTAAATATCAAGAAACCACTCCCTCCTGAGGAGAATGAGACGGCTTTCAAGCGGGATCGTCAGGCGCGCCTCCGCGTTCTCAAAACCGAGGACGCTAACCGGACAGACCAGAGGCGCATCAGCTATTCATGCATCGATTCGACCGTGAGCAAGTGGCGATTTCCTGCTAATGGGATGAAAATCTGATCGTGGCTCTCCATTTTCCGAATCCGAGCCGCAGCTACGATGCCACAAGGCATTGCGTGTTTTTCTGGGGTTATGACGATTCCCGGGAAATTACCTTTCAGGTTGACCGCGGAACGCTCAAAGGTCTGCAACCGACACTGGGAGCCGACGAACAGTCCGTATTGGTGGCCTTTGACGAATTTCGCGAAAAGCTACTTGAAATCGCGAAAGGTCGATACGTCCGCGGTCCGCAGAATCGATATTCGATTTGATGAAGGCCGCGGTGCCGTTGAGCTATTGCCGGTGGTCGCAAGGCTCCGTCGAGGCGTCGCTCCAGCCGCGGAAGCCGAATAAGGTCTCTTTCATGCATAGAGTGATCGCATATCGCAACTTCGAGATTGATGTCCAGTTGACTCCGGCTGCTGAAGACATGTTTGACGTGACTTTTCAGATCAAAGGCGGCACTAATCTCGATGTACTCGGCGCGCGAGGAAGCCGGATACCGCTGCGCAACGGCCCGTTCACTGAACGATGGGCCTATCTGGTGGGCGAAATCTCCGGGCAAGCGGCAATCGACGTCTTGCTTGGCCCTGTTGAGTGAGCCATCTTTTCTTCGACCGGGCACCCCTGCTCACAGCCAAGATCCGCGACACTCGACAGCGTCGCGATCGAGAACGACCCAGCAAAACAGTCCGGACTCTTACACCAAACGGACAAATACTAGGAAGGCAGTCATGAAGGTTCGATTGGTTGACGTAATAAATCGCAACGGCACCGTGCTGCACACGTACCCGATTACCCTGAGTGAGTCGAGCAACGTCGCCGACGACTCCGAATACCAAGCCAAGGCGCTTGAAGCGGCAGCGCACGGCCGGCTAGTCCCTGACGCTGAGCTCGGCACGCTAACGGCCAGAATGCATACAGATCGGGGCGGTCAGATGGCTCCCTACGGCGATGACCTGGACAGAAACTCGGCGGTTTCAAGGTTGAAGTGCAACAGCGGTTTTAATGTTTAGAGCCATGAGGTTGAGCTGCCGAAGCGAGTGTTGC
>NZ_FCOJ02000079.1 GCF_001545035.1 Caballeronia glebae
CGCGAGCACGACGCTGCCGCCGCGCACGCCGAGCGTGAGCGCCGCGCCCATCGAACCGATCAGCGAAAGCAGCGGCGTGCCGATCAGAAGCGACGCCATCAGCATGAGGATCGTGTGCGCATCGAGCCCGTATTCGAGCGCAACGACGGGCGCGAGCACGACGAGCGCGAGACCGGTCGTGATCCAGTGCGCGGCGATCTTGCCGAACACGATGCCCGCGAGCGGCTGCGGCGAAAGCAGCATCTGTTCGAGCGCGCCGCTCGCGAAATCGTTGCTGAACAGTTGGCCGGCGGAAAGCAGCGCCGCGAACAGGGCCGTGACCCACAGCACGCCCGGCGCGATCGCGTGCAGAAGCTTCGCATCGGGACCGATGCCGAGCGGAAACAGGCTCGACGCCAGCACGAAAAAGAGCAGCACGGAAAGCGTCACGGTGCGCGAGCGCCAATTCAGAAGCAACTCGCGCCGGATCACCTGAAGCGTCAGCGCGTTCATGCCGCGCTCCGTTCGAGACAAAGATGGCGAGTGCGCGCGGCATCGACGGGAAGCGGGCGATGCGTCGTCGCGACGAGCGTGCCGTTTTCGCGCAAGTGATCGTCGATGCACGCGGCGAACCAGAGCGCGCCCGCTTCGTCGATCGCTTCGGTGGGTTCGTCGAGCAGCCAGAGCGGTTTGTGCGTGAGCACGAGTCGCGCGAGCGCCACGCGCCGCCGCTGTCCTTGCGACAGCCGGTTCAAACGCGTGTGCATGAGCGGCAGCACGCCGGCGCGGTCGAGCGTCTCATTCATGCGCTCGTTCATGCGCGCGGCGTTCGCGCCGAGCAACGCGGCAAAGCGAAGATTTTCCGCGACCGTCAGTTCGCCGTTGAAGCCATCGGCGTGGCCGAGATATGCAAGATCGAACCTGAAGCGCGCGGGATCGTCGCGCACGTTCACGCCGCGCCACGAAACGTCACCCGCGGCGGGCGGCAACAGACCCGCGAGCGCGGCGATCAGCGAACTCTTGCCACTTCCGTTCGCGCCGTGAATCAGCAACGCCGCGCCGTCATCGACGCACAGATCCACGCCGGCCACGATCGTGCGGCGGCCACGCATCACGTCGAGTTGCCGGGCGCTGAGCATCGATGTCTCCTCTCGTGGCGTGGTTTACTGCTTCTTTCTGTCCTCGATCTCTTGAGCCTTCGTCATGTTCGGCAGCTCATGCGCGATGCCCTTGTGGCAATCGATACATGTCTTCTCGCCCGTCTCCAGAAAGCGTTGATGCGCTTCTTGCGCGCGCGGGCTCTGCCGCGTGAAATCCATGTACTGGAAGGAGTGACAGTTGCGGCATTCGAGCGAGTCGTTCGCCTTGAAGCGCGACCATTCGTGCTCGGCCAGTTCCAGGCGTTTATCGAGGAATTTCTCGCGCGTGCTCACCGTGCCGAAGATCTTCGCCCACACTTCCTTCGACGCCTGCATCTTGCGCGCGATCTTGTCGGTCCAGTTGTGCGGCACGTGGCAGTCCGAACACTTCGCGTGCACGCCCGTGCGATTGCTGAAGTGGATGGTGTTCTTCAGCTCGGCATAGGTGTTGTCGCGCATCTCGTGACAGCCCGTGCAGAACACTTCGGTGTTGGTCAACTCCATCGCCGTGTTGAAGGCGCCCCAGAAAATCACGCCCGCGATAAAGCCGCCCAGCGTCAGAAAGCCGAGACTGTAAAAGAGGCTCGGTCTGCGAATGGTGATCCAGTAGCGCTTGATCAGTGCCCACATAATGGTCGCTCATCGCTTTTTGGTCTTGGCAGGCTGCTGCCTGATGTCCTCGACGGCGACGAACGAATTGCCGACGAGCGGTTTCGTATCTGCCTGCGGAACGTGACATTGCGTGCAGAAGTAACGGCGCGGCGACAGATGTCCGGACACGGCGCTTTCGCGATCCATGTAATGCGACACCGCCACCGGCACCGCGCCGCTCTCTTCGGCGCGGCTGCGCGCGTGACACGCGAGACAGCGGTTCGCGTTCTTGTCGAGCTGATAGTTGTCGATCTTGTGCGGGATCGTCGGCGGCTGCTGTGCGTAGTTGAGACCGCGTATCACGTCCTTGTTCTCGGTCGGCGCGATGAGCGGCGCCTTCGGCTCCTCGTCGAGCGGCGCCGTGCCGCGCAGCGCATCGTGAAACGGCACACCGGGCACCGTGGGTTGCGCGATCGCGAGCGCGGCCAGCGCAAGAAGCGAAGTGATGACGATGGCTATGAGCGTGCGCATGGCGTTTGCTCCTAGACGCGCACGATCTTGACCGCGCACTTCTTGTAGTCGGTCTGGAACGAGATCGGGTCGGTGGCGTCGAGCGTCACCTTGTTGATGAGCTGGCTCGCATCGAACCACGGTACGAAGACGAGTCCGCGAGGCGGCTTGTCGCGGCCGCGCGTCTCCACGCGTGTGCGCATCTCGCCGCGCCGCGAAATCACGCGCACTTCCACGCCGCGCCGGATACCGAGCGCTTTCGCGTCGTCGGGATGCATGAAGCACACCGCGTTCGGAAACGCGCGATAAAGCTCGGGCACGCGGCGCGTCATCGATCCCGAATGCCAGTGTTCCAGCACGCGGCCGGTCGAAAGCCAGAACGGAAACTCCTTGTCCGGCGATTCGGCAGGCGGTTCGTAGGGTAGCGCGTAGATCACCGCGCGGCCGTCGGGGTTGCCGTAGAACTGCCAGTCGGCGCCGGCCTTCACGTACGGATCGGAGCCTTCCTTGTAGCGCCAGAGCGTTTCCTTGCCATTGACGACCGGCCAGCGAATGCCGCGCGCCTGGTGATACATGTCGAACGGCGCGAGATCGTGACCGTGGCCGCGTCCGAAGCTCGCGTATTCCTCGAACAATCCCTTCTGGATATAGAAGCCGAACGCGGCGGCCTCGTTGTTGCGATACTTCGCATCCACTTGCGAAGCGGGGAACTTGTCAACCTGGCCGTTACGATAGAGCACGTCGTAGAGCGTCTTGCCCTTGTATTCGGGCTTTTTCGCGATCAACTCGGCGGGCCAGACTTCCTCGACCTTGAAGCGCTTCGAGAATTCGACGAGTTGCCAGAGATCCGAATGCGCGCCGCCGGGCGCCTGCACCAGCTGATGCCAGAACTGCGTGCGCCGCTCTGCGTTGCCATAGGCGCCTTCCTTCTCGACCCACATCGCGGACGGCAGGATCAGATCGGCGGCGACGGCCGTGACCGTGGGATAAACATCGGATACGACAACGAAATTCGACTCGTTGCGATATCCCGGCAGCGCCTCGTTGTTGATGTTCGCGGCGGCCTGCATGTTGTTGTTGACCATCACCCAATAGGCGTTGATCTTGCCGTCTTTCAGCATGCGGTTTTGCTGGACCGCGTGATAGCCCGGCTTGTCGGGAATCGTTCCCTCGGGCAGCTTCCAGATATGCTCCGCTTCCTCGCGATGCTTCGGGTTGGTCACGACCATGTCGGCGGGCAACCGATGCGAGAACGTGCCGACTTCGCGCGCCGTGCCGCACGCGGACGGCTGGCCGGTCAGCGAGAAGGGGCTATTGCCCGGCGTCGAGATTTTTCCCGTCAGCAAGTGCAGGTTGTAGACCATGTTGTTGGCCCACGTGCCGCGCGTATGCTGGTTGAAGCCCATCGTCCAGAACGATACGACCTTCGTCTTCGGGTCCGCGTATAGCTGCGCGAGCTGGTCGAGCTTGTTCTTCGGCACGCCGGAAAGCTTCGTCACATAGGCTGCGTCGTAGCGCGAGACGAACTGCGCGAATTCTTCGAAGGTGATGGGTTGCGAGCCGTTCGGATCGCCCGCGTTCTTCGCCGCCTTCTGCAGCGGATGGTCGGGCCGCAGCCCGTAACCGATATCCGTGTTCCCCTTCTTGAAGTTCGTATGCTTGTCGACGAAATCGCGGTTCACCTTGCCGTTCTTGATGATGTAATTCGCGATGTAGTTCATGATCGCGAGATCCGATTGCGGCGTGAAGATGATGGTCTGGTCGGCGAGATCGAACGAACGATGCTCGAACGTCGACAGCGTAACGACGCGCACGTTCTGGTTCGAGAGCCGCCGCGCCGTCACGCGCGTCCACAACACCGGATGCATCTCGGCCATGTTGGAGCCCCATAGCACGAAGGCATCGGTGGCCTCGATGTCGTCGTAGCAGCCCATCGGCTCGTCCATGCCGAAGGTGCGCATGAAGCCCGTCACGGCCGAAGCCATGCAGTGCCGCGCATTCGGATCGATGTTGTTGCTGCGAAAGCCCGCCTTCATCAGCTTGACGCCCGCGTAGCCTTCCCACACGGTCCATTGCCCCGAGCCGAACATGCCGATTGCCGTCGGCCCTTTCTCCTTCAGCACGCGCTTGAACTGCTCGGCCATCACGTTGAACGCGGTGTCCCACGACACCGGCAGAAACTCGCCGTTCTTGTCGAACTTGCCGTCTTTCATGCGCATGAGCGGCGTGGTCAGACGGTCCTGGCCATACATGATTTTCGAGAGAAAATAGCCTTTCACGCAGTTGAGCCCGCGATTCACTTCCGCTTGTGGATCGGCCTGCGTCGCGACGACCTGATTGCCCTTCACGCCGACGAGCACACCGCATCCCGTGCCGCAAAAGCGGCAGGGCGCTTTCGACCAGGCGATGTCGTCGGTCTGGGCGAGCGCCTGCATGCCGGGCAGCGTGATGCCCGCGGACGCCGCCGCCGTAGTAGCGGCGGTCTGTTTAATGAACGCGCGACGAGTCAGTATCATCGACGATGTCCTCGGTGAGCGGATCGGTGGCTTCGTGATGTTGATAGACGAGCGCGGTGCTAATGACATCCGGAATGGATTGCACCGCCTGCAATTGTTCTGCGACGCAGGAGGATCGATCGCTTTCCAGCGTGAGAACGATCTTGCCGTCCGGGCTCGATCCATGAACCTGCGCACCGGGCAAAGCCGCGAGCGCGCGCTCAATTCGCTGCAGCGCTTCTATACGGCCGTATACAACGACCCCGGCTATGTGAAACTCGCAGGACTGATTGGTCTTATCGGCGTAACGATCGTTGCTATTGGCGGGCTTGAGGTCCATTTAATTTAAATAGTCGCGACGCTCGTTAATGATGTGGCGGGCCGCCGAACAGCATTTGATAGAACCACACCGCGAATCCGTAAGTGGCGATGATCATGACCGTGAGCACGGGAACCATGACGACGGTCAGAAACAGAAAGCTGCGCAATTCTTCGGATTTGCGAATTTTGTCTTTCTCTTCCATGGGACAGTCAGATCTCGGTTGGCGATGTGGGGAGGCCAGCGCGAAAGATGACCTTCATTGTTGGTTTAAAAATGCATCTTTTCAAGTCGAATATCGCGCTATGCCGGCGACGAATTGTGAAACGGTTGATTAATTGCCATCGCATGAAACGTGACGGAAGCTGATGCAATCGAAGCGAATCGTTTCGCGTTCTTGAACGTATGACGGCGAGGTGAACGACATGTGCACGGTGCGTAATGCTGATTTTCGCGCGCGCGATACCGCTTTCGTCCTGATCCGAACTTCGCATTGCGCGTAGCTTTTTAGAATGCGGTCACTTCTTCGATAACGGACATCAACGCATCATGCCGAGCAAACTCGAATTCGCCACGCCTGAAGGCCGCGTCTTGCTTTCCATCGACGACACCCAGTTCATGGCCTACGACGCGGGCGAACTCGCAATGCGTTCGACGCGGGATTTCGTCGAGCGCATGCAGTCGATAGGATTCGACGAACTCGCGCAAACCTATGCGCGGCTTCTCGCGCAGAACAAGGTGTCGGTCATGGAATTGCGCGAAGCCCGCGAAGACGCCGAAGCGTGGCTCGCCAACAGGGAAGAAGACAGCGTGATCGCTGACCGCATCATGCCGCGGCTGGACGAATTGCGCGAAACGATCACGCGCACGCAGGCCGACATGCGCGAAAACGTCGAGCGGCTGGCGGCGCTCGCGGCGGCGTGCGATTGCGCGCTCCGTCAGATTCCGGGTTATCGGCCGCCTCTGCGCAGTCAGAGATAATACGGAGTGCGATTTAATAAAGCGGTTAGACGCATCGCTGAACGACGACGCGTACACTCGAAAGTATCGAACGAGGACCGCGATGGCAAAGCGCACACCGGAGCCGTGGTATCAACCGCCGCAAGAGGAAAGCTGCGCGCTGTGCGGGCGCGCGGTGCCGCTTTCCGAGCGCGATCTGCACCATCTCGTGCCGAAATCGCAGGGAGGAAAGCAGACCGCGGTGCTTCATCGCATCTGTCATCGGCAATTGCATGCGCTTTTCACCGAGAAGGAACTGGCGCAGCGCTATTCGACCGTCGAAGCGCTGCTCGCGCATGAAGCGGTGCAGAGCTTCGTCGAATGGGTGAGGACGAAGCCGAATAGTTTCTATCAGCGCACTCGGCGATCGGGCGCGCGTTCGCGCTGAGCGCCCACTCATTGTGCGCAGGAAGTATCGCCCTGATACGCCTTCATGCCGAAGCGCTGCAGGATGAAGCTTTCGACGACGAGATGCATATCCGCTTCGCGCGGCCGCGTGCCCCAGCGGCTGTTGCCCGCCACCGACGCCACCGTGAACCACGATTGCGGCGGAAACAATTCGACGCGCAGCATGTCGCGTTCGAAGATCCTGAGTCGCCCCGTATCGATATGAAACTCGGCGCTGACCGCGCCGCCCCGCATGCCGATGCTCGCCGTGATGGCTTTTGCTTTCATCGTTCCGCTCTCTCGAATGCTTTTGCCGGGAAGTGCGATCTTCACGGCGTCGATTGTCAAATTCTCCAACGACACGCGCCGCGCGCGGTCGTCTCGGCAGATAATTCCTTATAGGCATACAGTACTGACGTTGCGTGTCTCCGCCTAAATACCGGCGCGATCGGCAAGTCGCTCGCAACGCGTGGCGGCGCATGATGGCGAACGTTCGTTGCCGCACACAAAGACCATCTGGCACGTCTAGTCCGATAACCGCGCTTCTCCGCCCGGAGCAAGCGCCGGTCCTGTTCACACGATGCAAATCAAAGAAGGAAGCAAACCATGCTGAAAGCGTATTCCTATGCAGCATCCGCAGCCGACAAACCGCTCGGCCCGCATGAAATCCAGCGCCGCGATGTCGGCCCGAACGATGTGCGCATCGACATTCTGTTTTGCGGCGTGTGTCACTCCGACCTGCATATGGCCAGAAACGAATGGGGCGGCACGAACTATCCGGTCGTGCCGGGCCATGAAATCGTCGGGCGCGTAGCCGAAGCCGGTTCGGACGTGTCGAAGTTCAAGGTCGGCCAACTCGCGGGCGTCGGCTGCATGGTGGATTCATGCCGCGTCTGCAATGCCTGCAAGGACGGCCTCGAACAATATTGCGAGAGCCCCGAGAGCTTTACGCAGACGTACAACTCGCCGGATAAGAAGTCGGGCGGCGTGACCTTCGGCGGCTATTCGACAAGCATCGTCGTCGACGAGGCGTTCGTGTTGAGTATCCCCGAGAATCTCGAACTCGCGGCCGTCGCACCGTTGCTGTGCGCGGGCATCACCACGTACTCGCCGCTGCGCCACTGGAACGTGCAGAAGGGACACAAGGTCGGCATCGTGGGTCTCGGCGGATTGGGTCACATGGGCGTGAAGATCGCCGCCGCGATGGGCGCGCACGTCGTGCTCTTCACGACGTCGCCGGGCAAGATCGAGGACGCGAAGCGTCTGGGCGCGCACGAAGTCGTGGTCTCGAAAGATCCGGCTCAGATGGCGGCGCACGCGAACAGTTTCGATTTCATTCTGAACACGGTGGCGGCGTCGCACGATCTCGATCAGTTCATGGCGCTGCTCAAGCGCGACGGCACGATGACGCTCGTCGGCGCGCCAGAGCATCCGCATCCGTCGCCTTCGGTGATGAACATGATCTTCAAGCGCCGCTCGCTCGCCGGATCGCTCATCGGCGGAATTGCCGAGACGCAGGAGATGCTCGATTTCTGCGGCCAGCACGGGATCACGTCGGACATCGAGATGATTCGCATGGACGAGGTCAACCGCGCGTATGAGCGCATGTTGAAGAGCGATGTGAAGTATCGCTTCGTGATCGACATGGCGACGATGGAGAAGTAAGCCTGCGTGTCTAGCGGGGCGATTTCATCGCCTCGCGCATCCTCTCGACAAAGCGCTCGGTCACGGCCGGCAACGTCCTGCCGCGCTTTTTCACGATGGCGATCGGCCGCACGAACGCCGGATGGTCGATCGGCTTCACCACGAGCCCCGGTTCGGCGCGCACCTCGCGCGCGGTCTCGGGCAGGATCGTCACGCCGAGGCCGCCGCGCACCATCGCGACGGCGGTCATCATGTAAGTCGGCTCGCACGCTATGTCCAGCGCTTCGCGCGTCTCGCTGAGCGCGGCATCGACGACTGCGCGCACGCTCGTGCCCGGCGCGGTCAGCACGAGCGCCGAGCGCGCGAGATCGTCCAGCACGATATGGCGTTTCTTCGCGAGCGCATGCGCCTTCGGACACACGACGACGAGCCGGTCCACGCCCGCATGCAGCACTTCGAGCAACGGATCGGGCACATCGCCGCCGGTCAGCCCGATATCGACTTCCTCGCTACGCACGAGCGCATTCACGGTGCTCGCCACGACGTCGCGAATCTGAAAGACCACGCGCGGCACCTCGCGCTTCATGCCGATGATCAACTCGGGCAGCACGCTTGCCGCGAACGTCGGCAGGCACGCGATGCGGATCGTGCCGCTTTCGCCCTCGCCCATTGCGCGCGCATCGCGCAACACGTTCTCCATGTCGCGCAAGGACTTGCGCAGGAGCGGCAGCAATTCGCGCCCGGTCGGCGTCAGCGCGACGTTGCGGCTATTGCGGTCGAAGAGCCGCGCGCCGACCGCGTCCTCCAGCCGGCGTATCTGCACGGTCAGCGCGGGCTGCGACAAATGCAGCCGTTCCGCCGCGCGCGTGAAACTGCCCGCCTCGGCCACGGCGACGAGTGCGCGAATATCGCGAAGATTCAGATCCATTATGGTTCGTGATAGCTGCGATCAAATCATTTCAATTGTGTTATTGCCGCTCCGAACTTACTCTCGACTCCATCAAAAAACAAGATTCGGAGACACGTCATGCTGCCGTTGCTCGGCCTTGCCACCATCGTCGTCCTGCTCGGGGCGATTCTTTCCAAACGGATGTCGCCGCTCGTCGCGCTCATCATCGTGCCGATCGCGGCGTCGCTGATCGGCGGCTTCGGCCTCTCGACGAGCAAGTTCGTCATAGACGGGCTGAAGAGCCTCGCGCCGGTCGTCGGCATGTTCGTGTTCGCGATTTTGTACTTCGGCACGATCACGGACGCGGGCACGCTCGATCCGATCATCGATCGCATCCTGCGCGCCGTCGGCACGAAGCCGACACGCATTGTGATGGGCACGACGCTGCTCGCGCTGCTCATCCATCTCGACGGTTCGGGCGCCGTGTGCTTCCTCGTCACGATTCCCGCGATGTTGCCGCTCTACGATCGTCTGAACATGGACAAGCGCGTGCTCGCCGCGGCCGTTTCGATGGCGGCGGGCATCAACTTCCTGCCGTGGACCGGGCCGATGATCCGCGCATCGGCGTCGCTGCATCTGCCGATCTCGGCGCTGTTCAACCCGCTGATTCCGGTGCAGGCGATCGGCCTCGCGTTCGTGTTCGGCATGGCGTGGTGGCTCGGCCGACGCGAGGAAAAGCGTCTCGGATATTCGAGCGCGAACGGCGCGATTCCGCTTCCGAAACGCGAACTCACGCCGGAAGAGCAGGCGCTGCGCCGCCCGAAGAACTTCTGGTTCAACATCGTGCTGACCGTCGTCGTGCTCGGCACAATGGTCGCGATGGGCGAGAAGATTCCGCCCGCGATCATGTTCATGGTCGGCCTGTGCATCGCGCTGATGGTGAATTACCCGAACGTCGACATGCAGCGAAAGCGTATCGATGCGCACGCTCGCGCCGCGCTGATGATGGCCGGCATTCTGCTCGCGGCGGGCGTGTTCACCGGCGTCATGCAAGGCAGCGGCATGTTGAAGGCGATGGCGCAGGCGGCCGTCGGCTTCGTGCCGCCCGCTTTTGCCGGCCACATTCCCGTCGTGCTCGGCCTCTTGTCGATGCCGCTCTCGATGCTCTTCGATCCCGATTCGTTCTATTTCGGCGTGTTGCCGGTAGTCGCCGAAGTGGCGGCGCAGCTCGGCGTGCCGGCGGTTCACGTCGGCCAGGCGGCGCTGCTCGGTCAGATGACGACCGGCTTTCCCGTGAGCCCGCTCACGCCCGCGACGTTTCTCGTCGTCGGCTTGTGCGGCATCGATCTCGCGGATCATCAGAAGTTCACGTTCCCGCTGCTGTTCGGCGCGTCGATCGTCATGACGATCGCGTGCGTCGTGCTGGGCGTGTTTCCGCTTTAATCCACACCGGATGACGTCATGAAAGAGACCATCAGAATCGGCGCGGGCGCGGGCTACTCGGGCGATCGCATCGAGCCTGCCGTCGAACTCGCGGAGCACGGCGCGCTCGACTATCTCGTGTTCGAGTGCCTCGCCGAACGCACGATCGCGATCGCGCAGCAGGCGCGCCGCAACGATCCCGAACTCGGCTACGACCCGTTGCTCGAAGCGCGCATGCGCGCCGTGCTGCCGGTCGCGGCGAAGAACGGCGTGCGCATTGTCTCGAACATGGGCGCGGCGAATCCGCGCGCGGCGGCGAGAAAAACCGCGCAGATCGCGCGCGAACTCGGCCTGCACGGATTGAAGATCGCGGCCGTCGCCGGCGACGACGTGCTCGATGTCGTCCTGCGTTCGCATCTGCGCTTCGAGGAATCCGGCGACGACGTGAGCGCGTATGCCGAGCGCATCGTGTCGGCGAATGCGTATCTCGGCGCGGCGCCGATCGTCGCTGCGCTCGCGGCCGGCGCGGACATCGTATTGACCGGGCGCGTCGCGGACCCGTCGCTGTTCACCGCGCCGCTCATCCACGAATTCGGCTGGAAGATGGACGACTGGGCGATGCTCGGGCAGGCGACCGTCGTCGGTCATTTACTCGAATGCGCGGGGCAGGTGACGGGCGGCTATTTCGCCGATCCGGGCTACAAGGACGTGAACGATCTCGCGCGCCTCGGCTTTCCGATCGGCGAGGTGAGCGCGGACGGCTCGGTCGTCGTGACGAAAGTGCCGAACGCTGGCGGCTGCGTCACCGAGGCGACGTGCAAGGAACAATTGCTCTATGAAATTCACGATCCGGCCCGTTACTTTCAGCCGGATGTCGTCGCGGATTTCACGCAGGTGCGCGTGATGCAGGAGGCGCGAGACCGCGTGCGCGTATCGGGCGGACGCGGCGACGCGCGCACCGGCACGCTGAAAACGTCGGTCGCCTATGTCGATGGCTACATCGGCGAAGGGCAGATTTCCTACGGCGGTCCGGGCGCGCTCGCACGTGCGCGGCTCGCGCTCGATATCGCACGCGAACGGCTTTCGATCACGGGCGTCGACACAAGCGAACTTCGCTTCGATCTGATCGGCGTGAATGCGCTTTACGGCGACGCGCTCGCCGCGCACGGCGAAGAGCCGTTCGAAGTACGCGTGCGCGTCGCGGGCCGAACGTCGAGCGCGAAGGAAGCGGCGCGCATCGGCAACGAGATCGAAACGCTCTATACCAACGGCCCGGCGGGCGGCGGCGGCGTGACGAAGGCGACGCGCGAAGTCATCGCCGTGCAATCCGTGTTGCTCGGGCGCGAGCATGTGAAGCCCGTTTTCGAATTCGTGGAGGCAAGCGATGAAACTGCGTGAACTGGCGCACGGCCGCACCGGCGACAAGGGCAACACGCTGAACGTATCGGTGATCTGCTTCGATGCGAAGCACTACGCGCATCTGCGCGAGCAACTGACGCCCGAGCGCGTGAAGGCGCATCTCGCCGATGTCGTGAAGGGCGACGTCGTGCGTTACGAATTGCCGTTACTGCATGCTTTCAATTTCGTTCTGGGTCATGCGCTCGGCGGCGGCGTCACGCGTTCGCTCGCGCTCGACGCGCACGGCAAATCGATGAGTTCGGCGTTGCTCGACATCGAAATCGATGAGTTTTCCTAAGACGAAAGCGGCGGCGTTCGACGATGGAAAGCCGCCGCTCTCGACGCGACTTACTCCACCGACGCCGTTTTCACGGGCCGCGCGGACTCGGCAGGCAACACTGAAGTCAGCACGTTGGCCGGCACATGCTGCGCCTCTTCCTGCGATACCGCGCCGACGAACTTCCATCCCGACGGCATCTTCACGAACGTGAAGCCGGTCGGCTGATCGACGAACACTGAATACGGCGCGGGCGATGCCGCCGCCGTGGTCTGCGCGAACGACACCAGCGGGCTGATTAACAACAACGCTGCGGCAAGCGCGGACAAAGTCGATTTCATGACGACACTCCTGAGATGATTCCGAGATTTATGTGACGATCGATACAGATATTTAAACATCGGCGCGAGACAACGTCCAGTTATTTTGTTACGATCGACACATAATTCAGAATTGCAATGCGTGCAGCAATCGCGGGCACGCGCAAGGAGCGAGACATGTCGTCGGAAGCGGGGGAGACGCAGCACAAGGCGCGCGGGCGGCCGCGCGCGTTCGATCGCGAAGCGGCGTTGCGAAACGCAATGGAAGTGTTCTGGGCGAAGGGCTTCGACACATGCTCGATGGCCGATCTCGTCGAGGCAATGGGCATCAATTCGCCGAGCCTCTACGCCGCGTTCGGCAGCAAGGAAGATCTGTATCGCGAGGCGGTCGCGCTCTACACGGACGCTGAAGGCGGCGCGGCGCTCAGGCAGTTGCAGGCGCACGAATCCGTGCGCGACGGACTGCGCGCGATGTTCCGCGCGAGCGTCGAGTTGTTCACCGGCTTGCCGAATCCGCGCGGCTGCATGATCTTTCTGGGCGCAATGTCCGTCGGCGACGAGCACGCGCAGTTGCGCGCCGAGATGCGCAAGCGCAGGCGCAAGGTCGCGTCGATCGTCGCGGCGCGGCTTTCAACGGGCGTCGAAAATGGCGAACTCGACGCGCGCACTGACGTTCAGGCGCTGGCCGCGTTGTGCATGACGCTGTTCGCGGGCCTGTCGATTCAGGCGCAGGACGGCGTGCGCAGGGCGGCGCTGTTCGCGGCCATCGACCAGTTCATCGCGACGCTGCCGCTGCGCGCGAAACGTTGAACGCGGCTCGCGCACACGGCGCGCGCCGTCACGACTTTCTATTCCTTGACTTTCTAAACGATTACGCGCGAGCATGAAAATTCGCGCGGAGCCGCTGCGCGCGAATCGACTTTGTACGTAGTCCATACATAAACATCACACCGATGATGCCGCGCCCGTCCACGCCACGGCAGCAAATCCGCCTTTGCACCGCGAGCGACGGCGTGCGCATCGCGTACGCGACGTGCGGCCGCGGCCCGCCGCTCATCAAGGCGGCGAACTGGCTCAGTCATCTGGAGCTCGACTTCACGAGCCCGGTCTGGAGCCATCTGATGCTGGAGTTATGCAGCCGCCACACGCTGATCCGCTACGATCAGCGCGGCTGCGGTCTCTCCGATCGCGACGTCGGCGAAATTTCCTTCGATGCCTGGCTGCGCGATCTCGAAACCGTCGTCGATGCGAGCGGCCTCGCGCGCTTTCCGCTGCTGGGGATCTCCCAGGGCGCGTCGATTGCCATCGCGTATGCGGTCGCGCATCCGGAGCGCGTCACGCATCTCGTGCTGTACGGCGGCTACGCGCGTGGCCGTCTGAAACGGTCGTGCGATCCGGCGCTGCGCGAGGAAGCCGAAATGCTCGTGAAGCTCGCGGAACTCGGCTGGGGCAAGCAGAATCCGGCGTTTCGTCAGTTCTTCACGACGCAGTTCATTCCCGGCGGCACGCCGGAGCAGCATCACTGGTTCAACGAACTCGAACGCCTGACGACCACGCCGCGCAACGCAGCGCGCATCATGCGCGTGTTCAACGACATCGACGTGGTCGAGCTGCTGCCGCGCGTGCAATGTCCGACGCTCGTGCTGCACGCGAGCGGCGATGCGCGCGTGCCGTTCGACGAAAGCCGTCTGCTCGCGGGGCAGATTTCCGGCGCGCGCTTCGTGCCGCTCGAAAGCGAGAACCACCTCACGCTCGAATGCGAACCCGCGTGGGAGCGCTGGCGCGAGGAAATGCGGGCGTTCCTGCCATCGGCGCAGGTGAGCGATCCGGCGTTCTCCGCGCTGACGCCGCGTGAGCGCGATATCGTCGAATTGCTCGCGGGCGGGCGCGACAACGCGCAGATCGCCGCGCGCCTCGCGCTGAGCGAGAAGACGGTGCGCAATCACATCACCAGCATCTTCGCGAAGCTCGAAGTCGAAAGCCGCGCGCAGGCCATCGTGCTCGCGCGTCGCGCGGGCTTCGACGCACCCGCCGCCTGAGCGCTTCGGGACACACGTCCCCCTTCATCGCCGCCAAAACCCAGTGTCCCGGTTCACGACCGGGACGTGCGCCTCATGTGCGAAAGCGCGCCGCTCCCGAGAATGATTCGCAGAACGGTGACGCGACGAATGACATGCCGACCTGTTCGACGCAGCGCGCTGGCTTCAACGCAGACCATACGGCGCGCATTCCTCGCAGTCATCGACGCAGAGTCGTTCCGGAGTTAGCACATGAAAGCTGTTCAGCACGAATCCGAGTCCACGAAGAAGATCAGCCCGCAGCAACGTTATGCGAAGTGCATCGAAGTGTCGCGCCGCATCCGCTGGGATATCGATCGCGACGTATTGCGCGGGCGTCATTTCGATCCCGCGCACAAGTTCATGCCCGACGGGCTATCCGAAGTGAATCGCCTGCCGTTTCTGGACGCGCGCGAACGCCGTCTGATGTCGCAGATTCAGGGCCGCACGTATGCCAACATGTTCGGCATGATCGAGCGTTTCGTCGGCGCGAAGATGCTCGAAGTCGGGCGCGATCACGCGCTCGGCGATCAGACGGCGCTCGAAGCGATCGTCCGTTTCACCGATGAAGAACTGAAGCATCAGGCGCTGTTTCGCCGTGTCGAAGCGCTCGCGGGCCAAGCGCTGCCGCCGGGGTATCGCTTCATCGCGCAGGCCGACGAAGTAGCCGCGTTCGTGCTCGGCAAGTCCACCTGGTCGATTCTCGCGCTGACGTGTTGCGTCGAAATCGTCACGCAGGTCCATTACCGGCAGAGCATGGAGAGCGACGCCAGTCTCTCGCCGCTTTTCAAGGACATCTTTCTGTTCCACTGGAAAGAGGAGTCGCAGCACGCGATCATCGACGAACTGGAGTGGGTGCGCGAGGACGCGCGTCTCGACGACGATGCACGCGACGCCGCGATCGGCGATCTGATCGAACTCATCGCGGCTATCGACGGCATGATGCAGGCGCAAGCCGCCGCCGATGCTCAATACTTCGTCGCGCAACTCGACCGCGCGCTTTCCGCTGATGAAGAGGCGCGCGTGCATGCGGGACTGGTCGACGCGTATCGCTGGCAGTACATCATCTCGGGCGTCGATGAGCCGCGCTTCGGCGAGATCCTGGCGAGCATGATCACCGAGGCGCAGGGCGAGCGTCTCGGCGCGGCGCTTGCGCCAATCAGACGCCGCGCGCTCGTCAGCGAGTCCGACGCGCTCGCATGAGCGGTTCGGCAAGAAGCACGAAGGCCGGGTGACAACGCCCGGCCTTCTCATTTTCGAAGGCGATACGTAAGACAAAAGCGTTTGCTGCTCTGCAAAACGCTGAATTGCCGGGAAAATCTAGTCGTTACCGATGTACTGAAGCCGTTATTTTTCGGGCAACATTGGGGAAATCAGGTAGTCGCCGTCTGCTGTCCCAAACTGATAACTAGATTGGACCAACATGCTCGCCGAACCGTTGCCGCACGCATCCGACATCGAAAAATTCGCTGAAGACCACGAGCGCTTCGCGCGACACACGCCGCCCGAAATATCCATCGTTCTGCGCACGCTCGTGCAGCGCCGCGACATGCTGACGGTGACGAGCGGGCGCGGGCAGATCGTCACGCAATTACTGGAAATCGACGTGCGTGCGGCGCGCATCGTGTTCGACTGGGGCGGCGTCGAGTCGGACAACCGTGCGTTGCTCGAAGCGCGGCAGTTGTATTTCAAGGGCGCGCCGGACGGCGTGCGCGTCGAATTCACGACGCTCGCCGCGCACGCCGTGACCTACGAAGGACGGCAGGCGTTCGAAGTTTCGTTCCCCGAGAAGCTCTATCATTTCCAGCGCCGCGAATACTTCCGCGTGCCGACGCCGATTCTCGAACCCTTCTACGCGAAAGGCGCATTCGCCGACGGTGAATCGTTCAGCTACGAAGTGCATGATCTCTCTCTCGGCGGGCTCGCGTTGCGCATGGACACGCCGCGTCTCGCGCAGACGGAGCCGGGCACGCTGTTCAACGACGTCGTGCTCCATCTCGGTCCGGGCGCGGCGCTGCCAGTCGATCTCGAACTCGTGTCGCCGCGCACCGTGACCACGCCGCGCGGCGATGTGCGTTATGTCGTCGGCTTTCGCTTCGTGCGGCTTTCGGGCGCGGCGGAGAGCGTGCTGCAACGGCTCATCACGCGCATGGAGGCGAAGCGCCGCAGTCTTTCGGCCTGAGCGGGAAAGCGGCGCACGCGTGGAGTAAAATGCGTGCCTCTTTCCACTGCAAGACGACGCATGTTGCGCAAGGCCTGGCGCGGAGAAGAACGCTTCTGGAAAGTCTGGTGGCTGTTGGGCGTGCCGATCCACCTCGTGTGGTGGTTCGTCTATCTCGACCTCTGGACGAGCGGCGTCACTCCCGAAACATTCCTGTTGATCACCGTCTGGTTCTGGCCCGGCATGCTGGGCGTATTCGCCGTGTGCTCGGCGTTGTATCTGCTTTGGTGCGCGCTCGCATGGCGCTGCGCGGGAAATGTCGATCGGCGCGTGTGGACGATTCTCGCGCGCGTGCTGATCGGCGTCGGGCTCGGGTCGTTTCTCACCGAATGCGCGTTGATCGTCACCGCGCCTTTCGCCTGAATCGTCTAGCGTCGAAATCATCGCGTTCAAATCCGGCTGACGCACGCGCCCGGTCAATTCGCGTGCACAATGTCCGAGCTTGCAGCACGCCTACAACGAACGGACAAAGACGCGCATGCTCAACGAATTCTTCAAGACGGTCCTCGTGATCGTCGCCGGATTGTTCCCGATCATCAATCCTCCCGCGACGGCGCTCGTCGTGCTGAGCATGCTGCCGCATATCGGCGACGCAGATCGCGCCGAGCTCGCGCGACGCATCTGCATCAACAGTTTCGTGATTCTGCTGGCGTCGCTTTCCATCGGCGCTTACGTGCTCTCGTTCTTCGGCATTTCGATTCCGGTGTTGCGCGTGGCGGGCGGTCTTGTCGTCGCGATGGCGGGCTGGAATCTGCTCCAGACGCCCGATGACGACGACGAGAGCGCCGAACCCGCGCCCGCGCCCCGCGGCGGCGCCACGCTCCGCGCGAAAGCGTTCTATCCGCTGACGCTGCCGATCACCGTCGGTCCGGGCGCGATCGCCGTCGCCATCGCGCTCGGCACGGGCTCGCCGCGCCACGGTGTGCAACCGGTGCATCTCGCCGGCGTGGGCGTCGGGCTCGTCATCCTGTGCGCGAGCATCTATGTGTGCGTGCGCTTCGCTGGGCACTTGGAGCGTCTGCTCGGCGCCGTCGGCACGCAGGTCGCGATGCGCCTCTTCGCGTTCATCATCTTCTGCATCGGCGTGCAGATTCTCTGGCTCGGCCTATCCGAGTTGATCGCGTCGGTTCCACTCACGATCAAGTAGCGGATTTCCCCGGACAAATCCCGAGCGACGCTCGTCCATGAGGGCGCTACGCTCTTTCGACATCGAATGGTAGCGCTACCATCAGGAGACATCGCTTGACTTCGACTCGCAAGAAGCCGGAAGACCTTCGCAGTCACCGCTGGTACGGCGTGAACGACCTGCGCTCGTTCGGCCACCGCTCGCGCACGGCGCAAATGGGCTATCACCCGTCCGATTACATGGGCAAGCCGGTCATCGCCGTGATCAATACGTGGAGCGAGATCAACCCGTGCCATACGCATTTCAGGCAGCGTGCCGAGGAAGTGAAGCGCGGCATCTGGCAGGCGGGCGGTTTTCCTGTCGAGATGCCGGTGATGACGCTCGCCGAGCCGTTTCAGAAGCCGACGACCATGCTCTATCGCAATTTCCTCGCGATGGAAGTCGAGGAAGTGCTGCGCTCGTATCCGTTCGACGGCTGCGTGCTGATGGGCGGCTGCGACAAGACCACGCCCGGTCTGCTGATGGGCGCGATCAGCATGAATGTGCCCGCGATCTATCTCCCCGCCGGCCCGATGTTGCGCGGCGACTGGAACGGCCGCACGCTCGGCAGCGGCTCGGACACGTGGAAATACTGGGCGGAATTGCGCGCGGGCAAGATCACCGAGGACGAATGGAAGGGCGTGGAAAGCGGCATCGCGCGCTCGCCGGGCCATTGCATGACGATGGGCACGGCATCGACTATGACGAGCGCCGCCGAAGCGCTCGGCATGACGCTACCGGGCTTTGCATCGATTCCGGCGGTGGACTCGCGGCATGCGCAGTACGCGTCGCTGACGGGCCAGCGCATCGTCGAGATGGTGTGGACGGACCTCAAACCGTCGGACATTCTCACGCCGAAGTCCTTCGACAACGCGGTGACGACCGTGCTCGCGCTCTCCGGCTCGACGAACGCGATCGTGCATCTCGTGGCGATCGCGCGCCGGGCGGGCGTGCCGCTCACGACGGCGCGCTTCGATGAACTGGCGCGCGTGACGCCCGTCATCGGCAATATCCGCCCGGCCGGCAAGTATCTGATGGAAGACTTTTTCTATGCGGGCGGCCTGCGCGCGCTGCTCGCCGAACTCGGCGATCTGATCGATCGATCGCAACTAACCGTCAATGGCGCGACGCTCGGCGAGAACATCGTGGACGCCGAAATTTTCAACGACGACGTGATTCGTCGCCGCGACAACCCGCTCGTGCCGAACGACGGCCTCGCCGTGCTCACTGGCAACCTCGCGCCCGACGGCGCCGTCATCAAGCCGGCGGCGATGGAAGCGCATTTGCTGAAGCATCGCGGGCCGGCGGTCGTATTCACGGATTACGCCGACATGGCCGCGCGCATCGACGACGAAGCGCTCGACGTCAGCGCCGATTCGGTGATCGTGCTGCAGCACGCGGGTCCGGTTGGCGCGCCGGGCATGCCGGAGTGGGGCCAGTTGCCGATTCCGCAAAAGCTGTTGAAGCAGGGCGTGCGCGACATGGTCCGCATCTCCGATGCGCGCATGAGCGGCACGAGCTACGGCGCGTGTGTGTTGCATGTGGCGCCGGAATCGTTCGTCGGCGGGCCGCTCGCGCTCGTGAAAGATGGCGATATGGTCGAACTGGATGTGCCCGCGCGCCGACTGCATCTCGACGTCGGCGAAGACGAACTCGCCGCGCGCAAGGCTGTGTGGAAAGCGCCGCGGCGTCCGTTCGAGCGAGGCTTCGGCGTGATGCATCAACTGCATGTGACGCAAGCCGACAAGGGCTGCGACTTCGATTTTCTCGAAGAGAAATTTGCGACCGGCGGCGAGCCGGACATTCACTGAGAGACGCGACTTCATGACGACCCAGGACATAGCCATTTCCGATGAGACGATCGAGCTGCTGCGTCACGTCAGCACCGCGACGCTCACCACGCAACTTTTCAAGCGCGGCTTGCGCAATGTGTTCCTGCAAGGCGTGGCGCCGCTCGTGAAGCCCGCGAAGGGCGCGTCGAACATGGTGGGACCGGCGTTCACGCTGCGCAATATTCCGGCGCGCGAGGATATCGATCACGTGGGGGTGTTTCAGGACCCGGATCATCCGCAGCGCAAGGCTGTCGAGACCGCGCCGCCAGGCAGCGTGCTGGTGCAGGATTGCCGCGGCGAGCGCGCGGTTGCATCGACGGGATCGATTCTCATGACGCGTCTCAGAATTCGCGGCGTCGCGGGCATGGTGTCGGACGGTTGCGTGCGCGATTCGGGCACGATCGGCGATATCGGTTTGCCGCTTTTCTGCGCGGGCGCGAGCGCGCCGCTCAATCTCGCGAAGCATCACGCCGTCGATATGAACGTGCCGATCGCGTGCGGCGGCGTGGCGGTGTATCCGGGCGATATCGTCGTCGGCGATGTGGATGGTGTGGTGATCGTGCCGCGTTATATGGCGGCGGAAGTCGCGCGGGATGCGACCGAGCAGGAGATCATGGAGGAGTTTCTGTCGGCGCGGGTGGAGGATGGCGCGATGCTGCGGGGCACGTATCCGCCGGATGAGGAGACGCTTGCCGCGTATAGGGTTTGGCGGGAGGGGCGGGGGTGAAGGGGGTCGGTCGCTGGATGCTGTGGTCGGGTTGGTTTGTTGGCGTTGCGCCAGTGCGGGGCGGCAGGCACTTCTTTTTGCAGCGGAAAGAAAGTCACCAAAGAACGCAGCTATCCCCATCCAAAGTGCTTCACGCCGGCCGCGGCGCAGGCGATTGGCTTGTGGTCCAGCAGTGCGAGTGCCCTAATAAGCGGAACCGGGCTTGGCTCGTGCACGTATGACCGACTGCTTCCAACAGGCCGCGCCGATCAAGCTCTTTGCGCCGGTCGCGTTTCGAGCGTCCCTTTCGTAGGCAACCGCGCTCGATTGACGGACTTCGGGGCTAGAAAGTGCATTCTCAATCCACCGCACTCTCGATCAAGAGCGCTATGAGTGCAACTAGAACCCCCGAGAAAAACAATTCGACAAGAGCCAATCCGCCGACCGCAAAAGCGAATTCGAAGGGTTCTCTTGCGTAACTGACAGTGCGTCCGACGGAAATGCGGTTTCCGAGATAAATCGTTCCGGCCGCTATCGAGTCCCATATGCCAGTCGCTGCAGTAACAAAAGCAAAGAAAATTAAACAAGCGCCGATAAAACCGACGGCCGAAAGCAACTTTCTGATGTTCAATGACAAATCTCCGATGCGGTGAAGCTGCTTCCTCTATCATCGGTAAGCGCCTAGTTCGATTTTATCAAACGCAACATCAGGAATGCGAATCGAAAGTTTAACGTAATATGCCAGACGAAGTAGCGCTGACAGTGGGCGGTCAGACAGTCCGCGCGTGGCTCGCGGTATGAATCGTATAGCGGTGGACTTCGATATCTCAATGACTGAGCGCTACCCGCACATATCGAAAATCGTCGTCAGTGAAGGCGATCCCTAAATCATCTCGATTGGCGGAGATACGATCATAACGGGCTACGTAGATCGCGTAAAAGACAGACGCGCACGCACGTATACGCTTTCGATAGCTGGGCGCGCGGAAAGTGCGCGGACCTCGTTGATCCGCAGCGCGCAATTCGAGTTATTACGGCTTTTGAAAGTGACCACGGCCGACATTGCCGCCGCGCGGTGCAAACCGTTTGGTATGGCGGTCAAAGTGCTCTCGCCGGGGTATCGTGAACCCGCACTTCTCGCAACGCACGAGACGCTGAAATACGCTATAGTAATATAAGGAGTCCGCGCTATCTGGACGCGGAGCAAAGCGCGATTTATTGCGCAGTGCTATTTGAAGGGTTCGACAACCCTATCCCGTTTCACGCAATGTCAACTGATCCAGTGACCCACGGACAGGAGATTTACGCACGCTTGATCGCAGGAGACTTCGGCGCGATAGCCGAATTTCAGGCATCGAGCGAAGCATAAGGAAGTCGCAAGCATGGACCGCTATCTAAAGGCGAACGCTTCAACCATTGCGCCAGCGGTGCCCGCCACGAGCGCGGGCGGCTACCCGCAGGACGGCAAGCCCGCGAGTGGTATCGATGGAAGTATCCCGGGTGCGTGGTGGTTTCACTCGATCACCGAGGAACTACGAAACGCGATCATCGCGGCCGGGCTTACTCCCGACTACACGAAAACGGACCAGCTCTCGCAAGTGATCGCTTGCGCACTATCATTCGTCAATACCGGAAGCGGCGCACTCTCGCGACCCTCAATCGATAAGCAAAGGGAAACACTCGACCTGAACGACTACGACACGTTCATGAATGCCGCGAATGAGTCTGTGCGAAGCGGGCGGCATGTGAGACTCCCCGGGCGCAATCTCAACGTTCCAGCAAACACCGTTATTCCTGGTGGTGCGGTATTTCGTGGCGTCGAAGGGAAGACGCAAATCACGATTATTGGGAACGGCTCGCTCATTCACGGCGGTAACGGAATACGCTTTACAGGTGTCACCTTCAAGGGCGGCACCTATGCGGTCGATACGTCCGGCACCAGTCGCGCGCGCTATCAGTACTGCACGTTCTCCGGTCAGAGGAGCCACGGTGTCTACTGCGATGGCGACGGCCATGTCTTCGACCGCAATGAATTCAGTGGTTGCGGCGGCTCGGGGCTCGCATTCGTTGGCGTTACTGCTGCCCTGAACGAAGCAGCGGGAAACGTATTCGACCGCTGCGCAAACTTCGGGATCTGGAACGCTCAGGGCGCTAACCGCAATCTCATGAGCGGCAACCGAACTATCGGAAACGGACTGGAACTGATCGGCGTGACGTCCGATAGTTGGGGGCATAGGATCATCTCCAACCATGCATCGGGTACGGGCGACAATGGAATCTCTGTATCTGGCTACCGCTGCACGGTGACAGGCAATATCTGCGAGAACAACGCCAATCATGGCCTCGGCCTTTACGGGGAGCGCAACGCAGTGACCAGCAATGTCTGCCGAAACAACGGTCAGCGCAACGTTGCGACACCGGGGGGTGCATATGCTGGAATCACGTGCACGCCCGCATTCGGCGGGCTCGCGCGCAAGAACGTCCTTACGTGCAACATATGCGACGACGACCAAGCCAGCACAACTCAATTCTATGGCGTGAAGGTAACGACCAATTCACATGTCCAGTGGACCGCAGGGACGACCGTCACTGTTGCGAATCTAGTTCGCTTCAACGGGCTTAATCTGTACCGTACAAGCAAGCAGGGGACCACAGGCAGCACGCCACCGACGCATAGCTCGGGCACGGTCAGTGACGGCTCCATTGAATGGACGTGGATCGCCTCGAACTTAAGAACGCCCGCGCTTGCGTACCCGGACTGGTCTGCATCGACCAACGTAAACGGCGGCGTGCTCAGGTTCAGTGGAAACTGTCTTTATCAAGCCACGACGGACGGCAAGACTGGATCGACCGCGCCGGCCCACAAGAGCGGCGCGGCAAGCGACGGCGGCGTAAGTTGGCTCTTTGTCGAAGAGTACCCGACGAATCTGGATGGATGGGATAACGTCATCGGCCACAACACGGCAAGCGGAAACCTCAAGGCACCTTGGGCGATACTGACCGGCAACAAGAATAATGTCTATGAAGACGGCACGCTAAGACTGGGTCTGAGCGGACGCAATATTACGTCCAATGTGGTTGTACTTCCGGGAAGTCCCGAAGGCTCTCCTGACATTGGCGTTGCGGAACCCGGTACGCTCGGATTGCGCAGGGACGCCAGCACAACACCGGGCATTGCTCTCATGTCCAAACAGTCTGGGAGCGGCGCGACAGGCTGGTTGCCGGTCGCATTACGTCATCAGGGGCCCTTGTCATCTCGCCCCGATCTTTCATCGCTCGGGAATGGCGCGCGCGGGTATTTGTTCTTCGCGACCGATCAAGGCGCGCATGGCACGCTGCTGATTTGGCATGGGACCGGCTATCTCGATCTCGCGAGTGGCGCAACTTTTCCCGCGGCGTAAGCACATCATGGACCGTTATTGGAAATCGAACACTGCGCCTGACGCGCCCGCCGTACCTGATACGACCGCGGGCGGCTATCCGCAAGATGGCATCCCCGCGAGCGGAGTCGAAGGCACGGTTCCAGGCGCATGGTGGTATCACAGCGTCACCGAAGAGATTCGCGGCGCTATCGAAAAGCTCGGTGGCGTGCCTGACTGGAAGAAGACGGACCAACTCGGCACGACCATCGCGGGCGCGCTCGCGACTGCGAGTGACAAGGCCGGGCAATCGCTCTCAACACCGAATGGCGCGGCTCTAGTCGGCTTCATTCAAGCCGGTACCGATGCCGCAACGCGCACGATGCAAGACAAGGCGCGGGAAGTCGTTAGCGTCGACGACTACTATCGGCCAGAACTCGGAGACGCGGACTACACGCAAGCGTTTGAGCGCGCCATTGCATATCTGTCGAGCCGCGCCGGAGGCGTGATCGAATGCTACGGAAGCGTTTATATTGCCGAGACGATTTCAGTTCGTCGCAACATTATCATTCAAGGGCGAGGCGCGGCCGCCACCGTGCTTCAACAGGCGGCGAACGCCAATAAAGATTTCGTCGTCTCGGAGAACTTTGCCGCGCTGACCGGCTCCGGAGTCGATGTTGCAAGGGATACGCGCGTGCCATCCTGGTTCGGTTTGCGCGCGGTTCGGATTGACGCGAATCGGAGCGGCAACAGCATCGGGCGAGCGGTTGCCTTCTATGGTGCAGCGCAGATCATTGATGACGTGCTCATCGAACATGGTGCCTCGGGTGGACTCTATACCGAATACGCTACCAACGTGGCGTCGATGACCTCGTGGCCCATGCAGGAAGAAGGTTATATCCGCAACGTCATCAGCCGGGAAAACGGCGGTGTCGGCTGGGTCAATCGTGGACCGCACAACGTCTACGTCGATAATTTCATCGCGTGCCTGAATGATGACTGGGGCTACTATTCCGAAACGCTCGCGGGAAAATACAGCGGTGCGCCGACATACGCCACCAGCCTGCACTGCTACAGCAACGATATGCAGTGGAGGACGTCGAGTGGTCGCGCTCGGCGAAACATGTGCATCGGCGTCAACATGTCGTGCGGTCTGCTGGTGGTCGATGGCGCGCAGTGCGAGATTCGCGGTAGCAACAGCTTGATCGGAATTGTCAAACAATACTTTGGCGGTCAGGGTGGGGACTCGCTCGTTCTGTCAGGCAGCAATATCCAGATCGGTTCGCACTACGGCATCATGCGTAACGACGGCGTATCGTCCGGCTTCACCTCATTGCGAATAACCGGCGATTACAACGAGATTGGCACGTCGAATATCTCAGGCACGCAGCAGCTATTCGACGGCGTGGCAATTCAGGGCGTTGGCAACGGAATCGGCTATCTGATCGCGCAGAACTGCCGCACGGCCTTATCGATTTCGGGATCACGCAACCGTGTCGACGCGCTGCTGATGAACAACCTGACAGCGCTCAATTACGACACGCCAACAGACGGATACAGCGGCTATAACACGTTGAGGGCTCGCATTTACCAGACGAGCGGGAGCTACATTTCAGGCGATGCGCCGGCCGCAGATAAGGATACTTTCGATATCGTCGCGAATGGCATGGGGGGAGTGATACAGCGCACCGCATGCGTGCTCTCGGTTAGTGCGCTGCCGATTGATACAACGTCCATCCAACAAGCGAACGTCGCGCACAACTTGATTTGGCCGTGTCGAGTGCGAGACGTGGTCCTCACAATGACCGGGCAGACCGGAAGCAGTACTGTCGCCTTCGCGTATTGGCGCGTGAAATCGGTCGATGCGACAAACATCACAATCGAATACCGCTGCGCCACTGCCGGGCCCGCTGGCTCGCAGGTCTCGTTTGGCATTCAAGCGCGCGTCAACTGATCCGTTGAGTGACGAATTGATCCGCCTCTTCGTTGCGCTGACGTTGCCCGAGTTGAACGCTTTCACCTTCGTCTATGCCGAGGGCGATCACAACGCGGTCAGCGATACGGGAGGGCATGGCGGCGTCCAACTGCTTGAGCGCTCGACCAACGCCAGTCCCGTTCAACGATTTAAGACGGTGCTTTCAACGGAAACGACGTTGCATCGAGTGCTCCGACTGTTCGGACGTTGGCGCAAGGCAGCGTCATTGCGAATGCGATGCAAGTAAAAACGGGCATAGCCGGGGGCGTACGTCGTAACCGGCTGGTTCAACTCCGCTGCGCTGGGTACTTGGCTTGCGCTATGTGCGCCGACCGGGAACTAGCGCTCTAATTCCTCTATTCTTACTTGGTGTTTAATGGATCGCTATTGGAAGTCCAACACGGCGGCTAACGCGCCGATTACGCCTGACACGAACGCGGGCGGGTTTCCGCAAGACGAAATGCCGTCGAGCGACGTGAAAGGCACCGTTCCGGGCGCCTGGTGGTATCACAGCGTTAATGAAGAGATACGTGGCGCGATCGCGAAGCTCGGCGGCGTGCCTGACTGGACGAGAACGGACCAGCTCGGCGCAGCAATCGCGGACGCTCTCTCTAGCGCGAAGTTGAGGCTAAGCAGCGAGAACGGCTCGACGCAGGTCGGCTTCTTGCAAGCGGGCGATGGTGCGACGCCGCGCACGGTGCAGGACAAGCTGCGGGACGTTATCCACGTCAAGGACTTCGGAGCCGTCGGCGGAGGCGTGGTCGATGATACGCTCGCAATCCGTAAAGCAATCGCCGCACTGCCTTCATCGAATGCGGTGCTCGATTTCGGAGGAGACACGTATCTAGTCACGAACGCACACGGCTTACAAAGTGCGCTTAATTCACCGGCCGCCTCTTACGCGTTGGTCATTGAAGGATTGAGCAACATCGCGCTCGTCGGCCACGGTGCGCGCATCGTCGCCACCGTTCAACCCACCGACATGGTGACAATGGCAATCTCCGGTTGCTCAAACATCGAACTCCGGGGTATCACATTCGACGGTTTGAACCACTACGAAAAAGACTCAGTTATTAGCTATAAGCAACAACTTCTTCATCTACTCAATCCACACGGGGCGTGGATTCATCATTGCCGCTTCGCGAACAGCGCAAATATCGGTCTGCTGGTGACTGCCCAATATCAAGTGATTGCACCGACAAAATTTCCTTCGTCGAACATGGTCGAAATCGCGTCTTGTATATTTGATAACGTCTTGCAGAATAGTACATACGGGACAGGGATAGACGTTCTGAACGTTCACCATTGCGTATTCAAGAACCCCGTTTGCGCGGCGTGGAAAATGAGCTCGACCGCTGACACAAGGGCGACTCCGAACGGTGACGTAGGCCACTTCAAGGATGTCATCTGGGATAGCAATATCGTTTTTTTCGATAGTGGTTACGCGAATCCCCTGGCGGCAACCGGAGGCGTCCCGAACAACTATCGGGTCATGCTTGACGGCGTATCTTTCGCAAAGCAGTACAAGATAACGAACAGCATCTTCGACAACGGGGGTGCGTGGGACGATGGCATCACGACGGGCGGGTTCGGCTTGAAGATCGAGCCCACATCTGGGGACGAAAGCTGTATCGCGAAGCCTAATACGAGAGTCGATGTATCGGGAAACAAGTTCTTCGATGTCAGCGCAAAATACGCAGTCGCGGTGTCGATTTCTCCGTTCGTCGACGACGCCGTTCTGCAAGCGAACGAGTTCCACGGCTGCTATCACGGCATCGACGTAAACAACGGCTCGGTTACGCTTGCGAAAAACTATCCGGACGTGAGCCGCTCGCGCTTCAGTATCAGAAGTAACGAATTTTTCGGCACCCTCAACCGTGAAATCGCATTCGTATCGTTTTTCGGGGACGAAATTTCAATTACGGACAATCGCGCATCCCTGAAGGGTCAACCGCGTGGAACTGCACAGCTAATCTATGTAAGCGCGATTGGTAGTACGCTGTCGCGCCTCGTCGTATCAAGAAATCAAGGCGATCGGAACATCGGCATAACGGCGAACGCGCGGGAGTGGGAGATAGACGACAACTCGTGCGGCTCCGACACTACGTGCGGGCTTTCGGTGGGCGCGAAAGTGATTACACAAGGTAGCCGCGCGTTTGTCCGCCGTAACCGTGTTGACTCGCCTCAAGGCGCTCGAATTGACGGGATCGCGGGACCGGGCGGGTGGGTCGAATTCAACGACAACACGCTTTTCAACTGCTCAACGGGCGCGTGGTACGCCACTCGGCTCGGCGACGGCACGAATCTTATCGGCGTCTTTCGGCGAAACGTTATGGCGTCGGGCAGCGTAAGCGGAGACACCAAATACAACGTTCAAGGGTCACGGCTTGTAATCGACGTCGAAGACACATCTGCACCCGACACCTATCCGCGTCTTTCGTCTACGGCTGTGAACGGCTCAACCTATCGCGTTGTCGGAACGTCCAGCGCGACGGGTCTCGCGTTCATTCGGGCCGCTGGCATATGGGTGACTATGGTCTGACTGAGCACGCCCGTTTCAATCGTGAAACTAATTGGCTGTTCTTTGCCCTGGCGGTCTTCGCGGACTGCACGCTCGTCTGTATCGAAGGCGATCAACATCGTGCCTGATACGGACGGGCATGGCGGCGTGCAACTGCCTGAGCGCTCGATCAATGCCAATCCCGTTCAACGACTTAGGACGGTGCTCTCAACGGAAACGACGTTGCATCGAGTGCTCCGACCGTTCGCACATTGGCGCAAGGCAGCGTCATCGCGAATGCGATGCAAGTAAAAACGGGCACAGCCGGGAGCGTACGTCGTAACCGGTTGGGTCAACACCGCTGCGCTGGGTACTTGGCTTGCGCTATGTGCGCCGACCGGGAACTATCGCTCTAATTCCTCTATTCTTACTTGGTGTTTAATGGATCGCTATTGGAAGTCCAACACGGCGGCTAACGCGCCGATTACGCCTGACACGAACGCGGGCGGGTTTCCGCAAGACGAAATGCAATCAAGCGACGTGAAAGGCACCGTTCCGGGCGCGTGGTGGTATCACAGCGTTACCGAGGAAATCCGCAATGCTATAACCACGCTCGGTGGCGTGCCTGACTGGACAAAGACCGACCAACTTGGCGTGGTGATCGCGGGCGCGCTCGATAAGGCTGCTCAAACACTCGGCGGTTCCGATGGCGCTGCGCAAATTGGTTTCGTTCAGAGCGGCAGCGCGATGCCGCGAGATATGCAAGCCAAGGCACGCGAGGTCGTGTCCGTGCTTGACTACGGCGCCAAGACGGGAGGTGACACAGCGAATGGACTCACGAATCGCAAAGCCTTTCAAACGGCTATAACGGCGCTATGGCGTGCGGGCGGCGGTGAGATAGTCATTCCGCGAGGCACTTACGCGCTCGATGTCGCCGTGCCCATAATCGTCCCGTCTGGGATCGGTATCCGGGGCGAGCCTGGTTCATGGATCGTTCCCAATATTGCCACGGTAGTTGATGTTGCTACGCGGCCTTTCCCGCTTGCAAATGGTGCTGTGTTCGTAACTGGAAATCCGGATACCGGACAACGTGCGGCAATCGAGAACGGCACAGGCGTTACCGAAGTCAGTTTCAGCGGCGTACAAATTCGGTGCGACTACTTACACGGTTCATTGAGTGCAGGCCAACAACTGCGTGGACTCGGAGCATACGCCGTCGACGGTCTGCGTGTGTCTGGTTGCGTCGTGTTGAACCTGCCGAATTCTGGCATCGTTGCAGGGGATTGCTCCGAGGCAATGATAACGGGCAACCGGGCGAATGGGAGTTATGGTCGAAACTGGTGTTCGGGGCGAGGCGGGGATTTGGAGGCGGTGGAGGTTTAGCTGAGAATGTTGCT
>NZ_FCOJ02000082.1 GCF_001545035.1 Caballeronia glebae
CTTATGTTCTTAGCTTGACCCGCCGGTCGATAAACCGAAGCAATATCGTTTCGCCGAGAACGAACGCTCGCACCTGGGACTTGCTTCGCCCCAAGTAGTTAGTCATGAGGTCTTCCGTCTGGGCTGAGTCCCAGACGCCTCCTTGTTCGCCTGCACGATGCCGCGGCTTAGTCGTACACCGCGGTCCCGCTTTTAGCCGCGGCTGTTGCAACCTGGAGCGGCGGTAAAGCGTTAGGGGCACGGCGAGAACCCATCGTGCCGTCGTGAGCTAGTCAATTATTGAACCGCACATGCACAAATTCTTGTACACGGCGGGTCCGTATGTCCATCTCGCACAAAGTGCTTTTTCAGGAAATAGCATGTCCGATCAAACCGCAGGTGCCGGCTCTCCACACCTTGACAGCAATGAACGCGAGCAGGCGGCCGACCATTCCACACCCCGTCCGCTTGTCATCCATGAAATCGTTCGCGAAGAGGGCGAGGCAGCAATGGAGCGCAGCGGCGTTGCGCTCATGTGGTCTGCTCTTGCGGCGGGCTTGTCCATGGGATTCTCTTTTCTCGTCCAGGCGATCCTTGAAGGTGCTTTGCCTGATACCAGCTGGCGACATCTGATTTCGAGTTTCGGCTACACAATCGGGTTCGTGTTTGTGATTCTCGGCCGTCAGCAACTCTTTACCGAAAGCACGTTGACCGCGGTACTGCCCGTCCTGACGCGTCGAAATCTCAACACGCTCGGTAAGACGCTCCGGTTGTGGGCGATTGTGCTTGCCTTCAACCTTGTGGGCACGACGATCTTCGCCGCGCTGTTGCAGTTCAAGCACGTCTTCGGCCCGGAGGTGACAACGGCGCTCGCGGAGGTGGCACGCGCGCCGTTCAGTGCGCCGTTCGGCGTCACACTGGTGCGGGCTGTGTTTGCAGGCTGGTTGATCGCGCTCATGGTCTGGCTGTTGCCGAGTGCGCGTTCGGCTCGTCTCGCGACCATTCTGCTCGTCACCTACACGGTCGGAGTGAGCAAGCTCACGCACGTGATCGCAAGTTCGGCCGAGGCTGCCTACGCGGTGATGATCGGTGCGGCCGGGGTGGGCGATTACTTCAGCGTCTTTTTGTTGCCGACCCTCATCGGCAATATGCTGGGCGGAATCTCAATGGTGGCAATCATTAATCATGCGGCGATTGCGCCAGAGATCGACGACGCGCGGCGCGAGGAGTGAGCTGAGGTTGCGTGCTTCAAAAAACAGTCTCGCTGCCGGAGCCATCGATCCGAGTCACTTATGTATGGAGCTGCGCAGGGAAGCGACGTCGTTCGCGGTGACAGGGCGTGCATCGTTGCCCCAGATGCACGGCGACGGTCTTGTGATTGATCGCGCTCAGAGCACCGATGAACCCCGGCGGATCGCTCTGCTTCGCGCGTAGATGGGATCGCGGATGCTTAAAGCGGAGCTTGGCAACGGACCAGAAAAGGTGACTGCCCAGCGGCTCAATTGTCGTTTTCGACAACGAAAGGACCACTGTCAGAGCAAGGCCTGCCATAAAAGCGCGGTGTTCAAGCCGACGATAAGCCCCGCGCATCCCCACGCAGCCACCAGCGGCGTACGCGCTACTCGCCAGCGGCCCATGAGGCGGGCGTCTGAAGCGAAGTGCACCAGCGGAATGATTGCAAGTGGCAATTGCAAACTCAACACGACCTGCGTTGAAACGAGCAGCGCGTTCGACCCATGTTGACCGTAAAACCCTACGGCGAGCAGGGCAGGACCAATCGCAAGGGTTCTCGTCAGGAGCGCACGTGCCCATTGTGCGATTCGCAGATTCAGGAACCCTTCCATCACCGCTTGTCCAGCGAGCGTGCCCGTGACCGTCGCATTCAGGCCGCAAGCGAGCAGGGCGGAGGCGAACGCAACGCCTGCCCAGTGACTCCCCACGAGCGGTGCAATCAGGCGATGCGCATCGGCGAGATCGTCGACCTCAAGATGACCGCTTGCGTGGAAGACTGCTGCCGCGACGACAAGTAGTGAGGCGTTGACCACAAAGGCCAGACCCAGTGAAGCAAAGGTATCGATGTTCACGCCCTTGAGCGCGCGGCCGACGGTGGCATCATCGTGATTGGGCGCGTGATTCTTAACGAGCGCCGAATGCAGATACAGGTTGTGCGGCATCACGGTCGCCCCCAGAATGCCCGCGGCAAGCCACAGCATGCCGGCGTCTCGCAGCAACGCGCGGGGCGGGGTAAAGCCGCGCAACGCGTCGCCCCAATCGGGATGCGCGAGCGCCAGTTCCACGACGAAGCAGAGACCGACAAAGAGGATCAGCGCCGTAATCGCGCATTGCAAGGGCCGCTTGCCACGGCTTTGCAGCGCAAGCATGACAAACGTGCCCACTGCCGAGCACAGAACGCCGGTGGTGAGGGAGATGCCGAGCAACATCTGCAGGGCGACCGCGCTGCCTACGACCTCCGCCACGTCGCATGCAATGATCGCAATCTCGCAGGCCACCCAGAGCCCGAGCGTGGTGCGCCGACTGAAGCGCTCACGGCAAAGTTGCGCCAGATCGCGTCCGGTAACGAGGCCCACGCGCGATGCAACCCATTGCAACAGCATGCCCATGAGACTGGCGATCAGGACGACGAAGAGCAACCGATAACCATAGCGGGCACCGCCCGCCAGCGCAGTGGCCCAGTTTCCCGGGTCCATATAGCCGACTGCGACAAGTGAACCCGCGCCGACGAATGACCACCAGCGTCTGCGCGGCGTGCGGGGCGACTTATTGAGATCGCGAGAGTGCAACCGAACTTCAGACGCGCGGTCAGAAAGCTGGGCAAGCGCGGACGGTTCGGTATTCATGTGATCAATTACCTTTTTCAGTCACTGCAACGTCAATCGAATCGCCCTCGATCGTGCCGGGCATTGAATCCCTCGATGGATCTTCAGGGGTCTGCTGTTTAGAGCAACTCGCGTTCCGTGCGGGCAGCGACAGAGATCCTCGCCAAGTCACGCCTGCAGATCTCCGCGGCGCGTCCACGGACCACAGGACGGATTTTGAACATCGCCGACTTAATCCGCCAATTGATCCGCGTGTTTGTTCGTGTTCTTGGAGGATGTCAATCGGGATTATGGATTGCTTATCGCTAATACTAATTGGCTAACACAAGAGACGAATATGGACATTCCGAGGCAAGTGGTGTCGTTCTTGAGTTCCAGAGGATTGAAGCTCGCTACGGCCGAATCGTGCACGGCCGGTTTCATCGCATCGTTGATCTCGTCGGTTCCAGGCAGCGGCGCGTGCCTGGACGTGGGCTTCATCACGTATTCGCCTTCCGGAAAAGTTGGCTTTCTAGATGTTCAGGAAGAAACGATGAACCGGTATGGGCTCACAAGTGAAGAGGTCGCACGTGAGATGTCCGAAGGCGCGCTGAGACTCGAAGCGTGCTGCGCAGATGTCTCGGTTTCCAACACTGGCGTTGCGGACGGCAACGCTGGGAGTGTTCCCACGCCCGGAACCCAGTGCTTTGGATGGTCGTACAAACTGCGAAATGGCGAGATCGTCAGCGTCACTGAGACCAAGGTTTTCGAGGGCGATCGCAACGAAGTCAGGCACGCAGCTGCGCTTTACGCGCTGTCGCGTATCGAACACCATTTTTATCATCTCATGCGCGCGCAGGAGTAGCACGAAGACGGAATTGAACGCAGACGGAAATGAACAGGGTCAGCGATGACTCGCGAACGTGGCAAAACGAGGTAATGTGGCTTCCTGGCTCAAGCAAGCGTAGCAACGTGCGGTTGCACGGTCGCCGAGTGCAGAGGACCGCTTGAGATGGAGCTGCCCAACGCAGACCGAGAGTCGTTCATCCCTCGGCCGCGACGAAGATAACTACGTGAACTAACGCGATGCGCTGGGGCTGCGTAGCTCGGTACAGTCGGTTCGCTGCACCGTGACGGAAGTGACGCCCGATAGCATCAGTGCGCTTGACGCGAACCTGTAAAACGCAGAGGCTTGACCATAGCAGACGAATTCGAGACGCCGCGGGCCGGTGTCTTTGCTGCAGACAAGGCCCTGGGCAGCCATGAGTGCAAGAACATCGGATGGTTCGATCGGCGGGACGCCGCATCCATGCAGTGTTATGGTCGCACGCACGCCGCCTCCGGCCTGTAGGTACTGCAAGTCGTTGCCGAGCACGTCAATCCTGAGGCGTACATCGTTCAATCGTCCACACGGCTCAATATCAGGCTTCGCGTATGTTTCTTCGGCAAGCTATTCATGGTTTCTCGCCCGATGTCAGGCCCCTCGTCGCTTCGGAGCAGGCGGGCGAATGCAGGAGCGTCTTACCATCGGTGCGCGGAGCGCGTCCGCGAAGCAAGGACTTGGTTGCCGGCGTGGGACATTAAAGAAATGGCAGGCGCGTGGAATCACAATTCTCTCCGCGTAAGGGAGATAAGGTGCTCGACTCGTCCGCCATTGCGTCTCGGTGTCTCTATGCATCCGTGGTAGTCCATTGTCCAGCCCGCTCGCAATTGGATCGATGGGCGATTGCCTTCCGGTCGGCTGTCGATGCCGCCCAGCCCCATTGCGGGTGCCGGTACGTTGTTGACGAGCGTTGCGTTGGTGCCGACCACGTTATCGTGCTGTATTGGCAGATCCCGTTTCGCATCGAGCCCTTTGCCGTCCGTGTCCACGGTGTCATCGGACGCCTCCATATTGGCATTGTCCACTGAGACGATACGAGACTTGGCCCGTTCGAGTGGATCCGGCGATGCTGAAGTCGAAGCATTCGGATCGATCGGCGGCAGCGGATTCCGGTCCTTTGCTCCGGTCTGATACGAGGTCGGTGGTGGATTCGCTCCAACGTGATCTCGTGCCATAACGTCTGGATCGGCACGGGCAGTCTCCGTTGCCGGTGTCGCAGAAGGCGTTTTGGCCTGGATCTCCCTCTGTTGCGCCTGAGTGGGATTGGACTCGGCGTTGTTCATGAGCTTGCCTGTTTGGTTGCGTCGGTGTGGAGGGAAACGAATTTGTCCGGCATTCGCATAAGTTTGCACAGCATCGGACGTGCCGCGGATCGGCCGAGCGGGACGCGGCAAGCATCGGAGCTCGCGACACCTCCGGCACAGCGGTTGCTCAGCTACGATGCCGACACAAAAATTGAAGGAGCGTCCCGTGAAGCGAAATCTGACTGTCCGTGCAATGTTGAGCGTTGCGCTACTTGGCGCTTTTTCATCAGCGTTTGCCCAAACCCAGGCTGCGAGCACGACGCAAGCCAACGACCTTCCTCCGGTCGACAAGGCGTTCGTGCAGGCCGCTTCGGAATCCAGTTCGACCGAAATCGATACCGCGAAACTCGCCACGAACCAGTCGCAAGACAAAGACGTTAAAGACTTCGCCCATCACATGATGGTCGATCACACCAAGCTGACTGTAGAGCTCAAGATGGCGGCCCCGCACGGTGTTGCGGTCCCCAAAGACAATTCGGACCCCGCAGTGCTCGATGCGCTGAAGCCGTTGAAGGGGAAGGCGTTTGATACGGCCTATATCAAGTCCGTTGGTATCGAAGGGCACCAAAAGGCGATTGCGGCGTTCCAGAAAGAAGCTCAAGAGGGACAGAATGCTGATCTGAAAAAAGCTGCCGCCAAGGCGCTGCCGACGATCCAGCATCATCTGGAAATGGCGCAAGCGCTGGCGGCCAAGAAGGGTGTGCAATAACCATCCGACTGATTGGGCGTACCCGACGATACGGTGACGGCTTGTCTGGGTGAGAGCTCGGGCGAGACGACTCGCAAAGCCGACGCTTGCCCCGTCGAAGCATGCTTTTGGAGGGACGGCAGCCATGTCGCCAGATGAAGCGAGCACCATCGCTTTTGATATCGGATGGGATTTCGCCCGGTTCGGCCGACCGATGGACGTGGCAGCCCATGACTTGGATCTTCTCACCGGATATGCGGCCGGGCGCGAACATTTCCTTGTTGCTCAACACCGTCCCGACCGGTTCGTCTCGAAATGGCTGCAGCTGCGTGTGAACGCCTTCAAACGACGTCGGATCCTGAGCGGTGATGTCGACCCGGCGTATCTCAAGAGAATCGACTGCGAGACCTGCCCGATTACCTTAGTGACGCTTACGCACAGCGCGTTATGCGACAGCGACTGGTCCGTCGATCGCATCAATAACGATGGCGCCTACGCGCCAGGCAATCTGATGGTCATGTCGGTTCGGGCGAACCGCGCGAAGGGTGCGAAAGACTACCGCGATGTGTCTCTTCTGGCTTCTGAGACAGCCAACGGAAAGACAGAGCGCGCCGAGCGCGAGAACCTCTCAAAGCGCGAGTGGGAACGCCTGAGGTGCGTCATGGTCGGGGCGGCGGACGTTTCTGACGCGGCCCCGACACTCACACCGTTGCTCACCCGGATCCCGGAGGATTCCCGAGCGCCGCTTTTCTATGTTCTCCAGCACATGCTCTTGCAGGCCGTTACTCGGGCATCGGCGCGTAACCAGTTAGTCAAGGCGCTAAATCGTCTGCAGCCATCGAACGAAAGGTGTCTGGGGCTACGTTTCGCCGCCGAGCGTCTATCGGTCTTATTGAAAACGTCTAGCTATCCCTACGACGCGCTTGACGACGAACTGTTCCAGCGCCAATTGCGCTGCTGGTTTGTAAATATCCCGCGGACGCACGTGCCAGAACTGCTCGGCTTATGTGCAAGCCACGGGGCCTACCGCTGTGAGCCGACGCTTCCGGCTGCTTGGTCGGTCGAAACCCACGGACGATTCTGAGAAGAAGGAGCAGATGGGGGAAACGGGCAGCGTCCACAAGCGCGAAGCAACGACATCTGAGCGCAGTTCACTGAAGCGCGCGGCGCCCCTCAACACTGCCCACGCCGCGGATTAAAGCACTTCGCGGAGCCCCAAATGATTCCAAGCTACGATGCGACAGCGAATCGTCCGTGAGTGTCGTCTCCTGCACGCGTCATGTGTCGTATTGCACGCTCGATTTGTTCGGCACTTTGATAGTGCACCATGTGGCCCGCACGCGGAATGACGTGTAGCGCGCTCTGCGGTATATCTCGGTGCAGCCGGACCGAATGGGCCTCGACGTCGACAATCTTATCGTCGGCACCGCCGAAGATAGCGACTGGCATTGTTAGCTCGGGATAGCGTTTATGGAGCCGCGCCGCTGCCGGAATCATAAACGCTGCGTCCTCAGCTTCCGCCCGAATCTGCAGCGGACGGGTCAGCATGTCTCGAGGCATGGCGGCGAAGAAATTCTCGGGTAGAGGTGCTGGCGCGAACATCGCCTCTGCGGTGCGCTTGAGCAGAAGCCGCGCGCTTAGGGGAGACACGGTATAGCGCAGTGTGTCGCCCAGCAGCGGGATTGCCGCTGGCGCGCTAATCATGACGTCCAGTCGAGCGCTAGGGTAGTAATAGCCGGAGACCAGAAGCAGGCCACGCACGTCCGCAGGAAAATCCATCGCGAGGTCGAGGGCAACCAGCGTGCCCCAGGAATGACCAAGCACCACGGGCTGCTCGACGCTCAGTTTTTCGAGCGCCTCATGCAAAAGCTGGGCTTGCGCTCGTGACGTCCAAAGTCGGTCGCGCGGCCTCTCACTGTAACCAAAGCCGGGGCGATCGAACGCAATGACACGATGCTTTTCGGCCAGTCGATCAAACAGACCACTACAAAGTCCGTCTTGCAGCGCAACGGTGTTCCCGTGGAGGAGCACAACGGCAGGACCGGTACCCTTTTCGAGATAGTGCAGGCGGACGCCGTCGACCTCGATAAAGCGACCGATCGGCGGGTTACGTCGTTCCGCTTTTCGTACGTGATAGAGGTTCCAAACTGCGAGCGAGGCAAGTGCACCGGCGGTCAGCGCCAAGGACGGCAAAGCGCGCCCCGCGGCGAGGTTCTGGCGGGAGGGATGATTCATAGAGCCTCTGTAAATGCCGATTTAGGAAAAGTCTTCAGGTGAGCGTCGATTCGACCAGTAAAGCGAAACACACCGGTCCTTACGATGAGAAACTTCTGTCGCGTCGCCGCGACGTATGAGCAAGCGCCGTGCGTGGTCGAGCACCGGAGCCACGTTCCGTTCGCTCGTCCCTGGCGTTCGTGCGACCAGTGCGCCCGTAGCGACCGGATTGCGATGATCGGAAACGGTTCCTTTCGATGTAACAGTCGGCATTTCCAACGTCGTTTTTGAATAGATAGGCGTGACCGCCTTCGCAAGTGCGGTCACTCGACAGACGCTCGGCGGACGGTCAGACCGCCTTGCCTGATCCAAGGTCCGCGCTGGTGGTCGGGTCGGCGGCCGGATCGGATGCGGTGCGCGAGGCCATCGACTGGAGTGTTTGCACGTCCTCTTCACACACGGTGACGGTCGCCGTTCCTTCGCCTCCGTCGACAGCGGGCTGCGGGTCCTCGACGAACTTCCAGTGGCCGCCTTCGTTCCATGGGCCGCGGGCGTCGTCGCCCTTGGACATGTTGAAATACACGCTAGTGAATTCCGGATTGCCCGGCAACTTGCCTTGCGGAAAGTTCGGTTGAATGGAATGCAGCGCCTTTTCGAAGGACTTGTGGTGCGCGATCTCACGCGTCATCAGAAAGCCGAGCGCCTCTTTGATGCCCGGATCGTCAGTGACGTTGATAAGCCGTTCGTAGACGACTCTACCGGTCGGCGCCGTGCATTCCTGCCAGGCATCATCGATGCTATATGTGGGGGAATCCTAAGCGGATACCTGCAATGACCTCGCCGTCTTTCCGTATGAGCGGCACGACGTTTGCGCAATGGTTTGCTCCCTGCTTTCCACCTCGATAGGAGAATCGTCATGGCTGTCGCAACTCTCAACGATCTTTTCATTCACGGACTTTCAGATATCTACAGCGCAGAGAAGCAACTGACCAAAGCGCTGCCCAAGCTCGCGCGGGCGTCGACTAACCCGGAACTATCTGCTGCGTTTAAGACCCACTTGGAAGAAACCCAAGGCCAGGTCGAGCGAATTGACCAAGTAGTCGAAACCTCCGGGATCAAGCTCAAGCGCGTAAAGTGCGTCGCTATGGAGGGGCTTGTCGAAGAGGGACAAGAGCAGATTGAAGAAATCGAGAAGGGCCCGATCTTGGATGCGGCGTTGATCGCCGCCGCTCAGAAGGTCGAGCACTATGAGATTGCTGCATATGGGACGCTTGCCACGCTCGCCAAAAAGCTGGGCTACACGGAGGGCATGAATCTTTTGCTCGAGACCTTGGAAGAGGAAAAGGCGACCGACGAAAAGCTGACGATGTTGGCCACGCAAGAGCTTTCTCAAGAGGAGGTCGGCAAATAAGCGCGTTGGCGATGTGAGGCCATACCCAGTTGCGTAGTCGAAGCGGGCCCGGCGTGCGTGACACCGGGCCCAGGAAAGTTCCGCGCGGCGTAATCATCGGATGAATGAAAGCGGTGAAACAATGCGGTGGAACGTCAGCACCTTACCGTGTAAATGAAATGCGGCGCTCTTGTGCTCTTCTGGGGGCCAATCGGGAACAATCGGTGCTCGTACATCTTCATCGTTTAGCCACTCCACGGCGTGGCAGTAGGTCGAAAGCGGAGAACGAGATGAACCTGATGGAAACGGGTTTCGGCATCGACCCCACGCCACGTAGGGCGGACGGCGAGTACATGGCGCATGCAAAAATCACGACGCCCGCCGCTGACGGGCAAGAACCTCAGATCATCATGAGCGGTGACTTGGCCGCATTCGATGAGCGTGAGGATGCAATTGTGTACGCGCGAACGTGGGCCCTCGAATGGATCGACGACGTAAAGGGGTTCCGAAAAGCTGCCAAGTGACGTGTATTTCGAATCCCCGGCGAGGGATGATGCGAAACATGAGGCGGGCCTCGAAATTGATCCGCTGCGTTGCTTCGAAATTTTCGGCGGCAGCAATCTGACCGTCGCATCCCGCTTCATAACGGCCGTTCATCTTATTGCCGAGTGCGCCGATAGGCAGCAATCGACCCTTCTCATCGGTTCGCCGGACAACGACGCTCAGAAAGTCTGATACTGAATAGATCGTCGTCAAATCGCTCCATGTACCAGTTTGCCAATCGCGATCAGGACCGTCTGGGGTCGATTTCCACCGGGTTCTTCAGAAGGATTAATACGTGATCGAAATCTACGCGAGCGCAAATGGCGACAGGTGGCTTCTGCACCGCGGTACCGACGGCGTACCCGCGGTCCGCCATGTGCCGAACGTCGCATCGGGTGGAAAGCCGACCGACGCATCGGTCGCGGATTTTCTGGCATCGGCGCACGCAACGCCGCAGGGCGAGGCGCTTCTCGCATCAATCGCAAACCTCGCCGGCTGCGCAGCCGGAGGACAGTCCTCAACCGTACGCGCGACGGTCAATCAACCCACCGTAGAAAGCCTGTTGCTTGCCGCCGTTCGCGTGAGGACGTTCGCAAATGAACGCCATCTAACGAATGCCAGCGGCTTTTTTTTCGCGCGTGACGAGCGCCTGTTTCTGGTAACCAGCCGGCACGTCGTCCACGATGCGGCGAGCGAACACTTTCCGGACCGGCTCGAAATTGAACTCCACATTGCCAGCGACAACCTTGGGGCGTCGACCTGGTTTTCGCTTCCGCTTTATGCCGCAGGAATGAGCCTTTGGCGAGAGGGTGCGGATGGAGGCGGTAAGGTCGACGTTGCCGTTCTGGAGGTGCTCAGGGAGCAACTGCCCCGCACAGCGGTCTTCGAAGCGTTTGGGCCAGAGCATTTGCCGAAGGCACAAGACGTGATGCCGGTCGGGTCTTCTGTCTTGATTGTTGGCTTCCCGCTCGGCTTCCATGATTCGCTGCACCACCTGCCCGTGGTCAGGCAGGGCGTCATCGCATCGGCCTTCGGTCTACGCTTCCAGGGTAACGGCTGCTTTATCACTGATGCGCGCACTCACCGAGGCACCAGCGGCGCGCCCGTCGTGATGAGCGATGCGAACGCCGCAACGGCGAGTAGCAGTTGCGCGCTGCCGTGGAAGCTGCTGGGCATTCACTCGTCAACGATCGACATCGGCGGACGGGACCTGCAAGTCGACGAATCTCTTGGGCTGAACAGCGCCTGGTACGCCGACATTCTCATGACGATCACACAACCACCTATACAGGGCGCAATAATGACCGAGCCTAACGACACCGATCAGCACTCCGTTCAAGAAGGACGTAGTCAGCGCGACGCACCTCAGCCATCAACCGAACACGAAAAGGATCGCGCCGCGCAAGACGCGCTGGATCGCGGCGACAAGGAAAAAATTGATAAGACGCTCGATCAGCTGAAGGTCACGACCACCGAGTCGGGCAAAGATCAATCGCGCAAACCCGACACAGAGGGATCAAATTCGTCGAGCAAAAACCTTGACGAGCAAAACGACTGATTGAACGGTTTGAGTGCGTCCGATGGGGTGTCGACCGTGTGGAATATGACCTTTCACCCCAGGGCACCTTCGATCGCACTGATGTGCCAACCGGGCGAATAGGCGCGGAAGGGCATCAACAGTCTAGAGACGCTCGGCGGTCCGAGATTGTGTCGCGGGAACAGTCCGGGGACCACGGCTTTCAGCAGCCGCGACGGGGCGATGGCCAAGTTGCCGACGTCATAAATTAGGGACACGGGGACGGGCCCGCTGCTTGCGGAGATGTTGCTCAGCCTTTTCGCGGTTGCTGAAGGCATCCCGCTTATGAGGAGCATTAGATGAGTAGAGCGCAGGACACAAAGAAGACGCAGAAGAAGGAAGAAGAGGGCGACGAAGACGCCGAAGGAAAAGAAAGCCGCAAAAAAGGAGAAAAAGGAAGCGTCGAAGCGGCAGTGAAGAGTTCAGGTCTTGGTGAGAAGCAGACCCGCTTAGAAGGGCATAAATCGCCCGTTGTCTGAGCTCCTCCGAGGCCATCTGCTTTGTCTTCAACCTGCACATCACGCTGGATGCACACTCGACCGCAGCTGGGATACGTCAATGAATTTTCTCGCCCCATTTTTCGTGGCACACAACGCGTTCTGGTCGTATGCCATGCCCGGCGCTTTAATATCGGGAGAATTCCTCTCTTCGCACGACAATGCGGCCCTCGACCGCCCAGCGCAAGATTTGCCCATGGCGCATGCGAGCGGCGCGCCTGAACGGGTCAGCGAATCCGGCGCGCAGGAAAGTGACTATTTGACTTCTGCCGTACGCGCACAAACGCCCGCGACTTCTCCTGCCTCATTGCCTGAGGAACCGTCGCGGTCGGCGATTACGGGATCGCAGTGGTTGAGTCACACCGTTGAGCACTGCGGGCACGCTCACCGCGCGAAGGTCTACGTTCCAAGTAGCTACGACGGTCAGCCGTTACCGATGATAGTTATGCTCCACGGCGCGCAGCAACACCCCGATGACTTCGCGGCGGGAACAAAGATGAACGTGGCCGCAGAAGACGCTGGGTTCATTGTGGTGTATCCGGAGCAACCGGAAAGCGCCAATCTGCTGCGTTGCTGGAACTGGTTTGTACCGTCGAATCAGGCGCGCGATACCGGGGAAACCGCAGCGCTCGCCGCCCTCACGAATGAGCTTATCGTCCGGTTCAACGTCGATCGTGCGCGAGTGTATGTGGCGGGACTCTCCGCGGGAGGTGCCATGGCAATCAATCTGGCTGTCACTCATCCCGACCTATACGCGGCCGCCGCTATCCATTCAGGCTTGGCATTCGGGGTCGCCAACGAGCATCTCTCAGCGTTGTGCGCGATGAACGACGGTCGAGGCACGATTTGCTTGCCAAAACGAGAAGATGACGTGGCTCGGACGCGCACACTGCCGTTGATCGTTTTCCACGGTGACGCCGACGACACCGTGCACCCGCTCAACAGCGAGCAGATTATGGAGATGAGCCAGTTGTTGAACAGTCAAGCGACCGACACGCGAGTGTGTACAACGACGCGGACGGATTACGAAGCAGGGCGCCACGCCTATACTCGGGACGCTTGGCGTGACCAGGACGGGTCGTTGCTTGCCGAGCGATGGGTCGTGCACGGGCTTGGTCATGCGTGGTCGGGCGGCCATTCTGATGGAAGTTATACGGACCATCGTGGGCCTGATGCAACCACGGAGATTGTTCGATTCGTTAGCCAGTTTTCACTCGAAAATGGGCCAGATCGCCTGTTGATGTGAGCCAACGCGATCGCCTTCACATGTAGAGCGTAGCGGCGACTGCAGAAATTTCCCGTTCATTGTGCATTAGCTGCATTGGCATTAGAACGGGAATACGTCGGGCTGACTTCCAGTTCCAAGTAATAAGCATAACTGATAATGTCTATCGCACTAGCGTTCGCCGGCCAGAATTGTGCATTTCCGGTTTATCAAAGAGGGCAACGGGCAGTGGCGTAAGACTTTCCGCCGGATCACCGTTGAAACGACGAGCCGACCTAATTTGAGCGATGGCTCGCCAACGCGCCGACGGCCGCCATCGCGCCTGTGGTGTTGCAGCTCGATGAAGCCGTCACGCTCAAGCAGCGAGCCGCCCGAGGCGACGCGGTGCCGCTGCGGCCGATCAAACCGTCCCGCCTTGAACTGGTGGTTATCATCGCCCTAGCCGAGTCCTATGGGGCTGCGCTCTATCGAGACGCGCGCTTTATACCGGTGATCGATTTCATCGCCGACGAGGGCGCGGTCGCACTGGTGCAGCGCGTGATGTATGGCGCGCTGCCGGACCAAGACAACAGTGACGACTGTCCGCCGGCGACGGCCGAAGACAACGCGCGCCTCGCCGACCTGCTGCCCGAGGCGTGGATCTCGACGACGCTCAACTGAGCGAGCCCGACCAGTTGGTCTCCGGTGTTCGCAACCAGCAGCGGCTTGGGTCCCGGATACAGGCTCACGGGTAACCGTCACTCGAAGCGGAAGCGTCGCTGGACGAGCGCTTGCAGCGTCTCTCCGTGCACAAGGAGTCCCGCATTCCTCTACAAGTTGCTTTGGGTTCGGGAAGCCTATGCAGGCGCATTCAATGCTGAACGAACCGCCCGTGCGAGTTCATCGAGCTGAAACGGTTTACGCAGCGCCGTGAAGCGCTTGTCAGTGATCGTCGAGATGTCGATATCTGCGTAACCCGTAGCCAAGATGACTGGCAAATTCTCGCGTATTTCGCGGGCTTTTCCTATTACTTGCAATCCGTTCATTCCGCGCATCGCGTAATCGACCATCAGCAGATCTGGATCGTCGACACGAAGGCGTTCGAGACCGCTAACGCCATCTGGGGCTTGTGTGACCTTGTATCCGAGAGCCTGCAGACATTCGACGAGCATGCTTCGGACGTCTTCATCATCCTCGATCACGAGGACGCGGCGTGCCTCCTGTACGCTGTTATCCGCGTCGGGACCAGCGACGACTTCGGGCGCTTCCTTCGCACCGAGTGGCAACCACATCTCGACGGTGGTGCCTTTGCCCAGCTCACTCTCGATTCGTGCGATGCCGCCTGCCTGCCGCGCGATTCCATACACTTGACTCAGTCCCAAACCCGTTCCCTTGCCGACAGGCTTCGTCGTGAAGAACGGGTCGAACACCCGAGAGAGAACGCTCGGTTCGATGCCCGCGCCAGAATCGCTCACACTGAGAACCACATAGCGTCCGGCGGCAAGGGTCTCGTCTGGCGCAGGACGCTCGTCCGCGGCGATTGAAAGGCGTCCGCCGTCCGGCATCGCGTCGCGCGCATTAATGGCGAGATTGAGCACGGCAAGTTCAAGCTGGTTCACGTCTGCCCGCGTCCAGAGATCTTCCGAATCGGTATGGGTCGAGAACGCGATGGCGGGTCCCAGCGAGATCGAAATAATGTCGCGCATGCCCTGAAGCAGCGAAGCGACGTTCACCGCCTTCAAGTCGAGATTACTTGTGCGTGAGAAGGTGAGCAGTTGTGCAGTGAGTTTGCCTCCACGCTCGGTAGCGCGTTTGATAGTCGTGGCCATTCTGCGCACCCGCTCGTCAGTGCTCAGGCGCGCGAGCAGCTCCGCATTGGCCATGATGACGTTCAGCAGATTGTTGAAGTCGTGCGCAATACCGCCTGTCAGTTGTCCCAGTGCTTCCATCTTCTGCGACTGCACAAGCACCGCCTGCACCTTGGCGCGCTCGTGCATCTCGTTCATAAGCCGATCGTTCGCCGTTGCAAGCTCACGCGTGCGTTCGCTGATACGGCTTTCGAGCGATTCGTTGAGGTGCTCGAGTGCTTCTTGCGCTCTGACGCGTTCGATTAGATGCTGCTCGGATTCCGCGAGGTGGCTGCGCGACTCATACTGTCGGGCGCGGGCACGCAGGGACGATGCCACCGCACGGCGCAATGTCTCCGAATTTAACGGCCGCTCGAGCACGACTACATTTCCCAGCCGTTCGAGCGTGTTCACGCTGGCGGCGGAACGTCGCTCGCCGGTACGCCCCGAGAGCAGGATCACGGGAAAATCTGACCAGGCCGCCTGATGTTCGAGCCAGCCTCCGAGTGCACGGACGCTATCGTTGCGCACGGATTCCTCAGTGAGGATCGCAACTCCCGCGCCCCGTTCGAGTTCCTTCAATAAACATTCGAAATCAGGACACGCTAAGCAGCTTCGCGCATCGGTCGCGAGAACGTCGGCGATGACGTCGACGTCGCGGCCGAACGGCGCCATGATGAGAACACGAAACTCCACGGTGCTAGTCGTCATGCGGCTTCTGCTTGCCGTTGGACGGGGGAAGCATTGCAGTGTCCCCTTGATATCGCGGCAGGCCGCCCAGAACGCCTTCAAAATCGCGCAGCGCTTCGCCAACGATCAGGCCGCCGCTGCCAAGCTGGAACTGTCGGATGGAGCGCTCGTGTCCGCTCGTCCGGCTCTTGACCGCGGTAACGGCAGAAAGTACCTCGCCGCGGCGTTCGAAGTAGCGGAACAGCACGACCACATCGCTTAGATAGCTAATATCAATGTCGCTCTGAATCTCTCCGATGACACCGTGCTGTCCCAGAACAAGCATGGTGATCACGCCGCGCTGATTCAGGTAGGTGAGCAACTCATGCATCTGCAACAGCAGATAGCGTTCTCCGGGCATCGCTTGCAGGAACGCGTTGAGACTATCGATCGCGACAAAGCGCGCGTTGTCTTGCTCCACACTCTTCCTAACGTCGCTTGCGAACTCGCCCGGCGAAATTTCGGCGGGATCGATCTGGCGCAACGTCAGCAATCCGCTATCAAGGTGTCGTCTGAGATCGATGCCCAGACTGGTGGACCGCTTGAGGAGCGTGGCTCGCGTCTCGTCAAAAAGATAGTAGACGCACGCCTCTCCGCGCTCCAGTGCAGCCAGCAGACACGACGCGACCGTGGTCGTCTTGCCGACTCCCGACGGACCGACGAATAACGTGTTCGTCCCGGGGAAAAGGCCACCGCCCAGGAGTGCATCCAGTGCCTTGGTGCCCGTGGTTAGTGCGCTCGCCGGATATTCTATGTGATGCTCCGCGGCGACGAGGCGTGGGTAAACTTTAATTCCCCCAGTCTCTAGCGTCATATCGTGGTAGCCCTCGCGAAATTTGATGCCGCGCATCTTGGCAATCCGCAAGCGCCGACGTTCGCCGCCATAGTCGTGTACCAGATTGGCGAGGCTTATCACGCCGTGCGCGATGCTATGCAGTTGTAGATCGCCGGGTTCCGACGTGTTGTCATCAAGCAGCAACACGGTGCAGGCGCGAGTCGCGAAGTAACGCTTTAACGCGAGGATCTGGCGTCGGTATCGCAGCGGGTTCTGCGACAGCATTCGAAGTTCGGACAGACTGTCGAAGACGAGGCGGACTGGCTTGAGTTCGTCGATCTGCGCGATCGCATCACGCACGGTCTCTCCCAATTCGACTTCCGCTGGATGCAAAACGCTCTGTTCGAAGCGAGGATCAAGGCCTTCATCGGACAGCAGTTCGATAATCGTGATGTGTGCCGTATCCCATCCGTGGCTATCGGCAACCGCGACGAGTTCCGCCTTCGTTTCAGACAGGGTTATGTACAGGCCCGGCTCTCCAAGTTCAGCGCCTTTAAGTAAGAATTGCATAGCCAGCGTTGTTTTGCCTGCCCCGGGTGCGCCCTCGATCAAATACATGCGATGCGGGGTTAATCCACCGCCAAGGATATCGTCTAGGCCCGCGACGCCCGACGAGGTACGGCTAAGACGCGGCTGATTGCTCATGGCTGACATAGTTGCTCGAATTGCTGGTTGTTGTTGCCGGCTGCAAATAAAAGCAATAAGTGGACCAGTCGCGCCGACGGGCAGCCTGAATGACGAAAAGCATTGACAGTTCCCATGCGGCGCTATATTGTGGGTCTCGAAATATTCAAGAAGCTCGATTGCTGATCACCATTCTCCGCCTCGTCTGCGCGGTACTCGCTGTCCTCTCTTCTTCCTTGAAGTTTTTGCTCGCTCCGCACTGGAGCTATTGTTTTATTATTTCAGGGAATTTTCATGGATACCGGTACTGTCAAGTGGTTCAACGATAGCAAAGGCTTTGGCTTCATTACTCCTGATGCTGGCGGCGACGATCTCTTCGCTCACTTCTCGGAAATCCGAGGCGATGGCTTTAAGACGCTCGCCGAAAACCAGAAGGTGAGCTACGAGACAAAGCGCGGCCCGAAGGGCATGCAGGCGGCGAATATCTCGCCGCAGTAACGTATTCAAAGGGCCGGTCTACCGGCCCTTTGATTGTCAGCGCGACTAGCATCCTCGCGGAGCCATGCGCTCCCGATATGATCGCCGGCTTTCCACCTGCGCATCATTTGTCTTCCGAGACGATCGGCCTTGCCCCCATTTCAGTTTATTTTGTACTGTGCGACATGATGTCGTGCGGTCGTTATCGTTTATGCAGAATCATAAATATATTCACCCATACAACGGTTATTTGGTCTCGCCGTCCGCTCACCAGTTACCTGACGGCTGGTTCGCTGCTAATTTGCTGCTCACAAGAGGTGAAGCCTGCAGTGCGGAACTGGTCTCCTACCATTTCGATGCGCTCGACTACTTCGATAGCGAAAGGCAGGCGGTGGGACACGCCACAGCATGGGCGCGTGGCTGGGTCGACAGCCGCGGTTAAGTCGGCACGGCCTAACCGCACGAAGGTCATTTGCATCGCAAGGAGCAGAGATGGCGTTATTGGTGATGCAAGTCGCGGTAAGCGGGGAACTGGTAGAGGTGTTCGAGATGCCGGTTGATGATGTCGACGGCCACCGGATGCTCGCTTGCGCGAACGAGGATGAGCGCGTGATTCATCGCGCCGGCCAGATACTTGAAGACGGTGAGGTGTGGATCGACCTGATCGACAGGGACGGCGAGACGCTGTTCGATCAGGTTGCCTGTTTCCACCGGGCAGATGCCGCCGATGCGTTGCAGCTTCATTTCAACATGAACGCCGAGGTTGTTAAAGACTGTCTCTCAAAATCAAATGTTGCCTCGCTGTACGCGAGGCATCGCGTAGCTGCCCAGGCTTACTTCCGCAAGATTGATCGCCTCGTCGACTGCTCCATGGTGAGCTCCAGACAAAGCAACCGCCGGCGGGTCGGTGACGCCACTGTCATGGATCTCGTTATTGAGCTTCGCAGACGGCTGGACAGTGCGGACACCGTGCTCGCGCTCAGCGAGCTCCCGATGCGCGTCCAGGCCGCGGCCGATCAACTGAAGGAAGCTGCGGAGTCCTACGCGGCTGCTGTCCAGCATCTGTGAAACTTGTCATTCAGTGCACAGCTACGGATGTAAAGGCGATTGGCATCATGCATAGAACCGTCAACTATCGGGGGCTGGAGATTTGCATTGAACTGCGACCCCGTAGACACGCGCGGTTTCGCACTGCACCTCGCCGCCTGGATGGGGTGAGAGGGGCACCGGCACATAACATTACAGGGATGCCTGATGGACGAACGGAAACGGGACAGCATGATTGCGTATCTCCGCCACCGCATGGAAGACTTTGGCGTCAGCCCGGATGACCTCGCTTCCTTCCTGGCGACAAGGCCTGTGGGATCCGATATGGGTCGCTACGGAAACGCTGGCGGTGATACATGGAGCGGCGAAGGCGAGATGCCTCAGTGGTTAAAACAGGCCATCAGCGCGGGACAAAGCATCGGGCACTTCGAGCTTCCGTGGGGAGCACCCGTCCAACCGGCAATGCAGTCCGGTGCGGACTGGAAGAACGACCCCTTCGCTGGAACCGCCCTCGCGCGGTCAAACCACCGTTAGGCCGTTGCCCGTCGTTTCAGCGTTCGCCTCTGCCTCTACTAGCTATAACAACGTCTTAGCCGCTTCCGCGCACCCCGCCTCGTCTTGCTCGTTTGTCAATTAGAAGGAAGAAGTGAGTGAATGAACGGGTTTCCAACTTCTCGGTCGTTGGCGTCGCAGGCAAGCGTGATTTCTCTTCACCAACCCAACGAGCGATTCACAAGGCCCCATGGCCGTCGTACGGTCGGGACACTGCGCGACTCCGTCGCGTGCCGCGTACGAATCGCGCTAGCCTCGTGGATGCACCTGAGGGTCACCGCGCCGATCGCCAGTTCGCAGCGCCGGTCGTGCCGTTCGATGTGGACGGCCGGATGGCTTCGACTGAGTATGCCCGCAAGGTCGACTCGGCGGACGACCGCTGTACTTTAAACGGAGAGCTGTCCCCATTGTCTTCCCCTTATAATTCGGTATGACTCCCTCGTTCTCCCTTGCAACAACGCTACAAATGGTGTTGTCCACGCCGCCCTTCGGATTGCTGACCGCACGCATGTCCACCCACCATCTGCCTTCCACAGATTTCGAACGCGAGCACTGCAAGCCGCGCCCGGCGATTGTATGAAAGTACCGAAAAGGCTTGCACCGCTTCTCGAGGAAGGACTCATCGACGAAGTCATCGGCCAGTTGATGAGCGGCAAGGAGGCAACCGTCTACGTTGTGCGCTGTGGCGACTCGACGCGTTGCGCCAAGGTCTACAAAGACGCGAAGCAGCGCAGCTTTCGGCAAGCCACGTCCTATCGGGACGGCCGTAAGGTCAAGAGTAGCCGGCAGGTGCGTGCGATGGAGAAAGGAACGCGCTATGGCCGCCAGATACAAGAAGAATCGTGGCAAAACGCCGAAGTCGACGCGCTGTTCAGGCTTGCCAACGTGGGCGTGCGAGTGCCGCAGCCGTATATCTGTACAGACGGCGTGTTACTGATGGAACTCGTGCTCGACGGATCGGGTAACGTCGCGCCGCGCCTCAACGACGTCGATCTGACTGAAGCCCGCGCGCTTGAAATGCATGCGCTGCTTCTCGACCAGGTTGTGCGAATGCTGTGCGCCGGGATCATCCATGGGGATTTGTCTGAGTACAACATCCTGTTGGCGGCTGAGGGCCCGGTCATTATAGATTTGCCTCAGGCCGTCGATGCCGCAGGCAACAACCAGGCTGCTTCGATGCTCAAGCGCGACGTTGATAACCTCGCCAGCTACTTTGGTCGGTTTGCACCGCAAATTCTGGGCGCTGAGTATGGAGCGGAGATCTGGTCGCTGTTTGAAGCAGGCGATCTTCATGTCGGTGTCCAACTGACCGGCCGCGTGAAAGCCATCATCCGACCCGTCGACCTCGATGCCGTACTTCAGGAACTTGAAGAGACGCGTTTGGAAGAAGACGCCCGGGTGCGGTGGCAGCAGGACCTCAGTGCCGGGCGATAGCAAATTCCTGCGCCAAGTCGTCCGAGATAGCGGTCGGCCGCCGGCGGCGACGTTGCCAACGCTAACGTCAGTGTCTCGCGGACTCTCAGGTCTCGTATTGGCCGAACCCGCATCTTCGCAGTGGTCGAGACGAATTTCCCAACGTACTTATCCACAGATTCCGTTGACAAGCTTGTAGGCAACTTCCTAGTAACTCGCCAAGTGCCTGAAGTAACTGGAGTTTGTCAATCTGCATGAAAGCATTCGTCGTTGAGGCCGCCTTGATCGACGCTAGCGGCACATTGGCGGCTGCAATAGCAATCGACCGGCGACGGAGAAGATGATGTTGTTGTGTCGTTTATGGGAGACGTGCTTGTAGCCATCCCCGGTCAGAGCCCGGGAGGTAATCCGCTCGGTAGGTTGATTAGTAAACCTGATAATGTTTATTACCGAGATTGCATTTCAAGGGGGAAATGGGCCATTTTCAATATACTAAAGAGGGCAGCGAGTGCGCCAGGGTTGGCCGGCCATCTAGCGTTGCGCCCCAGAATTGATTTGCGTTATTTCAGATCCTTCTATGATCGAGTCGCGGCGTCCAGGAGGCGACCATGGGCGCAAGGGAATCGAGGTTGTCGTGTCCGATATGTAGCGAGAACAATTGCTGTCAATGAGCCACTCGCGTTCACTGCCTCATTCTCTGGTCACCAGGCAAAGATAGTCTTGATGGCCGGAGACGGTCATACGAGCCAGGAACTTGCAACGCGGTGCGAAATGCCGCTGCCGCCGATCACGCGAACTTCATATACGCTTTCCAGTGCATTTTACATAAATACAATTATCGCATTTTCACGTGTCAGAGCTTTTTAGTAATGTCCGGTTTGGGCTCGTTAGAAATGTCCGGTTTTGCCCTTTGAGGCGCACGCTGATAAGCACGCGTCTGCAAGGGGCTCCACCATGAACGAGCGTGGTTTCATCACGGCGACTATGCACGAACTCGAACGCATCAAAGTGATCGAGGCGGTCTGCGAGCATCGGCTGACGATGGTGCGGGCTGCCGAGCGACTCGGACTATGCGAGCGCCAGATCAGCCGTCTGGTTCGCCGCTATGCCGCGAGCGGTCCGGCTGGGTTGATCTCGGGCAAGCGCGGACAGCCGAGTAATCGCGAATTACCCGTCGATCTGCGCGCCCGGGCCATGGCGCTGGTGCGCGAGCGCTATGCCGATTTTGGTCCGACGCTGGCCTGCGAGAAGCTGCGTGAATGTCACAACATCGAGTTGGGCAAGGAAACGGTACGGCGCTGGATGCGCGATGCCGGGCTCTGGATTGCGCGCAAGCAGCGTCCACCGACGCTACACCAGCCGAGGAACCGCCGATCGTGTCTGGGTGAACTGATTCAAATCGATGGCAGCGAGCATCGCTGGTTCGAGCAACGCGCACCGGCTTGCACGTTGCTGGTGTTTATCGATGATGCGACGGGCCGGCTGATGACCCTGCACTTCACGGCGACCGAGTCGACTTTCAGCTACTTCGAGGCCATGCGCAAGTATCTCGAAGCGCATGGCAAGCCGGTGGCGCTCTACAGCGACAAGGCGGCGATATTTCATTGCAACAACCACGCCGAGGCCGCTGGCAAGGGCGTCACGCAGTTCGGACGGGCTTTGTTCGAGCTCAACATCGATACCTGGTGCGCCAATAGCAGCCAGGCGAAGGGACGCGTCGAGCGGGCCAATCTGACTTTGCAGGATCGGCTGGTGAAGGAGCTGCGCCTACGGGGCATCAACACGCAGGAAGACGCCAACGCTTACGCGCCCCACTTTATTGCCGACTTCAACGGCCGCTTCGGCAAGGTCCCGAGAAGCGCGTTCAATACGCATCGCGCGCTCAGAAGCGACGAGAACATCGAGTTGATCTTGAGCTCACGCGTGGCGCGGCGCGTGACCAAGGTGTTGACGGTGCAGTACGACCGGGTGATTTACATGCTCGACGATACGGCAGAGAACCGCGCGCTGATCCACCAATATCTGGACGTCTTCGAGTATCCGGACGGACGCATCGAGATTCGCGTGAATGGGGCCGCCCTCGCCTATCGTCAGTATGACCGGCTCTCCGAGATCGATCAGGGTGCCGTGGTCGAGAACAAACGGCTTGGACACCTCCTGCAAGTCGCCCAGCTTGTGCAGGCCGAGCGCGACAATCGCTGCGCTTCGGGGATGCCGTCCCGGACGAACCAGGGGATGGCGCCACGGCCAAAGGAGCGCAAGGCGGGCACGCACACGCAGCGTGAACTGACGCGCGAGCAACTCAACGCGGCCGTGCTGAGTACCGCCAGAGAACGGGCAGCCGCGGTGGGGAAATAATTGATCCAAAGAAGGATTCACAAGCCCTAAAACCGGACATTTCTAAAAAGTTTAAACGGGGGTGCGGCGGAATTCTTGGACTGGTTTATGTCGTCAGCCCCAGACTCTCCCGGTATTCAATCGGACTGAGTGCG
>NZ_FCOJ02000087.1 GCF_001545035.1 Caballeronia glebae
CGCTCGCCGCGCCCGCCGCGCCGCCCGCGCCGCCGCAGTTGATCTGCACGACCACGCCGTCGATCGACACCGGCCCGGCCGCGTTGATCGCAATGCCGGACGGTCCGAGCACGATGGTGTTGCCGCCCGCCTTGAGCGTGAGCGTCGCGCCGGCCTCGATGGTGACGTTGGCCCCGCCCTTCACATCGACGTTAACACCCGCCCCCACCAAAATATTCGCCCCGCTTTTGTGTTGCGTGTCGCCGCCGACATCGAGCGAATATTTACCGCCGATCCGCACGCGCTGGCCGCCCTGCACGGTGTCGCTGCGATCGCCGCCGCAGCGCGCGTAATCGTCCTGCTCGACGATTACATGGCGCTCGCGGCCGATACGCGTGAGCGCGTCGTGCTTCACCCAGGTTTCCAGATCGCGCTCGGCGTGGAAGAACAATTGCTCGGCGTCTTTGCTGTCGTCGAAACGCATTTCGTTGAAACCGTTGCCGCCTTTCGTCGAATTGCTCTTGAGCGTCGTGCGCGCCATCTTCGCCGGGAGTTCATAAGGCGTGGTCTGCGCGGCGTTGTAGACGCTGCCGATCACGAGCGGCTGGTCGGGGTCGCCCTCGATGAAATGCACCAGCACTTCCTGGCCGATGCGCGGCAGAAAGAACGCGCCGTAACCCTTGCCGGCCCACGGCTGCGCGACCCGCACCCAGCAGCGCTGCAGCGACTCGCGCGACGCCTCCGGCGCGAGTTGCTCCCAATGGAACTGCACCTTGATGCGGCCGTATTTGTCGGTATGAATCTCCTCGCCCTTCGGCCCGACGACCACCGCCGTCTGCGGCCCGGCAACGCACGCGCGCGGCGTGCTGCGCGCCGCGCGAAAACCTGACTCGCGCGGCAATGCCCGAAAGGAGCAATCGAACACGGGCGGCCGGGCGCGGGCGTCGAGCGTGGAAAGATAGTCATCCGAATTGAGTTCGTACTCGGCTGCGACGACCAAATGCTCGGCGTTCTGCTGCGCAACCGGATGACCGGCGAGACGCACGAGTCCGCCGGGCCAGATTGCACGCGCGGTCGTGCGCGCGCTCACGAAAACGTTGGCCGCCTGATGCGCCTCGACATGCGCGCGCGCGAGACGCTCGGCGTCTTCGTGGCGCGCGTAGCCCGGCGCGTGCTCCTGCATCGCGTAGACAGCCGGATCGAAATGCGTGCTGCGCACCGCGCGCGCGACGAGACCCTGCTGCGCCGATTGCAACGGCTTCTCGAAGTCGTAGTCGTTGATCTCGGTGATGCCCGTCGCCACTTCACCGCCCGCCGACCATGCATAGACCCATTCGTGCTCGTGCGGCGTGGCCGGCTGCGCGCGAAACGGCAACTCGGCGCAATGCGGCGTCGCGCCGTGTACCTGCGACGAATCCGTGAGAATCAGCCGATGCTTTCCGCCCTGATGCTCGACGTAGTAGTAGATGCCTTCGCGCTCGGCGATCCGGCTCAAAAAATCGAAATCCGTCTCGCGGTATTGCGCGCAGTGTTCGAGGCTCGGATAGTTCGCCGAGCATTTGTTCTCGAAGTCGATGTGATTGTCGCTGAGCACCTTTGCGATGATCGCGGGCACGGTCATCCGATGAAAAAATCGGCAGTGCGACGCGCGCGTGAGCAGCCACAGGCGCGGGCGCACGGTCGCGCGATACATCGCCGGGCGGTTGGGTTGCGTGCTCGCGGGCCGCGCCAGCTCGAACGCCGTGACGATGCCGTTGTACTCGCGCCTGCCGCCCGCGGGAATCTCCAGCGACAGCGAGAAGTCGCTGCCGAGCATCGTCGCGATATCGAGGTTCGAGCGATCGGCGAGCAGTTCGAGATCCCATTGCGCGAGCCGCCCGAGTTCCTCGCGTCCGCGCATGCGATAGAGCACGAGGGCGTTCTTGCCGAGCGCGCAAGTCACCTGCGCGATGCGGTCGGTATCGGTGAGCATCATCGGTGGCCTCCTTTCAGGGAATTTGCGTCTGGCGCGTCGCCGGATCGACGATCGTCACCACGCCGCCCCAGATGCACTGGCAGGTCGAGACGTTATCGAGCGACGGCTGATTGCCGAGCATCACCGTGACCGCGCCTGGCGCCCACGGCGCGACGGTCGCGGGCACGCAGGGCATCGGCGTCGGCGTGCCGAGCGCGGCGGCGGTGGCCGCGGCGACTTCCGGATTCGCCTGCGACGTGCACATGCCGAACGGCATGATGTTCACGAGCGGCACGTGATCCATGATGTTCGCGGCGATCGGCCCTTCACAGCGCACGCGGTTCACGGGCAGCACGACGAGCGCGGACGGCGTCATGCCGAACGAGCACTGCAAGGTCGCGCCCATGCTGACTTGTTGTGGCATGGCTGGCTCCTTAATCGAACGAATAGGTGAAGTCGCCGTCGCGCACGCCGACTTCGACTTTCGCGATGTCGCGGCCATCGACGAGACGGCCGAGGAATTCCGTGCTCACGCGCGGCAGCACGGTATTGGTGAGGATCGCGTCGATCATCCGGCCGCCGCTCGCGAACTCCGTGCAGCGCCGCGCGATCTGGGCGACCACCGCGTCGTCGTAGATGAAGCTCACGCGATGCCGCTCCGCTATACGCCGCCCGATGCGCGCGAGTTGCAGGCGGATCACGGCGTGGAGCATCGCGTCGTCGAGCGGGTAGTACGGGATCACCGCGACGCGGCCGAGCAACGCGGGCGGGAACGCATCGACGAGCGGCGCGCGCAGCGCCCGCGCGATTTCGTCCGGCGACGGCGCTTCACGCCCGCCACCGCACAGATGTGTGGTCAGTTCGGTGCCGACGTTCGTCGTGAGCAGGATCAGCGTGTTGGAAAAATCGATCTCGCGGCCTTCGCCGTCTTCCATGCGGCCCTTGTCGAAGACCTGGAAGAAGAGCTTGTGCACGTCCGGATGCGCCTTCTCGAATTCGTCGAGCAGCACGACGCTGTACGGACGGCGGCGCACCGCCTCGGTCAGCACGCCGCCTTCGCCATAGCCGACGTATCCCGGCGGCGCGCCCTTGAGCAGCGACACCGTATGCGCTTCCTGGTACTCGCTCATGTTCACGGTGATGACGTTGTCCTCGCCGCCATACAGCGCCTCGGCGAGCGCGAGCGCGGTTTCGGTCTTGCCGACGCCCGACGTGCCCGCCAGCATGAACACGCCGACCGGCTTGCAGGGATCGTCGAGACCGGCGCGCGCGGTCTGCACGCGGCGCGCGATCATCTGCATCGCGTGAGCCTGCCCGACGATGCGCCGGTTCAGCGTCGCGGCCAGATCGAGCACGCTCGCGGCTTCGTCGCGCACCATGCGGCCGACCGGAATGCCGGTCCAGTCCTGCACCACGGACGCGACCGCGTGCGCGTCGACGCCCGGCAGGATCAGCGGCGTTTCGCCCTGACGTTCGGCAAGTTCATCGGTCAATGCCTTCAGTTCTTCGACCGTCACGGCATCGCCGCCCTTCTCGATGGATTGCCGCGCCGCGAGAATCCGCGCGACGAGGGCGCGCTCCGCTTCCCAGCGCGCGGTGAGATCCGCGAGACGCGCGCGCTCGGCGCCGAGCCGCGCGGCGACATCGGCGGCGCGTTCTTGCGTGTCGATGCCGAGCGCCGCTTCACGCGCCACGATCTCGCTTTCCGTCTGCCACGTTTCGATGCGCCGCCGCGCATCGTCGATGGCGGGCGGCAGCGCCTGCTGGCTCACCGCGACGCGCGCGCAGGCGGTGTCGAGCAGGCTCACGGCCTTGTCGGGCAACTGGCGCGCGGGAATGAAGCGATGCGAGAGCTTCACGGCCGCCTCCAGCGCCTCGTCGAGCACCTGCACGCCGTGATGCCGCTCCATCTTGCGCACAAGGCCGCGCATCATCGCGATCGCGTTCGCCTCGGAAGGCTCCGGCACCTTGACCACCTGAAAGCGCCGCGTGAGCGCCGGGTCTTTCTCGATGTGCTTCTTGTATTCGACCCACGTAGTCGCGGCGATGGTGCGCAGCGTGCCGCGAGCGAGCGCGGGCTTGAGCAGGTTGGCGGCGTCGCCTGTGCCGGCCGCGCCGCCCGCGCCGACGAGCGTATGCGCCTCGTCGATGAAAAGAATCACCGGCTTGTCCGAAGCCTGCACCGATTCGATCACCTGCTTGAGGCGATTCTCGAATTCGCCCTTCACGCTCGCGCCCGCTTGCAACAAGCCGACATCGAGCGTGCGCACGACGGCATCGCGCAACGCGGGCGGCACGTCTCCCGCGACGACGCGCTGCGCGAAACCTTCCACCACCGCCGTCTTGCCGACGCCCGCCTCGCCCGTGAGAATCGGATTGTTCTGGCGGCGGCGCATGAGAATGTCGATGACCTGACGAATCTCCATGTCGCGTCCGACGATGGGATCGAGCTTGCCTTCGCGCGCCTCGGCGGTGAGATCGACGGTGTAGCGGGCAAGCGCATCGTTCCCGGCGAGCGGCGCGGCGGACGCGGCCGACTTGGCCGACGCGGCGTCAGGCGCGACGTGCGCTTCGGGCGAGCCGTCGAGCAGCGCGTCGAAGCGTGCGGAAAGCGCATCGAAGCTGATCTTCTCGAACTGTCGCGAGAGCGCGTAGAGCGCATTGCGCAGGTTCGGCGTGCGCAACATGCCGATCACGAGGTGCCCGGTGCGCACCTTCGCGGCGTTGAACATCAGCGAGCCGAAGACCCAGCCGCGCTCGACGGCTTCATCGACTTGCGCCGAGATATCGGAGACGGAAGTCGCGCCGCGCGGCAGACGATCGAGCGCGGCGGTCAGATCGCGTTCGAGCGCGGTCTCGTCGAGTTCGAAATGACGCACGAGGCGGCGCAAATCCGAATCCGCCGCGAGCAGAATCTGATGCACCCAGTGCGCAATTTCGACATACGGATTGCCGCGCAGCTTGCAGAACGCCGCGCCATTTTCGATCGCGCGATAAGCCAGCGGATCGAGCTTGCCGAACAACGCCATGCGGCTGATTTCAGTCATGAGAAGTCTCCTTGCTTTTGGCTCGCTTGCGCCTGCCCGGCGATCACGACCCGATGGTTGTCATGGACCGGCGCACCGCTCGTGAGCCAGGTGTTCCAGCCGAGGCGCGCGCCCTTCGTCGCGTGCCCTTGCAGGCGCAGCGGCGGTACTTCGTCGCGCTTCAGATGCAGCGCCACATCCCAGTCGAGCGGATCGCGCACGTAGTTGCGAACCCAGTCGGCGAGCTTCGCGAGGCTCTTTCCGCCCGGCAGAAAGCGCACGAAATCGGTGTAGCCGAGCGGCCCGATCACGATGCGGAACTTGTGCTGGCAGTCCCACACGCGCGTGCCGACGACCGTCGATACGCCGAGCCGCGCGCCGGAAAGACGCGTGCGGGCGTCCTCCGGCAGCGCGATCCAGTGGCCGCGCCACGGCTCGATCGACACGTTCACGCCGAAGAAGCGCGCGAGGATCAGCCGCAGTCCGTCCGCATGGCGCGTCGGCGCGGCGAGCACGCCCGCGAAGTGGCGCTTGGCGGAATCGGGCACGGCGTCGCGACCGGCGAGCGCGGGCGCGCCCAGACCGAACAGGCTGCCAACATAGTCCGCAAAGCGATCGTCGCGTGGACGGTCGGCGCTCACGACCGGCTGCGCATCGGCCCATGCGCGATAAAAGAGCGACAGCATCCGGTGATGAAACACGTCGAGAAAGCGCGCGAGCGTCGGATCGTTCGCGTGGCGCACGCGCTCGCGCACGTAGGCGGTCAGGTGCGTCGGCAGCGGACCGTTCGGGCCGAGCAAACCGAGAAAATTCACCGCGAGACGGCCGGGCCGGCCGTCCTCGCCCGGCACGTAGTCGCCGAGCGTGGTCGGATGGAAGATCAGTTCCGGGTCTTGCGAAAGCCGCACGGCGTCGTCGCGCGCGGCAAGCGACCGGCCGAGGCGCGGACGCTCGGCATGCGCCTGCTCGATGAGCCGCAGCGCCTGAAAAAAGTCGAAGCGGCGGGCGTCGCGCGCGAGCACGCCGTCGATGGTCAGAGCGTCGCGCATCGTCCGGTCCTCGCGGGCCACTGCATGACCGGACCGCGCGCGAGCGTCGCGACGTGCGTCTCGGTGAACGAATTGATCGACACGTACTGCGCGAAAAACTGCGCGAGCACCGCGCCGAGCAGAAACGCGCTCGCGCCCTCGAACGCGGCGTCGTCGAAGCGCAGCGTGATCGCGAGGCCGCGTCCGTAGACGATCGGTCCCGGCGAAGGCAGACGGCGCACGACCGGCGCGCACGACACCGAACGCAGCCCTTCGACCTGGGCGAGCGCGGCGGCGTCATCGGCGGGGCAGTAGAGCGCGAGCAGTTCGCGCAGCGCGCGCGCGCCCTCTTGCTCGTTGGCATCGACGAGAGATGCGTAGTTAAGCGAAAGATGATCGAGCAGCCGCCAAGCCGCCGGCCCCTCGGCGAACGAAGGCAGCGGACGGCTCGGGCCCGCGACGCAGCGCACCGCGACGACCGGCGCTTCGGCATCGAGCGTGAAGTCGGTCGAGCCCGCGCCGACGGGCATCGACAGCGGCAGATCGCGGTTCGTGCACCACGCGCTAATGCCGAGCTGACGCACTTCGCCGCTCGCGGGCGCGCTCGCCGCATCGACCAGCGCAATGAAGGCTTCGCTGCCGAGGTAGCTGCTGCGCGCGCCGTTCTGCTGCTGCCGCGCCGACGCGCGTCGCGACTCGCGGCGCAGTTGATAGAACGCGCCGCCCTCGCCCGGCATGTCGAGATCCTTCGCGCAGTGGAACGGCCGATACTGCTTCTCGGCGGCCGCGCCCGCTCCATAGCCGGTGACTTCGTCGATCTGATGGATTTCGTAGTCCATCGGCCGCGTGCGATCCACCACGACGTGATATTCGAACTCCGTGTCCGACAACGCGACGCGGTCCGCGCGGCGGCGAAACAGGTTGACGGCGGGCGTGCAGTCGAGCGCGAAGTTCGACGCATCGACGCCGCGTTCGAGCGACGCGTCCGCCTGATCGAGCAGGATCACGATCTCCGCTTCGTGGCCGCGGCAGTGACGCAGCGCGTCGCGCAATCCGTTCAGTTCGACGAACATGAAGCGCGGCGCGAAGGCGAAATATTCCTGCAACAGCCGATAGCCGTCGAACGATTGCCGGCCGACGGGCAGAAGCGCCTCGTCTTCGGCGAAACCGAGCGGCCGCAGCGCGGTCTTCGGCAGCACGGCGAGCGTGGTGGCCGCGCTCGCGCCGTTGCCCGGCTGCATCACCGCGACGCCGACGCAATGCGCGAGCAGCCGCTCGTGCAGGCGCGCGGGCAGACCGTCCGGGCCGCGCAAATAGAGCGCGAGACGATCCAGCGAAAGTCGATCGAAGCCGAGCGATCCAGTCGCGCGCAAACGCAGTCGCAATCCCGCCTTGACGCCCGTGGGCAACGCCGCCGACGACGCGTTGAGCGAGCCCGCATGCGTGAAGAACTTCGCCTGCGCGATCTCGACCGGCCACAGCGTCAGCGCATGCGCCGTGCGATATTCGCAGCGCGTCGACGCGGACTTGTCGAGCATGCCGCGCAGCGCGGTATGACGCGGCACGACGATGCCGTCGGCGCTCGCGGCAAGCTGCGGATTCGTGTGATCGGCTTGCAACTGGACGACCGCCATCGACGGCGTCGGCGCGAGATAGTGCGGGTACGCCAGCTCCAGCAAATGCTGCGTGAAGCGCGGAAACTCGGCGTCGAGCTTCATCTGCACGCGCGCGGCGAGAAAGCTGAAGCCTTCCAGCAGCCGCTCGACATACGGGTCCGCGCATTCGAGCCCATCGAGCGCGAGCCGTCCGGCGATCTTCGGAAACGCGGCGGCAAATTCGCCGCCCATCTCGCGGACGTGCTGAAGCTCCTGGCTGTAGTACCTGAGGAACGCGGGATTCATGCCTGTTGCTCCCCGGCCGACGATCCGGCGCGCGCGGCCGATGCGTCGGACACGCGCACCTCGCCCGCTTCGAGATCGAGTTCCGTGCGCAGGAACAATCGCTCGGGATACGGTTGCGACCACATGTCCGCCTCGATCTCGAAGCAGATCACATGGCCGCTCCTCATGCCCTTCGCGCCGTTCGCATTATCGAGCGCCGTCACGCGCACCGTTTCCCGCGCGAGCCGTGGCTCGAACGCCCACAGCGCGTCGCGAATCGTGCGCTCCAGCGCGCCTGCCGTGAGCGCGGCGACGTCGCGTCCCGCGAGATCCGGCAGACCGTAGTTGAGCACCGAGGTCGCGACATGCGGCAGGTTCGCCGCGTCGTTGCCCTCGCCCAGACCGCTCGCGTTGAGCAGCCAGCCGATGTCGCGCTGCACGCTGTCACGCAGCGCGCGCGCCGACATCACGCGACGCTCGCGCGCCTCGTTGCGCGCGTGCGGTTCGAGATCGGTCAGGCGGTCGAGCAACGATGGTTGCAGGCGGTCACGGGCGGAAGGTTCGGACATGAGCGGCTCCTTCTAGACGAAATGGACGGACACGACGAAGCTCAGGCGGCCTTGGCGGTCGGCAACTTCGACACGAGCCGCAGCGACACCGTGAGACCTTCGAGCTGGTAGTGCGGACGCAGGAAGAACTTCGACGCGTAGTAGCCCGGATTGCCCGCCACTTCCTCCACGATGACTTGCGCGTCGGCGAGCGGCTTGCGCGCCTTGGTGTCGTCGGAGGAGTGCGTGGGATCGCCATCGACGTATTGAAGAATCCAGTTCTGCAGCCAGCGCTCCATGTCGTCACGTTCCTTGAACGAACCGAGCTTGTCGCGCACGATGCACTTCAGATAGTGCGCAAAGCGGCAGCAAGCGAAGAGATACGGCAGGCGCGCCGCGAGATTCGCGTTGGCGGTGGCGTCGGGATCTTCGTATTCGGCCGGCTTGTGCAGCGATTGCGCGCCGATGAATGCCGCGAAGTCCGAGTTCTTCTTGTGCACGAGCGGCATGAAACCGTTCTTGGCGAGTTCCGCCTCGCGCCGGTCGCTGATCGCGATCTCGGTCGGGCATTTCATGTCGACGCCGCCATCGTCGGTGGGAAACGCGTGCACCGGCAGGCCTTCGACCGCGCCGCCCGACTCGACGCCGCGAATACGCGAGCACCAGCCGGAGATCTTGAACGAGCGCGTGATGTTCGCGGCCATTGCATACGATGCGTTCGCCCACGCGTATTTGTCGCTGTTCGCGCCGGCGGTGTCTTCCTCGAAATCGAACGCCTCGACCGGATCGGTTTTGGCGCCGTAGGGCGCGCGCGCGAGAAAACGCGGCATCGCGAGACCGATGTAGCGCGAGTCTTCCGAATCGCGCAGCGAGCGCCACGCGGCATGCTCCGGCGTCTGGAAGATCTTGGTCAGATCGCGCGGATTGGCGAGTTCCTGCCACGATTCCATCAAGAGCGCGGCCGGGTCCGCGCCCGCGATGAACGGCGCATGGGCCGCCGCCGCGATCTTCGCGATCTGCGTGAGCAGATCGACATCGGGGCCGCTGTGATCGAAGTAGTAATCGGCGACCAGCGCGCCGTAGGGCTCGCCGCCGAACTGGCCGTACTCTTCCTCGTAAAGCTTCTTGAAAAGCGGGCTCTGATCCCACGCGACGCCGCGATACTTCTTCAGCGTCTTGTGCAGTTCCGGCTTCGAGATGTTCAGCACGCGAATCTTCAACGACTCGTCGGTCTCCGTGTTGTTCACGAGGTAATGCAGGCCGCGCCATGCGCTCTCGACCTGCTGGAACGACTCGCTGTGCAGAATCAGGTTGATCTGCCCGGTAAGCGCCTGATCGATCTGCGCGATCAGCGCCTCGATGGTCGCGAGGACGTCGCCGGAAATCACGCCGGTATCGCGCAATGCCTGCTCCGCGAGCGTGCGCACCGCGTTCTCGACGGCGTCGCGGGCACGCTCGGACTTCGGCTTGAATTCCTTTTGCAGCAGCGTGGAGAAATCGTCGAGTTCGGGGGCCGTCTCCATCGCGGCCGCGCGGGTCTGGTGCTGGATGCTGAGATCGTTCATCGCGTCATGCTCCGGTGGCGGGTTGGTCTGCGTCGTCGTGCGGACGAGGTTGCGAGGCGAGCGCCTTCATCAACGCGGGCTCTTCCAGCAGCCGGGCGATCAACGCTTCGGCGCCGGTCTTGCCGTCCATGTAGGTCAGCAGGTTCGCCAGTTGCGTGCGCGCTTCCAGCAATTGCCGCAGCGGTTCGACCTTGCGCGCGATCGCGGCGGGCGTGAAGTCGTCCATGCTCTCGAAGGTCAGATCGACCGCGACGTTGCCGTCGCCCGTCAGCGTGTTCGGCACTTGCACGGCGACGCGCGGCTTCATCGACTTGAGACGCTCGTCGAAGTTGTCCACGTCGATTTCGAGGAACTTGCGCTCGGCGGCGGGCGCGAGCGGTTCGGCGGGCTGTCCCGACAGATCTGCTAGCACGCCCATCACGAAGGGCAAGTTGACCTTCTTCTCCGAGCCGTATATCTCGACGTCGTATTCGATCTGCACGCGCGGCGCACGATTGCGCGCGATGAATTTCTGACTGCTTTCCTTGGCCATGCTGTCCACTCCTTTGTTTATGCCTGAGACCGGTCAGACGACCCCGCCCAGATGCCTGAATTGATGTGCGCCGTCCGGCGCGACGTCCTCGATGATTTCGATAAAACTCTTGCCGACCAGCCTGCGCGCGCGCTGCAACAACACGGGCAACGGACTCGACGGCTCGCATTCGGCGTAGTACGCGCAGATCGCGTCGAGCGCGTCGTTCACGTCGCGCGCGTTCGCGATGCGCCGGGGCGTGGCGGGTCCCGACGCGGCGGCGCGATGCGTCGCCGGACCGGAACCCGCGCCCTCTTCACTGCTGCTGGTCTCCATCGCACCGCCCCGTTCCCCCGTATGCGCCGCCACGAACTCCGCGATGCGTTGAAGCGGCCGCGCGAGCGGCCCGAAATCGAGCGCGCGCGACGGCCCCACGCGCCCGGTCAACGTGCTCTCGATCTTCGCGAGCGAGGCACACGCCGACGCAAGGGCCTCGCCCATCGCCCGCGCCTCGTCGATGCCCGCTTGCGCGAACGCCGCATCGATGGCCGCGAGCGTCGGCATCTCGTCGCCTTCGAAAATCGGCGCTTCGCCCGCCAGCACATCGAGCGCGTGCAGCGAGAAACCGCGCTGGCCACGCGGCGCCACGAAGGGCACGTCGCGCAACTCGCCCGCGAGCCCCGCGCCGTCGACGAGTGCCGATAGCGCGTTGACCCGCGCGGTCGGATCGTCGCCGTCGCTCGCGTCGAGTTGCGGATGCACGCCGCGCCAGTGCAGATCGAGCAGCCCTTCGATCAGCGCGAGGCCGCGCGCCAGGCCCGTGAAACCCTCGCGGATCATGCTCGAACGCGTGTAGTGCACCGCCACGCGCAGATCGCGCGTGCGTCCGAGCAGGGTCGTCGAGAGCGAGTGCGCGAGCGTCCAGTCGGGCGGCGTCGCGGCGATCACGGTGCCGCCGTACTGGGCGTCGGGCTTGCCGGCGAGCGCCTCTTCCAGCGAGCGAAAGTCGGCGCTGTACTCTTCGTCCTCGCCGCACGGAGAATCCGGCGTGAGGTCGGTGAGCCAGGCTGCAATGTCTGCGTGATTCATGGCGATGTCCGCAAGGCGCGTCGAATGGAAGGCGGGCTATCAGGGACGCGGCGACGACGATCCGCGCGAGCTGGAGCTCGAACTCGGGCTCGCGCCCGGGCCGGAATCGCAATTCGCCGTGTTCTTCGGGATGTTCCATTTGCCCGTCACCACGCCGCCCTTCTTCGCGCCGGTGTTGTCCTGCGGCTGATACTCCATGTTGAATTGCGCGAAGTTCAGCGTGATGCTCTCGGCCACCTGATCTCCGCCGCCCGAACCCACCGAGTGGCTGCTGACGAGCACTTCCTTGAGCGTGATCTTCAGATATTCGACCGGCTCGTTGCCGCCCGCCTTGCGCAACGTGAGCACGGCTTCCGGCATGTGTACGCCCTGGCAGCACGACTGCACGATGGTGGGCGAACTCTTGTCGACGTATTTGCTGATCGTGAGGTCCTGCACCGACGCGGTCCCGGTGCCGCCGCCCGTGCCGGTGTGCGTCGTGCCCGTCTGCGAGCATCCCCACGACCAGCTCAGCACCTCGATCTCTTCGGTGTGCCCCACCGCCAGCGATTCGCCCTTGATGTCGCCCAGCTTGAGAAACATATCTACAGCCATGTCAGTCTCCAAAAATGCGCGCCTTCCGGCACGGTTCAATTCGCGTCGCGTCCGATCGAATCGAATCGCGAAGCGTGGTTTGCGAGCTTTCTTCTGATTACCCGCGTTACTTCGTATTGCTAATTTTTGACGTTGCTTCGATGCGTTTTTTCGAGCCACGCATCAGCCTGGATTCACGCGCTGGCTCGTTCGCCGAGCGTCCGTTCTATTGCCGCCGCCACGGCCGGCATATCGCCGCGTTCGCAGAGCGCCGCCCAGTGCATGAGCGTGTCGCGATCCACCGCCGGTGTTTCGCAAAGCTGCGCAAATCGTGCGAGCGTTGCCGTCGAACCGGCTATGCTATGAAAACGTTCGCGTCCGATGCACGCGTCCAGCATGACCGCCATGCCTGCCTGACGGGCCCGGTCGAGGAGGGTCTCCATGATCTGTCTCCTATTCGGTGGTTCGAGTGCGCTTCGTTGCGCGTTCCGTGACCCGAAAACAGCCGCCCTCGCCTGCTTATTCCGCAAAAAAACGCGAAAAAAAAGTGGAATAGATTCGCCTCTGGAGTGTTGTCAATCATGAGCGCGCCCATGTCAGGAGCTGCCCAGATGAACGACGACGACCTGCCGACCGTCCTGCCGACGTTATTGCCGCGGCTCTGGCGATTCGCGCTGAGGCTCACGCAGAATCCGCATGACGCGGAGGACCTCGTGCAGCGCGCGTGCGTGCGGGCGCTGGAGCGGCGTAATCAGCTTCAGCCGGGCACTTCGGCGCTCAGTTGGCTTTTTTCGATCGTGCATTCGACCTGGATGAACGAACTGCGCGCCCGTTCGATTCGCAATCGCGGCAGCATGGACTGGCAGGACGAGGAAATCGAGTCGTTCGCCGATCCTTCCGCGCGCAATCCGGAGCTGGATTTGCTGCATCGCCAGGTGATCGACGCGGTCGAGGCGTTGCCGGAAGCGCAGCGCGTCGTGATGGTGCTGGTGGCGATCGAAGGCCTCAGCTATCGCGAGGCGGCCGAGGTGCTCGACGTGCCCATCGGCACGATCATGAGCCGGCTGTCGCGCGCGCGGCTTACGATCGGTCAGAAATTCAGCGTGCAGGCGCCAGCGTCGGCTAGAAAAGGAGAATCCTTATGATGAATGTCGATGATTCGCTGCTGATGTCCTATGTGGACGGCGAGCTCTCGCCGGAACAGCGCGCGGAAATCGAAGCGGCGATCGCGCACTCCGACGAACTCGCGGCGCGGGCCGCGGCGCTGCAGGCGTCCGTTCTGCCGTATCGCGCCGCGTATGACCGGCAGACGGTTCCGCCCGTGCCCGAAAGCCTGACGCGCCGTATCGAGGAACTCGTGAGCGTCAGCGCGCCGCAAGCGCGCAAGGCGTCGCGCGGCGGCCGCCTTTTTTCGATGCAGTGGGCGGCCGCGGCCTTCGTCGCCGGGGCGATCTGCTCGGGCGTGCTCACGGGCTATCTCGGCGGGTTCAATCCGCTGAATCGCGGCGTTGACCCGTGGGTGCAGAGCGTGGCGGACTATCAGGTGCTTTACGGGCGCGACACGGTCTCCAATCTCCGGGAGGACAAAGTCAGCACGGAACAGGTGCTCGCCGATATCCATCAGCGCGACGGCATGCCGATCGACGTTCCCGATCTGCGTCAGGTGGGTCTCAAGTTCAAGCGCGTACAGCGCCTGAATTATCACGACCGTCCGCTGATTCAGATGGTGTATCTGCCCGAACGCGGCGATCCGGTCGCCCTGTGCGTGATCGAGGAAAACGAGGGCGATGCGCCGGTGCGCGCCGGTCAGGTCGGCGAAATGAAGACGGTCACGTGGCGCGCGAACCGGCTCGCTTATGTGCTGCTCGCAAAAGCGCCTTCGCTCGATCTGCAGGCCGTCGGCAACAGCATCGCCGGCGGCAAGACCGCGCCGTTGTACAGCAGCGGCAACGCGGACCCGTCGCGCGACAGTTAGGCAAACGCGTGGCGCGGAGCGTTCGTGCACGATCGGCAGGCGGCGACGTAACGTTCGCCGGCTTTGGAAAGCTTGATCGTGCGCGTCGTGCGACGGAGCAGCGCGCAGCCCTTATGCGCTTCGAGGAAGGCGATCGCCCCGCGCCCGCCGCACTGCCTTCGTCCAGCGTGCCGATCAAGACTTTCATCGCGTCGATTCGGTCCATGCCGGCTCGGTGCTTCGCTTGATCGATGAAGCGCCAGCCTGCCGGAGCGAATCGCGCGGATGAAACGCGTCAGACGACCGTGATCGTCACGTCGATGTTGCTCTTCAGCGCCTTCGAGTACGGGCAGGTCTGATGCGCCATTTGCGCGATCTCCTGCGCCAGCGCGCGCTCGATCCCCGGCAGGCTCACGTTCAGGCGCGCGCGCAACAGATACGCATCGCCGTTCATGCCGAGGTCCACTTCCGCGTCGACGGCGGTATCGGCCGGCAGACGCGTCTTCAGCTTCGCGGCGGCCTTGCCCATCGCGCCGATGAAGCACGCCGACCAGCCCGCCGCGAGCATCTGTTCGGGATTGGTGCCCGCGCCCGCCGATCCGGGCGGCGAGAGTTTTACGTCGAGACGGCCATCGGTGCTTTTCGCATGGCCTTCGCGGCCTCCGACGACGCGGGTTTTGCCGGTGTACAGGACGGTGTCGATCTGGGTCATGATGCGTTCCTCGTGTTGGTTCGAAAGTTGACGGGCTTAGTGTTAGTGATGCGCAAAGAGCCGGGCGACGTCGCTCACGGCCACGCCGCGCGCGCCCGATTGCGAAACCGTGTCGCTCATGCCGCCGTATGCCTGCGCCGGCGCGACGCTTTCACTGGCGATGGTCTGCGCGCTCAGGCCGCGCTGCGATGCAGGCGCACCCGCGAGCGGATCGTAGTGCGGCGCGGGACCGTAGCCGCTGCTGGCGAATGCGGAACCGGCGGCGACGGCGCTGACGGCGATGAGTGCGGCGGTGACGAATTGCTTGATCATGATCGGGCCTCTGGTGCGTGAATTCGAAAATTGGTTAGCTAGCGAATCAACTGCCTTGATAGAGACTGCGCAATGCGGCGATCTGTCCGTCGCGTTGCGCCTGAGCCAGCTCGCGCTTCACTTCGGCGCGCGTCTTGCCGGCATACGCGTGGTTCGCCACGGCTTGTGCGGTCTGCACGTTCACCGGCTCGTTGTTCACGGCGGCGTGAGCGATACCGGTCATGGCGCCGGCGACGAGAGCGAAAGCAACGATCGTGGATTTCATGGTGTTTCTCCTTGCGGATAAATCGGTCGGTTGAATGAGTTACGGCGCTCGGGCTTCGCGGATGTTCGTCTTGCGCTTCACTCGCGAGCCGTCGTTGTGTGTATTTGAAGGCCTGCACGTATCTGGCTTGTGTCCGCGATGCCGGCCTTATGCAATGTTTTGTATCGCGTGCGTTGCAGATACATTGCGATACAGAACGCCGCCTAGCGCTCGGCCAGCAGCTTCCCGATCGCGGCTTCGGTCTGCGCGTAATCGCCCTCGCCGAAGTGCGTGTAGGCCACGCGTCCGTGCTTGTCGATGAGATAGAACGCCGGCCAATACTGGTTGTCGTAGGCCGCCCACGTCTTGTAATGGTTGTCCAGCGCGACGGGATACGTGATCCCGAATCGCCCGATCGCGCGCTTCACGTTGTTCGTGTCGCGCTCGAACGGAAACTCGGGCGTATGCACGCCGACCACGACGAGCCCTTTGTCCTTGTACTTCTGATTCCACGATTTCACGGCGGGCAGCGTGTTCACGCAGTTGCCGCACGCGAAGGTCCAGAAATCGACGAGCACGACCTTGCCGCGCAACTGCGCAAGCGTGAGCGGCTCGCTGTTGAGCCACTGATCGATGCCGGCGAATTCCGGCGCAACGTTCTCATTGATGTGAGCGCTTGCGGGCGCGGCGTGCGCGGGCGCGATGGCGGCGCAAGCGGCGATTCCCGCGCACACGGCGGCGTTTTTGATGGCGGCGAGCATGACGAAGTCCTTTTGAATGCATTGGAGATCGGAGCGGCGTGAGATGGACACATCGCTCCGGCAAGCCGACGTTCGCATCGGCATGAACGCATTGGACTGCGCGCGCGTATCGCGCTTGTGTCGGCAAAAGGCGTGTTGCGCAACGTTATGTATCGCGCGACATGCGGGATACACTGCGATACAAAACGTCCGCCGAAGCGCGCTATAACGCAGACATCGCATCATCGGCGGGAGCTTCGAATGAAACGCATGCTGGCGGTCCTCGCCTTTCTCATCGGCGGGATCGCGACGGAAATGGCCCATCCGGTTCAGTGTCTGCTGGTCAGCCCGAGCCGGGTGCAACTCAAGCGTCAACGACAACGATCCATCGATGGAAACCTCTGATCACGTATTGATCGTCGACGACGATCGCGGCATCCGCGAACTGCTCGCCACGTACTTTGAAAAAAACGGCATGCGCGTGTCGCTCGCGGCGAACGGCCGGCAGATGCGCGCCGTGCTGGAGGCGCAAGGCGCGCCGGATCTGATCGTGCTCGATCTGATGTTGCCCGGCGAGGACGGCCTCGTGCTGTGCCGCGAGCTGCGCGCGGGCAAGTTCCGCCATGTGCCGGTGCTCATGCTCACCGCGCGCAATGAAGAAGCCGACCGCATTCTCGGCCTCGAAATGGGCGCCGACGATTACCTTCCCAAGCCCTTCGCCGTGCGCGAACTGCTCGCGCGCGTCCGTTCGGTGCTGCGCCGCACGCGCATGTTGCCGCCGGGAATGGAAGTCGCCGAATCCTCGCAGATGCTGGGCTTCGGCGACTGGCGTCTCGACACGACCGCGCGTCATCTGCTCGACGCCGAAGGCACGATGGTCGCGCTCTCGGGCGCGGAATACCGGCTGCTGCGCGTGTTTCTCGACAACGCCCAGCGCGTGCTCACGCGCGATCAATTGCTGAATCTGACACAAGGCCGCCAGGCCGATGCCTTCGACCGCTCAATCGACCTGCTCGTGTCGCGCCTGCGTCAGCGGCTGCGCGACACGGCGCGCGAGCCGCGTTACATCAAGACGCTGCGCAGCGAAGGCTATGTCTTCTCCGCCGAAGTCAAACCGGTCGAGTCTTCCCGATGAGCACGGTTTCCCCGACTTCACCGCTGCACTGGCCGCGCACGCTGTTCGCGCGGCTTGCGCTGATACTCGTCGTCGGACTGGCGCTTGCGCAGACCTTCTCGTTTCTTCTGACGATGCACGAGCGCGACGAATCCATGACCACCATGATGACGGGTTACGTCGAGCGCGAGGTCGCGAGTTCGGTCGCGCTGCTCGATCATCTGCCGCCGGACGAACGCGCGCAGTGGCTGCCGCGTCTCGGGCGGCGCAGCTACGAATTCATCCTCGGACCGGGCGTGACCGACGCAAGCGGCGCGCCGCCGGATGCCGCGTTGTCGGCGCGTTTCGCGCGCGCGATGGGCGCGGGCATCGGCAAGCGTTATCCACTGACGATCAACGCCGTGCCCGGCGACAAGGAGCGTTTTCAGGTGCATCTGAAGCTCTCGGACGGCTCGCCGCTCACCATCGACATGCGTCCGGTGGTCGGCATGCCGCTCTCCGGCTGGCTGCCGCTGGTCCTGACGTTGCAACTGATCGTGCTCGGCGCGTGCTGCTGGCTCGCGGTGCGCCTCGCGACCGGCCCGCTCAAGCGCCTCGCCAAAGCCGCCGATACGCTCGGCCCCGACCTCAAGGCCGAGCGTCTGCCCGAATCCGGGCCGGAAGAAGTCGCGCGCGCCGCGAAGGCGTTCAACGCGATGCAGGACCGCGTCTCGATGTACATGACCCAGCGCATGCAGATCCTCGCGGCGATCACGCACGACTTGCAGACGCCGATCACGCGCATGCGGCTGCGCGTCGACGTCATGGACGACGAGTCGACCGGCGCGAAGCTTCAGCAGGATCTGAAGGAGATGGAATCGCTCGTGAAGGAAGGCGTGACCTACGCGCGCACGCTGCACGGCACGAACGAGGCGCCGCGCCGCATCGAGGCCGACGCGCTCATCGAAAGCATCGTCGACGATTATCTCGATGCCGGGCAATCGGTGACGCTTTCCGGCAGCATCGGCGGCGCGCTGATGGCACCGCCGCAGGCATTGAAGCGCGTCGTCGGTAATCTCGTCGATAACGCGATCAAGTACGCGGGCGCGGCGGAAATCGAAGTCGCCACGCGCGACGGACGCGCCGTCATTTCAGTGCTCGATCGCGGGCCGGGCATTCCGGAGGAATCGCTGGAGGCGGTGTTCGAGCCGTTCGTGCGGCTGGAAGATTCGCGCAACCGGCAAACGGGCGGCACCGGCCTGGGTCTCGCGATCGCGCGCCAACTTACGCTCGCGATGGATGCGTCGCTCACGCTGCATCATCGGGAAGGCGGCGGACTGGAAGCGCGGATCGTCATCAAGAAGGCGACCTGAGGCAGTTTTTTCCGGGCGTCGTCACATATGACGTCCGATATTTCCGACGTACTCGTTAGCACCAAGTTGACGGCCTTCAGGCTCGTCCGCTAACGTTTGCCCTGAATCACGCGCGCCTCGATGCATGGTTTGAGCGGGCAGAGACGGTCGGCACCGCTCCCAGTCATACGACATCCCATAAATTACCGGACGAACCGGAACAGGAGACATTCGATGAAGCATCCTCATAACCGCGCGCGCCGTGCGTTCGTGAAGTTCGCCGGCCTGTCCGCGAGCGCCCCGCTGCTCGGCGCGATGGGCACATTCGGCACGCTCGCCGCCTGTGGCGGTCATGATGACTCCGATTCCGGCGCAACCACACCGCCCGCCGCGCAAGACCCGATCTGGGGCCCGTCCGGTTCGGCGACACAAATCGTGAACGCGCTTCAAAGCGTCTCGACGGCGATGTTTCCAGGCCGCCAGTTCCTCGTCACCGATTACGGCGCGAAGCCCTGCGCGGTCGTCGCGGCGGCGAACCCCTACACCGATCCGGCGAAGTCGCCATTGAGCACCGGCGCCGACCAGACCAACGCGCCCGGCTCGTTCGACTCGCGCCCCGCGTTTCTCGCGGCCATCGCGGCATGCAACGCGGCGGGCGGCGGCCACGTCGTCGTGCCGGCTGGAACGTGGTATTGCGCAGGACCGATCGTCCTGCTGTCGAACGTCGACTTTCATCTGAGCGCGAATTGCACGATCTACTTCAGCCCGAATCCCGCCGACTACGCGAAAGACGGCCCGGTCGATTGCGGCGCGAACGGCAAGCTCTACTACAGCCGCTGGCAGGCGAACGACTGCCTCAACTACGGCCCGCCGGTCTATGCGCGCAACCAGAACAACATCGCGGTCACGGGCGAAGGCGACACCTCCGTGCTCAACGGCCAGGCGATGACGCTTTCGCCGGCAGCGGCAACACCGCAACGTGCTGGTGGACATGGAAAGGAAATACCGGCGTGTACGGCTGCGTGAATTCGTCGACGCCATCGCAGGCATCGAGCAACACGAACAACGTCGATCTGAAAACCGCCGTGCCCGGCATCTCCGAGACGCTCTACGCCAGGCTCACCGATCCCGCCACGCCCTGGCAACAGGACCAGAACTATCTGCCCGCGCTCTCGGAGGCGGGCGTCGCGATCGAGAAGCGCATCTTCGGCATCGGCCATTTTCTGCGGCCGTGCATGGTGGAATTCATCGGCTGCACGAACGTGCTGATGCAAACCTATCGCACGAACAACACGCCCTTCTGGCAGCATCATCCGACCGATTGCCGCAACGTCGTGATGCGCGGCGTGACCGTCGACAGCATCGGCCCGAACAACGACGGCTTCGATCCCGATGCCTGCGACACGGTGCTGTGCGAAAACGTGACGTTCAACACCGGCGACGACTGCATCGCGATCAAGTCGGGCAAGGATCTCGACACGCAATACGGACCGGCGCAGAACCACGTCATCCAGAATTGCACGATGAACAGCGGTCACGGCGGCATCACGCTCGGCAGCGAAATGGGCGGCGGCGTGCAGCGGATCTACGCGCGCAATCTGCAGATGCTCAATAAGTTCTGGGCGACGAATTCGCTGAACATCGCGATTCGCATCAAGACGAACATGAATCGCGGCGGCTTCGTGAAGGACTTTTACGTCGACAATGTGACGCTGCCCAACGGCGTGAGCCTCACGCCCGCCGGCTACGGCAGCAGCATGCTCGCGGGCAGCCCGATCAACTCGACGGTGCCGCTCGGTGTGTCGAGCCCGACGGCGGCGAATCCGTCGGCGTCGCAAGGCGGGATCATTACCTTCGATTGCGATTATCAGCCGTCGAAGGACGCGATCCGCACGCGGCCCGCGCTCGTGCAGAACGTGAACATCTCGAATCTGAAGGCGAGCAATGTGTTGCTGAAGGGCGTGAACGGATCGTGTTTTCAGGCGATCGTCGCGCAGGGCCCGGTTGCGTTCGACTACAACGGCCCGGCGCCCACACCGGCGATTCCCGCGATTACCGGCGTGACGATCACGGATTGCGATTTCGGCACGCCGGTCGCGGCAGGACCGGCCACGGCGGCAACGCCGGGACCGATCTACGCGTATAACGTGCACGACATCGTGTTGAAGAACACGGTGATCGCCGGCACGACGATGAACACGACAGTCAGCGACGCGCGTTGAGATGCGTTGAAACGGTTCGCGGCAGGCGCACGCTGTGCGCC
>NZ_FCOJ02000188.1 GCF_001545035.1 Caballeronia glebae
AAACCTTCCTCTGATACTTCGTGTGAGACTCTTGATACTTTTGCTATTGCTTCAGCCCCGAAAGACTGAAACCGCACTTGTCATCAAGCGCCCACACTTATCGGCTGTTAGTTTTTAAAGAGCACATCGCAAGACTCACATCAACTTCCGTCTTGCGTCGCTGCATCAGCAGCAGAGAAACGAGATTATGAAGAACATTTCGGTTCGTGTCAACAAGAATTCGAAGCTTCTTTCTTCTCGCTGACCGCTCAGAGCCTTCTACAACCTGCTCCAAGCACACCATCCATGCCACCTGCTCCCGCTTCCTTCGCATTCATCGAATCGCGAAGGAACGGAATTCTAGTAAGTGGGATCGAGAAGTGCAAGCGCTTTCTCAAATAAGCTCACCGATTCTTGAAAACCGGCTTACGCTTCTCAACGAATGCCGCCATGCCCTCCTTTTGATCTTCCGTAGCGAACAATGAATGGAAGAGCCGCCTCTCGAAATGTACGCCTTCCGCGAGCGTCGTCTCGTAAGCGCGGTTGACTGCTTCCTTGGCCATCATCACGGCGGGCAGCGAGAAGCCGGCGATGATCGTCGCGGCTTCGACGGCCTCATCCAGAAGGCGATCCGCCCCGACGATGCGCGACACCAGCCC
>NZ_FCOJ02000051.1 GCF_001545035.1 Caballeronia glebae
TTGATACTGGGTCTTTTCGTGCATCGCAACACCTTATACGAAACAGGTGTTGCACTTCAGATTTGAGGCCGCCCAGCAAGCCGTCACGAACTGAGTTAATAAATGAAAGTTCGGTGTGCCGCAGTAGGGGTGAGCAATCTAACGCCGATGCCGAAGCGTCTCGACAATTAGGGAGAGCGCAGGCGACACCTGACGGCTCGTATAGTAGATATGGAGCCCGGGAAAGGTGGGACACCAATCCTTCAGAACGGATACAAGCCGGCCGCTGGCCAGATGAGGAATGGCGAGTTGTTCCGGCACGTAAGCCAATCCGGCGCCGCTCAGCGCCGCGTCGAGCACGAGATAAGTGGAATTGAACGTCCACGGGCCGTCCACTCGAATCTGCACCTTGCGTTTGCCTTTGCTGAGTTCCCAGGCGTACACACCAGCGCGACTCGAAAAGCGTGTATTGATGCAGCTATGTTCGCTCAGGCCGGCAGGCAGTTTCAGCGGCGAATGTTTCGACAGATAGGAAGGCGTGCCGACGATCGACATGCGAATGTCCGGCGAGATGGGAACCGCCGCCATATTCTTCGCGATCTGATCGCCGAACCGAACGCCCGCGTCATAACGTTCTTCGACGATATCCGTCAACCCCGCATCGACGGTGGCATCGTCGCCCTCGTGCACCTCCCATCCGACGATCTTGCGGCTGTACAGGTGCAGGATCAGGTACAGGTAAAACCATTGACCGACGACCTCGGCGGGCAAGTACGTCATATCCCAGCACGAGACTTCGCGTGTTGCGCAAGCGATGTGCGTGGTCGGCGGTCGGCCAGCCTTGGGCGCTTTCGCCCGGCCCCGATGTGCAGTTTGTCCGTGCTCGCGCAGCACGCGGGCGAAGGTGGATTCGCTGGCGATATACACGCCTTGGTCGGCCAGCATTGGCACGATGCGCGCAAGAGGCATATCGGCGAAGCGCGGCTCGTTGGCCACCCGCAGCACCTCGGCACGCTCGTCGGCGCTTAGCGCATGGGAAGGTTGCGGGCGTACCGCATGAGGTCTTCCATCGCCCGATACGAGGCCTTCGCCGGCATTCCAGCGCTGCAGGGTGCGCACGTCGATGCCGGCCGTCTGGGAGGCCAGGCGCAGCCGTGCGCCGGCCTTGTGCGCGGTGTGGATGTCGCGGGCCATCGACTGGCGATCTTCGAGGTCGATCATTCGTCCTCGCCCGTGCTGAAGATCGTCGCGACTTTTTTTGATAGCACCAGCAGCGCCGCCGTCTCAGCCAACGCACGGTCCTTGCGCCGCAGCTCGCGCTCGAGTTCCTTGATGCGACGTCGGTCCTGCTGCGTCTGCTGCGGGCTGGCACGCGCCTCCTCGGGCTCGGCCAGCGCCTGCGTGGCGCTTTGCCGCCAGGGAAGCCAGCTCGTGCGGATACACACCGTTGGCGCGGCACCATGCGCTCTTGGCAGCCTCGTCCATCGCAGCGGCCGTCAGCACGGCGTCAAATCGGGCCGCCGCTGTCCAGGCCCGCTCGCGAGCGGGCCTGGACAGCGCATCACTGCGCCAGCGCTCCAGCGTCCCCACTCCCACGCCAACCTCACGTGCAACGTCCTCCAACGCCGCGCTCTCCGGCGGCAGCAACCGCGCAACCGCTCTGTCCTTGAATGCTTGTCCGTATTTTGCCAATTCGTTTTCTCATCATCGCCCCCGGTTCATTGATTCTATTGGAGCGACAAGTATTCTGACACGGGGGGGAACCGCTGACCCATGGATGCCAACGGAGTAAGCAGCGGTCTGATTTAAGCAGAGGCCCGCGGGAAAGCGATGGCAGAATGGTAGGCAGTGGATAGAAGATGCCGATGCACCTTAGCGCGCGGCCGTGGATCAGCAATGTACGGGTAGGTACGTCCGCGCTGATCCCAAGGAGCACGTTCTTGCTGCCGCTGGGGTGCTTAAGCGCACTGATGCCGGGTCCGAAAGCGTCCATTCCATAACTCTTGACGTTGGATCGCATGCACACGCGAGCAGACCAGTCTGCCAGAACCCTGCCGACTGCGGGTCGTATGCGCGGTCACTATCCCCGGGATGAATATAATCGAAAAAACTGTCCGAACGAACGGGGCCACCTCTGAACGCGCGTGAAGGAATTCGGGGCTTCGGCGTGTGTTTCAAAGACGTGCGCCGCAGCGTGGCGAGAAAACTGCGCCTCGCCCAGCTACGCCCGGAAAGGCAGCTGATTCACTTGCCACAGAAATGCAGGATGTTGAGCAAGACAACCGTCTCACAATTTGTCAGATCTAGTTCAACCTGGTACTTCAGCAAACGACAACAGGACAAGGACAGCAAGTCCCACCGAGGGACCACCGGTAGATCCGCACTTAAACCGTATGGAATTCTGCGCATCGGAGACTGGATGCGTCGGCGGTTAGCTTAGCTTACCCACTAAGAAGAATAATCAACTGTACGCGGCGGAGTTCACAGCGCAAACTAGCCTCACAAGATGGCTATTAGCCGAATAGGCACGGAGACAACTTTCTATGAGCCCGTCCACCGCAATGGTGGCGTGTGCCGCGCCAATCTGCTGTTGATCGGGGACGCTTTCCGGACAACAGTCAAGCCTCAAAGCGCTATCTCGTGCGGAGCGAGATGTCAAAGAGGCTCGGTGCCACCAACGAGTTTGTACCGAGGCAGTCTCTCATTCGCCAGAAGGCGAAGTTTTATTCGTCCTGATGTGCGCATCAACAGCAGCTATCGGCAAGCAGCCGTGCGCTGCGTGGGCGTTCAACACCGGCGACTGCGGTAACACTCTCCCGCGCGGCGTAGTGATGAGCTTCTATGCGAGTGACTAGTGTGGTGTCTTATCAGGGGACTTCGGATGAGCAATAGAGTGAATGCTGGTGCGCGGCTTGATCGCCTTCCGATCGGCCCTTTCCATACGCGCGTCTTATGGCTAATCGGAATGGGTATGTTTTTTGACTCATTCGATAATACGCTTTCAAGTTCGGTCCTTGCCGCAATGCTCAAAAGCGGCTGGTCAACGTTGCAGCTGAATTCCGTTTTCATGTCTTCAACGTTCGTCGGCCTGACAATTGGTGCAGCACTCGCAGGCTGGTTGAGCGACAAGTTTGGACGCCGCTTCGCTTACCAGTTCAACCTTGCGATCTTCGGTGGAATGGCGCTTGTGTCGGCACTCGCCCCATCGATGCCGTGGCTCATCGCTGCTCGCTTCATTATGGGCATTGGGATGGGTGCTGAGTACGTCATGGGGTACGGCCTCATCATTGAATTTGTTCCTCCGTCGCATCGCGGCAGATACCTGGGCAAACTCGCGCTAATTGGAGGCTCGGGTGTCTTCGTTACTGCAGTGGTCGCAACATTGGTTGTTCCTTGGATCGGATGGCGCCCAATGTTCGTGATTGGCGGTATCGGTACCCTTTGGGTCTGGTGGATGCGTCGTCACCTCCCCGAGTCACCCCGTTGGTTGGAGCGTGTGGGTCGCCATGCTGAGGCGGAGGAGATTATGCGGGCGATCGAAAAGGACGCCGGCGTCACGACGCCGCTTTCGTCTGCTCCGCAAGCGACAGCGCCGGCCAAAGAGCCGCATTGGGTACCACTTTCCACGCTTTTCTCGAGGACCGTCATCCGGCGTACCTTGCTTGCTATCGTGGTCAACGTTGTCTGTCTGTTTGGATCGTATAGTCTCACCGGATGGATGCCAACGTTCTTTGTCAAGCAAGGTATGAGCGTGACCCATTCGCTGGGCTTCACGGCGGCAATGATGGGCGGCTGGATTGCGGGACCGCTGTTCCTTTCGTACGTCTCGGACAAGATGGGACGACGTACTGCGATCATGGTCTTTGCGGGCGTGTGTGCTTGCCTGGGAGCGATCTACCCGTTCCTCACATCGGCAACAGCGATCATCTCGTGCGGCTTCCTGCTCGTATCGTCAGTGGCAATATTCCTGACCCTCGGTCTGGGTATGACACCAGAAATGTTTCCGACGGAATATAGATTCCGTGGGGGCGGCGTGGCTCAAATGTTTGGACGACTTGGTTTGATTGGTTCGCCCTTCATCGTGCTTGAGTTATTCAACCGCTTCGGAATCTCCGGCGTTGTTTTCGCCATCTCTGGAGCATATATCTTCATCGCGATTCTGATCATGGTGGCTGGTATCGAGACCAATCAACAATCTCTCGAGGCATTGGAGCCTGAGGAATTGCCTGAGGCGGAGACTGCGCTCGCGACGACCGCGACTCGACGCTAACAAACGACGAGATTGCGACGTATCAGGCAATGCATTGGGCGCGCCGGCGAGGGCGCTCATAGGGCTTACTAGTAACTACAGAGTGAGTTGTCTGCATTAAATTGACGGCTAAACACTGAAGAGGAAATCCGGACATGCGCGGTATTGTCTTTCGCGGTGGCTCTACTCTCGAACTTGCAACCTTTCCGGATCCAACCCCGGGCGTCGGCGAAGTTGTTCTCGAAATCAAGGCTTCCGGGATGTGCGGAAGCGACCTGCACTGGTATCGTCGTCCGGCTGGAGAAGTTCCGCCGGTCATTGCCGGTCATGAGCCGTGTGGAGTGGTCGTCGCAGTCGGCCCGGGCGCGGTTGGACCTCATGCACGGATTGGCGCACGTGTGATGGTGCATCACTACAGCGGATGCATGGGTTGCCCGGACTGCCGTTCGGGATGGCCTCAGATGTGCCGTACCGCACCGATCACGGTGTATGGAACGGACGCTCATGGCGCACACGCTCCCTACATGAAAGTTCGGGCCGATACGCTCGTTCCGCTGAATGAGCGGCTCAGCTTCGAGGCAGGCGCCGCCATCTCGTGTGGAACCGGTACAGCCTGGGGCGCATTTGAGCGCATCGACCTATCTGGCCGCGATACCGTTGCGGTGTTTGGTCAGGGACCCGTGGGTCTATCCGCAACGATGCTTGCAAAGGCTCAAGGCGCTCGCGTCATCGCACTTGATATCGATGAAAGTCGCCGCAAAACGGCAAAAGAATTCGGCGCCGATGCGGTGATCAATCCCCTCGACGGACCGGTTGCCGAGGCAATTCGGGAGCTGACCGGTGGTAAAGGCGTAAGCGTTGCGTTGGAAACATCGGGAGCTGCTGCGGCAAATCGGGACGCACTTGACTCAGTAAGCCCTTGGGGAACCGTGTGTCTGGTCGGGATCGGCTCGGAATTCAGCCTGTCGCTGGCCAAGTATCTACGCACTCAAGTTCGCATTCTGACGTCGTGGACGATGTCGGTCCAGGGACAGCGGGCATGTGCCGACTTCGTCGTAGACCGGGGACTCAATCTCGACGCATTGTTCACCGACCGTTGGCGCTTGGATCAAGCGCAAGAAGCTTATCAAGTCTTTAACCGTCAAAGCGGCGGCAAAGGCGTGTTCTTGATGTAGTCCCGGCGGTCGTAATTGCCAGTCGCTCCACAGGAATATAGATAATAGGGAATCGAATGAGCACTACCAGAGCAGAAGCGGCCAGACGGTATCCGAAGTTGGGGCAGCTCATCGCAGGTAAGATGAGATACGCAAGCGGTCAACCGTCCTTGAATGTCATTGATCCCACGACTGGCTTGGCTCTCGGTCCTGTGCCGATGGCGACGGAAGGCGACGTTGATGAAGCGCTTGCTGCGACGAGCAAGGGTTTCGACACCTGGCGAAATACATCTGCGTTCGAGCGCAGCAAACTTATGCGGCGCGTTGCGGATCGTATGCGCGAGCGAGCGGAAGCCCTCGCTGAACTCTTGGTCCTGGAATTAGGTAAGCCGTGGAATGAGGCGCTTGGAGAGGTCGAAGTGGCGGCTGGGATGTGGGAGTGGGCGGCTGAGGAGGGTAGACGCGCGTACGGACGCGTCATACCGTCAAGAGAATTAAACGCGCGCCAGATGGCGCTTGTTGAACCTGTGGGTCCTGTTGCCGCCTTCGTCACCTGGAATGGGCCGCTAGTTACGCCCTCACGAAAGATGTCAGGCGCTCTGGGCGCGGGCTGTTCGATCGTGCTTCGCGCTTCCGAAGAGGTACCGGCATGCGCGTTCGCGCTAGGCCAGATTGTGTACGAATGCGGTCTGCCAACTGGCGTGCTGTCGGTGCTTGCAGGCGAACCCGTGATGATGTCCAACAAGTTGCTCGGAAGTCCTGTGGTGCGTGCCGTTACGTTTACCGGTTCGACCGCCGTTGGGAAGTTGCTGTCGCAACAGGCCGTCGCACACATGAAGCGTCCGATCATGGAGTTAGGCGGTCACGGACCCGTGTTGGCTTTCGAGGGTATTGACGTTCAAACATTCGCCAAACGCGCGGTTGCCGCCAAGTTCGCCAACTCGGGACAGGTCTGTTTCGCCCCGACACGCTTCTATGTGCAACGCTCAATCTACGCGGATGTTGTGGACGCTATGACCGCGGAGGCGAAGCAGATCGTCGTGGGGTGCGGCTTTGATTCAACGACGCAGATGGGGCCACTGAAAAGCGAAAGAGGTCTCAAAGCAATCGAGGATCTCGTTGCCGATGCCAAGCAGCGCGGGCTGAGCATAACCACCGGCGGTAAGAGGATCGATCGCCCGGGGTTCTTCTACGAACCCACTATTGTTGCCGATGCGACCGTTGAAGCGAAGCTGTCAAACGCCGAGCCATTTGGCCCGATCGCGGCATTGACGCCGTTTGATACCTATGATCAAGCAATAGCCTTGTCGAACCGACTGCCCTACGGCCTCGGCGCTTACGTGCATGCGCGCGAATTCGAAACTCTCCACCGCGCGGTGCATGACCTCGAAGCGGGCAATGTTATCTGCAACGGCTGGCGCGTCACTTATCCGGAAACGCCATTCGGCGGTCATAAAGAGAGCGGGATGTTTTCAGAAGGCGGCATCGAAGGCCTTCGGGCGTTTCAGAACATCAAGTACGCTTCAATGACTTGATGCGCGCTGAAGTCAGCGAAACTTACCAAGCTGGCGGGTAAAACGAACTGTACTTAAACAAGTGCGACGCGCAGAATCAAAACGACGATAAGCCCTGGTTACCGAGCAACTCCTTCATGAAAGACGAACTGGACCTCTGCCATCACTTTGCCGACTTCGCAGCGAATACACGCTACGAAGATCTGCCCGACGACGCAATCGAATCTGCGAAGAAGACTATTCTCGACACCTTGGGCGTGACATTGGCTGCGAGTGGTATGGAGCCTGCGGTGAAAGCGTTGGTAGAACTGCTCGAACAAAGCGGCGGAAGCGCAGAGAGCACGGTCCTCGGTTTCGGCGGCAAACTGCCGGCAATTTCCGCAGCATTTGCTAACGGTTCGATGGCTCACTGTCTGGACTTCGACGACCAAACTCCGTGGGGCGCACACGCAGCGAGCTCGATCGTGCCGTCCGTTTTTGCATTAGCCGAACGCATGGGTGGGGTGTCGGGCAAAAAGATCATCACCGCCGTCGCCATCGGGCAGGATCTTTTCGCACGCCTGCGTTGCAATGTCGGCTGGAATCAGAACTGGAACCTGTCGTCGATGGTCGGCGCATTCTCCGCAACGGCGTCCGCGGCTCATATACTCGGACTGTCCGCCAGGCAGACCTCACATGCGTTCGGTATCGCGAGCCAGCAGTCGTGCGGGACGATGGAAGTGATCTTCGCAACCGGCAGTGACTTGCGTGGCATGTACGCCGGATTCACTGCGAAGGGTGTCGTCATTGCCGCCTTGCTCGCGCAGAAAGGCATTACGGGCATAGACACGTTGTTCGAAGGAAAAGCCGGGATATTCAACGTTTATTTCGGCGGGAAGTACGATCGCGAGAAGATGCTTGACGGGCTAGGGGAGCAGTTTCTCGGAAGCACGACGCTCTATAAGGCATGGCCCGCAGTCGGGAATTCCCATACCTATATTCACGCCGTCATCGAGTTGATGAAGGAGAAGCAGATCGCTGCGAAAGACATCGAGACGATTCGGACCTATGTTGGCGATTTCACGTACACCATGTGCACGCCGCTCGACGTCCGCCGCGCGCCGGCCACGCTCGTCGATGCAAAGATGAGCTTGCCGTTCATCGTGGGCATTGCGGCGAGCAGGGGAAAAATGGACATAGCCGATTTCACTGTGAAAGCGCTGAAAGATCCCGATGTGCTCGCGATGGCGTCCAAGGTGACGCCAGTACAGGACCCGAGCCAGAACTGGACGTTCAAGCTGCCTGACGGCCGAATCGAGATTGCGACGAAAGACGGCCAGGTGTTCGAGCGGCTCGGAAGCAAGGTTCCTGGCAGCCCCGAAGCACCACTTACCTGGAAGCATCTCTCCGAGAAGTTTGCAAGTTGCGCATCCGTTGCGGCCGTGGCTCCGTCGGATGCCGGCATCGAAAAGGCTGAGCGAATGATCCGTCGGCTCGAAGCTGTCGGTGACGCTACTGACGTACTGCGAGCCGTAGCCGAAAGGTCATAGCAGGGAATGAACCGCGTGAAGCGGTGTTATTCGTCAGCGCAACGGGGAATGTGTATCGAACGCAGGAATCCTAATGGTTCCAACGAATTTGAATTTGCGCCGTCGGGCGCATCCGCAATGAAACGCGGGCATGTAATGACCGTAAGGAGGATCAAATGCGAGTATCAGAAGCGTCGTCGACAGACTTCGGCAGGATTGGAAGCAACATGCGGGAAGGGGTCCTTGAGCAGAAGTTCTTGTTGCAAGGAAAGCCCGGCTCTCCCAACAATTATTTGATTAATGTTGGCCGGACGGGCGCCGGCGGCTGGACAGCGCCAAGTCACCGTCACAACTTCGATCAGATTCGCTACGTCATCAAAGGCAGCTTCCCGTACGGACAGGGTAAGAGCATGCCCGAAGGTTGGGTTGGGTACTTCCCAGAAAGCGTGTACTACGGACCGCAAGACCGTCCCGAAGGCTTGGAGATGATGGTCTGCCAGTTAGGTGGCGCGCAAGGGTACGGATTCGTCAGCGTCGAAGAGCGTGAGGCGGCGAATCAGTTGCTCAAAACCAAAGGCGAATTTAAGGACGGTATCTACACTTGGTATGACGAGTCGGGCAAGAAGCATAACCAAGACGGATTTGAGGCCTGCTTCGAACAAGTGATGGGTCGCAAGCTGGAATATGCTCAGCCGCGATACAACGACCTTGTACTGATGAACCCGGCGAATTATGCCTGGATTCCAGAACCGACGAATGGCGTCTTTTCAAAATGGCTCGGCTCGTTTACGGAACGCAATACACGAATCGGTTTTGTGAAGGTGGAAGCCGGGGCGTCGTTTCCCGCAGGGTTGCAACCGTCCATCGAGTTGCTCTTTTTGAGTAAGGGCAAGGTCAGCTTTGAAGGCAAAGAGTACGGTCTTCACTCGGCGTTTGAGTTCGACGCGAACGAAGGTCCTGTGCCGCTCAGGGCGGTAGAGGAAACGGAATTCTTCCGTATCGTGATGCCAACATTCTGACGCTACTGCGTCGAACAAAGCATATCGTCTAACGTTGCTCCTATACGGAACCCTCTTAGGCTATGACTACGATTGCCGTAATTCACACCGGGCCGGTTACAGTTCAGCCAATCAAGGAGCAAATCAGCGAGCAAATTCCTGAGGCGCGCGTCATAAATATTATTGACGACAGCTTGCTTGCCGATGTACGAACTGCCGGGCATCTGACGCCCGAAGTTGCCAGTCGAATCAACTCATACATGTCCAATGCACAAGCGATGCATGCCGACATTATTTTGAACGCATGCTCCTCGGTTGGCGAAGCAGTTGACTACGTCCGCCACTTCGTTACAACCCCGATCGTCAAAATCGATGAGGCGATGGCCGAGGAAGCGAGCTCGATTGGCCGCCGAATCGGCGTCGTCGCAACTGTTTCGACGACGCTCGAACCGACCGTGCGACTGATCAAGAAAAAGGCGGCCGAACTAGGCCGCACGATTGACGTGATGGAGCGGATCGCGGAAGGCGCGTTCGAGGCGCTGCTCAGTGGCGACGCCGCGAAACATGACGAGATCGTGAAGGGCACGATCTCGGCTCTGACGGAGCAGGTCGACGTGGTCGTGCTGGCGCAGGCTTCAATGGCGCGACTCGTTCCGCAGTTGCAGGGCGTGCGCATCCCTGTGCTATCCAGCCCGCAAAGCGGTGTCGCAGCGCTCAAGCGAGCACTCGCCAACATGCGCTAAACGGAAAGCGCGCAAGCGCTTCTTGTGTACTCGAGGGGACAACATGAAAGTAACCGCGCGGGAACTAGTTAGAAACGTCGTCAAGGAGAAACTGGCGCGCGATGAAGTGGCGCTCTCCATGACGGTTCGACTGGTCAGAACGGCTGAGATCGTAACGATTGCCAAAACTGCGGGTTTCGATACGTTTTACATTGACCTTGAGCACAGCACGCTGTCGATGGAAACGACGAGCCAAATCTGTATCTCGGCCATGAACGCAGGTATCGCGCCATTCGTTCGCCTGCCGAATCTCACGTCGGATGTGATCGCCCGCATTCTGGACGGTGGCGCGCTGGGGGTCATTGCGCCGCATGTCGAGACCGCCGAGCAGGCGAGGCAGGTCGTTCGTGCGGCCAAGTTTCCGCCGCTGGGCGAACGCTCTCACGGCGGCGTGCTGCCGCACATGGGCTTTCGCTCGTTTCCGACTTCCGAAGTGGGTGAGGCGGTCAACGACGCGACGATGGTCGTCATCATGATCGAGACAAAGGAAGCGCTCGACGTGATTGACGAGATTGCCGCGATCGAAGGCGTGGACCTGCTCTTCATCGGGACCAACGACCTGTGCGCATCGCTTGGCATTGCGGGTCAGTTCGAGCATGAGAGCGTGCGCGATGCTTACACGAAGGGCATTGCCGCATGTCGAAAGCACGGCAAGCATCTCGGTGTCGGCGGCCTCAATGCTCATCCGAACCTCGTCGCGCAGTTCGTGGAAATGGGCGCGCGATATGTCTCGACTGGCACCGACATCTCGTTTCTGGTAAGCGGAGCAAGCGCCAAGGCCGCGATGATGCGCGACCTCTGACTGCTGTCCTTCAAGGATCTTGTTAATGAACAAAATCGTAGTTTATAAGCCGCTGCCCGAGGAAACGATTGAGTACCTGCGTTCTCACGCCGATGTTGCAATCGTCGATCCGAAGCAGCCAAACGCGCTAATCGACGCGCTCAAGGACGCTGACGGCGCCATCGGAACCGGCGTGAAGATGAACGCGGAAACGCTCGCGGGCGCGACACGTCTGAAGGTGTTATCCACCGTATCGGTGGGATTCGATGCCTTCGATATCGACTATCTGAATCAACGCGGCATCTTGCTGACCAATACGCCGGATGTCCTTACGGAGTCGACCGCCGACACTGCGTTTTCGCTGGTCCTGCTCACGGCCCGGCGCCTCGCCGAACTCGATGCGTTCGTGAAGGCTGGAAAGTGGACCAAGAAAATCGGGGAGGATAAGTTTGGCGTGGATGTTCATCACAAGACGCTGGGTATCGTTGGACTGGGCCGTATAGGAACGTCGGTCGCCCGGCGCGCTGCCTTGGGCTTCGAGATGAAGGTTCTGTACGTAGGCCACGGCGTCAACGAGCGCGCTGAACGCGAGTACGGAGCGAGAAAGGTGGAACTGGAGGAACTTCTCAGCACGTCCGACTTCGTGTTGTTACAGCCGCCCTTGACCGCGGAGACGCGCAACCTGATCGGCACGCCGCAACTGAAGGCGATGAAGCGCAGCGCGTTTTTGATCAATGCGTCGCGCGGGCAGATCGTCGACGAAGCGGCGCTCGTCGAGGCGCTCAAAGACGGCACCATTGCCGGCGCAGGGCTCGATGTCTATCTGGAAGAGCCGCTCTCGGTTGAGTCGCCGCTCCTGAAGATGAACAACGTGGTGACGTTGCCGCATATCGGATCCGCCACACATGAGACGCGACGCGCAATGAACAAGAACGCTGCCGAGAACCTCATCAGCGCGCTGAACGACACGTTAAAGTCCAATATGATCAATCCGGAAGTGTTGCAACGCTGAGAGAACGTGCGCGCTGGGGCGAGATTGAAGGCCCCAGCTGCGTCGCGCCCTACAACGCCAACCCGACTACTTCGACAGGTTATTCACGATCTCGATCATTTTGTCCAAAATCGGATCGTTCTGCCTGCGTACCCATCCGAAGATAAAGCGAGTTGAATAGTCCAGGTTCGTCAGTGGGATGACCGTCAGGTCGCTCGGATACTGGAAGTTCTTGCCCATGACCGCCAATCCGATGCCCATGCCGACGGAAATAAGGTTGAGTTGCGAGGCGATCGTGCTCACCTCCTGGACGATGTTCGGCTCGAACCCGGCTGCCTGGCAGAAAGCATGCAACTGCCCATAGCTCAGACTACTGCTGGACTTTGGGTCGACTACGAACCCTTCGTCAGCGAGATCGGCGAGCGTAAGCGACTTCCTCCGCGCTAATCGATGGTCGTTTGAAACCGCGACACCTAAGTGGCCGGTCTGGATGCACAGCGAATCAAGAACGATGCCTTCCCGCTCAATGTTGATCTCGGTGCGCCGCTTGCCTGGATGCGGACTTGGCCCCAAGTGCATGAAGCCGGCGTCGATCTTACCCGCTGCGAGAGCCTTAGGTTGTAGTGAGGTCGAGAGTTCGACCAGCGAAAGACTGATCTCCGGATACGTCTCGCGGAATTGCTTGACTGCGGCGCGAAAGATCGAATGCATCAGAGTCAGCGATCCGTATCCGATACGCAGCGTCCCTGTCATGCCATGTCCAACACGTTTGGTCAGGATGATCGCTTCGTTCAAATCGTCCATGACCCGCACGAGCTGGGGCAACAGCGTGCGCCCGGCCGCAGTGAGCTTTACCGTGTGCGCGAGCCGTTCGAAAAGTGGTGTTCCGAGTTCGCCTTCTAGGTCGGCGATGATCTGCGAGACGGCGGGTCGGGTGATGTGTAATCGCACGGCGGCCCGTCCAAAGTGCTCTTCTTCTGCGGCCGCAATGAAATATCGAAGATGCCGAAGTTCCATCTCTATTGTGTCTCCTTCAACTCGGCCTGTCAGAAGACTGGAGCTTCAACGGGCGCGGGCGTTGTCTCAGCATGACGCTCATGATTCTTCGTGTCGGTTAGCGCCGCTTACCAGGGCACCATAATAGCTGACTTGACCCAACGTCTGTGCGATTTCAAACTTCTATCATCGTCGCTTTGGATGCGGCTGATGGCCAGGCGCTTCGGCGTCGACGTAGAGCAGGAGACAGCAGTGAGCCTTTCGGGAACATCGTTACGCACGCTCGTCGATAAGTGGATTGGAGTGGCGAACGGAATACGCGTCGCGCAGTTCAGCCACGGTCGCAACGAGCAATACAGGTTCGTGCGTGTTGAAGGACCAGCGGACGACCGTCCCATAGCGTTCATCTTCTTTCGCCACGCAGACGGGAGCTGGTGTGTCTTTCCGCCAGAGCGCAGGCGGCCTGCCATGAATCTCGGCGCTTAGGCGCGAATAGCGCTTGGTCCACGGGCCGCAATCAAGCCAAGCACACACTTTACAAGGCGACGCCAAGCGAGACGTGGCCGACTAAATCAAACAGGAGAGCATATGCGATCGTACGAGAAGTGCTATATCAATGGCGAATGGGTTTCTCCGCTTAGCCGTAGCGAATGGACCTTGGTGAACCCTGCCACCGAGGAACCGATCGCAAGTGTTACGTTGGCCGGCGCGCAAGACGTCAATCTGGCGGTGAAGGCCGCGCGCGCTGCCCTAGCCTCGTTCAGCAGGACATCGAAGGGCGAGCGCATCGAACTCCTCGAAGCCATCATCGACCGCTTCGTTCGCCGCGAGCATGAGCTCGCGGAAGTTGTCACGCTTGAACTGGGTACGCCGATTTCGCAGAACATTCATGCACCGGCCGCGCTCGGCTCTTTCAAGCAAGCACTGGCAACGCTCAGGGATTACGAGTTCGAGTACCGCCTGGGGCCCAACACGGTTCGTCGCGAACCTATTGGCGTGTGCGGCCTGATCACCGCATGGAACTGGCCTCTTCAGCTTCTCGCAACCAAGCTCGCCTATGCGCTGGCTGTCGGCTGCACGGTGGTTCTCAAGCCGAGTGAGTTCACTCCGTTGAGTGCGATCCACCTCACGGAAGTGCTTCACGAAGCGGGCGTCCCGAAGGGCGTCTTCAACCTCGTGCTTGGCGACGGCCCCATTGTAGGCAATGCTATTAGCAAGCACATGGACATCGACATGGTGTCGTTCACCGGGTCCACCAGAGCCGGGGTCTTGATCGCGGAAGCGGCCGCGCCCTCGGTCAAGCGGGTTGCGCAGGAGCTAGGGGGAAAATCGGCGAACGTGATTCTCGACGATGCTGACTTACGCGCCGCGGCCAAATGGAACGTCACACGCGCATTTTCGAATTCCGGTCAGTCATGCCATGCGCCCACGCGCATCCTGGTTCACGCCAGCCAAGAAGATGAACTGTTGGCATTGCTTCAGGAAGAAGCGAAGGCAGTGAAAGTGGGGAACCCGCTCGACCCGCAGGTGACCATGGGCCCAGTGGTCAACAAGCTGCAATTCGAGCGAGTGCAGGACTACATCAGGATTGGAATCGAGGAGGGCGCCACCGTTCGCGTTGGCGGCGTCGGTCGTCCGGACGGACTTGAACGAGGTTACTTTGTGAAGCCCACCATATTCTCCAGCGTGACGCCACAGATGCGCATCGCGCAGGAAGAAATATTCGGTCCTGTGCTTGCCGTCATTCCTTATCGGACGGAGGAAGAAGCCATCGAGATCGCGAATGGAACGCCGTATGGTTTAGGCGCTTACGTGTTCTCATCTAATCGGGAACGAGGTGGTTTCGTCGGCCGTCAACTTCAGGCGGGCCGTGTCTTTCTCAACGGTGCGACAAGCAACACCGAAGCGCCGATGGGCGGCTATAAGCGTTCCGGTAATGGACGAGAGATGGGTGTCTTCGGGCTCGAGGAGTATCTCGAGTCCAAAGCCATGATCGGTTTCGACTGACGAGCGGTGCGTTGCGAATAGACGCTAGGAACGCTCCAGGATGCACGAGTAGTCACACATCCTGGAGCGTCTTCCTGCAGAGTCTCAAATGGAAGGCGTTTCGCCATATCAGGTGCATCTTCATCAGGCGGCCACTTGCGCGCCGTTCAACGCTTCCAGGGCTTTGGCGAAGAAGTTGATCGTCCCAAAATTGCCAGACTTCAGAGCCAGTCCCAGCGGCTTGGCACTAATGGATTGCGTCGCCGGTATCCCAGGATCGATTTGCGGTCCAATGCGCAGCGAGCGGACATCGAGCGCCTGAACTACTGCACCTGACGTTTCACCGCCTGCAACAACGAACTTGCGCACACCCACTTCACGTAATTTGCACGCGATGGAGGCCAGCGCAGCTTCGACCAAATGCCCCGCCTTCTCAACGCCCAATTCCTTCTGCGCAAGCTTCACTTCGTCCGTCGATGTCGTGGCGTAGATCAGCACCGTTTCATCGTGTCCGCGCACGAATTCGACAGCACGCTCGACCACCGGTTCGCCGCGAGACAGCGCGATCGGGTCGATGCGAAAGCTCGGCCGCGATGCACGCCACTCGGCCACCTGCGCATTAGTCGCCTTCGATGCGCTCCCGGCGAGCACGACCGAGCCGCCGTCGATGCGCGGAAGATCGGCGGCATCGCCCGCGTAAACGAGCAGGTCCGCCGAGTGGAAGTTCTGTGGCAACCCGAGCGCTATCCCCGACCCGCCAGTAACCAATGAGAGGTCGCGGCATGCACGGCCGATTGTGTACAGATCGGCATCCGAAAGTGCGTCGGCAATGGCCATCCGCGCGCCGTCCTCCTTCAACTCTTCGATGCGCGCACGCACGGCCTCTGCGCCTTTCGCGATGATGTCGTATCGAATGAGTCCGACTATGGACTTGGTCTGCCGCTGCAACACCCGTACGAGATTGGAATCGGACATGGGCGTGAGCGGGTGATTCTCCATGCCCGATTCGTTCAGCAACACGTCGCCGACGAAAAGATTGCCGCGAAACACCGTTCGGCCGTTTTCTGGAAACGCCGGGCAGGCGATGGCGAAGTCGCCCCTCAACGCATCGAGCAACGCATCCGCGACCGGGCCGATATTGCCTCGATTCGTAGAGTCGAACGTCGAGCAACATTTGAAGAAGAACTGCCGGCAGCCCTGTGCGCGCAACCACTCGAGCGCATCGAGCGATTGCCGCACGGCTTGTTTGCGGGGAATCGTGCGCGACTTTAGCGCGACGACGAGCGCATCGGCTTCGATTTTTACATCTGTATCCGGTACACCGATAGTTAGAACCGTGCGCATGCCGCCGCGCACCAGCATATTGGCCAGATCGGTCGCGCCGGTGAAGTCGTCGGCGATGCAGCCGAGCAGTGCCTGCGCCATTGCTTCGCTCCCTCGGGGATTCCGTTGCCCCGTATTGGTGGTTAGACTGAGTTGCGCGAACCGCCGTCCGCAGAGTCCATCGGAGAATCAATGTGAGCTTGACGCTGGCAACCCCGCATCGATCTCCCAGATCTTCGCCAACGCGTCGATACTCGCCGATTCGCCGAGTCGGTGGGACGCAGCATCGAGCGTGGACCGGACCATGGTCGCGATGAGCATCGGTGCCCCGTAACGCATGCCTAGCGCCGATGCTTTTCTCAAGTCGCTCGCGCAGTTGCCCACCGTTGCATTAGCCGTTTGCGCATTCGCGGCGAGAGCCGGAAGCACACGCGCAGACGCACTGTTGTAGCCCGAGCTTTTGTTCAACACGGTGGCCATATCTGCAACTGTGAGTCCGTTCTTGGCGCCCATGGCGGCGCACTCATAGGTGATGAGGCGGTTGCATGCCGCAATTGCCGCGACGACCAGACGCATGGCGTGCCCGCTCCCGGCATCGCCGCAGTGAATCACCTTCGGGCACACCGCTTCAAGAATCGGTCGCACAGAACCGAGTACGTCGGCCGGGCCACCAAAGAAAATCGCCGATGCGTCGGCAATCGCTTCAGTGTTCTCGGTGTGAAGAGGTGCATCGACAAGCGTGATGCCGATGTCGTTCAAGTTCTTCGAAAGCGACCGGCTATTGTCCGGGTCACCTTGCCCCACGTCGATGACAACGGAGATGCCCTTTAGCCAGTCCGTGTCGCGAAGCAGCGCCTCCCGCGCGTCATCGGCATCGGTGCATAGCACGACGACGTCTGCGCCCTTGGCCAGATCCACAAGGCTCTTCGCTTGTTCGGCGCCCTCGCATTGCAGAGAGCCATTGTTTGTGTCGAAGATTCGAACCGAATGCGTCTTCGCCAACGCGCGCGCGACAAACGCGGCTATATCACCGCTTCCCGCCATTGCAATCGTAGTCACTTTGCCTCCTGGTTCGCGACATTCTTCTGCAGATCAGCGAACTTGGTATCGGCCATCGACTCGATGACGCCGATCATCTGTTCGAGTTGGGCGTCCTTGCCGAGCGAATTTAGGCCGATTTGCAGAAGCGAGCGCGCAGCGCCGCCTATGGGCATGGGGACTTTCTGCTCTGCGGCCAAACCGATCGCCTGATGGATGTCTTTCACTTGAAGCGCGAGCCAGAACTTGGTGGACTGACGCCCTTCCGCGATGGCAGGCAGCATGCCCTGCGAGGTGTAGTTACGAGCCGTCGTTGCGTTGATCGCCTCGGTCATGAGTTCGAGGGGCAGGCCGAACTTTCGCCCCATGGCCACGACCTCCAGAGTCGCCAGGCGGCAACTGACGTTCATCATATTGTTCACGGTCTTCATGGTCTGACCGTTACCCACGCGCTCGCCGCAATGAAAGACGTTCGGGCTGATCGCGTGCAGTACCGGCAGCGTCTTCTGAAACGCGTCGTGCGGGCCCGAGGCGATGATCGAAATGGTCCCGGCAATGGCCGTAGCCATCGCACCGGAGACAGGTGCGTCGAACAATGTGACGCCCATCTCTTCGAGTTGACGAGCAAACCCGTTGGTTTCTGCCGGCACGCCACTGGTCTGATCGACGACGATCTTTCCCGGCGCTAGCCCATCGGCCACTCCGTTAGCACCGAAGAGCACCGCCTGGACGTCCGAGCTCCTCGGCAAGCAAAGCAGCACGACGTCGCTGTTACGCGCGAGTTCCGCGGGCGTTGCTGCCGCTGTGGCGCCCAGTTCGACGAAAGCACTCACAGTCTTCTCGTTCAAATCGAACACGCTCAACGGAAACTTGCCGATCAGATGACGCGCGAGCGCGCCACCCATGGCGCCCAGCCCGATATAACCGATGCGCATTTATCTCCTCCTGACTTTCATTGCCGATGACGTCCCCGGCCGACCGCCGCAGGAACAATGCGGCGCAAAGTGATGGTGCGCCACGGCACGTTGTGCGTCGAGTCGCATTTTCTCGGCGTGGTGGTAAGTGCGTCTTACCGCCTATGACCAGGACCGCTGCTACCGCTGCACGAACGGATTCGTGGGCGCCCTCTCGGAGGTAGACAGAAAGACGCTCTTGGTCTCAAGGAACTCATGAACCGCTTCGATTCCGTTCTCGCGACCGATGCCCGACATCTTCATGCCGCCAAACGGCATCATGAAACTGTAGGCCCGGTATGTATTGACCCAGACGGTGCCGGCTTTCAGTGCCTTTGTCATGCGCATCGCTCGGCCGATGTTCGCGGTCCACACGCCCGCGACCAGACCGTAAATCACGCTGTTCGCCAACGCCACGGCATGTTGCTCGTCATCGAACCCGATGATGGACAGCACCGGACCGAAGACTTCCTCTTGCGCAATGCGCATGTCGTTAGTGACGTTCGTGAAGATGGTCGGCTCGACGAACTGGCCGCCCGTTACACCGGGACCGGCCGCGGGCTTGCCGCCGAGAATGCAACGGGCGCCCTCGCGTCTTGCGATCTCGATGTAGTCAAGCACCTTCGCATATTGAGGAGGCGTTGCGATGGGCCCGACGTTCGTTTCCGGTTGCATCGGGTCGCCGAGATTCACACCTCGCGCGAGAGCGAGCAGGCACTCAGTGAAACGCTCCTTGATCGAATTCTGCACGAGCAGCCGCGAACCGGAGATGCACATCTGGCCGGCCGCACCAAAGATGCCTGAGACGACGCCGACTGCGGCAGCATCGAGGTCCGCATCCTCGAAAACGATATTCGGCGACTTCCCGCCCAGCTCCATCGCGACGCGCTTCATGCCTCGGGCCGCAGTCTCGTAGATCCGCTTGCCTGTGATGTCCGAGCCGGTGAAGCTGATCTTTGCAACATCCTCGTGCTCGACGAGCGCAGCGCCAGCTTCGTTGCCAAAGCCCGTTATAACATTAAAGACGCCATCGGGCAGTCCGGCTTCTTTGGTGAGCGCAGCAAATTCCAGTGAACTCGCCGATGCAAATTCCGAAGGCTTGACGACGACCGTGCAGCCGGCGGCCAACGCGGGAGCGCACTTTAACGACAAAAATTGCAGCGGCGAATTCCATGCGGTCAGCGCCGCGACGACGCCCACTGGCTCATGCGTGGTAAAAGCGAAGACGTCGGCCTTCTCCACCGGCATGACCGCACCTTCGATCTTGTCAGCAAGCCCACCGTAGTAGTACCAGTATTCGGGAATGGTCTTCAACTGACCCTGCATCTCCGTGAAGACTTTGCCGTTGTCCTGCGTCTCTGTTGCGGCGAGTGGCGTGGCATGCTGGACGATCAGATCGCCTATGCGCCGCATCACCTTGCCGCGCTCGGTTGCTGTCATCCGGCTCCACGGGCTGTCGTCCAGCGCGCGCTTGGCGGCCTTTACGGCACGGGCCGAATCTTCAGCCGTCCCGCGAGGGATCCTTGCCCACGGCTCTCCGGTGTAGGGATTCACTGTGTCGATCCACTCGCCTTTTGTGGGATCCTCGTGCTTCCCATTGATCCACAGCTGATATGTCTTCACGCACCTGTCTCCATGATCCCGCGAACGCATCGAACCTAGGCGTCGACTTGTCGGTCAGAGGCCTGCTGTCTGCCCGCCGTCGACCACGACTGCATGACCGATCGCGAAACCCGCTACATCAGAACACAGCCAGAGGACCGTATTGGCGATCTCCTCCGGGCGGCCAAGGCGGCCAATGGGCTCTTGCGCGATCATCCGCTTGCGGTTCTCTTCGGTGCCTTGCGTGAAGCGGCCGATCATCGGCGTATCGATGATGCCCGGACACACAGCGTTGATGCGCACGCCATCTTTGCCGTACTCGAGCGCTGCCGACTTTGTGAGACCAATGACGCCGTGCTTAGACGCACAATAGGCGCCTTGACCACGGATGCCAACCACGCCCGCGCCAGACGATGTATTGACAATCGAACCGCCGCCGTTTTTGAGCATGATCGGGATCTGGTACTTCATGCAGTAAAAGACGCCGCCGAGATTCACGCGCAGGATGCCTTCGAACGCTTCGTCGGGAATCTCGGCCGTGTAGGCGAGCGCCTGCTCGATGCCTGCGTTATTGAACGCGAAGTCGAGCCGGCCGAATTTATCGATGGTTGCGGCGAGCGCCGCTTGCACGTCGTCGGGCTTCGAGACATCGCATTTCACCGCGAGCGCGCGAACCCCCTCCGCTTCGACCATCCGCACAGTCGCCTGTGCGCCTTCTTCCGAGAGATCGACCACGACGACATCCGCGCCTTCCTGCGCGAAAGCCAGGGCAGTTGCCTGCCCGATGCCGTTTGCCGCGCCGGTCACGAAAGCCACTTTCCCTTCATAGTTCCACTTGCGATGAGTCGTCATTGCTTCATATCTCCGTTTTGAGTATGGCGCTGCGCGGCTGTCGCGCTTGCAGTTGTTCATCCGATCCGAGGTACACGCAACAATAGAGTGTATTTCCCTCTCTGCCGCCTAGCGTGCATGACACGGCGTTACCCTCGAACCGTATGCGGTCCGTGATCTCGCCACCTTCCACTACACGAACGAACTCGCCGGTGTTATAGCAACCCGCCCAGATGGCGCCGTGCTTGTCTGCACAGATCCCATCGGGCTGTCTGCCCTTGAGGTTCGCGAAGAGACGCCTGTTGGATAGCCTGCCGTCATTCGCTCTGTCGTACGCAGTCAGCCTGCTGCACCAGGTCTCGGCTACCACGAGCGTGCGGCCGTCGTCCTTGATCACCGCTCCATTGGGGAATTCCAGTCCCTCGGCTGCGACGCGAATGGAACCGTCAGGCTCGACCGCGTGCATATCCGTCGGTCGTATCGGCGCTCCGCCGAACAGGTCGTAGCCGAAATTCCCGACATAAACGCGGCCGGCATCATCGACGACGAGATCGTTGAGGTCACCACTCGCTATATCGCTCAGGTCCGCATAAACCGAAAGGGCGCCGTTCGACACCATCATTAGTTTCCTTTGCGCGCATGACACGACAATGGGCGTCTTGTCCGGCAGAAAGCCGATTCCCGCCGGGCGTCCCGGTACCTCACAAACGACGCTGCGCGTACCGTCTTCAGCGACGACATAAAGCTTGGAATCGAAAACGTCTGAGACCCAAAGGCGATTGTCAAACCAGCGTGGCGCCTCCAGGAAGATGAAGCCGTCGGCCACAAGCGTCGCCTGATGCTCTTTCATGGATATGCTCTTGTAATGGAAATGACGCGGTGAGGTGTCTCCTTTCGAATCAGGTTATTGCCTCGTTGCCTCTCAGGTCCAGTTCGTTTTTGTTCGCTCGACGGTAAGCAAGGCTGAAGGCCCATCTTGAACCGGTTATTTCCCTTTCTTCAGCACATGAATCTTGTTGCTCTCGACCCAGCCTTCGGTTTTCGTCAGGTAAGCCTTGACATGCGGCGATATGCAATGCGCGTTGAAAGTTTCCAGGCTTTCCCATCGTTCGATAAAGACGAAGCAGCGCGGCTCTTGCATATCGCGGTACATCTCGTACTGAAGCACGCCGTCTTCTTCGTGAACGGGCGCGAGCAAGCCTTCGAGCGCGTCGGCCAACTTCTCCTCGTAGCCCGGCTTTGCAAAAGAGATGGCAATCGCGGATACCTCGGACATGGTGTTCTCCTGTCGACTTGAAGAAGGAAAGGCGAGGATATACGCGAGCTTCGGAGAACAAAAGCGCGCTCTTGCGATAGGTCAGTGCAAATCGCAACGTCGCAGGCAATCAGACGAGGCCGCGGACTAGGTGTTTCCCTTAGGAAGCGCGGGCTTTGAATGATCGGCCACCCTAATGCCGACAGGCGAAAGACGCTGTGACGGGCGTCTGCGGACGGTCTGCATGCCGACCGAAGATCAGTTCAGCAATGCTTACCCTCAACGCCAGAAAAACCAACTAGACCTAACCGTCAACTGGGAAATAACCTTCATCAAACAGCAACGCCCACTTATGAACCAGCAGTTGGACGGCATGGAAATCTACGACTACATCATCATCGGAGCGGGATCGGCGGGCTGCGCGCTTGCACGTGGCCTGAGCGATAACCCAGAGAACAAGGTCTTGCTTCTGGAAGCCGGGCCTCCCGCCGACAGGTTCTGGGTGAACACACCGGCCGGCATGGCGAAGCTGTACTTTCATAAAGAGCTCAACTGGAATTACCACACCGATTCGATGCCGGCGCTTTACAACCGAAAGATGTATTGGCCGCGCGGTAAGACACTGGGGGGCTCGAGTTCCATCAACGGAATGATCTTTATTCGTGGACATCGTAACGACTTCGACAGTTGGCGCGACCTGGGAAATCCGGGGTGGGGCTACGACGATCTCCTGACGTACTTCAAACAGATGGAGCACAACGAGCGCGGCGCGAACGACTATCGCGGCGCAGGCGGACCGCTGTGGGTCAGCGATCCCGTATTGCAGGTCCGTAGCTCACGTGATTTTATCGAGGCCGCGGCGCGTTTGGGCGTTCCTCCCACGGAGGACTTCAACGGTGCAGTGCACGACGGCGTCGGCTTCATGCAGCACACCATTCGCGGAGGACGACGCTACTCCGCCTACACGGCCTTCGTGGAACCCGTGCGTCACCGGCGCAACCTGACGGTGCTGACTGAGGTCGCTGTGCAACGCATCGTGCTGAAGGGCAATGTGGCGACAGGTGTCGAAGTCGTTGTTAAGGGAGAGCGTAGGACGTTCGATGCAGCGAAGGAAGTGATTCTGTCGGCCGGATCGCTCAACTCGCCGCAGATACTCATGCTATCCGGCATCGGGCCGGACGAAGAGTTGCAAAGACACGGCATTAAAACGCTCGTTGACATACCGGGCGTGGGGCTCAATCTCCAAGACCACTTTTATGTGCATGGAAGCTATCACTCGACGCCGGATAGTTCCTACAACCTCGAATTGGGCGGCTTCCGGAAGTATCTCGAAGGCGCACGCTATCTGCTGACGCGCAAAGGCTATCTGGCGCTCGGCTCCTCGCAAGTCGGCGCCTTCGTGAAGAGCCGTCCCGAAGAAGCGTATGCGGACTTGCAGATCAGCTTCCGGCCGATGACCTTTACCTACCATCCTGGCGGCCAGTGCGAAGTGGATCGTCAGCCAGGCATGGGCGTATCGGTGTACCTGCTGCGTCCGCGCGCCACTGGGACCGTGACCTTGCGCTCTTCGAAGCCTGACGATCCCGCCGTGTTCAAGCCCAACTTCCTGAGCAACGACGACGACAACAGGGCGATGATCGCGGGCGTGAAGATGATTCGTCGAATCATGTCGACGGCGCCGATCGCATCGCGCGTCATCGAAGAAGAGATTCCCGGTCCGATGGTCGAGACGGACGAGCAGATTCTTCAATGGATGGCGATGACCGGCAACTCCGCACACCATCAGGCGGGCACCTGCAAGATGGGCCGCGACCGCCTCGCTGTCGTGGATGAGCGCCTGCGCGTGAGAGGGGTCGAGCGCTTGCGGGTGGCGGATGCATCGATCATGCCGCATCTCACGTCGGGTAACACCAACGCGCCGTCCATCATGATCGGCGTGAAGGCGGCCGACATGATTGCGAAGGACGCTTCGTCTCGTCGAGACATTCGCGAGATCGAGAGAGTGTCCGCGGTCTGAACCAGCTAAGCAAAAGGAATTTCTTCAATGTCAACCGCAAGTCTTCAAAGCGATCAAAGCAAGGTGCAAACTCATTATCCGCGCGTCGGCCTGTTCATCGATGGCGAGTGGATCTACGACCGCGAAACAGCGGTCGAAGTAAGAAACCCGGCTACGGAAGAAGTACTGGGACAGGTGCCGAAGGCGACAGGCGACGATCTCTCGCGTGCCCTGGACGCAGCCGCACGCGGATTCTCAATCTGGCGCGACACACCGCCCCAGCAGCGCGTCAAGATCATCCAGAAAGCAGCGGCTTTGATGCGCGAGCGGCTCGAGCTCATCGCCACGACGATCACGCTGGAAAACGGCAAGCTCTACTCCGATGCCTACGCGGAAGCCGACCGTTCGATGAACTTCTTCGAATGGAATGCGGCGCAGTCACTACGCGACTACGGGTTGATCGTGCCCGGCGAACCGCAGATGCAGAAGTTCATCTTGCGGCAGCCGATCGGACCGGTGGCCGCATTCACGCCGTGGAACGTACCGATCAGTTCGGCCGCCCGCAAAGTCAGTGCCGCTTTGTCGGCGGGGTGCTCAGTCATTCTGAAGGCGGCCGAAGAAACGCCCGCTACCGCATGTCTCGTGGTGAAGGCCTTCGAAGAGGCGGGGTTGCCGCCTGGCGTGCTGAATCTCGTGTTCGGCAATCCGGCGGAAATATCGTCGGCCCTCATTGCTTCGCCTGTCATTCGGCTCGTCACGTTTACGGGGTCGGTGCAGGTCGGCAAGCACCTCACGCAACTCGCCGCGGCGGCTATGAAGCCCGTCTTGATGGAACTCGGCGGTCACGCTCCGGTACTGGTCTGCGAGGGTGTGAATGGCGCGGCAGTCGGACGGCTCGCGGCGCGCGGCAAGACGAACGCGAGCGGACAGATCTGCGCGTCGCCATCACGGTTCATCGTTCACAGCAGCGTGTATGACGACTTCGTCGCCGCTTTCGCCGATGCGGTGAAGGATGTCCGCGTCGGCGACGGCTTCAGCAAGACCGCGCAGATGGGGCCGGTGGCAAGCGCACGGCGGCTGGCGGCCATGCAATCTTTCGTGGCGGACGCCCGGCAACGCGGTGCGCGCGTGGCTGCCGGAGGCGAGCGTATTGGCGATCGCGGCTACTTTTTCGCGCCGACCGTTCTTGCCGACGTCCCGAACGACGCGGACGCGATGACGATAGAGCCCTTCGGCCCGCTTGCTGCTTGCGTGCGCGTCGACGATCTCAGCGAGGCCGTTGCGCTGGCCAACAGCCTCTCGGTCGGACTGGCCGCGTATGCCTTTACCAACTCATTGGAGGACGCGGAGCGTATCGGTCGCGAACTGGAGTGCGGGGTCCTCTCCATCAACCATTTCGGCACGCCGGACGCCGATACGCCTTTTGGCGGTGTCAAGGACAGCGGCATCGGGCGTGAAGGCGGCCCATCGACGCTCGACGCCTATATGGTCACGAAGACAGTGCTGCAAAAGACGGTGCGCATTTAACAAAAAGCTCAATACCAGAAGATTCGTTCAAAAACGAGCGCAGACGTACGTTCATTGAAATTCCTACGCCCGGCGTCACTAAAGAAAACGTATCCAGTTTGCGTGCTTCAGTAGTAAGCGCCGCCGCAACACGATCTAAGTAACGAAAGCAGCAAGACAACATAACAAATCGACGGAGACGTAAATGAAGAATCAATCCAGGAAAGTGTGCGTGATTTGGCTGGCGAGCGCGTTGGCGTTCATGGCGGACGTCGCTCTGGCGAAGGACATCACGCTTGGCTACGTTGCTGCGGGCATGCAGTACCCGTTCAACGTTGCGGCGGCAAAAGGCTTCGAGGCGGCGGCGAAGGCGGCCGGCGTCAAGACGATCGTCCTCGATGCGAAAACCAGTGTCGAGCGCCAGGGGAATTCGGTCGATGACCTCATCGCGCAAAAGGTGGATGGCATCGCCGTCCTGCCGATCGACGCCGTGGTCGCGCAGGCCTGGGTCGATCGGGCCGCGTCTCACAACATACCGATCGTGGCCGTGGCGACGCAGGTCGGTGATCCGCAGAAGCATCCTGTGAAGGATGTTTATCCGAAGCTGACCGCGCTGGTTGCGAGCGACGAAGTGCATGCGGGATACAACGCCGGGCAAATCGCCGTGACGCTGCTCCCCAAGGGGCGCACCGCGAATATCGCAATCGTCGAGGGTGCGCCCGGTTATCCGACCGTATGGCAGACCACCCAGGGTTTCAAGGAGGCGCTCGACAAGGCGGGGATCAAGTATCGCATCGTGGCCTCGCAGCCTACCGACTGGACGCCCGAGAAAGGCGAGTCGGTCTGCCAGAACATGCTGACGGCGCACCCGGACATCGATTTGTTCTTCAATCAGGCCGATGACATGGTGATCGGCTGCGCTCGCGCTGTGCGTTCCGCAGGCTCACACGCCAAGCTCATCGGGCGCGGTGGATCGCGTCTTGGCATCAATGCGATCAAGGTCGGCGACGTCGATGGAACCGTCTGCATCCAGCCAGGAAAGATGGGGCAGCTCGCGTTCAAGGCGCTGTACGCAGCGGTGACGAACCCCGGCGGGCCGAAGGCACAGTTCGTCGATGTCGACACGCCTCAGGTCACCAAGGCGAGCCTCGCGCAATGCGTGCCCGAGTGGTAAGCACGAGCGACGACAACCGATGTGGCAGGAGAGAGACAAATGGCAAACGAAGTCCCGCTGTTGCAGCTTGAGGGTGTGACGAAGACGTTCCCGAACGGGCTGACCGCGCTTCGCGGAGTCAATCTGGAAGTGTCGCGCGGTACGGTGCACGGATTACTGGGCGCAAACGGCGCTGGCAAATCGACGCTCATCAAGATTCTCTCCGGCTCGCTTGCAGCCACCGGCGGACGAATCGTCTGGAAGGGCGCCGCGGTCGAATATTCGAGTCCGAAAGCCGCGAACGACATGGGCATTGCGACCATCCACCAGCACATTCCGCTCGTGCCGACGCTCTCAGTGCTCGAGAACGTATTCCTGGGCGAAGAGGGCCGGTGGCGACGAAACACGAAGATACGGCAGCGGTTCTCGGAATTGTGCGAGCGCGTCGGATACTGGCTCGAGCCGGACGGTCTGGTAAGCGATCTGTCCATCGGGCAGCGTCAGATGGTCGCGATTTTGCAAGCGCTTGGCACGGGCGCCGAAATGATCGTGATGGACGAGCCGACAGCGTCCCTTGCCGCAAGTGAACGCGAGGTGGTGTATCGCATCGTGCGGCATCTTTCGAGAGTTGAGAAGAAGGCGATTGTATTTGTCTCGCATTTTCTCGATGAAGTGATCGCGCTCACGGACCGCGTGACGATTCTGAGAGATGGGCAGGCGGTGGTGGACGCGCAGACGCGTGATCTCGACGAATCGCGTATCGCTGAAGCCATCGTCGGCCGGCAGATCGTCGCGCTCGAACAGGCGACGTCGCGGCCCGTCGATGCGGCGGCCCCTGTGCTGCTGGAACTGAAGGGCCTCGCGTCTCGAGACAAGCTCGAGCCGATCTCCTTGAGCGTCAGGGCCGGCGAAGTCGTGGGCGTTGCCGGCCTCCTCGGCTCGGGTCGCAGCGAGCTGCTGCATGCGATTTTCGGCGCGGACCCGGACGCCACGGGAGAAGTACGCGTTGAAGGCCGGCTGCTCCGCCAGTCGACGGCGTCCGCAGTGAAGGCGGGGCTGGCGCTCGTGCCTGAGGACCGTATGGCGCAGGGTCTCGTGCCCGGCTTCGAAATTTGGCGCAACACGACGCTTCCCGCGCTCGATGGCGTATCGCGCGGAGGCTGGCTGCCGGACCGGATGCAAGAGCAGCAGCGAGGCGCAGAGGCCATCCGGCGCTTATCGATCAAGGCGAACTCGCCGGACATTCTCGTAACCGAACTGAGCGGTGGAAACGCGCAAAAAGTGACCATTGCGAAGTGGCTGTTCAGCGATGTAAAGGTGTTCCTGCTGGACGAGCCGACCGCCGGAATCGACATCGGTGCGAAGACCGACATTCTGTTGCTCGTGCGAGAACTGGCGGCCGCGGGAAAGGCGGTGATCGTCGTATCGTCGGAGTTCGAGGAAATCCTGGCGGTGAGCAGTCGGGTCCTGGTCATGCGTGATGGACGCTGCATCGCCGAGCGCCTGGGCCACGAAACCTCCGAGCACGAACTGATTCTGCTGTCAGGCGGCACGAGTGCAAACTCGGCGAGCACGCCACATGCAGCCGCGCAATCTTGAAAGAGTGAGTAATGATGAACCTGACGACTTCCACCCATTCCGGCCCGTCTCATGGCGGCAACGGTTCTTCGGGCGGCCCAACCGAGGGCGTGACCGCGACGACGCAGACACACGCGACGGACTGGCGGCGCTTACTCGGTCTGCGCGAAATGGGCGTCTACTATGCCCTCATCTTGCTGGTCCTGGTCATCTCTGGCGTCACGGTTTATACCGGCAGGCCCAGTTACCTCAGTGTGGCGAATATCTCCAACGTTCTTTATCAGGCGTCGCTGGTTGCGATCATCGCGGTTGCAATGACGGTGATTCTGATCACCGGCAACTTCGATCTTTCGGTCGCTTCGGTGGCGGCGCTTTCTGCCGCAGTGGTCGTCGGGCTCGCGGATACCGTCGGGTTCTGGCCGGCTGCGCTCATCGCGATGCTGGTCTCGGTTTTGGCCGGCCTGTTGAATGGCGCGATCGTCCAGTATCTCGGCATCAACGCGTTCATCGTGACGCTAGGCACTTTGACCGCGATTCGCGGAGTGGTCCAGATCTATACCGATGGCCGCTCGTTATCCGTGGACACGCCCGACGCGTTGCAGGCGATGCGGCTCTTCGAATCTGGCCGACTGCCGATAGCCGTTCCGCTTATTGTCATCGGCGCGACGCTGCTGTTGGCCGGATGCTATTTCCTGGTTCGCGCGCGCCGTGAATCGCGCAATGTCCCGGTGACGTCGTTCGGCATGCTGGCAGCCGGAGTCTGCTGCCTCGCTCTCGTCGGGGCCGGCGGGATGTCGCTCGCCATGCCGAAGCCCGTCGTGTACATGGCTGTTTTCACGCTGATCGTCTGGTTCGTTCTGAGCATGACGAACGTCGGCCGGCGGGTGTACGCGGTAGGTGGCAATCCCGAGGCGGCCCGTTTATCGGGCATCAACGTGAAGCGGTACAAGATGGCAGGATTCATTCTCTGTAGCGCGGCGGCCGGCTTCGGCGGAATCCTATTCGGTAGCCGTCTTGGCGCAGTCAATCCGACTGCGATGCAAGGCGCGGAATTGACTGTCATCGCTTCGGCGATTCTTGGCGGCACATCATTGTTTGGCGGCGCAGGCTCCGTCATCAAAACGCTTGCGGGCGCGCTGCTGCTCTTCACCCTGACAAACGGATTCAACATACTGAATCTGGGCGCGAACTATCAGGGCGTCATCGAAGGAACGGTGGTCGTGACGGCAGCGGCCATCTATACGGTCGGCGGTACGCGGCGTCGCAAGCGGTAAGCCGTGTCTGCACACGTTGCGGATTGCACGTTGCGTCCGGAGCCGTTGATGCTGACTGATCGTTTCATCGGTTCCGATGCGCTGACGGCTGCCGACCGGGAGATCATTTCGCAAGGGTTGACCGCGCTCTTGCGGGAACGGTCAGTGGCCTACGAGATCGCAGTGGACGTCGCGCTTTCTCGCGGCCTCGCCCGACCGGACGTGCGCGATTTTGGCCTGCCCGACATCCTCCGTCTCAGCCGAATAATCTAGCAGAACCCATTGTTGAGCGCGTTTGTTGATAGAAGCGCTTGTGGAGAAGAAAGGTGACAAAGCAAAGCTCGATCCGGACGCTCTCGGCCGGCTCCATCGGCAACTTCGGCGAAATCTACGACTTCGCGGTGTTCGGATTCTCCGTTCCGATTCTGTCGGCTCACTTCTTCCCCGGCAGCGATCGCACCGCCGCGCTACTCAGTACGTTCGCCGTCTATGCGGTTGCATTCTTCGCACGGCCGCTCGGCGGACTGTTGTTCGGCGTCATGGCGGACAAGGTCGGCCGTGTGAAAGTCATGGCGATGACCGTCTGGTTGATGGCGCTCGGCACCGCCGTAATCGGGCTCTTGCCCACATATGCGAGCATCGGCATTGCAGCGCCCGCGCTGCTGGTCTTTTGCCGCGTTGCTCAAGGTCTCGCACTCGGTGGCGAGACGACGGGCACGACCAGCTTCATCCTCGAATCGGCGCCGGATGACCGTAGAGGCGGTTGGATCGGTCTGACCTTGATTTTCTCGCATCTGCCCAACGCGTTGGTGGCGGGACTCTTGATCGGCCTTCAGTTTGCCGCCGGTGCAAGCGCGTATGCCGATTGGGTCTGGCGCGTTCCATTTCTGGCGGGCGGGCTTATCGGCATCGTCGGGTTCTGGCTGAGGCGCAATCTCGACGAACCGGACGAATACAAACAGGCGACTAGCAGAACCGATTCGAGGAATCCGCTGCGCACCGCAATCCGCACAGGCGGCCTCAGGGGCATGCTGAATGTGGCGATGATTCAGCCCATACAGACCGTCGGATCCTACTTGCTGCTGGGATTCATGTACACGTTCCTGGTTCGGGTGGCGAAGCTCGACCCGACATCGGCGCTCATCACGAACGCGGCGGCCATCGTCGTACTGTCGTTCATGATTCCGCTCGGCGGCGTATTAAGCGACCGGCTCGGGCGCAAGCCCGTCCTGTCCTTCGGCGCTGCCTGGCTCGCGTTCGCGGCGTATCCCGGCGTGTATCTCGCGGCAACCGGAACGATTGCCGGCGCGCTTGCCGGTCAACTGCTGCTCGCCGTGGGAGTCGGGCTGTATGGAGGCGCCTGCTTTGTTGCCGCGCCGGAGTTCTTTCCGACTGCCTTTCGAGCCACCGGGCACGCGATCTCCTACCAGGCCGCGGTGGCAATCTTCGGCGGGACGACGCCATTCATCGCGACACTTCTCGTTCAGGCGTCCGGCTCACCGCTCGCGCCCGCTTATTACGTGGCATTGGTTGCAGTCGTTTGTCTCGTCCTCGTGCAGTTCGTGCCGGAAACGAGAGGCGTGAGTTTGCGTACATCTGGCAGTGCAACGCCGAACGAGGGCGCTTCGCGCGTCGCACATGAACTGAGATAAGGCCAGGCCGGTTGATCCAGGCGATAAGTCTTGATGGCGTTCTCGCGAAAGATCTTGCGCCGGTCAGCGTGCAACAGGTGCTGCGTGGCGCGGTCGACGATATCGACCCATTGCCCGTAGCTTGCCGCGAGTTCCAGCACAGGCCAGTCGCCGCCGAAATGCCCGATCCACGCCGAAGCGGTCGATCGTGTGATCAATGAGCGGCGGCACCTGGTCTTCGCTCCATGTCGCATGATCGGCCTGCGTTAATGAGCCTGAGAGTTTGCAGGTTACGTTGGGCAGCGACGATAGCTCGCTCATGGACTCGTGCCATGAGCCGAGCCAATTCTCCCTGTCCTCGGGCTTGCCCATTTGGTCTGGCACGAACGACACCGAGGGGCATCTGCTCACCATCTCGATCGTATGTTCGGACTGGTGCGGGTCAATGCATATGTCGAAGGAAAGATTGTATTTCGGCAATAGGCTGACGGCTTCCAGAAAGTCGCGCTGCAAGATGACCGCCGAGTCGGGCATGTTCTGAATAAGACGCAGTATCCCGCGAACCGCGCGCAGGCGCGACAGACGCGGTATTTTCAAGGGAGTCGCCTGTATCTAGTTCTTGGCGAATTCGATTCGCACGATGCCGCTGCCGATCGCCTGGGCCAGGCCAGCGGGGTCGTCCACGAGGCCGAGGCGTGTGTACGAGTAGGACGAGTTGAAAGTCAGGTAGAAGACGACCAGGGTCCTCGACCCGTACAGCATGAGATCGCCGTTGCGTATCGTGCCGGGCCGGTTGGCGTTCGTGGGCAGAGATTTTGGCAGCTCGGCGTGCTTCTCGTTGCTGTTGAGGTCGGCCATGTCGATCGAGAGCGGCAGCATCGCCGCGAACGCGCGGGCGGCTTCGGTATCGGCCAGGGTGATGGCGAAGCGGTGTTCGCCGATGTTCATCCACATCCGAGATTTCTCCGGTTGGGCAGTGGCTGGGGAACTGGCGGCGATGACGGTGGTGGGCGAGCCTGACGCGCCAGGCTGGGCCGCGTCACATGCTCCGAGCACGAGCAGGCCGCAAAGTACGCCAAGCCCCCGCACAGCCCGCCGGCCATGCGCATGGCGGTTCTTTACGGCCGGCAGGCGTTGGCTATTGCGAACGACGCCGAGGCTCGTGGTCATGGCTTCCTCTTAGTGTGATACGCGGCTCACGCCGCCTGCCGGACTTGCGAACGGAAGGTGATGAAGGCGAGAAAATCCGCAAACAGCAGCGCCGCAGCACTTGCCATGAAGGTGCTTGTAGCCTGTCGACTCGAACAGCAGGCCACCCATGGCCGAACCCAGTGCGATGGCCAACTGGGATGCCAGCGCCTTAAGAAAAGTGCGCCGGTGGCGAAGCCAGCCTAGCTCACCCACGGTTTTCGCGATCGCTGATGTTCTGCGTGCTCATGTTCGATACCTTTCAAGTTAGAGAATTCGTTACTAAAGCTTGGCGGGGCAGCGGTCGCGATGGTCATCGACATTGACTTTTCATGCCATGAGTGTTGGCGCACGGAAAATGCTTAGAGGGCCATAAGACTAGCTATTCCGTAATACATGGGAGGCTGCATCATGGGCGGATCACCCGCAGCGAGCATGTCCTTCAGACCACTTTGCTGCCCAAGCTCACTCCGTTACTGCTCGAATACCCTCGACATAAGGTCTAGTTCGACATTAACGACGGATTCGGGACATCGTGGCCGACCGCTTCGACCCGGACGTGCGTCTGGGCGACACCATCGACACTAATTTCGATACGCGGCTCGCCCTCGCATTGCGTCCACCCGCATCCGGCTGTCACCAAGAGCGTCTGACCGAGCGGGTGCGTATGCCACGCGGTACGCGCGCCGGGCTCGGAGGTCACACTCGCGCACGACACGTGTGGAGCGTTGAGCGGATCGATCCGCACAGTACCTGTGAACCATTCCTCCGGTCCTTTGATCGACGGCTCTGAGCCAGCGCGTTTAAGTTGCATATTTTTCTTCCAAAAAAGAGGTCCGCGTACCCCTTCGATGGGACGCCCGGCCGACGGCTTGCGGGCTGCGCCGGTGCGGAGCTAGACACCGCCGGTAGCGTGCAACGCAAGAAACAACAGATCGCGGCGATCGGTCGTCTAGCGCTGCGCGACGCACTCACGCGATTCCCATCAGGATTTTGTCGAGCGTAATTGGATAATCGCGCACGCGTACACCGGTAGCGTTGTAAAGCGCATTGGCGATCGCTGCGCCCACGCCGCAGATGCCGAGCTCGCCCACGCCTTTCGCCTTCATCGAGGAGGTCGGGTCTGCTTCGTCAAGAAACACCACTTCCTGATGCGGAATGTCGGCATGGACAGGCACCTCATAAGCAGCCAAATCGTGATTGATGAACATGCCGTAGCGCTTGTCGACCACGAGGTCTTCCATGAGCGCTGCGCCTACGCCCATCGTCATCGCACCGATAACCTGACTTCTGGCGGCCTTAGGATTAAGGATTCTGCCCGCTGCGCAGACGGCGAGCATGCGACGCACGCGGATCTCGGCAGTCGCCGCGTCGACGCCGACTTCGACGAAGTGCGCACCGAAAGTCGATTGTTGATAGCGCTTTGCCAGATCGCCGTATTCCATGGTGTCTTCGACGACGATTTCGCCGGAAGATGCTGCTTCGGCAAGCCGCACATTGCGCCCGCCCGAGCGTACGCGCTCATCCGCAAAAACGACATCCGTACCGTGCATTTCAAGCTTGTTGGCCACTGCATTACGTAGCTTCATCAGGCAGCATAAACGCCGGCGGTTGAGCTGTTTCCACCCCACTGGCCACCCGAGCCGGAGGAAACGGGAAACGTCGAGTCGCCGAGACGTACAGAAATCTTGTCGAGTGGTAGACCCATCATCTCGGCTGCGGTCTGCGCAATGATGGTGTATGTCCCTGTGCCGATGTCGGTCATGTCGGTCTCGACCGTCACGAACCCTCGCCGATCCAGCCTCACTCGTGCACCCGACTTCATCGAAATATTGTTTCTGAACGCCGAGGCGGTGCCCATGCCGACCAGCCAGCGGCCGTCGCGTACTTGCCCTGGACGGGCGTTACGCTTCTGCCAGCCAAACTTTTTGGCCCCCACGCGGAAGCACTCGATGAGCTGACGCTGCGAGAAGGGCCGTTCGGGCTGTTCCGGATCGACCTGGGTGTCGTTGATTCTGCGGAACTCAATCGGGTCGATCTTAAGTTGTTCCGCCATCTCGTCCATTGCGACTTCAAGGGCCATCATGCCCGGCGCTTCGCCAGGCGCACGCATCGCGTTACCCTCGGGCAAATGCAAAGTAGCAAGACGCATTGCCGTCATGCGGTTCGCGCCCGCATAAATGAGGCGCGTCTGACCGACGGCGGTCTCGGGTTGCCCATTTGGCTGGTCACCGGACCAGCTTTCATGCGCGATGGCCGTGATTTTTCCGTTCGCGTCTGCGCCGATGCGGATGCGCTGGATGGTCGCCGGTCGATGCGTCGTGTTGTTAAACATGAGCGGGCGCGTGAGCGCGACCTTCACAGCACGGCCCGCGGCTTTTGCGCCAAGCGCGGCCAACAGCGCGTCGCTGCGCACGAAGAGCTTGCCGCCAAATCCTCCGCCAATGTAAGGCGAAATCAAGCGCACGTTCTCGCGGGGAATGCCAAGCGTCTTGGCGACGTCGCCTGCTCCCCATGCAATCATCTGGTTTGAAGTCCACAGCGTCAGTTTGTCGCCGGTCCATGCCGCGATAGACGCGTGCGGTTCCATCATTGCGTGGCTTTGATCGGGCGTGGTGTACGTCGCATCAAGGCGCATTGGAGCCAGGGAGAATGCGCCATCGAAATCACCCGTGCGCGTCGCCGGTTCGCCCCAGTAACCGCTCCCCGCCATGCCGGCCGTGTCTTTCGCTGCGGCAAGGTCGTAGCTTCCGTCCTCGGCGACATAGTCGATACGAATCTTCTGCGCCGCGTCGCGCGCCTGTTCAAAAGTGTTGGCCACGACCAGCGCCACGGCCTGGTGATAGTGGTCAATTTGCGGGCCGCCCAACAGCTTGACCGTATTGAAGTCGCCCTTCGTCAAATTACCGGCACTTCCGGCCGTGACGATCGCAACCACTCCTGGTGCCGCCTTCGCGGCCGTGAGATTCATCGACGTGATGCGTCCGCGCGCGATTGCGGCACCCACAACAAAGCCATAGGCAGGATCGCGGGTCGAGTCGTGCCATTCGTATGCATAGGTCGCGGTGCCTGTCACTTTGTGACGTCCGTCGATGCGGTCCGTCGCATGACCGATGTGTTTTAGGCGGTCGATCGGATTCTTGGTGGCGGGGGTATCGAACTTCATTGGCTCACCTCCTTCGCTTCGGTCAGTACCGCGTCGAGCGTGCGCTCTGCCAGCGTTACCTTGTACCCGTTATCGCATGTCGGCTTGGCATCCGCCATGAGACGCGACATCACCGCGCGCGCGCCATTCGGAAGTTCGGCTTCAGCCGCTTCGATGCGCCAGGGCATCGGCGCCACGCCGCCTAGCGCAACCCGGCCCGTGCCATCTTTGCGCACGATTGCGGCGACCGATACCAGCGCAAATGCATACGACGCGCGGTCACGAACCTTGTGATAAATGTGCGTGCCTCCAATGGGCTTCGGCAGCGTGACACTTGTGATCAGTTCTGCCGGTTCCAGCGCGTTCTCCAGATGCGGCGTCTTGCCTGGAAGCCGGTAGAAATCGGCGATGGGTATGTTTCTCACCGTACCATCCGCGCGAACGGTGTTGATGGTCGCGTCAAGCGCTCGCAATGCAACGGCCATGTCGCCGGGATAGGTGGCGATACAGGCATTACTGCCACCGATCACGGCCAAGGACCGGCTGCTTCCTTGAAGCGCCGAACAGCCGCTGCCGGGCACGCGCTTATTGCACGGGAGGTTGGTGTCGTAGAAGTAAGGGCAACGCGTGCGTTGAAGCAGATTGCCCGCGGTCGTCGCCTTGTTTCTCAGTTGACCAGACGCACCGGCGAGTAATGCCCGCGGGAGCAAGGGATAGTTGCGGCGCGCTGTCTGATTCGCCGCAAGATCCGTGTTGCGCACAAGCGCGCCGACTTGCAGTCCGCCATCGGGCGTCGTCTCGATCCGATCGAAGCCAAGCCCGTTGATATCAATCAAATGAACCGGCGTCTCGATCTGCAACTTCATCAGATCAAGCAGGTTCGTTCCGCCAGCAATGAACTTCGCGCCCGGCGTCTGCTGGGCAGCAGTTGCGGCGGCGGCAGGCGTCGAGGGACGCTCGTAGGTGAACGGTTTCATGCCCGACCTCCCGCGACCTCGGTAATCGCCTCGGCGATGTTGGAGTAGGCTCCGCAGCGACAAATGTTGCCACTCATGCGTTCGCGCACTTCCATGTTGGTCGGACGGGGAGGAGCCAGCAAGTCCGTACTGACGTGGCTGGGGACACCGGCCTTGATCTCATCGAGCACGGCGACGGCGGAGCAGATCTGCCCGGGCGTACAGTAGCCGCACTGAAAGCCGTCGTGCTTGACGAACGCCGCCTGCATCGGATGCAGGTTCGCCGGCGTGCCGAGGCCTTCAATGGTGACGACCTGGCTGCCCTGATGCATCACAGCAAGCGTCAGACACGAGTTGATGCGCCGTCCGTCGACGATCACGGTGCAGGCGCCGCATTGCCCATGATCGCAGCCCTTTTTGGTGCCAGTTAGATGCAGCTGTTCACGCAGCGCGTCGAGCAGCGTCGTGCGGGTGTCCAGCGAAAGTTCGCGCGGCACGCCGTTTACATACAGCGCGACCTTCGATGCTGGCACGGTGGCGGCACCCGGCGGAGGTGCTTCGGCGGACATGCCGGAAATCGACACCGAACCGCCGGCGATTGTGGCAGCGCCCATTCCCGCCAGTTTTAGAAGATTTCGCCGAGTGATATTCAGATTGTCGTCCCCGGCGTTGCAATTGGCGGCGACGCCGTCAACGTGCTTGCTACTAGCGTTCATATTTTTCGCTCCTAGAAACGCGCGCACGGCGGCGAGCGTGCTCAAGGCTCCAACTATAAGGGCGCTAAGCCGGCCGATTCATGATCCGTATTCATAAGCGCGATGAGTCTTCATGGGTTAATCCCATTGACAGCCTGCTGTAAATTAGCGCCTTGGTCGAGCCTTTTGCTTCGCAAAGGCGCCGCTCTCGCCGCATCTAAGCATTAATTTTCTTTCCAATGACCCGATCCACCCTATCGAACAAACAGGTATGGGGCGCTGTGCTTTCCATGTCGCTCTGTGCCTTCGCCCTCGTCGCATCAGAGTTCTTGCCCGTCAGCCTTCTGACGCCCATCGCACATGAGCTTTCCCTAAGCGAAGGGCAGGCGGGGCAGGCGATTTCTGTGTCGGGATTTTTTGCGGTTCTGACGAGCCTTTCTGTGTCAACGTTGACGCGACGTTTTGACCGAAAGAAGGTGATTCTCTCGCTGACAGCGCTGATGGTAGCCTCGGGCGTTCTCGTGGCCGTGGCGCCCACCTACACTGTCTTGATGCTTGGGCGCGCACTCCTCGGTGTCTCAATTGGCGGATGCTGGTCAATGTCCACGGCCGTGATGATGCGCATCGCACCCGATGCTTTCGTGCCGCGTGCGATCGCGGTGGTGCAGGGCGGCAGTGCGCTTGCGACGGCAGTCGCCGCACCCGCGGGAAGTTTCCTTGGCTCGATCATTGGATGGCGAGGCGCCTTTTTCTGCGTCGTGCCCCTTGCCGCCATTGCGCTTATCTGGCAGGCGCTCACCTTGCCGAAACTACCCGTGCAGAGCCAAGCGCAGACTAGGCGCGGCGTATTTCGAATAATCAGCGACCGTCAGGTCTTATGTGGGGTCGTCGCTGTCGCTCTGTTGTTTATGGGGCAATTCGCGCTGTTCACCTACTTGCGTCCCTTTCTTGAGACGGTGACGAAGGTGGACGTGTCAATTCTGTCTTTCATGCTGCTCGTGATCGGCGCCGCAGGGTTGGGCGGCACAGTTTTCGTCGGCTCGATAATCAAACGGAATCTGCATGGCGTGTTGATCACGATTCCCTTCCTTATGAGCGGCATTGCCGTCGCGCTAATGTTTTTTGGCGAATCGGTTGCGACGACCGCGGTATTGCTGGCCGCGTGGGGTCTGATCGCTACCTCAGCACCCGTCGGTTGGTTCACGTGGCTATCTGAAACGCTCCCCGGCGATGCAGAAGCCGGCGGGGGCCTGATGGTGGCGGTTATTCAGCTTGCTATCACGCTCGGCGCGACGCTCGGCGGTCTGCTTTTCGACAGCAGCGGATATCGCGCGACGTTTGGTCTCTCAGCCGGGCTGCTTCTGGCCGGTGCGGTGCTGGCGGCGGTCGCATCGCGCGTTCGATGCGAAACCGTCGATAGGACGGCGTCACGCGCTGCAGGGCAAGTTTAAGCTAGCCCCAAGGCAGTAGTCCGACTTTACAGCGGCTGTTTCAACGCTTCCAAGATTACAGAGAATGCTTTGGAACTCTGGCGTCGGCTCGGGTAATAGGCGTGAAGGCCCGGAAATGCCGGGCACCAGTCGCGCATCACCGGCCGCAATTCACCGCTCTGGATGTGCGGTAGCACGGCGTCCTCGGGAACGAACGCCAAACCGTAGCCGTCGATCGCGGCCCGGATCATTTGCGGTTGCGAGTTGAAAATGGTCTGTCCACTCACGCGGGTTTGAACCGAACGCTTGCCTTTCTGAAGTTCCCAGGCATAAAGGCCTTTGGTCGTCGTCAGGCGCAGCGCGACACAGTCGTGCTTGAGCAGGTCTTCCGGTGAGCGTGGCAATTGCCGGCGTTCAAAATACGCGGGCGAGCCGACGATGGACATACGAATGTCCGCGCTGATGCGCACGGCGATCATGTCTTTGGCAACCTGATCGCCAAACCGTATGCCCATGTCGTATCGGTCCTCCACGATGTCGACGAGCCCGTAGTCGACTGTCATTTCCACCTGTATTTCCGGATAGTCGCGCAGCACCCTGCGCACCTTCGGCCAAACGATGGCGTCGATCGCATGATCGGTGGCGGTGATGCGAACGATGCCTGCAGGTCTTTCCCTTGACTCTGACAAGGCCGACAGCTTGGCATCGATTTCCTCGACCCGCGGTGCGGCGGTTCGAAAGAGGTCCTCTCCGGCTTCGGTCATCGACACACTGCGCGTCGTCCGGGTGAGCAAGCGAATGCCCAGCCGCGATTCCAGGTCACGAATCGTATGGCTCAGTGCGGATTGGGAGACGCCAAGCTTCGCGGCAGCACGTGTAAAGCTGCGCTCCCGCGCGACTGCGAGAAAGACGAGGATGTCGTTAAAGTTTTCACGTGCCATTGCGCCAGGCGCCCGTGTAGTCGAATCACTCGCGCACCGAACTCTTCGTGCGCGAACCCGCTGCTACCGCGACCCAGACTTATGAGTCGGGGTCATGACAACAGCGGCGCTTCGCCACTTTAATCAGGTACGGTCATGAATGTAAAGCGCTTCAACGAATTGCACATTCGTTGTGGGGAAATCCTAGGCAATGTTCACGGGTAACAATCTGACGAGGAGTTTGATAGCGATAGTCTGCGATCGATCATGCACTCACGTGTTGTCGACGTTGAAGAAAAATGGCCACGGCAGCGGCGCAGCCAACTATCGCGGCGCTGGCTAGGAACACTGAACGCAGGCCGGCATGTCCGCCGACCCATCCAAGGAAGGGGCTGCCCAGAGCCATCGCCACATCGAGAAAGGCCGTATAGAGACCCATCGCCATACCGCGATTGTTGGATGCGATCGTGCGAACTGCTTCGACGCCGAGCCCTGGGTAGACGAGTGAATAGCCGACGCCTGAAAGGGCGGCCCCTAGGGACGCGAGCAGCGTTGTCTTTGCTAGCCACATGATTAAGAGGCCCGCTACCTGCACGATGACGAATATAAAGGCAACTCGTGCGCCTCCTAACCGGTCTGGAAGATGCCCAGCGATGGTGCGCGTCGCGATCAATGCAGCGCCGAATACGGTGAAGGCCATCCATACCGGCTGCCAATGCATGTCCGCGAAGAAAAGCGAACTGAACGCCAAAATCGCGCAGTACCCCATGCTGGCGAGCGCCGCGCCGAGACCGGGCAGCCAAACAACTCTGAGGATCGCACTGAGAGAAGCGTGCTGTCCGCGACCGGGCAGTGCGGCTGCCGGGGTCCGGCTCACGTATGCGAAAACGAACAGGGGCAGAAGGGCGGTCATCAGTGCTATCGCGACGAACCCGAATGATGTGTAAAGAATGGAGCCGAGAGGACCACCCAGCGCCATCGCTGCAAACATCGCAGTTCCGACCCAAGCGATCACCTTGCCAGCATGCTGCCTTTCAACGAGACCCAACCCCCAGGCGATGCCACCGGTGATAATGAAGCTCTCGGCACCGCCGAGAACCGCACGACCGACGAGCAGAATCGCAATAGAACCCAGGGGTGCTTTTAGAAATGCTAGCGACAGAAGATATAACAGTCCGGCCGCCCCGGCGGCGAGCAGGCCGACGAAGACGCTGTGCTTTGCACCGCGCCTGTCAGAGTAGGAACCCGCCCAAATACGTGAGAGCAGCGCTGCCGCGAACTGTGCACCCGCCACCAGTCCAACAACCAGTGGTCCGAATCCGAGATCGTTTATGACATGTAGAGGCAGTACGGGGAGCGCCACGCCAATGATCAGGAAGCCGGCCAGCACAGCAGTCATTATCGGGAATAGGGTTACAACAGCCGAATGCCCGGCTGATTCCTTTAAACGTGGTTCGAACATGCTCTTTGTCTTCACCCTCTCTTCTCGTGGGCGATCTGACCACTTGTGCACTATTGGCGAGCAAATGGGTTCACATGCCCGGTCCGTCGGCCCACTCGAAACGTCATGCCTGACATAAAACGCGCGGGGTCGGCGGCAGAGCGGTCATCAAACAATCCGCTCCGTGTCGGAACCACGCTTGGGTCTTCTACCGCATTGGAAGCCCTGCGCGTTCAAGTCGATGACGGCCCTTGTCAATGGCTTAAGGCATCATGCTCCAGATAAATATCGCTTTCTCGCGAGTCACACTCGTTAAACCTCCTGCAAGCGCCCACCTCTACGCCAGGCGTTCACATGACAAGCCTGCCTCGCGGAGGCTTTTCAATTACTGACCGACGACGAAGTGGTGTTGCTTGTGCCCTCAACGCGCCGGGCACCCGATTGCGTCTGCGTGTCGCGCGAACTGCCAAAACCGTACGTATCGGTGCCGTGCGCGGTTTCGGCAGCAATTGTTTGCGCGCTCGGTCCTTGCTGTGAGCTCGGCGCACCGACCGCCGGCCGGTAAAACGGAGCCGGACCGTAGCCGCTAGCGAAAGCTGACCCAGCGAATGCACTGGAACCGATGAAAAAGAGAGTTGCGAATACTTTGGTGTTCATGACACACGCTCCAAGATGCGTTGATATTTGACGAGAAGTTGCGCAGCGGTTCTACTAGGCTGACAGCTACATCGCGATGACTCAAGCGTATACCCTTATTATCGGTTTTTGAACACGGTACGGTACATAGGCTTATGAACTGAGTTCATCAATAACTCCCCGTCTTCTTCGCGCACTGTCAATGTCTTGTCGGTTGTCGCGAGCTCGATCGGCCATATCGACGCGCGTTTTGAGGACATGGGACCGGAGCCGTGGAAGAGAAACCAGCCGGGCCAAAGTCTCATTCTCCTTATAGCCAATGCAAAGCAGCGTTTTCCCACACGAGATTTCGCTTAAATAGTATCGTCATCACTAGCTAGGAGTACTATGTAATAAATGACGTCCTGTGGATCGGATTCGCACCGTCGCAACGGTGTAGCGCCTGCCTTAATGCAGTTCGCCGCCTCGCATCAACCGCTGCGCGATGTCGGCAGTTTGCAGGGTCCCGCGCTCAGTCGGTGAATGGGCAGCGAGATAACGGGCGACCGCAACGAGGACATGCTGGCCCTCGTCAATATTGCCCCAAGCAAAAAACTGCCGGACGCCGGCTTCGAGCATCTGATAGGCGTGGAAGCCTGCGTCTTCGCGCAGCACCGCAAAGACCAGCGTGGCGATCAGCAATTCTGGCGGGTGGCCCAGCGTAAGGTACCGCACGACCAGCCTTGCAGCGAGATCAACCTGTCGCTGCCGGTCGAATGCTTCGAGCAAGGCAGCGCGAATGGCCTTCTCATCTACGGGAAGGTCGTCGAGCTGATCGTTGTCCTCGCCTGGGATGCGGGCCGGTGGGACGTTCAGATAACGCGCAAGGTAGAGCGCCATGGCTCCGTGCATGATGGCTCGCATGGCCGCAATGTAACCATCCATTCCCGCGGTCCCGATCCGCTTGAGCATCTGGTGAAGCGCATTAACATGGGTGAAGACGTGATGCGCCGTCTCCCAGTCCGCGTGCTCGTTGGCATTGCCGAAGCGCGCCACGCGCAGCGCCGCAGCATAAGCGAGTGACTGTCCCAGGTCGGCAGGAGCAGCGCCCACGCGGATCGCCTCCTTCAGCGCATCGACGATCTCCCTCGGATCGTCTCCAAGCAAATCCCGCGCGAGCGTCGCGTGATTTGACCAGGTTCGCAAGCCCTGGCCGGCAGGGAAGAGCTGCGACATTTCTCCGGCTGATGCGTCACACAGTGCGACCAGATCGACGGGTTGCCGCCAGGCTGTCGATTCCTCAGCGCCACGGGCGGACACTATCTGCGCGACGATCGTAGGCAGCACAGTTGCCGCGTGCTCCCAGCCGATCAGATCGAGACACTCAAACGCCTTGTTGACGAAGTCAAGGGAATGGCCCGTGTCGGCGAAAGTCCGCTCGGTTCCGGCCGCCAGCAGGGCATCTGCAAGCACAGCCGGTGAGAGACCAGCGGCAACCGCTGTCAACAAAGTCCGCTCGGCCGCCTCGCGATGGCGCACGTTGGTCCACAGGCGCAGCCAACGTCTGAGCGTGGCTGGCTCCGGCCGGCTTGCAAGCGGCGAACGGTGCCGCCGCGGCGCCTCTGCGTCGCAGTCTGCTGCCACATGGCGGGCGCCGTGGAACAACGCGAGATAGGTGTCGTCTTCTGGCAGCACCGGCAAGAGATTGGCGAGCGTCGTCAGTATCGTGAGACCGACGCCCCAGCCGTCACGGTTGTGCGCTCCGAACAGCGCGACCTGTTGAACGATATCGGTCGCCGGAACGTCGGCTGCAAGCTGTCTCTGCACGGCCTTGGCGATGACGAGTCCAAGGCCATGTGCGAGGCCGTCCGCGAGCCGCTGATGCCAGTACGCCGCCGGATCGGAATGAGCCAACGTGGTCGCTACCCAGATGTCGCCATTGCGCACCTCGACTGCGCAACTCGGTACATCATCGGCCCAGAGGTCGAAGGTACAGCCGCTCTCGAGATCGAAGCGCGCATGGTGCCAATGGCAGGTCAGGATGCCGTCCTCGACGGTCCCTCGCTCTAGCGGAAAGCCCATGTGTGGACATCGATTATCGAGGGCAAAGACTCGCCCGCGGTCGTAGATGACAAGGATGGGGCGATTGCAACGTTGCACGACAAGCCGCCCCTTCGCTTTCAGCGCTTCAAGGCTTCCCACGAGCACGAATTCGCTATTCGGTGCATCCATGCGCATACTCCGACATGCGTCCCTACCCGGGCGTCGTAGCGACATCCACTTCCCTCGAGGTATGAGCATACTCCCATGCCAGACGGGAAGGGCGTCGTGCCATCCCTATAGCTGCCGCCTTGCTTCCCTATCGCCGCCGACTTAAGGTGACGGCGGCTTTTTGTAACGGCAAGCCAGTTGGCCGGTAGGTTCGGCCCGCTGTGACACTAACGGAAATCCACTTTCGTAGCTGCAGGGCAGGTGAGACCGGTCGCGAGGCGATAGCCGACGAGCCCTGTCATATATCGATCGGAAAGCGAATAGGCGCTAGCCGATTGTCGGCCCAAGGTCGGACGGGACGAACTGCGTCCGTGCGGCAGTGCCGCGTACGTCGGCGAGAAACGTATCCGTCAGCGCATCCCGTGTTGACAGGACTTCAATCAGATATCGAGGATTTTCCGTAATAGACCGTACGAGACGCGCCAGTGTCCTTCGGAGTCTGTCACGGCGATCGACGCCGTTTTAGAGTTCAGCCTGACGACGGTGCCGACACGCTCGTTTAGATGCTTGTCGGTGAATCCCACGGTGTCGCCGATGAAGAACTCTTCGGGACGCGGGCGCGGTGGCGGCGCTTCGTTTTGAATTGGGGCTGCGGTGGCATCGTCGATAATCGCCGCATACAACACTGCCCATCGGCGTCGAGTCACGTTGTCCTGTACGACCGCTTGCGTATGTCGCAGCTCGGTGATAGTGCCTTCCGAAGGCGGTCCCAACGGATCGTCACCGATGTATCTGACAGTCATGCCGATGTGCAACCGCTGTCGGACTTCGAGAATGCGTCGGGGGTCATCGAGCATTTTGCCGATGGTCAAATAGAGGCGATATAACTCGGCGCTGGGCGCCTGCCGAAGGGAGTCCAGGATGTCCATGAAGGTCGGGGTGGTTAGCAAGCAAGCGGCAGCAGTTCATGCACGCGATTGACGGGATACGACGGCAACTTCTCTAGTGTTTCCTTCAGCCATGCATACGGTTCGAAACCGTTTAAGCGAGCCGTGCCGAGCAATGAATACATGGTGGCCGTCGCACGAGCGCCTCGCGGTGAGCCCGCGAAGGTCCAGTTGACTCTTCCAAGCGCAATCGGCCGGATTTGCCGTTCTAAAGCGTTGTTGTCCGGTAACAGAACACCGCTCTCTGTGTAGCGAATCAGCGCTTGCCAATGACGTAACGCGTAGCCGAACGCTTTGGCAAGCGGTGCCTGAGTCGGCAAACCGATGACGTTGCCTTCCAACCATTGACGGAACTGCGCTAATACCGGCAAGGTCTCCGCTTGGCGCGCCGCATATTTACGGTCAGGGGTTTGATGGTTGATTCGCGCCTCAATGGCGTATAGCTGGGCGATCCATTGCAGCGCCTGTGCCGCGAGTCCCGGCTTGCTTTGGGTCTTGGCGATTTCAAAGAACCGACGGCGGCAATGCGCCCAACAACCGACCGCGATGATGTCGCCGGTTTCGTAGAGGGCCTCGTGCCCGCTGTATGCGTCGGCCTGCAAGTAGCCCTTGTAAGTTTTGAGGTAACCCTGCGGATGCGAGCCCGCGCGCGATTCAGCGAACTCGAACACGACCGCCGGAGGGTGTTCTACCCAAACGCCGTTCTCCTCGCGTTGGCCCGCACCCAGATAGCCCCATAATCGAGCAGTGCGGGTGGTCTTGCGGCCCTTCTCAAGCAAAGGCAGTGTCGTGTCGTCGACGTGCATGCGCGGCGCCTGCAACTGCTGCGCACGCAGCGGTGGCAGAAGCGCAGCGAGCAATTCTGCTGCGGCCAGCTTCCATTCGCACAGCGTGGCCCGCGGCAGGTGAATTCCACGGCGCGCATAGCGCATCTCCTGCCGATTCAACGGCAGATGATCGACGTAGGTGCTCACCAGGATGTTTGCGAGCAGACTCGCGCTCGCGTTACTCTTGGGCAGCGGCGAGGGCTGAGCGCTCGCCGTCACGATGGTCGACTCGCCATCCTTCTTCGCTGCATACTTAAAGCGGATGTGTTCGATGACCGTGAGCCTTGACGGCTCGTAATGCAGCGTCTCGCTACGCTCTTCGCCGATGCGCTCAAGCGCGTCGAATGCGGCCTTCTGATCGTCGCTCAGGTCATATTCGATGCGTGTGCGTGGCAAGTCCTTTGGCAACGCGGGGCGTCCCTTGCGGCTGTGGCCTGTGACTTGAACCTTCGCAGGCTCCGGAGGAACGGGCATATCTATGGCGGCGTCAAACAGCTCGGCCTGACCCGCCAGGCGCTCAGAGCTCGCGCCGAAGCGTGCACGATTGAGTTGTGCAATCTGATGCTGAAGGCTCTCCAGTTGCTCCCATAACACGCACGCGAGCCGGTTCTGTTCGAGTGCAAAGGCTTGCAGAGCCTCGAGCTCCAGTGGCAGATCCCCGGCAGTGACGGCGGCGGGCAGCATGTCAACCATGATGCCCAACATGCGCGACGTTTACAAGCTTCGTGAGCGCTGCGCGCGATTCCGGGCAGCCCTTAAGCCACGCGCGTCACCGTGACGGCGCGATGAGGCTCGCGCGCCGGAATCTCAATACCTTCGACCCACGCATTGAGTTCCGCGAGCGTGAAGCCGCGTTGTGCCAGCGAGGCCGGTGATGGGAAATGCCCGTGTTCGAGCCGCTTGTACCAAAGCGCGAAGCCGGTACGGTCCCAATAGAGGCACTTCACCTTCGTGCGGTCACGGCCGACGAACACGAACAAGTTGCCCGAAGCCGGCTTCTGTGCAAGCAGGGGTTCGACCAGATACGACAGAGTGTCGATCGACTTGCGCATGTCGACCGGCTCGCGGCAGATGTAGGCTCGAACGTCAGCGGCGATCAGCACCGTGCACCGCCAAGCTGGCCAAGCACAAAGCGCACGATGCGCTCCGCATGCACGCCACTCATTTCGATGCGAACGCCGGCGATCGATAACGTAACGCGATCACGCGTCGGTGATGATGGCGTATCGGCTGACGCAGATGATGGTGTCGCCGCAGGCTCACCTTCGAGGCGAGCAATGACAAACGCGGCGTCAGCCGTCACAGCCAGCGGACTCATTGCAGGCGTTTCGCCGGCAAACTTCTTGCGCCACAACCCGAAAGTGCTGACGGCAAGGCCTTGTTCGCGACAGAAGCGTCGAGTGCCCACGCCGCTCACCTTCCATGCTGCCACCATCTCTCGCCAGAACGCTTCACCCTGGCGAGGGCGTCGTGCGCGCCTTCGTACAACAGCTCGGCCTACCGCGTCATCGTCCATCGCATCACTCCCTCCAGTACGATGGCCAAACCTTCGCATCGTGCATGCGGACAATCAAGACGGGTTGCGCGGACGGATACTGCGCGACATCGTCCTGCGACGCAACCGGCGGGTCAGCAAAGCGTTTCAGGTAGAGCGGGAGGCCTTGCGTGCGCTGCCACCTCGTCGCACTACCGACTACACGGAGGAAGACGCGCTGGTGACCCGCAACGGTACCTTTACCGTACGCAACATCCTCTACAGCGCGCCTTCGCGCCTGATTGGTCACCGTCTGAAGGTGCGGCTCTATCGGGACCGACTCGAGTGTTTCGTGGCCGGTACACAGGTTCTAGAGGTGCCACGAGGTCAACGCGATCCGGGAACCAGCCGGGGTCGTGTAATCGACTATCGACACTTCATCGAGAATTTGCGGCGCAAACCGCAGGCGTTCGCCGGTTATCAATTCCGCGACGCGCTGTTTCCGCGCGAAGCCTATCGCCAGACTTGGGACGAACTGAGCCTGCGTCTGCCTCAGCGCCAAGCTTGCAAGACCATGGTCACGCTGCTCGATCTGGCTGCGCGCGACGGCGTCGAGGCTGTGCTGGCAAGCCGGCTTGAACAGATCCTGGCTGCCGGCGAGCTGCCCGATCCTATCGCCTTGCGCTCTGAACTGGCGCCGCCGGAACCGTCATGGCCGCAGGTGGTGGTACAGATTCCGGATAGCCGCCTGTACGATTCACTGCTCGCCAGGCAGGTGGCAGCATGAACGTGCCCGTCACCGACCCCGCACGCCTGAGCCTGATGCTCGGCGAATTGCGCTTGCCGATGATCACCCGGCTGTGGCCCGAGTTCGCCGAGCGCGCCGATAAGGAAGGCTGGCCTGCGACACGATTGCTGTCGGCGCTGGTTGAACACGAACTGGCGGACCGCTCGCGCCGGCGCATCGAGCGCCATCGTACCGAGTCTCATCTGCCACTTGGCAAGACGTTGGAGTGCTTCGACTTCAGCATGGTGCCGATGCTATCGAAGCCTCATCTGCAAGCGCTCGCGGCAGGTGATGCGTGGCTCGAGAAAGGTGCCAATTTGCTGCTCTTCGGGCCGCCGGGGGCCGGCAAGTCGCACGCAGCGGCCGGGCTCGGACATGCGCTGATCGATGCCGGCTATCGGGTGTTCTTTACGCGCGCTGACGAACTTGTGCAACGTCTGCAGCTCGCCCGACAAAGCCTGCAACTGACATCGGCGATCAACAAGCTCGATCGCTTTGACCTGTTGATCGTCGACGACATCTCCTACGTGCGCAAAGACCAAGCCGAAACCAGCGTCCTATTCGAACTCATCGCGCAACGGTATGAGCACCGGTCGATTCTGATCACCGCGAATCAGCCGTTCTCCGAGTGGAACTCCGTGTTCCCAGATCCCGCGATGACCATCGCGGCCATCGACCGGCTGGTGCACCACGCTACCGTGTTCGAACTGAACGTCGAGAGCTACCGTCGCCGGACTGCACAGGCAAACGCATTCGAGCGCGACAACTATGTGTCGCCACCTGACGCTCAACGACAACTATCGGACAACCCGTTCGACTAACGACAACTACCAGCGACAACTACGCCGACGCCGGTAGCAAAAAACTTGAGGCAACGGCTTGGGAGCGACAACTATGACTTAGCAACAGAAGAAACTACCCTTCAACCGGCCAGAATAGTTGTCGCCGGGCGGCGCATTGACTCAGGTTTTTTGTTACCGAGCTAGGCTCGTTGCCTCAAGTATTTTGCTACCTGTCAGACGGCTGGCGGGGGCGACTTATGACGAGGCGGCTCAGCATGACAACGAGACGGGAATTGACTGAGGCAGTTGGAGAGCGTTACCGCCGCTCCGACCGGGACGGCAAGCGCCAGATCTTGGACGAATTCGTGGAATTGACGGGCTATCATCGTAAACACGCAATCCGAGTGTTGTGCCGAGAGCCGCAGCCGCCGAAGGCAAAGCCAGGCCCGCAGCGTCGCTATGACGATGACGTTCGTGCCGCGCTGATCACGCTATGGGAGGCTGCTGACCGAATTTGCGGCAAACGCCTGAAGGCGCTCATCCCGACGCTGATTGACTCGATGACACGGCATGGTCATCTGTCGCTGCCGAAGGACCTACGTCAGCGGCTCACGCAGATTAGCGCCGCGACCATTGATCGGCTGCTGCGGGATGTGCGCGAGCAAGCCCTCAGCGGCCAGCGCCGGCGAGCTGGCGGAATCGGCAATGCGATTCGCCGCGCGGTGCCGATCAGGACCTTCACTGACTGGAACGACCCGCTACCCGGTTATCTCGAGGTGGATTTCGTTGAGCATTGCGGTGGTACAAAGATCGACGGCGACTTTGTACACAGCTTCGTGATGACGGATATCGCAACGGGTTGGACCGAGTGCCTCGCTATGCCGTTTCGCAGCGGCGCGTTCGTTCTTGAGCACATCGAGCAGGTGAGCGCTGCCTTACCGTTTCCGTTGCGTGGTCTGGACTGCGATAACGATAGCGCCTTCATGAACGCGGCTGTCTTCGACTTCTGCAAGGCAACGGGTATCGAGCTGACGCGCTCGCGTGCCTATAAGAAGAACGATCAAGCGTGGGTCGAGCAAAAAAATGGCGCCATCGTCCGCCGCCTTGTGGGCTACGGCAGGCTACGAGGTCTTGAAGCCACAAAAACGCTTGCCTCTCTTTATCAAGTGTCACGGCTGTACATCAACTTCTTCCAGCCGTCATTCAAACTGAAATCGAAGACTCGTCACGGCGCCAAGGTGACGAAGCGCTATGAAGCTCCGTTGACGCCGCTTGAGCGAGTCTTGCGGTCCCCATCTATTCCCGAGGCGACCAAACGTAGCCTTCGCGCGCGGTTTCGTAGGCTCGATCCATTGGATCTGCTGCATCGAATTCGCGAAGCACAACAGCGCGTTGCACAAAGCAGTGCTTCTGGCGGTCTGCCGGCGCCGACGAAGACAGCAACTGAGGTCCCGCTCTCCGACTTCCTGTCGAGTCTTGGGACAGCGTGGCAGACCGGCGAGATTCGACCGACGCATCACCGCAAAGCGCGCGTCCCACATGACTGGCGTACCCGCGAAGATCCGTTCGAACATACCTGGCCGAAGATACAGGGGTGGCTCGAAACCGAGCCCGGCATTACGGCAAAGCAGCTATACGAGCGCCTCACCGCGATGGCTCCCACCCTGTATTCCGGCGCTCAACTGCGCACCCTGCAGCGCCGGGTGAAAGTGTGGCGATCGGATCGAGCGAGGGAGCTGGTGACCCGGATACTCAGCGGCGCCTACACCGAAGTGGTGAGGGCTGGCGCTGCTACGCAGCGCCAGCCCTCACCAACAAACGATTCGTCGGTGACAATTAGCCGGGAGTAACATCATCCCGTGAGGCAACACGGGCGGCCACAGTAGTTGACGCCATACAGCGGAGGTTGTCCCGGTAGCAATCGGGCCGTGCAGGGCCTCTTGGCGAGGCTTCTGAACGACGTATGAGAAAAAGCTGGGAGAAAAACGCGGTCATTCTGGGATACGAGCGCTATCCGGATAGCGTTGGTCGCCGGGTTGAGCAGAAGGAGGGTATCCAAGATTCGCATGCTCGACATCGAAGATCGTTGTCTCCGTCACGTAGATAGTCGTCGATACGACGACGCGCGAGGCGCAGGATGGAGCCGCTGCTGTTGATCCCACACATGCAATTTTCGTTGTTCGGTGTAGCCAGTTCCGGCAAGCGATTTTCGGGTTCTGCCATGTATGAGCGCGCGCGCCAACACTGCAGACAAGCTGGAACGAAACCAACAAGAAGCAGCACCGTCATTCTGCTACGGGGCCGTTCTACGCGCTAACTTACGCAGGGCAGTGCAGATCAATGAAAGGAAGCGTGCCTTGGCGGGCTATGGGAGAGGGTGCAATCCATCATGATCACTGGACTGCTGCGGATCGAACGCGCGTCTCGCCCGCGTGAGCGCTCGCACGAGGAAGGGACGGCCCTACAGACAATGACCGTGCATGCTGCAAGGCGCCGACCAAGCTCGGTCGACGCTCTGCTCAGTAATCATGCAGCCGAGATCATTGTCGCTAGCCCCTATTAGCTTGGCCGATCGTCAAGCAGTGACAACTGCCCGGGCACCGGATTGTCACAGGACGCGTTAGCAGGTTCGATCGCAAACGCGTCGTCATGAAACGCTTCAATTGATCGTGGATCCACGGCAGGGGAATCCCCCGATGAAGCGACTTGCGAAGGCCCGCACTTGGCGAGGAGGCGATAAAGCGCTTGCCTCGATATCTTTAAGTTCTTCGCGGCTTCAGATTTGACGCCGTTTGCGGCATTAAGGGCGGCGATCACATGTTCGGGTGTGATCACGGGTCGCGATAGTCGCTCGGCCGTGGCAAAGGTCGAGATATACGCCGTCGCCTTTCCTGCGAGGCTATGTCCTGCGGCTTCGACCAACTGTTGCATGGCCCTTTGATGAAGCTCCGGGTCCGGCCGGTGGTCGGCCCGCTTGATGGGTGCCGGTACGCCGGTAATTTGCTCGTACATTCTCTGAAGGTACGCATGGCGCAACCCATGCACCGTGACGCCTAAGCCGCCGCGGGTGATGCCCTCCTTCTGCAGGACGTGGTAGAAATGGCGATACCACTTTTTCAGGGACCACGGCTCTGGAATCATCGACCCCGTGCGTGGGTTGGCGAGCCTTGCAGCGCGGATCAGGACTTCATACTGCCATTCGGCGTCGATCGGCACGAGCCGGGGCCTTCCACCCTTGGTGCCGTCGATAACATGCAGGTGGCCTGAAACGCGCAGACACTGCAGGGGACGCAGCAGCATGCTTTCCTGCGCACGCAGCCCGAAGGTGGCCTGCAACTCGACCTGGATTGCGACCCAGCGATCGCGCTCGCAAAGTCGGGAGATCACATTATTGACGTCGACGCTGGCGGCTTCCCAAGATTTATCTTCCTGAGCCACATAGTAGCGGCGGTATCCGTCCGGCCGCTTGATGTAGTCATCGACGGTCCCCACGAGTTGATGCTTTTTCATCCATGCGGCGAGCGTGCGCCAATAGGTCAGCTTGTTTTCGACGGTGCCCGGCGCCTGTTCCTTCTCGGTAACCCAAAGCTTAACCAGATAGGCGATATGTTTTTCCGAGAGGTTCCACGGCGACTGAAGCGCAAAGCCGCCCTTTCGTAGTTCGCGTAAGCCCGCGATGAGATGTCGCACGCGGTATGTCTGCGTTTTGATGGAGATTGCGTTCGAGGTCACACGCGTCTTGCTGTGTGCTTTGGATAGGTGGTGCTGAAAGAGTTCGGCGAGTTCTTTCGTGAGCCGCTGTGGCAGCCCAGAGTTGTCCAACAGCGTCGAGAAGTTGAGTTGGATTTTCACGGCTTTGATCTGAAAGGCGACGTTCTCACCTATCAAAAGAACGTCCCGGGGTGGTTGGAATACTGCACGCTTTGCTTTCCGGGATCTTAGAGATCAGATTTTCGATTCACCCGGCTCAGGGAAGCACTGCGACCTGATGATCCATACTCCGGACGAATCCGAAGCACGGCTACTTGACCGCAGGCATGGCCTGTCGAGCCAAGCAATTCTTGTTGCGCATTTTGTTTTCGGCTGCGCAGGCCGACAGAAAAGGATGAAGAAATCCGCACCTATGGTGCAAGTGATTTCCCGTCTCGAGAGCTTGCTCATCGCGATCGCCTCGATATGGGACCGCGTGAGTCAGGCTTGGCGTGATTGCCGGAGACGAAAGGAAAGTAGACGTTCGCACTGTCCGTGCGAGGTTGTTCTCAGTCGATGAGGTTTTGCGTATTGTTGAAAAGGCTAGCGTTCATGCGGTTCTTGTAGAACTCAGTTTCCGCAAGACACGGCCAGCTTGGTAGGCAGCAAAGCTGCCGTCCAAGATGATTGCGCGCATTGAGCGCGAGGCTTGGTACAAACGGAGTGCGCTGCACTCGGGTCGATGCGTCGACGACGCGGATAGGTAGATAGGATATTAGGGCCTTCGGAGCGCGAAGTTCGATGGAAAGCTCGCGATTTCAATGTGCCTTTTCCGATAGCACCTTTCAACACCCGTACAGATGAAGCCTCGGCATGCACAACGCAAAATCGGGCCTCGAACTCTTCAACGCGACGATCGGCGGCCTCGGGCTCACGGGACTCATCCTGTGGGCCGAGTTTTCGCTGATGCCGATCCGCACGAGTCTCATCGACGTGACGAGCATTCGCTTCGGCAAGCTCGACGAGTTCTTCGATCTGTCGGAGGAGTACGACGCAAAACATGAATACTGCGTCGCGTGGGTCGATTGCGCGAGCCGCGGAGCCGCGCTCGGACGCGGCATCTTCATGGCGGGCGATCACGCGATCCACGGCTCGCTCGATGTCGAGCAACGCAACACGCGCCGCGTAACGTTCACGCCGCCTGTCTCGCTCATCAACGGCCTCACGCTGCGCGCGTTCAACGAGCTGTATTACCGCAAGCAGCGCAAGGCGATCGAGCTTTCGCGCGTCGGTTACGACGGCTATTTCTATCCGCTCGACAGCCTGCTCGAATGGAACCGCATCTACGGGCCGGCGGGATTTCAGCAGTA
>NZ_FCOJ02000084.1 GCF_001545035.1 Caballeronia glebae
GGTTTGCAGGCCACGGCCGCCCGCGTCGCGATCGGCGAACTTCGTGCGAACCTGATTCAGCACCGAATGCAGATTGCCGATCGATTGCCCGACGACGAGCGCACGCGCATCGTCGATGGTCTTGCGAATGTTTTCGCCGCCCGGCACTTCGCCAACGCCCGTGTTACCCGCGCTGTCCTTCAGGATCACGATGTTGCGCGTGAAGAACGGGCCATGCGCGCCCGAAAGGTTCATGAGCATGCTGTCGCGCCCGGCGACCGGCACGACGCGCAATTCGGTGACTGTGGGAGTAGCGTTCGATTTGACTGCGTTCGTAGACATGAGCATGACCCTTTGATAGTGATACGTTGTCTGACGACATTGTACGACGACCATCTTCTACGGCCAACAACGCGTTTACCCTTTGTGCGTAGAGCTCTTATGGCTCATGCGTTTGCCGCCTTTTACATCGTAGCGCCCGACTGGGTCAGCACCTCGGCCAAGACATCTGACAACTCCAATGCTGCGCGCCCGGAAACGACAAAGCCGGCTCGCGCCGGCTTTTGTCGTTCCTGCCTGAGACCGAAAGTTACTCCGCTTTCTGCCCGATCTCGTGATTCGCCATGATTTCGAGCGCGCGCACCATGCCAGAGTGATCCCAGGCCTTGCCGCCGTGCGCGGCGCACGCATTGAACAACTGCATGCAGTTCGACGTGTTCGGCAGCGCGACACCGAGCGATTGCGCCGTCGCGAGCGCGAGGTTCAAATCCTTCTGATGCAACTCGATGCGAAAGCCCGGATTGAACGTGCGCTTCGTCATACGCTCGCCGTGCACTTCGAGAATGCGCGACGACGCGAAGCCGCCCATCAGCGCGGTGCGGACCTTTTCGGCGTCGACGCCGGCCTTCGACGCGAGCAGCAGCGCTTCGCCGACCGCCTCGATGGTCGCCGCGACGATCACCTGATTCGCGACCTTGCAGACCTGACCCGCGCCGACTTCGCCGATGAGCGAGATGTTCTTGCCCATCATGTCGAAGAGCGGCTTGACCTTGTCGAACGTGGCTTGCGCGCCGCCGACCATGATCGTGAGCGACGCGGCCTTCGCGCCGACTTCGCCGCCGGAAACGGGCGCATCGAGATAATCGGCGCCCTTCTCGCGCACTTTCGCCGCGAACTCGCGCGTGGCGATCGGCGAAATCGAACTCATGTCGACGACGATCTGCCCGCTCTTCAGCTTGCTCGCAACGCCGTTCTCGCCGAACAGCACGCGCTCGACGTCCGGCGTGTCCGGCACCATGATGAAGATGACCTCGGCCTGCGCGGCGACGTCCGCGGGCGAATCGCAGGCCGTGGCGCCCGCGCCGGTCAGCTCGGCGGGCACGCCGCTACGCGTGAATGCCGCGAGCTGGACGCCGTTCTTGAGAAGATTGGCCGCCATGGGATTGCCCATGATGCCCAGTCCGATAAAGCCTGCCTTTTGCATGTATCGCTCCTTGATGTCGATTTTCGGTGTCGGCCCGGTCGTGCGCGACGCGTGTCGCGCTCACTCGGGGATGAAATGTTTCCTGATGGCCTGCGCCGCGTTTCTAAGCATGCCCAGATCCGCGCACACGGCGACGAACGTGCTGCCCAGCGCCAGATAGCGCTCGGCGTCTTCCTGCACGGGCGCGAGAATGCCGCTCGGCTTGCCGGCCGCGTGCGCGCGCTCGAATACATGCGCGATGGCCGCCTGCACGTCCGGATGATTCGCGTTGCCGATATGACCGTAAGAAGCGGCGAGATCCGACGGGCCGACGAACAACGCATCGACGCCTTCGACCGCGATGATCTCGTCGATCGCTTCGACCGCCGCGCGGCTCTCGATCTGCACCGCGACGCTGATGTTGTCGTTCGCGACCTGGAAGTAATTCGGAACCGTGCCGTAGCGATTGCCGCGGTGCCCGACCGACACGCCGCGGATGCCCTGAGGAGGATAACGCGTCGCGGCGACCGCGCGCTCGGCGTCGGCGGCGCTGTCGACGAACGGAATCAGGAAATTGACGACGCCGCCATCGAGCAGTTTTTTGATCGCGACGGGATCGTTCGCCTGCGGGCGCACGACGGGCGCGCTCGGGCTGTCTTTGAGCGCCATCAACTGCGGGATGAGCGTGAGGGCGTCATTCGGCGCGTGCTCGGCGTCGAGCAGCATCCAGTCGAATCCGACCACGCCGATGAGCTCGGTGGCGATCGGACTCGCCAGCGACATCCAGCAACCGATCAGCCGCTTGCGTTCGCGCAGCGACGTTCGGAATGTATTGGGCAGCGATTGATACGGTGACGAAGACGGCATGATGCCTCCTGTGACGACGGCGATCTGAATTGGAAAGCGGTACGTCCGAAGGCTTTCTAGTTATCAGACGTCTTAACACAGAGTACCGCTAATTCGTGGGCAAACGACAGGGGCGTTAACCCTGAATTCCTTTGATTTTAGGACATTACCGACAGAAATCATTCGCTCGCGCTTATACGACGTCTTATATCAATGCGCTTCGACCGACAGTACGTGCGGAATTGACGAACGGATTCACCAGCAGGAAGATGCGTTGTCGGACATCCGCAGACATGTGCCCTATTGCGCTCGGAGCGCGAGCCGATGCTAAGCGAAGCGACGACGTCCGACAACGGGCGTAAACGCCGCGCCTCCCAGAACACATTCAATCAGCAGCGAATCAACATGGCCAGTCTCACCGATAAAGTCGTCGCAACCTTGATCGAGGATATCGAACGCGGCGTGCTCCGTCCCGGCGACAAGATTCCGACCGAAGCCGCGTTGATGAAACAGCTATCGGTGAGTCGCTCCGTCGTGCGCGAGGCGGTGTCGCGCTTGCAGGCCGCGAACGTCGTGGAAACGCGGCACGGCGTCGGAACGTTCGTGCGGTCGTCCGAGGATCGCGAATCGGTGCGTCTCGCGGACGCGGATCTGTCGAACCTGCTGGACATCATGGCGATCATCGAGTTTCGCATCGATCTCGAAGGCGCGGCGGCGGCGTTGGCGGCGGGCCGGCGCACGGAACAGCATCTGAAACAGATTGCAAGCACGCTGGCGCGTTTCGAGGAACAGCTTCAGAACCGCAGCACCGATGTGCTGCAACACGACGTCGAATTTCATTTGCAGATCGCGCGGGCGAGCGGCAATCGCTATTTCTTCGACGTGCTCAGCCAGATGGGACGCGGCGTGAGTCCGCGCACGCGGCTTGGCAAGGCGGGAATCGCGGAGCTGGATCAGATCGAGCGCTTGCGCAGCGTGCTGAGCGAGCACAAGGCGATCTATCAGGCGATCGTGCGTCAGGACCCCGACGATGCCCGCGCCGCTATGCGCATGCACCTGAGCAACAGCCGGGAGCGGTTGAGACATGCGCATGGTGCTGCTGCTTGAAGTCTTGCTGAGCGATGAGGTTTTGGGCAGCGCGGCCACGTTGTCTGAGTTAACAAAAGAATTCGTATGTATACGTAGTAGTAGTTAACAAGCTGCTAACAAATCGGTGGATAACTGCAGATGCGCGTTTTACGTCAGAGGTTTACCGAGCCGACAAGTCCGGTATGGCGGGTCCGGTTTCGGATTGAAGCTGGGACAACTTTCACGTCGTAGCGACGAACGCCGAGTTGTCCAGAAACCGCCAACAGTAAACGCGATGATGTGCCAACAAGGTTGTCCACAGGGCGATGGCTTCGCATGAACCCGAACTCCGCGCGCGGAACGCCGCTCGAAGTGCTCGCCACGTTTCTCAAACTCGGGCTGACGTCGTTCGGCGGGCCGGTCGCGCATATCGGCTACTTCCGCGCCGAATTCGTCGAACGTCGGAAATGGCTCGACGACGCGAGCTTCACCGATCTGGTCGCGCTATGTCAGTTTCTACCGGGGCCGGCGAGCAGTCAGGTGGGAATCGCCATCGGCTTCGCGCGGGCGGGTTGGCTCGGCGCGCTCGCGGCTTGGATCGGCTTCACTTTGCCGTCCGCGATCGCGCTTATCTTGTTTGCCCTCGGAATGGCGCACTGGGCTCAGTTGAGCCACTCGGGAATCGTGCATGGCCTCAAGCTCGCGGCGGTCGCGATCGTCGCGCAAGCGGTGTGGGGCATGAAGACGTCGCTCTGTCCCGATCGTTTGCGCGCCGGCATTGCCGTGGCCGCTGCGTTGATCGTGCTGGAAGCGCCATCGGCGGTCGGACAGTTGTGCGCCATCGGCTTCGGTGGTGTCGTCGGCTGGCGCATGTTGACGCTGAAGCATCTGCCGTCGGCGCAGCATCGGCGTTACGGCATTGGCAGAGCGCAAGGCGCGATTCTGCTCACGGTCTTTTTCGTGCTGCTTGCTTTGCTGCCCGGCCTCGCCAGTTGGACCGGCATGAACTGGCTCAAGATGGCGTCTGTGTTTTATCGGTCCGGCGCGCTCGTTTTCGGCGGCGGACATGTCGTGTTGCCGCTGCTTCAGGCGAGCATCGTGCCAAACGGATGGGTGCCCAATGACGTTTTTCTCGCCGGATACGGCGCAACTCAGGCCGTGCCCGGTCCGCTTTTTACCTTTGCCGCGTTTCTGGGCGCGGTGATGCCCGCGCCGCTGGGCGGATGGATCGGCGGTTTCGCGATGCTCGCGGCCGTGTTCCTGCCCGCGTTTTTGCTCGTGCTCGGTGCTTTGCCGTTTTGGGAGACGCTGCGTCAGCGGGACGCAATACGACGGGCGATGGGCGGCGTGAACGCCGCTGTAGTCGGGATTCTCGGCGCCGCGTTGTATGACCCGGTGTGGACGAGCGCCGTGCATTCGCGCCCGGATGTCGCGCTGGCGCTGATCGCGTTTGGACTTCTTGCTGTCGGACGCGTGTCGCCGGTTATCGTCGTGGCGCTGACAGCACTCGGAGGATGGGCGCTCGGCGCGTGAAAAAAGAAAGGTCCGCGACATGCGGACCTTTGATAGTCGCTGTTCGTCGTCATCGCCGTGATAATACTTCTGCCAATTACCCGGTTTCTCGCGACCATGACTTTTTTCGATTACATCTCGCAGATGTGACCTGACGCCCGCAGAGACGAGTTCGTCCTCCATGTCGGCCGACGCGTACAGCGCTTCGCGAAGGGCGAACGTAACGCCGGACCAACCTTCAAGATTGCGAATCCGTCGTTGACCAAGGCTGCGAGCGCTTCGGGAGTCTGGTAGTCCGTCGAGAGAGCTTCGCATACCATGTCTGGCAACTGTTTCAGAACGCCAGACAAACCGAGTATCCGAAACGAGAAGACCGATGACCCCATCACGTGAAAGTGATGACACTGAGCGAGCAGGCTTTCGCGCACGTTGCCGACGGCGACGTGTCCGAAGAGCCATTGGCGATGTTGTAGACGAAGTCGCGGTCGCCGTTTTCCTTATAGGTAACGAATGCGCTTCCGGGTCGCCGTCTTGATGACCGCAATTCCGGAAACATCTACGCCATCGGCGCGCAGTCGCTCGACGTTGAGTGCGCCGAAATCGTCATCGCCCACGCAACCGATCATGGCGCAAGGGCTGCCGACCTTCGCGACTTGATCGATGAAAATGGCTGGCGCAGCGCTCGCGTAGGGACCGACGAGCATCCCCGGCTCGCGAAACGACTGACCGAGTTGGTCGCCATGATTTCGACGAGGATTTTCACCCATCGTCGGGAATGTAGCCGGACTTCCGGGATTTTTGCTGTTCAGTGTTAACCATGGCGCTTCTTCGTTTGAACGTCGATGCAAACGGCGACGAGGATCGCGAGGCCCTTCACAATCAGTGATAAAAATAAGGAACGCTCATCGGGTTTATGCCGTTAATGATGACGCCAATGATCAGGGCGCCAATCAACGTTCCTACGAAGGTGCCGTATGCGCCGCTCAGACTTGTTCCGCCAGGCACTGCCGCAGCAGTTGCATCCAGTTCATAACCGATGCCTGCGTTAGGCTGTGCCGAATAAAGACGCGATGTCATGAGCACGCCGCCGATGCTTGCCATCAGACCGGAGACCATGAAAATGACAACGCGTAGGCGCGTGACGTTGATACCCGAGTAAAGGGCGACTTCGCGATTGCCGCCAGCCAAATACGCATTTCGGCCGAACACTGTTTTGGACAGGACGAAATGATTCACGATTAGCAAAACACTGAGCACCCACACGCGAATGGGAATGGCCAGTATCGAATCGTTGCCCAACGCGGCGAATTGGTCGTCGTCTATCGAAATAGGCACGCCTGCCGAGGCGATATAGGCGAATCCCCGGAATACACCCATCGTCGCAACAATGACGTCATCAAGCAGAATCGAAATCGAGCGGTCTGAGCGCAATGCTGAGCATTCCCTCGTTCATTCGCGGCGTACCGGTCCCGGGCTTGCATGTTTGATTCTCCTTCCCCACAGCCCCAGAAGAAGTCTAGCAAAGGCTTCGATGCCTTCTTGCTCCCAAGCTCTCACAAGCGACAACCGCCATTGTTGCTCCACTAGCTTCACTGGTCGTCCGTTGGACAACCGACAAAGCCAGCCATTACCCGAAAATCCTCACCAAAACCAGCAGAAAAGACAGAAATCGATGCACACGACTAGCGTTTCGGTGCTTCAAGGTTGGGTCAGTTTTAGATGAAAATCGTCGGTCAGTTTCCAGTGGAAATCAACGACCGCCTGGACGTTCTCACCGACAGCCTTCAAACGCTCCAAATGCGGCGCGAGAGCCATAATTCTCCCTCTGCCAAGCGGAGTCGCAGTTCAGAAGAGTACCGGCCGGACACCAAGACCGACCCATGTCGACCGAGCACGCGAGCTAGCTTCTGCACATCACGAGGGCGCTTGTGACGAAGCTCCAAATCGCTGAATCTGGCATTCCGTGCCGTCAATGATCGCCACAGCGTGCGGACTGGCTCTGAGTCGACGTATTGCCCGCCTCTCGCCGGATTCGCGCCGCGAGCGCTTCTGAGGGATGCTCGTAGGTCCTGCAGTAGCTCACGGCTGGCACCCGTTCGGGCAGGTAATCTTCGAGAATCGGCTTCGCGTCACCCAGAAACAGATTGTCTTGAACTGCCAAAAAGGCGCGGTAGTCGCGTGAATAGCCGTACTTCTTCGCTCCCGCCTCATAGCGCTTGCGGTCCGCTTCGCCGTTTGCGAGCGCGCTGCGCGCGGGCGAGTCGGCGATATATTTGCAGTAACTCGCCTCGACACCCTCCACGGTGGAGAAAAAGGGTGGCTCCTTGCATGAACGGACCGACGAATTCGCGAAGATATTTCCCTCTATCACGGCTTTTGCTTCAAGACCAAAGCTCATGCCGTAAAAATCCCAGTTTTCAAGCAGGTTGTTATAGAAATGGACTGTGCCGAACTGCGCGCGCGGATTACGTTGGACCGTATCGACGAAATAGTTGTGATGCATCGTGACGCGCGCTACGGCGTCCCGATCAAAGTTCGCAAAGAGGTTGTCGGACGTGATGTTGTTGATGAGCATCACCTTGTTGTCATCGTGGAATTTCACCCAGGACACGGTGACATCCGTCGCTCCGTTCTTCACGTTCACGAGTCGTGCAGAAAAACGCGATAAATCGAGATGATCGATCCAGATCTGATGGGAGGCGTTAGCGATATCGACCGCTTGCGTGAAAGTTCGATTGCGGCCGTCGATCGTCAGATGCGTGAGGATGACGTTGGAACTACGATAGACGCCAAAGCCATAATCGAGCAACGTCACCTTGTGGCCGCGACCGTCGACGGTTACGTTCGATGGCACGCGAAGTTGCGACTTGAGTTCGATTGTCATGTTTCCGGCGAAGCGTATCCAGGTCGGCGTCCTGGCATGGAGGAGCGCGTCGCGCAACGTGCCGGGACCCTCGTCTTCCTGCGACGACACGATCACCAATTGCCCACCGGCGCCGCCTGTCGCATCCCGACCATATCCTTCGCGAATGGAGAGAAGTGATGACACCGTCGCGCAGCCTTCACTGGCGACGCTGCAATTGGCATTCTCGACAGCATGGACCCGAGTGAACAGGCACATGCCGAGCAATACCACTGTGCCGATACGTTTCCTAAGCGCGCCTGACGCGCGATGGTGCTTCATTCGCGATCTCCGTTCTCGAAATTCATAGCGCTAATACGCACGTGTCGCCCGATGGTTATCGGGAAAGTCGCTCGATGTACCAGGGCAGCGCTTCGACCATCCCGGCGCGCAAATCCACGAGCGGCTCGAAGGCCATCTCGCTACGGGCTTTAGACACGTCGGCCTGCGAATGACGAACATCGCCCGCGCGGAAATTGCCGTAAATCGGCTCCTGCCGATATTCGATGCCATGCGCTGAAAGTCCGTCCCTGATCACGAGAAAAAGATCATTCAGCGTTGCGCGCCCGCCGACCGCCACGTTGTACACCGTACTCGTGGTCAACTTGTCGCGTAACGCCGCGCGCAGATTGGCCTGCACGACATTGCCCACGTAGGAAAAGTCGCGGCTGGTGGCGCCGTCGCCATTTATCTGGACTGCCTCGTTGCCGAGCATCGCGGAAATCCATTTCGGAATAACGGCGGCATAGGCACCGTACGGATCCTGGCGCGGTCCGAACACGTTGAAATAGCGCAATCCGATCGACGCGAAACCATAGGTTCTTGCGTATACGCCGGCGTAAATCTCGTTGACGAGCTTGGTCACCGCGTAAGGCGACAGCGGGTTGCCGATGCGGTCTTCACGCTTGGGAAGGTTCGGTTCATCGCCATAGGTCGAACTCGACGCGGCATATACGAACCGCTGCACGCCGGCTCGCCGCGACGCATCCAGCATGTTGAGAAACCCGGACGTGTTCACATCGTTGGTTGCAATCGGGTCGTTCACCGAGCGCGGCACCGAACCGAGGGCCGCCTGATGCAATACGTAATCGATTCGTTCGACCGCACTCTCACACGCGCGTAGTTCGCGAATGTCGGCCTGAAAGAACGTAAAGCGCTGCCAGTTGGTTTCGCCGACGCGTGATCTGACCTCATCCAGATTGCGCTGGTGTCCGGTGGCGAAGTTATCCATGCCGCGCACGTGCTGGCCAAGCAAAAGCAGCACCTCGACGAGATTCGAGCCGATGAAGCCGGCCGCGCCCGTCACGAGCCAGATGTAGCGCCTGGAAAGCAGACAATTGCGCAGCGTCGTTTGCGTCGCATCGTTCAACCAGGATGGTAGCGCCGGATGCCTGGCATCGAGTATTTCAATTTGTGTTCTGTTCATGTTTCCGTCGATCGTGAGGGTTCGATTGCATTATTGATGCGCTCGAAAATCATTCTTCGAGCGATCAGCGCGGCGGACGTGCCGCCACAAGCCACCGCTCAGTCGCAGGTTCTCCGGTGAACCGGACAACTGTTCGCGCAGCAGCGAAAGGTAGGTGCTCTGCCAGCGCAGAGCGTAGTCTTCGACGTCTTCGCCGCGACGCGGCTCAGGAAGCATGGCGAGCGTCGGCACGACCTTGCCGTTTTTCCATCGCGGTACATAGAAGATGGAGGGCATACCCAAACGATGAGCCGTCCGGGCCGCGAAGCTTGAATAGGTGATTTCCTGCCCTTCGAACGTGATGCGTGGTGCAGATGGACTGGGCGCGCCGTCTATGGCCAGACAGACTGCCAATCCTGCGTCGAGTGCGCGCAGACACTGTTTGGCGACCTGTGTTTCCGTCTGATCGGCCGTCGAAATCAGCGCCGACGCATACGAGGCACGGGCAACGCTTGGCATGCTCGCCAGCCATCGCGATGGAATACCCAGAAGTTCGAGCGCCATCAGGCCCGCATACATCGGCCCGACGTGTGCGGTCGCGATCAGAAAGCCCTTGTTTTGCGAACGAATGGGTTCGAGAAAGCGCTCGGCCTCGTCGAGATCGCCGAGCACGGCCATCGCCTCTTCCGCCTTGTCCTCTCGGCATTCCAGCCATTCGAGCAGCAGATGATCGACCAGATAGCCCCAGCAGGCAGCCCGCTCCCAGGCTGTGCGATCCATCGCCGGACTATCTTCACGCAGCGACCACGCCCAGTCGAGGCGCGCCCGCGGCACCGGTGCACCATCGATTTTTTCCTCGAGCTGTGACAAGGCATCCGCGAAACTGTCCGGGAGCGCATCGGCGCGTTTGCGGAGATACGCGTCGTACAGCGAACCGGCCTCGTCGTCGCGTCCTGCCTGCGAAAGCGCAGCGATCGCGAGCCGCTGCCAGCGCGAACGCTCTGGCTGGACCTTCACCAGCTTCAGGAGCGTTTCAGCGGCTTCTTTGTATCGTCCGCTGTGACGATATGCGCGGGCAAGCATCGCGCGAGGATGATCGAGGTTTGGCGCGAGTTCGCAAGCGTGTTGCAACGGCGCGATCGCGTCGACATAGCGGCCGACGCCAAGCAGGCATTTGCCGTGGAGCGAGGCGAGGCGCACGTCGTCGGGCGCGAGCAACACACCTTGCTCGAAATGTTCCAGCGCCGATACGGCACGATCGTCGCGTGCGCCGCGCGCGAGATACGCCTGACCCAATTGCGAGCGTAACGCGGCGCCGTCGAATCCTCCTTGCAGCGCACGTTCGCCTGCAGCGATTGCCGCATCGAAGCGATCGTCGCCGAGCAAGGACTGCACGACGCCAGCTGCAACACGTTCGTTGCGGAACAGCGACGGATCGAGGCGCGCGGCAGCACGTGCCGATGTCGCCTTTTGTCCGCCCCGCGTCAGCGCCATGAGCCACACGTGCGCGCTCTCGTTGTCGTCGACGACCAACTCGATGGTGTCGGATGCTATGTGCGCCGCGTCGTCGATCAGGCCAGCCTGCAACCGCAACAAAATGCGCGCCGCATGAAGGCTTGTATCGCCTGGCGAGTGCGTTTCGGCGGCATCGGCGTGAGCAATGGCTTCGTCCCACCGGCCAAGGCGACCGAGGATGCTCGCGAGCAGGCGGCGATCATCCAGCGAGTCCGGCCAAGCATCGAGCGCGAGTTGCAATGCGGCGACGGCCGCGTTCGAGGCCTTTGAGCGCGTCAGCGGCGAAATGACCAGACGTCGCCAGTCCAGGCGCACATCGGCGGCCCGCAATTGATCGGCGTCGAGTTCGGCAATGCCAGCGGTCGGATCGTCTTCCGAACGGATTCTCGCGATCGCGCGATACACGCTCGCCGTTGGGTCCGGCGCTTCGCCCTTGTCCACAGCGGCCGCGAACGCGGCAAGGCCCGCGTGCCAATCGCCTGCGCGTACGGCCGTCCTGCACGCGCCGAATGCCGACTCGTGCGACGGGGGCGGCGTGGACGCCTGCAGCGCCTTATCCATGACGCAGTTCCCGCAACGAAGATTTTCCAATGCGAAGCACGAGGGCGAGCGCGAAACCGCACGCCAGCGCTTCGAGCATGAGCAACGATTTTCTGGGACTCGTCGGCAGTTCGCTCGAAAGAGGCTTCGCGATCACGCTCAAGTAGCGTTGCAGCCGCAGCGACCCGGTGAACGCTTGCTGATAGTTCTGTTGAGCGGCTTGCAGATTGGAATCAGCGAAAGTCTGCGCGTTCTTCAGTTCCTCATATTCCCTGATGAGGCTCGCTTCCGTCTTGCCTTGCCCACTCATTCGCCGACGTGTCTCGCCTAAACGCTTCTGCAATGCTGCGACCTGTTCGGTCGCGGGCCGCAGCATAGGATGGTCGGGATTGTTTAGCGCGCGCACTTTATCGAGTGTGATTCGAGCGGCATTCAGTTCGGTTTCGATTTGAGCGACCAGCCCGAGCAGCATCGCGGCGTCGGCGGACGGGTCGATGTTTCCGTGCTGGACACGCCAGTCGGCCAACTGGGCGCGAGCGCCTTTCGCCTCACGCTCGGCCATGGTCACCGCCTGCCGGCTGATCTTCAACGCGTCGGCCAGTCCTTTCTCGTCCATTCGATTGACAAAGTCCTGCGCGATGTCCAGCAACGCCTCGGAAATCGCCGCAGCGTCGCGAGCGGAAAAGGCGCTGATTGTCATCACATCGACCTGCTCCATCATGTTGTACGAGACTTTCACAGCCGCACGATAGGCGCGAAACAGGTCGTCCTCGTTGGCGTTGGGCGCGAGGCGGTTGACGAGATCGAGTCCCGTGTAGGCAAGACGCGAACGCAAGTCGATCTTCTTGTCCAGTCGCTGCATACAGTCTCGTGAACTCAGAAAATCGCTGACCGCCCAGCCGTCGACAAAGCCGCCCGCGATGCCCGAGCCGTCGCCTGTCGCAAGCAGGCTCGTAACGCCCCCGGTAGGCATACCGGAACTCGAGCGCACGGAGAATCGCGAATCCGCCGTGTAGCGAGGGACGGCGATGAAGGTCGCATAGATCAGACTCAGGAAGACTGGAGCGATGATTACCGACATGGAGATAAACCGACCGCGACGTCGCTCACGCCACGCTCTTTCGCGCTCGCGACTTCGCATCTCGATGGAGGCTTCGCCGTCAGACTCCGAAGGTTCCTGCGGTACCGGCAAGGAGGTCGAACGCCTCTCCGCCGTCGCCGGATTCGCTTCTTGATCGTCGCGCCGGGAAGCGGCGGATGCACTCGTCGAGGCCATCGTCGATTCGAAAGCTGGATCGTTCATAAACCAAACCCTTGGTGCAGTACTCCGCCATTTGCTTTTGACGGGAGGTGGAAAGTATCAGCGTTCTGCCGATCAGACGTTTCTCGAACAACGCCAGCCAGAGACGAGTGAAACGACATGGTTCGAACGGAATGGCGCCCTCGATCACATACACGTCGAAGGCAGGCGTCAAGCCAAGGGCCAGCGAGAACTCCTGACGAGTGAAGAGCGGCCAGTGCTCTATAGGTCTCGACAGATGATCGGGCTTCGTCAACAAATCTGCGACCAGTTCGAAGGATAACTTCGCATCGACGCCATAGAGCGACGACACGAAATCCACCATGCGTCGTCCATTGACTTTGCCGCGAATGAAAGCCTGTCGTCCGAGCGGCCACGAGACGAGTCCGCTATGCCGCACGAACCCTTCCGTCGGCGGGCGCAGGCCCGTGAGCACATCGATCAGCGACCGATGCAGCTCCGGGGTACGCGACAGCAGCGCATATCGCCCCTTCGGTATCGAGAGGTCCGCGTTCAGCAGGAGGGGCGTGGTCGAACCGAAAAGTTTCGGCGAATCGCTGACATTGAAAAGATCGATCATGAGCTGACCCTACATTGGCTGTACGCGGCTTCGCGCGAACCGCTCCGCAACCAGCGCGATGACGACCATGAACACAAGCGTCGTCAGAAAGTACGACAGGCTGGCGTCAGTGGAACGGTAGCTGCCGAAGTAAGCGGAGCGCAGCAACTGCATGCCATGAGCAAGGGGCGACCAAAGAAAGTAAGGGCGATATTGAGCCGGCAATTGCTCGGAGACGAAAAACACCGAACTGAAAATTTCGAGGAATCGTTCTATGACGGGCGCGAGCCTCAGAATGAAATGCCACCTCGTGGCTGCCGCCCCAAACGCCACGCCCATCGAGGCGCCACCGATAGCCATCGCCACGACACAAAGCACGAATGCGGGCCAATGGACCGGAAGACTCACCAGATTGAAGCTGTGTCCGACCGTAATCAGCAAGCCGAACACAAACAGGTAAATGCAAAGAAACATCGCCGCCTGGACGAGCGCGCACATCAGGGGCGTCACACCCGGCAAGTTCAACAGTCCCCTCGCCGACACGTAGCCGGTGCTGCTGCGGAAGATAATCTGTCGAAACATGATCCATGTGGTCGCGCCGGTCATGGAGAACGTCGGAACATCCATGCCAAGTACGAAATGTGTTCCGGTGAGGAAGTACAACGACGAAATGAGCGTAAGCAGCACCGACGGACCGAGTAGCGCCCAGATCAAAGCAAAGCGGCTTTCCGCATGCATCGTATGCAGTTGTAGGGCGAGCAAGGGCAGCAATGCCGAGAGCCTTGAGCGCTCGCCGTGCAACGTCCGAGTGTTTTGCTTGGCATGAAGCAAGTCGACTCGTGCGCGCAGAATGCTCAGGTCGGCCGCCTCCTGGGGAACAAGTTGCGGCAGCAAAGGCAAATCGCTCTGCAGTGCAAGCCGGCGCGCGTCCTGCTTTTCCTGCTCGCGGCGCCGTTGCGCGCGCTTGTCGAATGCAGATGTCAGCCGGGCATCGTCCGTCGCCAGTCTCTCGGGCCGATAGCTTGCGGCGTACACGTCGAGTCCGGCGCGGAGATCCATCTCCACAAGGCGGATGATTGTTCGCAAGCGACGCGAGCAGAAATCGGCTTCTTCCTGACTCAGTGCGGCGCGTGATGTCTGAAGCTGCAACTTGCACTGCAGCGCTTCATAGACCGAACGCCGCTCGACTATCGATTCGTTAGCCGACGCGCGCAACGCATCTAGCACACAGCGCAGCGGGCTGCTCGCCGGCTGCGCCGCTAGCAGCACTTGCAGCAGTCCATCGACGTTGCACGCGTCGCGCGCAGCACGCTCTTGCGACGCGGTCGCGCGCACATACTCCGCCGAACCGGCACCGATCGAGTAGTCGCCCGACTGGCGCCGTGCACGCCACTTCTTGATGCGCTCGTCGTTGCTCATCGAAAGCGATCAGTCCGAAAGTCCGCTAACTGACCGAGCAGTACCAAGCGTCGCACTGAATGTCGACAGCAACTTCTGCACTTGCGTGAAAGGTGCATCGGAGATGAACACCGCATCGCCGTCTCGCACGATGAATTTCCCGGCGAGCGCGATCTGGTCCGGTTTGGTGAAATCGAATTGATAAACGACGGGCCGTTTATCGGCGGACGCTTCTTCGGAAACCACTGAGGAACGCATGAGAAAAACCGCGCGAGGGTTGGCCAGCGAATCGTTAAGCGCGCGCGTATCCCCAAGCGCGTCGAGCAAGCTGTAATTGCGGCTCGCCACCTTGACGCGGCCCTGCACGCCTGTTGCTCCAAGGACGAACAAGCGCTCGGTGATTGTGGATACGATGACGGAATCACCAGGCAGAATCGCGATGTCTTTTGCGTTCTCGCGATATAGATCCGAGAGACGAACGGTCCCCGCGATGCCGCGTCGCTGAACGGTCACGGCCGTTTGCTCGGGATTATTCTGGTTGGGCGCCGCCAAGCCTAACAGACCGCTGAGTCGCGCGGTGTCCGGTCCGACCGGATAGACTCCGGGCTTTTGCAGGTCGCCTTGAATGGTCACTGTCTGACCGCGCCTCGCCGAAGTACGGACGGTCACATCGAACGCCAGCATTAGGCGGCTCCAGCGACGCTCGACAGCATCGTGGAGTTCGGCAGTTGTGCTCCCTGCAGCGTGAATCGTGCCGGCATAGGGCAGGCGGATGTTGCCATGACCATCGAGCACGAACTCGCCAAGATTCGAAGCACCGCCATCGCCGGCCGGAAACACGCCCAGTCCGTCGCGTTCCCATACGGTGATTTCGATGCCATCACCGGCGGCGAGCTTGTCATAAGCCAACGGCTGCGCCATGAGAAGCGCGTCGGGAAACTTCGCGTGATCTATCCGGCGGCTCGCTTCCGCGATTTGCGCGGTAATCGGCGTGAGCACGATGTCGTTGCCGTCGTGCGCTGCCTCGACCTCGCTCAGAAGCGGGCCGCTTCGCGGCAGTCCGCATCCTGTGATCGCGATAGCCGTGCTCATGGCCAAGAGCCACGACGCGATTCGCATCGCCGAGAAAGTTGCCGAAGCACGCGGGCCGCACTTCGTGTAGATCGACATTATCAGTTACCTCTACCGGCAGCCGGGCGCAGGCGCGAACGAGCGACACACATCAGGCTTCGAGCGAATTCTCGAGGAGATCGTCGCGTCCCTCGTTCGCAGTCTGGACCTCGGCTCCCGCGCAGAGCTCGATGAAGCGACCAATCATCGCGTCGACCGAGAACAGCAGGCGTGCGCGTTGCCGAGCGTACTCGTGGCGCGCGCCGTCGGCACGGAAGCTGTCGATCAGGACGGCGAGTTTCTGGCACGCCGAGGCGAGATTCGGCCGGTCGGCGGAATCGAGCAAGTGCCCGGTCACGTCATCGACGAAGCATTCGCCGGCTCCGCCTGCAGGCGTGGCGAGCACTGGAACGCCCAACATCTGCGCTTCGATCAGGACGTTCGGCAAGCCCTCGTAACGGGACAGCAGTAGCTTGGCGCTCATCTTCGAATACCAAAAGCCGACATGCGACGACAGTCCCGCAAACAGGAGCCGTTCGTTCAATCCGAGTTCATCAGCGAGTGCCGATACCTTTTCCTGTAAGCGTCCATCCCCCACCAAGACGAAGCGCGCGTGCGGCCGCATTTTCAGATATCGCGCAGCGAGTTTGATCCACATGAGCGGGCGCTTGTCCGGCTCTAAACGAAACACACCGCCGATCGTTTCGGTCGCATCCTGAGTACTGTTGGCGAACGCCCGCCACTTGCGCTCGTCGCTTTCATCGCCCGCGGTGGAAATGCCGGGCACGCCGTTGTACAGCACATGAAAGCGATCCAATGGTAGGCCAAGCCAGCGTGCGTATTCCTGCGCCGCAGCATGGCTGTTGCTGACAAAGTGAACGCCCGGAATCGCGGCAAGCGCGCGATACATCACGATGTATTCAGGCCGATTACGATCGGTACGAATGTTCGGGGGCAGTCCGCGGAAAACAAGATGGATGGTCGGCACGCCTGCGAGGAGCGCAGCCAACGCACCCAACAGGCAGGTGCCGTCCTGCCATAGGCTCACCACGTCGAAACGACGTTCGCGCAGAAACGGCGTAAGGCGTGTAACGCCATAGCGGACGGGCGCGGGAAGCTTCTCGAGCAGACGCTCCAGCGTGCACGCATCGAGGTGTTGGTGCGCGATCGACACCGCAGGCAAATGATTTATCTCGGTGACGGCGACACTGGCCTCGCGCAACGGTTCGAGGAAAAAGTCGAGCCGATGGTTCGGGTTCGCACGGGAGGCGTCGGAGAATTGCCTGACAATAACTTCGACGTCGCGGATAAGCTCGATACCTTTGCCGTTCGATCGGTTGCCAGAGACGCCACGTTTGCTCGTCTCCCCGTCTGTCGCCGACATGCTCTTCAGATGACACGCGAGACGCGTCAGTTGCCGTTCGGCGCCTCCCGGTCCCAGACTACCCGTCAACAGTGCGATCGATATGCCTTCACTGGAGCGCGTTTGAGGTAGCGAGCGGTTGCGAAACGAAAGAATGGCGTGCTTGAGTGACAGGATTCTTATGTCTTGTCCCTGGAAGCCGGCAGCCGTATCGAGTTGCGAAAAGAACCCGTAATCGTCTGCAATCGATGCCGCCAGTTGTCCCGCCTTTGAATCGGGCGCAAGCGTGGATGCAACCGGAGCGATGGCGTTGTACGCTTCAAACAAGAGTCCGCGCTTGTTGAGTCGCTTGCTGAACGCGACGCGCGGTTCTCGCCGCCCGTGTGTGTCGATGAGGCGCTGAAAGATCAGATCCGAAGCAGCGTGTGCGCGTATATCGGAGAGCAACTCGGCTCGCGCAAGGCCAGCACGCCAGTCTTCGATCACTTCCGGCAGATGACGATCGACCAGCGCGAGCGCCTCGTCGTTTCGTCGCTGCCTGACCAGATGCGATGCGCAATAGCGGACAACGCGCAGATCATCGGGGCATTCGGTCAGCAACGCTGACCATTGCGCATACATGTCAGGAAAGATGGACGCTGCGTCCTTCAGTTTCAGCAACATGAACCGCACCGACGTGTCACGTAGATGCGCGCGTGCAATGTCCTCCGCATGCGCGATGGCTTTTTGGGCAGCCAGCACCGTCGTGCCTGCAGAGACCAAGCGTGAGAGTTCGTCGATGACCGCGTCCAGACTGTCAGCGGACCGCGCGTCGTTCGTTTCGAGAGGATGCACCGTTTTCGGTGACGCGCTGCAGCCGGAATCGAAAGTACGTCCATGTTCTCCGAATGCGGCGGATATGTCTATTTCACTCTTCTCGGTCATATGCATGAGGTGCGGTGCTATCAAACTAAACGGCTGGCGCGAGCGCGCTATCTGCCTCATTCACGTCTTTGGCGCGCTCGATATACGTCAAACACTTTCGAATGCTGCCTTCGATTTGCTCGACGTTGATCGCTTTTTCGCGAAGCGCGTACCAGTAAGGCAGTGCGTGAGCGAAGCGCTGCAAACGCATTGCAGCTGACGCCGCTACCTTCAGACCGACCGGATCGCCGGGGGCCAGGCGCAGGATGGTTTCGCCGATCGTCATGCGCTCGCTGGCACCGTCTACATCAAGCGTTCTAAGCTTTGCGTACAGCGAGATAAGAACGCGTCTTTTCTCTTGCCCGATATCCGAACTGTCATCCTTCGTCTTTTCGATCAGATCAAACAGCTTCCAGGCGTTTTCGTGTTCGCCGTCAGCCAGCATTTCGCGCGCGGCGCGAATGGCTCGGTTGCGGGATAGCCTAAGTTGGCGCTGCGCTTCGTCCCGCGTCGCCTGATCGACGTTATGGTCGATTGCGAGCATCGAATAGGCTTCTTGTGTTTCTTGATAACGCCCGCAGCGAGCTGCCGCGCGCGCGAGGAAGATGCGCGTGGATAGCGTCGCGTCTTGTGCATCGGCCGCCCGGCGCAGATGACGCATGGCAGTTTCCGTATCGCCGAGCGCGTCGGAGGCGCGTCCGAGGAAGCTGTCCAGTTCCGGGAACGGGCAACCGGTCGCCAACGCGGTAACGGCGATAGACACCACTTCCTGATACGACTTTGCAGTGAGTGCAAGACGCGCCGCCTGGCGCAGTCGCAATTCCAGCAGGCGTTTCGCCCGTACTGTCTGGGCCGCTGCCGGCATAACCTGCGCGCTTGCCTGAATGCAATCGGCGGCGACAAGAAGGTCGTCGTTCTGAAGCGCAGCGAGTCCGTCCGAGAGCCATCGTGCAGCCTGTGACACGAGCCATTTGCTCGCGTGCGCAGCTTTGTCGCGCAGTAGGCTGTGCGTGACGCAGAGCGTCGCTGCAGCAAAAGCGTAACCTTGCGATGACGCGCGTTGAGCGAGGTCTAGCGCAACGTGTTCGTCGAGCGAAATGGTAGTTACCGCCAGTGCGATCAAGGCAGCGCGATCTCTCGAACGAAGCCTGGCTTCCCACTGCACGCAATAGCTCGGCGCATGCGACGGCAGTGCGTCGCGTACTTCGTCGGCCCACCGGCTCGCTCCATCAAGGTCCGCTGTTGACGTCAGCAGATCGAGAGCCGCGGTCGCCGCGCCAGGTGGATTCTCCGAGAGACGAAATAGCCGCTTCCAGCCAGCGAGCGCAGTTTCTACGTCACCGAGCTTGGCGGCCGACTCCGCGCTGATACGCAGGATCTCGGGCGTTTCAATTTCGTCGCCGAGCAGGGCCGCCGCGACACGCCCTGCTTCGCCGTATTCGCCGATGGCGAAATTTGCGCGCATCAGCCACTGTTCCGCTCGCTCGTTCAAGCCGCCATCGTTACGTGCGAGTTCCAGCGAAGCGATGACGCTTTCGAAGTCGCCCAACTCAAACTGCATTCGTGCAAGCAAGACTCGGTGAACGAGGGAATTCGGGTGAGCGCGCAAAACCGCGTGCACCCGCTGGGACGCCTCGCGGATCTGCCCCGCGTCCCAAGCCGCTTCGATGCCTTCTGCCGTGTCCAATTTCTGCATGACTGGCGGTTCATCCATGTCCGCGCTGCCCGCACCAGCCGAAACGATGCGCGGCCCGATGAACCGAACATACCAATCCGCGAACAGCTTTTCGGAGAAGCTGTCCGTGTAATGCGTGAGATCGATTCCGTCTTCTTCAAGCGCGTTAACCTGACCCACTTCGCGCATCAGCGTTGTCGGATCGTAGCAAGGTACGCCCATGCACTGCGCGATAGAGCTAACCGTTTCGATCAAACGATGACGCTGCTCGATGACCTTGTTGTCGGGCGTGATCGCATTGATGTGCGTGATGAAGACCAACTTGTCCTTGCCAACCAGGCCTGCGATCTCGCGCATCTCCCGTCCTAGCTCTTCGGTCGACTGCTCACGACGGACGATCTGTGCAAGAAGGTCACGATCGGCTGGCGACAGGCGTATGAATTCCGCGTCGCTGTCGAGCCACGCCCGACGTTCCGACAGCTTCTCCATCGACGCCATCGACCAGAACCTGCGGGTTCTGCGGCGGTCAGCGAAGAAATCGCTGAAGTAGCGTCCCATGTAGTTGATCTGGATTGGATAGCCGTCGACGGAAAGCAGCTTCCTCGACGACACTTCAACCAAATACAAACCAGCCGGCGTGTGAGGCCGCCCATAGATACCGGCCGTCAACCCTGGACGGAACGTCAAGCGTTGAACGCCCTCAGGAATGAGTTGATCGAGTAGCATGAAACGCAACTGTTGCAGAGCTTCGGAACTCGTATGGACGAATCCGTAGTTGCGTCCTAGCTCTGCCTTGACGGGATATCGCTCGCGTCCTTTTCGCAGAGGCGTATGAATGCGACATGTTCCGACGGGCGCGATCGTCAATGATGCTGCTTTCATGACAAGCTGGATAGTCTCGGTGTATCGGACGCCGCTCAGAGGGCGAAGTAATCGGTATCGGCTTTGAGGCGATGCTTGTCGATGGCCGACTTCAAGTCGCAGACAATGCCGCCATCGCCAAGCATGTTGGGCACGTCAGTCCAGAAGGACGACATGATGTCGCGATGTGGCACTGCCAAGATTAGTACATCCAAATTCTTGAGCTGCGACTTTTCGCTTAGCTCGATGCCATATTCGTGCTTCATCTGCGCCTTGTCAGCCATGGGATCGTACGCAATCGGGGAAAGGCCGTAACGCTGCAAACCTCGATAAAGATCCACCACCTTGGAGTTCCGAATATCGGGAACGTTTTCCTTGAACGTCATGCCGAGCACGCCGACTTTTGTCAGAGGCGAAAGACGATGCTTGCTAGCGAGCAACCGAACCAGTCTCGCGGCAACGTGCTCCGCCATTCCGTCGTTGATACGGCGTCCCGCAAGGATTACCTCGGGATGGTAGCCAAGTTCCTGGGCTTTTGACGTCAGATAATACGGATCGACGCCAATGCAATGGCCGCCGACAAGGCCCGGTGTGAAACGAAGGAAATTCCACTTCGTACCTGCCGCTGCGAGCACTTCCGCGGTTGGCACGCCGACGAGGTCACATATCTTCGACATCTCGTTCATCAGCGCAATGTTGATGTCGCGTTGCGTATTCTCGAGCACTTTGGCAGCCTCGGCCACCTTTATCGACGATGCGCGATGCACGCCTGCTTCGATAATGCGGCTATACGTATCAGCAATGATGTCTGCAGACGCGGCGTCCTGGCCCGCGACGATCTTGACGATTTTCTCCAGCGGATGCTCGCGGTCACCCGGATTGATGCGCTCGGGGCTATAGCCCAGTTTGAAATCAATGCCGCAGCGCAAACCCGACGCCTTTTCGAGTTCAGGACCGCAAATGTCCTCAGTGGCGCCCGGATGAACGGTTGATTCGAATACGACGATGCAACCAGGTCGCAGAACCGGCGCGATTAGCTGACAGGCACGAATGAGCAAAGAAAAGTCGGGACTGCATTTCGCGTCGACAGGGGTAGGTACAGCCACGACAAAGAAGTCATACCCAGCCAGATCCGCGACATCGTCGGTGAACCGTATTGTCGATGCAGCGAGTTGTACGCGGTCTATTTCGCAGGTCCAGTCTTCGCCTTCACGCAGGCATTTTATCCGACGGCGATCCAAGTCAAAACCGATTACATCAAAATGCCTTGCGAAAGCAATCGCAACGGGCAATCCGACGTATCCTAAACCACAGACGGCAACTTTTCTTTTTGTCAATTAGACGACTCTTTTTATTGAATGCGGGATCGAATTGAATCTTCGAGGCGCTACTGTGCGAAGTTCGGGATTCTCAGTTCCGGAGACGAAATCAATGCACCGATCCAAAAGTATCGACTTTAGGTCATGCGCGGCGAAAACCTAATATTTAACCCAATGATACTGGTGATGAGCAATCCCAAATAGTCATATTTCTTCGAAAAATGTTGTAATGAGTAAGTGACTGAGCGCATGAACGGAGCGAAGGTGGCTGAAGCTGCTTGAGGTCAGTCGTGCAAGCGAGAAGACGTCGTAACCTGTGCGCGACAGACTATTTCGATAGCGGAATTGCAATCAATTGGAAACAAGGGCGCGCTACTTGTCTTTGCATTCTTGCGAAACCGTTGTGTCATATGCAAACGGCCCTTGGAACAATACTGCCCGACACCTGGGCTGTCTGGCGAGATGTTGAGTCCCCGTGTGATGTGTCGAGACTCAGAGGTGTTAACAGAATGACTTTTTCAGGTGTCGCCAGCATATGATGCAGCAAGCGATTTTCATGAAGGCCTCGTGGATGAAAGCGAGCCGTTCGAAGCGGATGCGCAGTCTGCGGAAGTTGTGAAGCCACGAGATGGTCCGCTCCAC